>NZ_JANAVH010000012.1:0-221336 GCF_024213215.1 Pseudomonas sp. SBB6 | reverse complement strand
AGCTTGAAATGCTCTGAGTACTTGCTCATAACTCCCCCAAGGGTTGGATTGGTGTCCAACTTCTTGGGGGCAGTCCATACAGATCCCTGTGGGAGCCGGTCTTGCCGGCGATGGGTTGCACAGCAACCCCAGAATTCAGGCAAAAAAAAAGCCCCGCACTAGGCGGGGCTTTTTATCGAGCGGGTCAGGCTGGCTTACATCATGCCGCCCATGCCGCCCATACCACCCATACCGCCCATGTCTGGCATGCCGCCGCCAGCACCAGCTTCTACTGGAGCGTCAGCAACCATGGCTTCGGTGGTGATCATCAGACCACCGATCGAAGCTGCAGCTTGCAGGGCCGAACGGGTTACCTTGGCAGGGTCGAGGATACCCATTTCGATCATGTCGCCGTACTCGCCGGTAGCAGCGTTGTAACCGAAGTTGCCGGAACCTTGCTTGACCTTGTCGACCACCACGCTTGGCTCGTCGCCGGCGTTGGCAACGATCTGGCGCAGCGGCGATTCAACAGCGCGACGCAGCAGCTGGATACCAACGTTCTGGTCTTCGTTGTCGCCTTTGAGCTCGGCAATCGCTTGCAGAGCGCGAACCAGGGCAACACCACCGCCAGGCACCACGCCTTCTTCAACGGCTGCACGGGTAGCGTGCAGGGCGTCTTCAACGCGGGCTTTCTTCTCTTTCATTTCGACTTCGGTGCCAGCACCGACCTTGATCACGGCAACACCGCCAGCCAGCTTGGCCAGACGCTCTTGCAGTTTTTCACGGTCGTAGTCCGAGGAAGTCTCGGTAACCTGAGTGCGGATCTGGGCGATGCGCGCTTCGATGTCGCCTTGTACACCAGCGCCGTCGACGATGATGGTGTTTTCCTTGGACAGGGTCACACGCTTGGCGTTACCCAGGTGCTCCAGGGTAGCGGACTCCAGGCTCAGGCCGATTTCTTCGGAGATCACGGTACCGCCGGTCAGGACGGCGATGTCCTGCAGCATGGCCTTGCGACGGTCACCGAAGCCAGGGGCCTTGACCGCAGCAACCTTGACGATGCCGCGCATGTTGTTGACTACCAGGGTAGCCAGCGCTTCGCCTTCAACGTCTTCAGCCACGATCAGCAGCGGACGGCCGGCCTTGGCAACGGCTTCCAGAACTGGCAGCAGTTCACGGATGTTGGAGATTTTCTTGTCAACCAGCAGCAGCAGCGGGCCATCCAGCTCGGCGACCATGGTGTCTGGCTTGTTGACGAAGTAAGGGGACAGGTAGCCACGGTCGAACTGCATGCCTTCCACGACCGACAGTTCGTTTTCCAGGCCCGAGCCTTCTTCGACGGTGATCACGCCTTCTTTACCGACTTTTTCCATGGCTTCGGCGATGATGTCACCGATGGAGTTGTCGGAGTTGGCCGAGATGGTACCGACCTGAGCGATGGCCTTGGAGTCGGCGCATGGCTTGGACAGGGACTTCAGCTCTTTGACAATGGCGATGGTGGCCTTGTCGATACCACGCTTCAGATCCATCGGGTTCATGCCGGCAGCAACGGCTTTCAGGCCTTCGCTGACGATGGCCTGAGCCAGAACGGTTGCGGTGGTGGTGCCGTCACCGGCTTCGTCGTTGGCCTTGGAGGCAACGTCTTTGAGCAGCTGGGCGCCCATGTTTTCGAAGGCGTCTTTGAGCTCGATTTCTTTGGCAACCGAAACACCGTCTTTGGTGATGGTCGGAGCGCCGAAGCTCTTGGCCAGAACAACGTTACGGCCTTTCGGGCCCAGGGTGGCTTTTACAGCGTCAGCCAGAACGTTGACACCAACGAGCATTTTCTTACGGGCGGAGTCGCCGAATTTTACGTCTTTAGCAGCCATGATCGTTTAATCCTTGAATACTTTGGAGTAACGGGAAACCAGCGGAATCAGCCTTCGATGACAGCGAGAATCTCGTTCTCAGCCATCACCAGCAGGTCTTCGCCGTCAACTTTCACAGTGTTGCTGCCCGAGTAAGGGCCGAAAACCACCTTGTCACCCACTTTCACGGCCAGCGCACGCACTTCACCGTTGTCCAGAATGCGGCCGGCACCTACAGCGACGACTTCGCCACGGTTAGGTTTTTCAGCGGCCGAACCTGGCAGAACGATACCGCCAGCGGTTTTCGATTCTTCTTCGCTGCGACGGATAACGACGCGGTCATGCAGAGGACGAAGCTTCATTGTCGATCTCTCCTAATTGTGGTTTTCATCGGCCGGTATCGACACCGGCGGGTTGATGCTTGCGGCGTAGCCGCTCGTAGCCCGCAGGGCGGACCACACATGTAATGTCTGGTGCAAATCACCAGAAACCTTGCGGTGACCCATACATGAGGTCGCCAAGGGCAATTACAAGGCTTGCTGATGAAAATTTTTAGCGATCAGTCCCCTGTACAGCAAAACGGCCCCAAAAGGGGCCGTTGGCAAAGCACAAGCAACCTTTACAGATCCCGAGGATTGCGCAGGTTGGGCTGAGCAGGATCTTCACGGCCGACCACTTCGCCTTCGATCACCGTTGGCTGGTGGCCACGGCTGGATTGACCTGGGCGCGCCATGAACGGGTCATCGCCAAAGGCGCGCTGGCGCATGGCCTGGGCCTCGGCGCGCTCGCGCATCTTGCGCCCGAGCAGGCGGCGGGTGAACGGCAGCAGGCAGACCAGGCCGATCACGTCACTGATGAAACCTGGCAACAGCAGCAGGCCGCCACCCAGCGCCAACATCAGCCCGTGGAACATGTCTTCGGCAGGCAACTCGCCACGCTGCAGGCTCTCGCGGGCACGCAGGGCGGTGGCCAGACCCGCCACCCGCACCACCAGCACGCCCAGGGCGGAGCCGGCGATGATCAGCAGCAGCGCCGGAAAGAAGCCGATCGCGGTGCTGACCTTGAAAAACACATACAGCTCCAGCACCGGAAAAATCAGAAACAGCAATAGAAAAGCACGCATCAACGGTTCCTCTGCGCAAGATGTCCTTGCAGTAGACCTTTAATGGATGCGATCCATCGCCATTTCAAGCCTCGGCGGTTGCACGTTGCGGCCATTGATCAGCGCGGGCCAGAAAAACCAGGGCTTCGCGCACTTGTATCGGCGTATTGCAGGGCGCCGCGAACGGCAACCAGTACAGCGCCTGGCCAATGCGCAGGTGCATGCCCTCGCTGTCGATACCGACCATCTGCGCCGCCGTGCCCTGAGGCAGGCCGCTGAGCTGGACGTAGTGCTCGATGGCGTTGGCATGATCGCTGTTCATGTGCTCGATCATGCTCTGTTCGGCCTTGCCGGCAAAGGGGTTGGCCAGGGTCAGGTGATCGATCCAGTGAATCGCGCCGAAACCACCGATGTAGCGATGGCGCACCGGCTTGAGCACCCAGAAGTCGAAATCGTGGGCGGCGTGATAATTGGCCGATTCGGGGAAATAACGGTAGTAACGCTCGGCAGCGGCTTCGACCGCTTCGGGCGCAACCAGCTTGTGCGCCTCGGCCAGCACGGTCAGGCGCCCCACTGCCTGGACATCTTCAGCATCACGCTCCCCCACCAGCAGCGAGCACTTGGGATCCTTTTGCAGGTTGTGGGTGTGCTGGGCAATGCGGCTGATCAGGATCAGTGGGTTACCGTCGGCATCCAGGCAGTACGGCACCACCGAACCGAAGGGAAACCCCGGCATCGACTTGGAATGGGTCGACAGCACCCCGCGGTATTCCTTGAGCAGCAGCTCCCGTGCCTGTGTTGCGGCTTTAGCGCTCACTGTATGACTCCCCGCTCGATAAACCTCGTAATGCTGGCCGTGCGCACGAACACACGGCCAGGCTAGTTAACCGACAAAATAATCATTATCGCTCAGGGTTGCCAGCGTGCTTACCAGGCGACGCCGAAACCTGCGGTATAGCGGGTCTTGTCCAGGTCGCTGTCACGGGTACCGCTGATGATGTCCTTCTCGGCCTTGAGGTTGAGCGACGCCCACTCGGTGACCTTGTAGCGCAGACCGACTTCGGCATCCAGGGCGTACTCGGCGACGCCGCCCAGAGGCTTGCCGACTTCGCCGTTGGTGAAAAACTCGACGCGCTTGCCGATCAGGTAGCGGTTGTAGTCCCACTTCATGGCCAAGGAATAGAAGTTGTCCTTGCCGCCGTCAGCGTATTCATAGTCGGTACGGTTGAGCAGCGAACCGAGGGAGAACGCGCCCAGTTCATTGTCCCAGAACTGGTAACCCGGGCCGGTACCCACGGTGCGCTGGCGAGCGAGGTCTTCGATATGATCGCGCTTGTATTCCAGACGGCCCTGCCAGAACCACTTCTCGGTGATGAAGCGGTCCAGCGCGTATTCGCCACTCCAGTTGTTGGTGGTGGTGACGTCGTTCTTGCTCTCGCGGTTGTATTCGCCTTCGGCCTGGTGCCGCCAGCGGCCGTGGCGTGCGGTGGTCTTGAAGTCGATGTCGTAGTCGTCGCTGTCGGTTTCGGCGCGCTTGTAGTCCATGGCCAGGTCGACGTTCCCCTTCCACGACAGGTCCTCGACCACCGGCTTTGGCTTCATGATCTGCTGGATGCTGGCAAGCTCGACGGTCTTGGGTGTCTCGCCATTGGCCAACGTCACCTGGCCTGCGTCCGCCGCGTGCAGCGACTTGGCCTTCTCACCGCTGTAGGCATCCTGCTTGACCAGCAGCTCCTGGTCGCTTTCCAGGGTCTTGACCTGTTTCCAGTCCAGGGCGATGGAGCCACCGTACGATGTTTCGAGCAACAGTTTGCCGCCATCGAAGACCTTGATCTTGCCACTGAGCTTGTCACCGTTTTTCATCCACACGGTGTCTGCAAGGGCGGGGGAACAGGCAGCGGCGAGGGCAACGCACAACAGGGCTCTAGAAAACATAAGCAGCAACGGACTCGGGTTCGCGAAAAAAGTCGGGCATTATCCAGATACCCGCCATCAGAGCAAGGACTGACCTGCCCCATGTCGATGAGTTCAATTCTTATTTGCCCGCACGGCCCGGTGCTCCTCGCACGGCATGGGCGCATCCCGCGATGAACGGGATGCCTGGCGATCCGACCGACAGCGCCGAAGCCCGACGAATGGCACTCTATCTGGTGCTTGGCCAGGTGCCCGAGGGCAAGGTGATCAGCTACGGCGAGCTCGCGCAACTGGCCGGCCTTGGTCGCGCAGCGCGCTGGGTCGGGCGTACCCTCAGCCAGTTGCCCAGCGACACCCAGCTCCCCTGGCACAGGGTACTGGGCGCCGGCGGGCGCTTGAGCCTGGCGTTGGGCACCCCTTCGGGCGACGAACAGCGTGCGCGACTGCGCGCAGAAGGCATCACCTTGCACAATAATCGTGTGGATATGCTGCGCCATGGCTGGCGCCCGATGGAGCACAGCGGTTAGAGTGCGCGCTTTGTTTTCGCAAACTTGAGGCAGATGTTGGCCCATGCCCCGTAAAACCTGGCGCGCTGCGCTCGCTGCCTATGCCAGCCCGTCGACACTGGTGCTGTTGTTGCTCGGCTTTGCCGCCGGCTTGCCTTACATGCTGGTGTTTTCGACCCTGTCGGTCTGGCTGCGCGAAGCCGGCGTGGCCCGTGAAACCATCGGTTATGCCAGCCTGATCGGCCTGGCTTATGCCTTCAAGTGGGTGTGGTCGCCGCTGCTCGACCAATGGCGCCTGCCGCTGCTTGGCAAACTCGGACGCCGCCGTTCCTGGCTGGTGCTGTCGCAAGTCCTGGTCGTCATCGGCCTGGTCGGCATGGGCTTTTGCGACCCGCAAAAGCATCTGTCGTGGCTGATCGCCCTGGCGGTGCTGGTGGCCTTTGCTTCGGCTACCCAGGACATCGCCGTCGATGCCTACCGCCTGGAAATCGCCGACGACCAGCGCCAGGCCGCCCTTGCCGCCAGTTACATGGCCGGCTACCGGGTTGCTGCGCTGCTGGCCACCGCCGGTGCGCTGTTCTTCGCCGAAGGCTTCGGCTCCACCGGCTTCAGCTACCTGCACAAAGCCTGGACCGGCACCTACGTGCTGTTCGGCGTGATGATGCTGCCAGCGGTCATCACCACCCTGTTGATGCGCGAACCACCCGTGCCGCTGCGCACCCAGCTGTCGGCGGCGCGCTATGGCCTGGCCCACCAGTTGGCGTCGGTGTTCGTGCTGATCATCCTGCTGGTATCGGTACCGGCGACCTTCACCCAGCTGTACAACACCGATTTTGCCAGCGTGCTGTTCGAAGGCGTGAGCCTGCTCGACCTGCTGCTCGAAGACCGCGCCTTCCTGCGCGCGATCCTCTACATCACCCTCACCGCCCTGTGCCTGTCGTCCATGGGTCGGCGCGGGCTGGCGCCGGTACTCACGCCGGTCAACGATTTCATCACCCGCTATCGCTGGCAGGCCCTGCTGCTGCTCGGGCTGATCGCCACCTACCGGATGTCCGACACGGTGATGGGCGTGATGGCTAACGTGTTCTACATCGACCAGGGCTTTACCAAGGACCAGATCGCCAGTGTCAGCAAGATCTTCGGCCTGATCATGACCCTGGTGGGTGCCGGTTTTGGTGGCCTGCTGATCGTGCGCTTCGGCATTCTGCCGATCCTGTTCATCGGCGGCGTGGCTTCGGCGGCGACCAACATCCTGTTCCTGATGCTCGCCGACATGGGCGCCAACCTGCAGATGCTGATCGTCACCATCTCGCTGGACAACTTCAGTTCAGGCCTGGCCACTTCGGCGTTCGTCGCCTACCTGTCGAGCCTGACCAACCTGAAGTTCTCGGCTACTCAGTACGCCCTGCTCAGTTCGATCATGCTGCTGTTGCCACGGCTGATCGGCGGCTATTCAGGGGTGATGGTCGAGAAGTTCGGTTATCACGACTTCTTCCTGATCACCGCCCTGCTCGGCGTGCCGACCCTGATTCTGATTGCCCTGCAGTGGCACCAGGAGCGGGGCAAGCAAGAGCCCGTCGAAAACGCCGCTGCAGAACGCCCCTGAACCGCGCTGAGGCTATTGCCGGATTTACTCCGGGATAGCCTCTGGCAAGCGACTGCAAGCGCTCAGAACGACCCACAGCGGCCACAGCGCCAGAATCCCCGCCGCGCCTGCCGCCAAGGCGAAGTGCAACAGGCTGGCGCCAGCGCCGAGCATCGCCAGCAACGCCCCACCAAGGCCCAGCAGGGCAATGGTGATCATCCCCAGCATCGCCGACACCAGGCCCTTGCTCTGTTCGCTGGAGAACAGCGTCATGCGGTACAGCACGGCGTTGGCGATGCCCAGGCCCAGCGCATACACCGACATGCCGATCACCAGGCTCAGTACCGAAGGGAGCAGCCAGGTGCCGAGCATCATGCCGAGCAAACCGATCAGGAATGGCCACAACGCCAGGCGCACCAAGGCGGTGAGTGCATAACGGTCGGCAATCCGGTTGATGATCAGGTTGCCGAGGATCAGGCCGCCAAACACCGGCAACTGCCACAGGGCGTAATCGAAAGTGCTCAGGCCCTCGTCATGGATCAAAAGCACCGGCGACAGCCCGATCCAGCCGATCAGCGGCAGGCCGACCAGGCCCAGCGCAGCACTGCCGGCAACAAAGCGGCGGTTGGCCAACAGTTGCCCATACCCTGCCAGCAACGGCAGCAGGTGGATCGGCTGGAACGCCAGGCGCGAGCCGTCGCGGCGCTCGACGCCGAGGGTTTCCGGCATGAACCGGTACAGGGCGAACCAGGCCAACACCGCCGCCGTGCCAAGCAGCACGAACAGCCAGCGCCAGGACACCCACTCCAGCAGCAGGGTACCGACCAGCGGGCCGAGCAGTGGCGACAGCAAGGCGATGTTGGCCAGCAAAGCCATCATTCGCACCGCATCGGCCTCGCTGAACGCCTCGTTGAGCGCCGGGTAGCTGACCGTTACCACAAAGCCCAGGCCGATACCCTGCAGCAGCCGCAGCAGGTTGAACAACTCGATGCTCTGCACCCAGAAGGTGGCGATGCAGGCCAGGCAGAAGAACGCACAGCCGCCCAGCAGCATCGGACGACGGCCATAGCGGTCGGCCAGCGGGCCGATCAGCCATTGCAACAGCACGCCACCGAGCAGGTACAGGTTCAACGCGTGGGGAATGAATTCGGGGCTGGCGTTCAGGTCACCGACCACCACCGGCATGGCCGGCATCACCACGTCACTGGCGAGGTAGGTGAGCAGTTCGAACAGCGCCAGGGTCATGGCGAAACAAAACGCCCGCAAAGGCGTGATGTTGATCAGGGGGGTAAGCATGATAAGACCGGGCAAACAGAAGTAAGCCAGCCTGTATGCCAGAATGCACCAGGCGCAGATAGCGCGAAGACGTGAACAAGTGTAATGGCTGCTGAAAGCATCGCGGGGCAAGTCGGGTCGCCGCACCCACTGTGGGAGCGGCGGTGCGGCGACCCGACTTGCCCCGCGATTGCGTCGGTCGTTATTGCACCGCCGCTTCCTGTACCACGCGGATCACCCGCTGCGGAAAGGGAATGTCGATGCCTTCGGCCTTGAGGCGGTCACGGGCATGCTCGTTGAGCATGAACAGCACGTCCCAGTAGTCGGCAGTGTTGACCCAGATACGCAGCGAGACGGTGATCGAGCTGTCGCCCAAGGTCGAAATCACTGCCTGGGGTGCCGGGTCCTGGTGCACTCGCGGGTCCTGGGCCAGTTCCAGCAGCACGTTGCGGGCCTTTTGCAGGTCGGCGTCGTAGTCGACGCCAACATCGAACACCACCTTGCGCGTCGGCTGGCGGTTGGTGTTGGTGATGATGCCGTTGGACAGGCTGCCGTTGGGCAGGATCACGGTCTTGTTGTCGCCGGTACGCAGCACGGTATGGAAGATCTGGATGCTGTCGACGGTACCCGCCACACCCTGGGCTTCGATCCAGTCGCCGATACGGAACGGACGGAACAGCAGGATCAGCACGCCGCCCGCGAAGTTGGCCAGGCTACCCTGCAGGGCCAGACCGATGGCCAGGCCCGCAGCACCGATGGCCGCGACGAACGAGGTGGTCTCGATGCCGATCATCGAGGCCACGCTGACAATCAGCAGGATCTTCAGAATAATGTTGGCCAGGCTGCTGATAAAACCCTGCAGGGCCAGGTCGGCATTGCGCAGGGCCAGCAGTTTGCCCAGGCGGTAGGTGACCTTGTTGATTACCCACCAGCCGATGGCCAGGGTCAGCAGCGCCAGCAACAGGCGGCTGCCGTATTCCATGATCATCGGTAGCCAGGTTTGCGAAGCCTTGACCAACTGGTCGACCTCAGCGTTGAAATCCATCGTGTACTCTCCTGATGCCGAGCGGCAAAAAGCTGAAAAAGACCTGCCGCAAACGATTCAGCGGCGCCTCGGCCCTCGGACGCCAAAAAGGCGCCAAGGTTCCGGGCTCCGTGACTTCAGTCGCGGAAATTGTTGAACTGCAGGGGCATGCCGAACTCTTTGGCGCGCAGGGCGGCGATCGCCTCTTGCAGGTCGTCGCGCTTCTTGCCGGTGACGCGTACCTGCTCGCCCTGGATCGCGGCCTGGACCTTGAGCTTGGCATCCTTGATGTGAGCAACGATTTTCTTCGCCAGCTCTTTATCGATGCCCTCTTTGAGCACTGCTTCCTGCTTCATGACCTTGCCCGAGGCGAAGGCGTCCTTCACTTCCAGGCACTGCACGTCGATCTTGCGCTTGACCAAGGCCAGCTTGAGGATGTCGATCATCGCCTCGAGCTGGAATTCAGCTTCGGCGGTGAGGTTGACGGTCAGTTCCTTTTCCTTGAACTCGAAGCTGCCCTTGCCCTTGAGGTCATAGCGACGATCCAGCTCTTTGACCGCGTTTTCCACGGCGTTGGTGACTTCGTGTTTGTCCAGTTCCGATACCACGTCGAACGACGGCATACCTTTTCTCCAAAAAATAACGGCACCCTCGCGGCTCTGCTGAAAGAGCGCGATGGAGCGCGCAGGGTTTGACGGTTAAAATACCGGATCATTATAACGGTTGCGAAACGCTGATGAGCAGCACCTGGCATATTCTCGGCGCCGGCAGTCTGGGCAGCCTCTGGGCCTGTCGGCTGGCCCGTGCGGGCAAACCGGTGCGGCTGATCCTGCGCGATGCGGCGCGCGTGCAGGCCTATGAGGCCGCTGGCGGCCTGACCCTGATCGAACACGGCAAGACGCAGTTGCAGGCGATCCCGGCGCAACTGGCCGACGACAACACGCCGATCCATCGCTTGCTGGTGGCGTGCAAGGCCTATGACGCCGAACAGGCGGTGGCGCACCTGGCGCCGCGCCTGGCCCGGGACGCCGAGCTGATCCTGCTGCAAAACGGCCTCGGCAGCCAGGAAGCGGTGGCCAATCGCGTGCCCCACGCCCGTTGCGTATTCGCCTCCAGCACCGAAGGTGCGTTCCGCGAACAGGACTGGCAGGTGAATTTCGCCGGCCACGGCTTCAACTGGCTGGGTGATCCGGCCAACCCGGGTGCCCCGGACTGGCTCGACGATCTGAGCGACGCCGGCATTCCTCACCAGTGGACCCCGGACATCCTGACCCGGCTGTGGCGCAAGCTGGCGCTCAACTGCGCGATCAACCCGCTGACCGTACTGCATGACTGCCGCAATGGCGGTCTGCAGGCACATCACTGCGAAGTCGCCACCCTGTGCACCGAACTCGCCGAGCTGCTGCAATACTGCGGTCAGCCCGAAGCCGCCGAGGGCCTGGTCGATGAAGTCGAACGGGTGATCCAGGCGACGGCGGCCAACTACTCTTCCATGTACCAGGATGTTCGCCACGGCCGGCGCACCGAAATCCATTACCTGCTCGGCCATGCCTGCCGCACCGCCAGCCGCCACGGCCGGCAGTTGCCGCACCTGGAACGGCTGTACCGGCGCTTGGTCGAACACCTGAACACGCGCGGATTGCCCAGCGACTGAGCACGGCGCTACCCTGCCCTTTCACTTACAAACCGGGATTACGCCTTTCACATGACCTTGCGCGAACGCCTGGAGAACCTGCCGGTCGGCCAGAAGTTGCTGGCCGCCCTGCTGGTGCTGTTGATCACCATCCTGCTGGTGGCCAACCTGACCTTTATCAGCGCCGCCTACTGGATCTCCCAGGAGAGCATGGCCCCGCAAGCCCTGCAGACCATTGGCCGGCTGGTGTCCAACCCGCAACTGGCGCAGCAGGCCAGCGATTCGCCGGAGGCCGCCAAGACCCTGCTCAAGGAACTCGACAGCTACACCCCGCTGCGGGCCGCCGCCCTGTACGGCAGTGACGGCAAGCTGCTGGCGCAGTTGCAGCATGGCGAGCAGCTGCCATTGCCCAAGCGCTACCGCACTATCGAAAACTGGCGCCTGACCGAGTTTCGCAGCACCCAACTGGTGAACCTGCCACGCGCTGGCGGCCCGCCCGGGCACCTGTTGCTGGTGGCCAGCAGCGAGTTGCCGATGGCCTTCTACACCGGCACCCTGACCGCCAGCCTGGGCATCCTGGTGTTCAGTGTCCTGCTGTGGATGATCATCGCCCGGCAGATCAAACGCCTGATCACCCAACCGATCTACCAGCTTGAAGAGCTCTCGCGCCAGGTCACCCGCGAAGAAAACTACGCCCTGCGCGCCAAACGCGGCAACGACGATGAAATTGGCAGCCTGGCCGACGCCTTCAACACCATGCTTTCGCGCATCGAAGCCCGCGAACAGCAACTCAAACGCACCCGCGACGAGTTCCAGGAAGCCTACGACCAAGCCCAGGGCCTGGCCGAAGAAACCCGCCACACCAACCGCAAGCTGGAGCTGGAAGTCCAGGTACGCAGCAAGATCGAGAAAAAACTCACCGGTTTTCAGAATTACCTCAACAGCATCATCGACTCCATGCCCTCGGCGTTGATCGCCCTCGACGAACAGCTCTACGTCACCCAGTGGAACCAGGAAGCCAGCGCGCTCTCCGGTACGCCGCTGGATGAAGCGCTGAACCAGCCGATATTCCTCGCCTTCGAACCGCTCAAGCCGTTCCTCCCGCAGCTCAAGGAGAGCGTCGAGAAGCACCAGGTGGCGAAGATCGAGCGGGTGACCTGGACCAAGGACGACGACGCCCGCCATTACGCCCTGACCTTCTACCCGCTGATGGGCGGCGGTGGCCGTGGCGTGGTGATCCGCATCGACGACATCACCCAGCGGCTGTCGCTGGAAGAAATGATGGTTCAGTCGGAGAAGATGCTTTCAGTCGGTGGCCTGGCAGCCGGCATGGCTCACGAAATCAACAATCCCCTCGGCGCCATCCTGCATAACGTGCAGAACATTCGCCGGCGGCTGTCGCCGGACCTGGCCAAGAACATCGAACAGGCCGACGAAATCGGCATTGACCTGCCCTCCGTCAACCGCTACCTGGAAAACCGCGAAGTGCCGCAGTTGCTCGACGGCATCCAGCAGGCCGGCGCCCGCGCCGCGAAGATCGTTACCCACATGCTCAGCTTCAGCCGCCGCAGCAACCGCCAGTTGGCGCCTTGCGACCTGCCGGCGCTGATTGACCAGGCGGTGGAAATTGCCGGCAACGACTTCGACCTGACCATCGGTTTCGACTTCAAGGGCCAGGCCATCGTCCGCCAGTTCGACCCCAACCTGGGCCCGGTGCCGTGCACCGCCAACGAACTGGAACAGGTGCTGCTCAACCTGCTGAAAAACGCCGCCCAGGCCATTCACCTGCGTCCGGACGACAGCGAACCCGGGCGTATCACCCTGCGCACCCGGCTCAACCCGCCGTGGGCAGAGATCCAGGTCGAAGACAACGGCATCGGCATGCCCGAAACGGTGCGCAAACGTACCTTCGAGCCGTTCTTCACCACCAAGGAAATCGGCCAGGGCACAGGCCTGGGCCTGTCGGTGTCGTACTTCATCATCACCAACAACCACAAGGGGCAGATGGAGGTGCAATCGGCACCCGGCCAGGGCACCTGCTTCACCTTGCGCCTGCCGCTTGCCCCCACCAAAACGGAGTCATGAGCATGGGTTTTCGATTGTCGAAGATCTACACCCGCACCGGCGACAAAGGTGAAACCGGCCTGGGCGATGGCCGCCGCGTGCCCAAGGACCACCCGCGGATCGAAGCCATTGGCGAGGTGGACAGCCTCAACAGCCAGCTGGGTATGTTGCTGGCCGGGTTGGCCGAGCAAAGGCTGGATGAGCTCAGTGAAGTGTTGGCGCCTTGTCAGCACCGGCTGTTCGATCTGGGCGGGGAACTGGCGATGCCTGCTTATCAGGCGCTGAACAACGCTGAAGTGGAACGCCTGGAAGCGGCAATCGACCGTTGGAACGAAGAGCTGGGGCCACTGGAGAACTTCATCCTGCCCAGTGGCTCCGCGCTGATTGCCCAGGCCCATGTGTGCCGCAGCCTGGCGCGCAGCGCCGAGCGGCGTTGCCAGCAGTTGAACAGTGTCGAGCCATTGGCCGGGGTCGGCCTGGCGTACATCAATCGGTTGTCGGATTTGCTGTTTGTCGCGGCACGGTTGATTGCACGGCGCCAGGGCGTTGCCGAGGTGTTGTGGCAGGCTGCGGCTAAACCCTGAGGGCCTCATCGCGGGTCAAGCCCGCTCCTACAGGTGGCGATCCTGTAGGAGCGGGCTAGCCCCGCGATCAGTTCAAAGCTCAGGCCAGAACGCGCGGATCCCCGCCACACCCTGGGCCCCATGCAGCCAGGCCTTGTCGCGCTCGACAGCACCCACGCCACCGAGCAAATACACCGGCTTGCTGAAACCCTCGATCAGTTGCTGCGCCTGCTCCCAACCCAACGGCACGGCGTGCGGATGAGTCTGGGTTGCCTGCACCGGCGACAGGGTGACGAAATCCACGCCTATCTGCTCGGCCAACGCCAGCTCTTCAGCGTTATGGCAGGACGCCGCCAGCCAGCGTTCCTTGGGGAACGGCCGGCCGTTGCTGGCGTACTTGCGCAATTGCTCGGAGGTCAGGTGCCAACCGGCCGCCGGGAAGTCTCCCAGCCACTCCAGCGGGCCCTTGAGCATCAACTGCGCCTTGCCCGCACACAGCCCCACCGCATCCACCGCCACATCGCGGTACTTGGGGTCGTACATGTTCGGTGCACGCAGTTGTACCAGTTTGATTCCACCGGCAATGGCCTTCTGAATGCCACGCAGCATCTGCGGGACTTCCAGGCCCTCGGGGGTGATCAGGTATTCAGCCGGCAAGCGCGCAGCGGCTACGATCGGCTGGTTGGCCTCGGGGAAGTCGTACTGCGGCAGTTCCCGCGCGGCCACCCAGGCCAAGGGCTGGCCTTCGGCGCCATGGGGCTCGCCGGTAAAGCCGTTGACCTCCCAGACATCCAGCAGCACTTGCTTGTCCGGGTAATCATGCTTGACCTTGATCAGCGGACGCGCCGCAGTGACGACGATGCCCAGCTCTTCCTGCAGCTCGCGCGCCAGGGCCAGCTCGACCGCTTCGCCGTCTTCGACCTTGCCACCCGGAAATTCCCACAGACCGCCCTGATGCTGGCTGTCAGCGCGGCGGGCAATCAGAATACGCCCGTCGGTGCCACGGATGACCGCAGCGGCTACATGCACACGCTTCACCCTTCACGCTCCGCCAAGCCGGCCTTTTGCCAGGCCTGGAAGGCTGGCCATTGGTAGATGGTTTCGATATAGGCCGCCGCTTCTGCCGGCACTTCAACCCGGTAGGTGCGCAAGCGCACGGCGATCGGGGCGAAGAAGGCATCGGCCAGGCTCACCCTGCCGAACAGGTACGGGCCCGCTTCCTTGGCTGCCAGGCGGCATTCGGACCAGAGCGCGACGATGCGGTCGATATCGACTTGCACGTCCAGCGGCACGGTTTCCAGCGCTTGATCCCGGGACAGGTCGAACGGCATGTTGCCACGCAGGGCGAAAAAGCCGCTGTGCATCTGCGCGCAGGCCGAACGGGCCTGGGCCCGGGCAGCGATGTCGGTGGGCCAGAGGTTGGCTTGAGGATGACGCTCAGCCAGGTATTCGGCGATCGCCAGGGAGTCAGCGATCACGCCATGCTCGCTCTTGAGCAGCGGCACCTTGGCGGTGGGCGAATGCTCGAGCAGACGCTGGCGGGTATCGGGCTGGTTGAGTTTGATCAGGGTTTCTTCATAGGAAACACCGGCCAGCTCAAGGGCCAGGGCGGCGCGCAGCGACCAGGAGGAGTACAGCTTGTCGCCGATGATCAGTTGATAGCTCATGGTTCAGCTCCATCAGGGACTTTTCGCGGGTCAAGCCCGCTCCTACAGGTTTGGTAGGAGCGGGCTTGCCCCGCGATGAAGTTAAGTACGGTATTCGGCGTTGATTTTCACGTACTCGTGGGACAGGTCGGTGGTCCAGATGGTTTCGCTGCACTGGCCACGGCCCAGCTCGATACGGATGGTGATCTCTTCCTTGGCCATGACCGCCGAGCCCTGGGCTTCGGTGTAGCTGGCGCTGCGCCCGCCCTTGCTGGCGATGCACACATCACCCAGGTAAACGTCGATCAGGCTGACGTCCAGGTCCGGCACGCCGGCACGGCCGACGGCGGCAAGGATACGGCCCCAGTTCGGGTCGGAGGCGAACAGGGCGGTCTTGATCAGCGGCGAGTGGGCCACGGCATAACCGACGTCCAGGCACTCCTGGTGGTTGCCGCCGCCGTTGACTTCAACGGTGACGAACTTGGTCGCGCCTTCGCCGTCACGGACGATGGCCTGGGCCACGTCCATGCACACTTCGAACACGGCCTTTTTCAGCGCGTCGAACAATGGGCCGCTGGCTTCGGAGACTTCGGCGACATCGGCCTTGCCGGTGGCAATCAGCATGCAGCAGTCGTTGGTCGAGGTATCGCCGTCGATGGTGATGCGGTTGAACGACTTGTTGGCGCCGTCGAGGATCAGGTCCTTGAGCACCGCCGGGGCCACCTTGGCGTCGGTGGCGATGTAGCCGAGCATGGTCGCCATGTTCGGGCGGATCATCCCCGCACCCTTGCTGATACCGGTGACGGTAATGGTCACGCCGTCATGCTGGAACTGACGGCTGGCACCTTTTGGCAGGGTATCGGTGGTCATGATGCCGGTGGCGGCAGCGGCCCAGTTGTTTTCCGACAGGTCATCGATGGCTGCCTGCAGGGCGCCTTCGATCTTCTCGACCGGCAGTGGCTCACCGATCACACCGGTGGAGAACGGCAGCACGGCGCTGGCGTCAACGCCGGTCAGCTCGGCGAGTTTCGCGCAGGTGCGCTCGGCCGCGGCCAGGCCCGGGGCGCCGGTGCCGGCGTTGGCGTTGCCAGTGTTGGTCAGCAGGTAGCGCACGCTGCCCTGCACGCGCTGCTTGGCGAGGATCACCGGGGCGGCGCAGAAAGCGTTCAGGGTGAACACGCCGGCAACGCTGGAGCCTTCGGCGCAGCGCATTACCACCACGTCCTTGCGCCCTGGGCGCTTGATGCCCGCAGAGGCAATGCCGAGTTCAAAACCTGGAACCGGGTGCAACGTTGGCAAAGGACCAAGACCAACAGCCATGAAAGCGCTCCTAGAAAAAATGCGTCGGATCGAGATTACCGGCGCTTGAGATGGAACAACGCCGCGACGGTCAGGACCAGTCGCGGCGCGGTGTTCAGATGTCAGCGGGGTGCAACGACGGTTTGATCAGTCGATCTTGCCGTGGCACTGCTTGAACTTCTTGCCCGAACCGCACCAGCATGGCTCGTTGCGGCCCAGTTTCTGCTCGTTGCGCACGGGCGCGGTGGCCACGGCAACGTCAGCGCCCTCTTCCTGCGGTTCAGCTTCCAGGCCCGGAGCCTCGGCGTGCTGGAACTGCATGCGTGCGGCCAGTTCTTCGGCTTCGCGGCGCAAACGGGCTTCTTCCTCGACCGGATCTTCGCGGCGCACCTGAACGTGCGAGAGCACGCGGATGGTATCGCGCTTGATCGAATCGAGCAGTTCCTGGAACAGGTTGAACGACTCGCGCTTGTACTCCTGCTTCGGGTTCTTCTGCGCATAACCGCGCAAGTGGATACCGTGACGCAGGTGGTCCATGGTCGACAGGTGGTCTTTCCACAGGTCGTCGAGTACGCGCAGCAGGATCTGCTTCTCGAAGGTGCGCAGCGCTTCGGCGCTGGCCTGTTCTTCCTTCTCGTTGTAAGCCGCCAGCAGCTCGGCCATCAG
This sequence comes from Pseudomonas sp. SBB6, assembly GCF_024213215.1. NCBI lineage: Bacteria > Pseudomonadati > Pseudomonadota > Gammaproteobacteria > Pseudomonadales > Pseudomonadaceae > Pseudomonas > Pseudomonas sp. SBB6. The sequence continues at coordinate 204,233 of NZ_JANAVH010000012.1, read as the reverse complement.
CTTGGCACGCAGGGTTTCTTCGTACAGGTGGTCGTCTTCGTCGAGCCATTGCTGGATCGGCAGCTTGACCCCGAAATCGCTGGCCAGTGCCGCTTCCAGACCGGCCACGTCCCACTGTTCTGGCAGCGACTGCGGCGGAATGTGCAGGGCGACGGTGGCGTCGAGCACTTCCTCGCGGAAGTCGGCGATGGTATCGCCAATATTGTCGGCTGCCAGCAGGCTGTTACGCATGTGGTAGATGACTTTACGTTGCTCGTTGGCGACGTCGTCGAATTCGAGCAGTTGCTTGCGAATGTCGAAGTTGCGGCCTTCGACCTTGCGCTGGGCCTTTTCGATGGCGTTGGTGACCATCCGATGCTCGATGGCTTCACCGGACTGCATGCCCAGCGCCTTCATGAAGTTCTTCACCCGGTCAGAGGCGAAGATACGCATCAGGCTGTCTTCCAGCGACAGGTAGAAGCGGCTCGAACCCGGGTCGCCCTGACGGCCGGAACGGCCACGCAGCTGGTTGTCGATACGGCGCGATTCGTGACGCTCGGAGGCGATCACGTGCAGGCCACCGGACTCGATCACCTGCTGGTGACGCTTCTGCCAGTCGGCCTTGATCTGTGCGACCTGCTCGGGGGTCGGGCTTTGCATGGCGGCGACTTCGACTTCCCAGTTACCACCCAGGAGGATGTCGGTACCGCGACCGGCCATGTTGGTGGCGATGGTCAGCGCACCCGGGCGACCGGCCTGGGCAATGATCTCGGCTTCTTTTTCGTGGTACTTGGCGTTCAGAACCTTGTGATCGATGCCTTCCTTCTGCAGCAGGTTGGACATGTGCTCGGAGGTTTCGATGGTCGCCGTACCCACCAGGACGGGGCGGCCCTGGGTCATGCTTTCCTTGATGTCGGCAATGATCGCCTGGTACTTCTCATCGGCGGTCAGGTACACCAGGTCGTTGAAGTCCTTACGGGCCAACGGCTTGTTCGGCGGGATCACCATCACGTTGAGGCCGTAGATCGACTGGAACTCGAACGCTTCGGTGTCGGCGGTACCGGTCATGCCGGACAGCTTGTTGTACAGGCGGAAGTAGTTCTGGAAGGTGGTCGAGGCCAGGGTCTGGCTCTCGGCCTGGATGTTCAAGTTCTCTTTCGCTTCGATCGCCTGGTGCAGGCCTTCGGACAGGCGGCGGCCCGGCATGGTACGGCCGGTGTGCTCGTCGATCAGCAGGATCTGGCCGTCCTGGACGATGTACTCGACGTTGCGATGGAACAGCTTGTGCGCACGCAGGCCAGCGTAGACGTGGGTCAGCAGGCCCAGGTTGTGCGCCGAGTAGAGGCTCTCGCCCTCGGCCAGCAGGCCGACCTGGGTGAGCATTTCTTCGATGAACTGGTGACCGGCTTCGTTGAGTTCAACCTGACGGCTCTTCTCGTCGATGCTGTAGTGGCCTTCCTGGGTAACCTGGCCCTCGACTTCCTCGATGTGCTGCTTGAGGCGCGGGATCAGCTTGTTGATCTCGATGTACAGCTTGGAGCTGTCTTCGGCCTGGCCGGAGATGATCAGCGGGGTACGCGCTTCGTCGATCAGGATGGAGTCGACTTCGTCGATCACGGCGAAATTCAGCTCACGCTGGAATTTCTCTTCCATGCTGAACGCCATGTTGTCGCGCAGGTAGTCGAACCCGAATTCGTTGTTGGTGCCATAGGTGATGTCGGCGGCATAGGCGATGCGCTTCTCTTCCGGCGGCTGGAACGGTGTGACGACACCGACGGTCAGGCCGAGGAATTCGTACAGGGGACGCATCCAGTTGGCGTCGCGGCGGGCCAGGTAGTCGTTCACCGTGACCACGTGCACGCCTTTGCCCGACAGGGCATTGAGGTATACGCCCAGGGTTGCGACCAAGGTCTTGCCTTCACCGGTACGCATTTCTGCGATCATGCCTTCGTGCAAGGTCATGCCGCCGATCAGCTGCACATCGAAGTGACGCATGCCCATGACCCGCTTGCCCGCTTCACGGGCGACCGCGAAGGCTTCAGGCAACAGCTGGTCGAGGGTCTCGCCTTTGGCCAGGCGCTCTTTGAACTCTGCGGTCTTGGCGCGCAGCTGCTCATCCGAGAGGGCCACCATCTGCTCTTCGAAGGCATTGACGATCTGTACCGTCTTGAGCATGCGTTTGACTTCACGCTCGTTCTTGCTTCCAAAAAGTTTTTTTAACAAAGGCGCAAACATATCGGCAGGATCTTCCACACGTGGGGATGGAGGGCGGCCCCGTAAGTCGCCCGTGCAGCCCTTATGGCCGCATGCGAACGAGCATTCTACCCGGAAACGATGGTGAGGAAAGTGGCGGATTTCCACGATGCTGGCACAGCGCTTTGACGGGGCCTGGTTAAAATAAGGCCTTTTTCGCCAACTTCAACCCATTGCAACATGAAGTTTTACCCTCGCAGCCCAAGCAAGGCCTGGCACGGGCGATCTGCTAAGATGGCAGCTCTGTAACTTCAGGTGTCCCTTCATGGCTTTTCGCCCCTCGCCAGCCCGCGCCCCCGCTGTTCTTCTGCGCGAAGCCCGGCCGCTCAAAGCCCTGTTCAGCCAGGCCCAGCGCCTGGCGCAACTGCAAAAGCTGCTCGACAGCCAGCTGCAGCCGGCGGCTCGCGAACATTGCCACATCGCCTCCTGGCGCGAAGGCACGCTGCTGCTGATCGTCACCGACGGCCACTGGGCCACCCGCCTGCGTTACCAGCAAAAACGCCTGCAACGCCAGTTGCAGACCCTCGAAGTCTTCGCCAGCCTGACCCGGATCCTGTTCAAGGTGCAGCCACCGACCACCCAGAGCCGGGCGGTCGGGCATACCGCAGACTTGTCGAGCCGGGCGGCCGAGAGCATTCAGGCGACGGCAGAGGGCATCAGCGATCCGAAGTTGCGTGCGGCATTGGAGCGCCTGGCCAGCCATGCCCGGGACAAGGATGCGGCGGACGGCTGATATTCCGTGCATGGGGCTGCTGCGCAGCCCATCGCCGGCAAGACCGGCTCCCACAGGTACTGTGTCAAGCAAAAATCAGGCATAAAAAAGGCCACCCGAAGGTGGCCCAAAAAAACTAAAGAAGAGAGTGTTCGTACTTACACTGCCGCAACCGGACGCATGTAAGAGATCGGTGCCGTGCTGGCATCTTCGAAAGTCACCACTTCCCAGGCGTCTTTTTCCTCGATCAGCTTGCGCAGCAGCTGGTTGTTCAGCGCGTGTCCGGACTTGTAGCCCTTGAACTCGCCGATCAGGCTGTTGCCCAGCAGGTAGAGGTCGCCGATGGCGTCGAGGATCTTGTGCTTGACGAATTCGTCTTCGTAGCGAAGACCGTCTTCGTTGAGCACGCCGTCCTTGTCGACCACGATGGCGTTTTCCACACTGCCACCGAGTGCGAGGTTGTGCTTGCGCAGGTACTCGATGTCACTCATGAACCCGAAGGTACGGGCGCGGCTGACTTCCTTCACGAACGAGGTGCTGGAAAAGTCCACGCTGGCACTTTGAGTCCGGTTGCGAAACACCGGGTGATCGAAATCGATCTCGAAACTCACCTTGAACCCGTCGAACGGCAGGAAAGTGGCGCGCTTGTCGCCGTCTTCCACTGTCACTTCGCGCAGGATGCGGATGAACTTCTTGGCTGCGTCCTGTTCTTCCAGGCCGGCAGATTGAATCAGGAATACAAAGGGTCCTGCGCTACCGTCCATGATCGGCACTTCGGACGCGGAGAGCTCGACGTAGGCGTTATCGATGCCCAGGCCAGCCATGGCCGAGAGCAAGTGCTCAACCGTGTCTACCTTGGTATCGCCATTGACCAGTGTCGTCGACATGGTGGTCTCGCCGACGTTGGCCGCGCGGGCGGGAATTTCCACCACGGGGTCGAGGTCGGCACGGCGAAATACGATGCCGGTATCCACAGGTGCAGGTTTGAGGGTCAGGTAAACCTTTTCCCCGGAGTGCAGGCCGACACCTGTGGCACGGATAATATTCTTCAGGGTGCGTTGTTTAATCATGGCATTGGCCGCTTCAGCGCAAATTGCGAACTGGTATCAACAAAGGCTGAGGATAATACCAGACCCGGCCTTTGCTGAACACCAATCACCCTTATACCCCTGATAAATTTCATTAATCGGCCTGACGACGCAGGAATGCCGGGATGTCCAGGTAGTCCAGATCGTCTTGCGGATTAAGTTTAGCAGCAGCGGCAGCACCGGCGTGGGCCTGGTTGCGCATCACGGTCGGACGCTCCAGGTCACGGTAGTTCACCGAAGACTGCTCGTTGCGCACAGGCGCCGGTGCCGGGGTTTGCGCCGCAGCGGCCTGCATGGTGTTGTCGATAACCTTGACCGGCTTCTCGATTTTCGCACCCAGGCCAGTGGCAACCACGGTAACGTGCAGCTCGTCGCGCATGTCCGGATCGATAACGGTACCGACCTTGACCATGGCGTGATCGGAAGCGAAGGCTTCGATGATGCTACCGACGTCCGAGTATTCGCCCAGCGACAGGTCAGGACCTGCAGTGATGTTGACCAGGATGCCGCGGGCGCCCTGCAGGTTGACGTCTTCGAGCAGCGGGTTGCGAATGGCTGCCTCGGTCGCTTCACGTGCACGGTTAGGACCGCTGGCGCAGCCGGTACCCATCATGGCCATGCCCATCTCGCTCATCACGGTACGCACGTCGGCGAAGTCGACGTTGATCATGCCCGGACGCTTGATGATGTCGGAGATACCGCGAACGGCACCGGCCAGTACGTCGTCAGCCTTGGCGAAAGCCGACAGCAGGCTGGCGTCCTTGCCGAGAATGGTCAGCAGCTTCTCGTTGGGGATGGTGATCAGCGAGTCGACGCTGTCAGCCAGTGCACGGATGCCCTCGTCGGCAATCTGCATGCGCTTGCGGCCTTCGAACGGGAACGGACGCGTGACCACGGCAACCGTGAGGATGCCCAGCTCTTTCGCCACTTCGGCGATGATTGGCGCCGCACCGGTACCGGTACCGCCGCCCATGCCGGTGGTGATGAACACCATGTTGGTGCCTTGCAGCACTTCGGCGATGCGCTCACGGTCTTCCAGCGCGGCCTGACGGCCGACTTCCGGATTGGCACCGGCACCCAGGCCCTTGGTGACGCCGGTACCCAGTTGCAGGATGGTACGCGCGCCGATGTTTTTCAGCGCTTGAGCATCGGTGTTGGCGCAGATGAACTCGACGCCTTCGATGTTGCTCTTGACCATGTGATTGACGGCGTTGCCACCGCCGCCACCGACACCGATCACTTTGATGACCGGACTTTGCGGGACGTTGTCTACGAGCTCGAACATTTTCCCTCTCCTTACAGTTCTCTAGTTTTTTGCGCCTACTACTACTGCTTTGAAACTTTAAAAGTTGCCCTGGACCCAACGTTTGAAGCGTTCAAACGCTGGAGCCTTCGGTTCATCGCCATAGCCGTTGTTGCTGCTGCTGATACCGGTCAGGGTCAAGCCGTCGGACTGCTTCTGCAGGCCGTAGGTCAAAAGGCCCACACCGGTGGAATAGATCGGATTGCGCACCACATCGCTAAGGCCGCGAACACTGTGCGGCACGCCCAGGCGTACCGGCATGTGGAAGATTTCCTCGGCAAGTTCTACCGCGCCTTCCATTTTCGAGGTACCGCCGGTCAGGACGATGCCCGCCGGTACCAGGTCTTCGTAGCCGCTGCGACGCAGTTCGGCCTGAATCAGGGTGAAGAGCTCGTCGTAACGCGGCTCGACCACTTCGGCCAGGGCCTGGCGCGACAGTTCGCGCGGCGGACGGTCGCCAACGCTCGGCACCTTGATGGTTTCACCGGCACCGGCCAGCTTGGCCAGGGCGCAGGCGTAACGGATCTTGATCTCTTCGGCGTACTGGGTCGGCGTACGCAGGGCCATGGCGATGTCGTTGGTCACCTGGTCGCCGGCAATCGGGATCACCGCGGTATGGCGGATCGCGCCTTCGGTGAAGATGGCGATGTCGGTGGTGCCGCCGCCGATGTCGACCAGGCACACGCCCAGTTCTTTCTCGTCATCGGTCAGGACCGAGTAGGCCGAGGCCAGTTGCTCAAGGATGATGTCGTCGATTTCCAGGCCGCAGCGACGCACGCACTTCTCGATGTTCTGCGCGGCATTGACGGCGCAGGTGACCACGTGGACCTTGGCTTCCAGACGCACGCCGGACATGCCCAGCGGCTCGCGCACGCCTTCCTGGTTGTCGATCACGTAGTCCTGCGGCAGGGTGTGCAGGACCCGCTGATCGGCCGGGATAGCCACGGCCTGGGCGGCGTCGAGCACGCGCTCCAGGTCCGCCGCGCTGACTTCGCGATCACGGATGGCGACGATGCCATGGGAGTTCAGGCTGCGGATGTGATTGCCGGCAACACCGACGAACGCCGAGTGAATCCGGCAGCCCGCCATCAGCTGGGCCTCTTCGACCGCGCGCTGGATCGACTGCACGGTGGACTCGATATTGACCACCACGCCCTTCTTCAGCCCGCGCGATGGGTGAGTGCCGATACCGACGATTTCCAGGGTGCCGTCGGCGGCGACTTCGCCCACCAGGGCCACAACCTTGGAGGTGCCGATATCCAGCCCGACGATCATTTTGCCGCTATGCGCATTTGCCATGGGTCCTGCCTCTCTCTAATTCTTCGCAACGGCGGGTTGGGCCGTCGTCGGTGCAATCGGTTCCCGCCAGCCAACGGCCAGGCCATTGGCGTAACGCAGATCGATGCGGGCGATGTTCGTGATCTGTTCTTTGAGTGTCTTGTCGTAAATGGCAATGAAGCGGCGCATCTTTTCCACCAGATGATCGCGTCCCAGCAGCAGTTCGATACCTGGCCCGGCGCTACCGGCACCGGTGGTCAGGAACCAGCTGCCGCGCTCGCGCAACTCCAGCCGGGCAATCGAAAAGCCCATCGGCCGCAACATCTGGCTCAGGACCTGATATTGCTGCATTACTTTTTGCTGCGCCCGCTGCGGCCCGAACAGCTGCGGCAGGTGCTCGTAGTTGGCCAGTTCGCGCGGGGTGAAGGCCTGGCCCTGGTTATTGAGCAAGGCTTCGTCACCCCAGCGCGCCACGGGCAACTGTTCTTCCAGGCGGATCACCACTTCATCCGGCCACACCCGGCGCACTTCGGCGTGGGCGATCCAGGGCATCTGCTCCAGTTCCGCACGCATGCTCGCCAGGTCGACGGTGAAGAAGCTTGCCGCCACGTACGGGGCGATCCGTTGCTGCACCGCCTGCTGGCTGATGTAGCTCAGATCACCCTGCACGGCGATCTTGGTAATCGGCCGGTCGGCGTACGGCATCAGGCGCTGGGCACCCTCGTAGGCAGCAAACCCTGCGGCGACCAGCAACACCGGCCAGAGCAGACGCTTGAACACGCTAAAGTTGGCCTTGGGCAGGCGCGCCGACAGCGGCTCTTTGGCCACCATCCGGCTGGCACCACGCGGCACCGGCTTGTTACGGCCGGGGGCGGGTTGCTGATGACGTAACATCGCGCCTTGCATGGGCTTAACCTCGCGCCTCTACGCTGGCCGCCAGGATCGCCAGCACCAACTGCTGGAAGTCCAGGCCGGCCGCGCGTGCCGCCATCGGGACCAGGCTGTGATCAGTCATGCCTGGTGCGGTGTTGACCTCGAGCAGCCAGAAACGCCCCTGCTCGTCCTGCATCACGTCCAGGCGGCCCCAGCCGGCGATGCCAATGGCGTCGCAGGCACGTGCAGTCAGGTCGATCAGCTCTTGTTCCTTGGCCGCGTCCAGGCCGCACGGGATGCGGTACTGGGTATCGTTGGCGATGTACTTGGCGTCGTAGTCGTAGAACGTGTGCGGGGTGCCCAGGGCGATTGGCGGCAGGACCTGACCACGCAGCACAGCCACAGTGAACTCCGGACCCTTGATCCATTGTTCAACCAACACTTGCGAGTCGTAGGTGGCAGCGTCCTTCCAGGCAACGATCAATTCTTCGACGCTGCTCACTTTCGCCATACCGATACTGGAACCTTCATGGGCCGGTTTGACGATCAAAGGGAAGCCCAGTTCCGCACCTGCAGAAATACAGTCAACTTCGCTGGAGAGTACGGCGTGACGTGGGGTCGGAATACCCAGGCTGTGCCAGACCTGTTTGGTCCGCAGCTTGTCCATGGCCAGCGCCGACGCGAGGATGCCGCTGCCGGTGTAGGGAATGCCCAGGCACTCCAGCAGGCCCTGCATGCTGCCGTCTTCACCGCCACGGCCGTGGAGGATGATGAAGGCGCGGTCGATCTTCTCGCGCTGCAGGCGATCGAGCAGGTCGTCGCCGACGTCGATGGCGACCACGTCGACCCCAGCGCCGCTCAGCGCCTCGATAACCGCGGCGCCGGACTTCAGCGAAACCGCGCGCTCGGCGCTCTTGCCGCCGTAAAGCACGGCTACGCGGCCGAAGGCTTGCGGATCAATGGTCGAGTGCAATGTAGCGTATGCGTTATCAGTCATTTCGACTTCCCCTGACTGGCAACAGCACCAGCGAACAACGGACTCTTGAGTAATTGCGGGGCCAGGCCACCGATGTCACCGGCACCCTGGCACAGCAGGATGTCGCCAGCGCGCAACAGCGGCTTGACCAGCGGCGCCAGCTCGATGCCGCGCTCGATGTAGATCGGGTCGAGTTGGCCGCGCTGGCGGATGCTGTGGCACAGCTGACGGCTGTCGGCGCCTGGGATCGGTTCTTCGCCGGCCGGGTAGACTTCCATCAGCAGCAACACGTTGGCGTCGGCCAGGACCTGGACGAAATCGTCGTAAAGGTCGCGGGTGCGGCTGTAACGGTGCGGCTGGTACACCATCACCAGGCGCCGCTCAGGCCAGCCACCGCGCACGGCCTTGATCACCGCCGCGACTTCGGTCGGGTGGTGGCCGTAGTCGTCGACCAGCATCACGCTGCCGCCGTCTACCGGCAGCTCGCCATAGACCTGGAAGCGCCGCCCTACCCCCTGGAACCCCGAGAGGCCCTGGACGATGGCTTCATCGCTGATGCCCTCGTCGGTGGCAATGGCGATGGTCGCCAGGGCGTTGAGCACGTTGTGGTTGCCCGGCATGTTGACCGACACCTCCAGCGGCTCGCGATCGCGGCGCAGCACGGTGAAGTGGGTCTGCATGCCCGACTGGCGGACATTGATCGCGCGCACGTCGGCTTCTTCGCTGAAACCGTAGGTCACCGTCGGACGCTTGACCTGCGGCAGGATCTCGCGCACCACCGGGTCGTCCAGGCACATCACCGCCAGGCCATAGAACGGCAGGTTGTGCAGGAACTCGACGAAGGTTTTCTTCAGCTTGTTGAAGTCGCCTTCGTAGGTCGCCATGTGGTCGGCGTCGATGTTGGTGACCACGGCCACCAGCGGCTGCAGGTGCAGGAAGCTGGCGTCACTCTCATCGGCTTCGGCGATCAGGTAGCGGCTGGTGCCGAGCTGGGCATTGGTGCCGGCGGCATTGAGGCGGCCACCGATGACGAAGGTCGGGTCCAGGCCACCGGCGGCGAATACCGAGGCCAGCAGGCTGGTGGTGGTGGTCTTGCCATGGGTACCGGCCACGGCGATGCCGTGGCGATAGCGCATCAGCTCGGCGAGCATCTCGGCCCGCGGCACCACCGGAATGCGTCGCTCAAGAGCGGTGGCGACTTCCGGGTTGGCGGTGTTGATGGCGCTCGACACCACCAGCACATCGGCGCTGGCGGCGTTCTCGGCACGGTGACCGATAAAGATCTGCGCACCGAAGGATTCCAGGCGCTCGGTGACCGGCGAGGTCTTGAGGTCGGAGCCCGACACCTGGTAACCCAGGTTCAGCAGCACTTCGGCGATACCGCACATGCCCACGCCGCCGATACCGACGAAGTGGATGCGACGGATACGGCGCATTTCCGGTTGCGGGATGGCTTTCTGACTTTCAACCATGGGCCACCTCCAGACAGATATCGACCACGGTGCGGGTGGCAGCGGGCTTGGCCAGGCGCCGGGCAGTGGCGGCCATGGTGATGAGTTTTTCCGGTTGCATCAGCACCTCGTTCAGGCGTTCAGCGAGTTGCGCTGCGCCAGTTGTCGCTTGTGGCATCAGGAAGGCAGCGCCTTCACGGGCCAGATAATGGGCGTTGTGGGTCTGGTGGTCGTCGATGGCATGGGGCAAGGGCACCAGCATCGAAGGCAAGCCGGCCGCAGCCAGCTCGCTGACAGTCAGCGCACCCGCGCGGCAGACCACCAGATCAGCCCAGCCATAGGCGTGGGCCATGTCCTTGATGAACGGTTCTACCTGAGCCTCGACACCGGCCTCGCGGTAACGCTCGGCGGTAATCTGGTCATACTGCTTGCCAGCCTGATGGAATACCTCGGGACGAATCTCCTGAGGCACCAAGGCCAAAGCCTGGGGCAGCAATTTGTTCAGCGGTTCGGCGCCCAGGCTTCCGCCGAGCACCAGCAAACGAGGCTTGCGCACGCCCAGGGGCTCGCGCGGGGTTTCCATGAACAGTTCGCTGCGCACCGGGTTACCGGTGGTGCGCAGTTTGTCCGACGCCGCGAAGGTGTCGGGGAAAGCTTCGCAGACTCGGCCAGCCAAAGGCACCAGCAGCCGATTGGCGGTACCGGCACGGGCGTTCTGCTCGTGAATCACCACCGGCACTGCGCACAGCCGGGCCGCAACGCCGCCCGGGCCGGTCACGTAACCGCCAAAGCCGACCACACACACCGGCTTGAGCTGACGGATGATCCGCCGCGCCTGCAGCACGGCCTTGACCAGGGTGAACGGCGCCTTGAGCAGCGACAGCTTGCCCTTGCCACGCAGGCCGGTGACCTGGATCAGGTGCAATTGCAGCCCGGCCTGGGGTACCAGCTCGTTTTCGATACCGCGCGGGGTGCCCAGCCAGTGCACGCTGTAACCGCGCGCCTGGAATTCACGGGCACAGGCCAGCGCCGGGAACACGTGGCCCCCGGTGCCGCCTGCCATGATCAGTACGTTCTTGCCGTTAGCGGCCATGATTCGGCTCCTCGGCAAAATCGCTTTCATTGAATTCGTGTTCTTCACTGCCCAGGTGCGTGCGGCTCTCCCACTCGATGCGCAGCAGCAAACCGACGCAGGCACAGCAGATCACCAGGGAGCTACCGCCGTAACTGAGGAACGGCAGGGTCAGGCCCTTGGTCGGCAGCAGGCCGACGTTCACGCCGATATTGATCAAAAACTGACCAATCCACAGGAACGCCAGGCCGAAGGCCATGTAGGCGGCAAAGAACTGTTTGGCTTTTTCTGCCCACAGGCCGATGTACAGCGCGCGCACGGTGACGAACACGAACAGCGCCACAGTGATCAACGAGCCGACCACGCCCAGCTCTTCGGCCAGTACCGAGAAAACGAAGTCGGTGTGCGCTTCGGGCAAATAGAACTGCTTCTGCACACTGTTGCCCAGGCCAACGCCGAGCCACTCGCCGCGACCGAAGGCGATCAACGCCTGGGTCAACTGGTAGCCGGAGCCGAACTGATCCGACCAGGGGTCGGTAAAGGTGATCAGGCGCGCCATCCGGTAGGGCTGGGCCTGGACCAGGATGAACACCGCTGCAACCGCCAGCACCACCATCAGGCTGAAGCGGAACAAGCCGACGCCGCCGAGGAACAGCATCGCCGCCGCCGCGCCCATCATCACCACCGTGGCACCGAAGTCCGGCTCCATCAGCAGCAGGCCAGCCATGGGCAGCAACACGATGAACGGCTTGAAGAAGCCCATCCAGCTTTCGCGCACTTCCTGCTGACGACGCACCAGGTAGCCGGCGAGATAAATGACCACGAAAACCTTGGCGATTTCCGAGGGCTGGACGTTGAAGAAGCTGAAGCCGATCCAGCGCATCGAACCGTTCACTTCACGGCCAATGCCCGGCACCAGTACCAGCACCAGCAACGCGAAGGCGCCAACCAGCATGGTGAAACCCATCTTCTGCCAGGTGGCGATCGGCACCATCATGGTGACGATGCAGGCAAAGACGCCGATGGCCACGTACACCAGGTGGCGGAACATGTGGTACAGCGGGTTGCCCGACTGCGCAGCGGCCACTTCCGAAGACGCCGAGGTGATCATCACCAGGCCAAGGCCGAGCAGCGCCAGGCAACCGGCGAGCATGGCGAAATCAAGGTCGATGCCGCGACCGCTGATCAGCGGCGATGGGTAAGGCTTGATGATGCCGAAGATCATGCCAGCCCTCCTACGGCCTGGGCGAACAGGCGCCCACGCTCTTCGAAGTTCTTGAACATGTCCAGGCTCGCGCACGCCGGCGACAGCAGCACGGCATCGCCGGGCCGGGCCAGTTCGGCGCATTGCTGCACCGCTTCATCAAGGGTTTTCACCCGGATCAGCGGCACGCCGTCACCCAGCGCTTCGGCCAGACGCTCGGCATCGCGGCCCAGCAGCACGACGGCGCGGCAGTTGGCGGCGACCGGCGCAGTCAACGCGCTGAAGTCAGCACCTTTGCCATCGCCACCGGCGACCAGCACCAGCTTGCCGTCGATATCGGCGCCCAGGCCTTCGATGGCCGCCAGGGCGGCACCGACGTTGGTCGCCTTGGAATCGTCATACCAGTTCACGCCATTGCGCTCACGAATCCACTGGCAACGGTGCGCCAGGCCCGCGAAGGTGCGCAGGCTGGAAAGCATGGCGTCCATCGGCAGGCCAACGGCATGGCCCAGGGCCAGGGCCGCCAGGGCATTGGACTGGTTGTGGGCACCGCGAATCTTCAGTTCGCGTACCGGCATCAGGTTGTGGAACTCGAAGGCCAGGTACTTCTCGCCGTTCTCTTCGCGCAGGCCAAAGGCCTTGAAGTCGGGAGTGTTCAGACCGAAGGTCCATACCGGCTGGCCTTCAGCCAGCAGCGGACGGCTGAGGGCGTCCTGGCGGTTGACCACCACCTGCCGCGCGCCACGGAAAATCCGGTGCTTGGCCAGGTGATAGGCCGGCAGGCCGCTGTAGCGGTCCATGTGGTCTTCGCTGACGTTGAGCACGGTGGCCACTTCGGCATTGAGCTGGTCGGTGGTTTCCAGCTGGAAGCTCGACAGCTCCATCACGTACAGCTCGACATCATCGCTGAGCAAGTCCAGCGCCGGGGTACCGAGGTTGCCGCCGACCGCCACACGCTTGCCAGCCGCGGCGGCCATTTCGCCGACCAGGGTGGTGACGGTGCTTTTCGCGTTGGAGCCGCTGATGGCAATGATCGGCGCCTTGGCGTTGCGGGCGAACAGTTCGATGTCGCCCGACAGCTTCACGCCACGGGCAGCGGCCTGCTGCAGCGCCGGCGTGGCCAGGGCCAGGCCGGGGCTGACATACAGTTCGTCGGCACGGCAGAGAAACTCTACGTCCAGCTCGCCACAACGCACTTCCACCTGCGGGAAATCGCGGCGCAGGGTGTCCAGTTCCGGCGGGTTGTCACGGGTGTCGGCAACCGCAAAGGCAATGCCCCGGTTCGCCAGGAAGCGAACCAGGGACATGCCGCTCTTGCCGAGGCCGACAACAATGCGGAAGTGGTCAGAAGCGATCAAGGACACGCGTTTCTACCTCAGTTTCAGGGTGGCAAGGCCGATCAGCACCAGAATCACGGTGATAATCCAGAAGCGGACGATCACCCGAGGCTCGGGCCAACCCTTGAGTTCAAAGTGGTGATGGATCGGCGCCATGCGGAACACGCGCTTGCCGGTCAACTTGAAGGAGGCCACCTGGATCACCACCGACAGGGTCTCCATGACGAACACACCGCCCATGATGAACAGGACGATTTCCTGACGCACGATCACGGCGATGGTGCCCAGTGCCGCACCCAGTGCCAGGGCACCGACGTCGCCCATGAACACCTGGGCCGGGTAAGTGTTGAACCACAGAAAGCCCAGGCCGGCACCGATCAGCGCGCCGCAGAACACGATCAGCTCACCTGCGCCCGGTACGTAAGGGATCAGCAGGTATTCGGCGAATTTCACGTTACCCGACAGGTAGCAGAAGATGCCCAGGGCGCCGCCAACCATGACCGTCGGCATGATCGCCAGGCCATCAAGGCCGTCGGTGAGGTTGACCGCGTTGCTCGAACCGACGATGACGAAGTAGGTCAGCACCACGAAACCGATCCCCAGCGGGATGGTGACGTCCTTGAGCATCGGCACGATCAGGGTGGTTTCGACGCTGGTCGGGGCGGTCATGTACAGGAAGATCGCAGCGCCCAGGCCGAACACCGACTGCCAGAAATACTTCCAGCGGCTGGGCAGGCCGCGCGAGTTCTTCTCGATCACCTTGCGGTAGTCATCGACCCAGCCGATGGCGCCGAACAGCAAGGTGACGATCAGCACCACCCACACGTAACGGTTGGTCAGGTCGGCCCACAGCAGAGTGCTGATGCCGATAGCCGAGAGAATCAGTGCGCCACCCATGGTCGGGGTGCCGGATTTGGACAGGTGCGATTGCGGGCCGTCGTTACGGACCGCTTGGCCGATCTGGCGAATCTGCAGGGTACGGATCATCCATGGGCCCAGCCACAGGGCCAGCGACAACGCGGTCAGGACACCGAGAATCCCGCGCAGGGACAGGTACTGGAAGACCGCGAAGCCTTTATAGAACTGTTGCAGATACTCAGCCAGCAGCAGCAGCATTAATGTTTCTCCCCGCTGGAACCGCACAAAGCCGCCACGACGTTCTCCATCGCAGCGCTGCGCGAACCCTTGATCAAAATAGTGGTGTTGGTGGCCTGCTCAGCGGCGCGAACGGCGTCGATCAGGTCAGCTTGATTAGCGAAATGTCGGGCATTGGCGCCGAACGCTGCTACCGCGTGGGCCATGTTGGTGCCCACCGCATAGAGTGCCGAAACCTTGTCTTTGGCGTACTCGCCTACCTGCCGATGCCCTTCCTCAGCCCACTGGCCCAATTCGCCGATATCCCCGAGCACCAGGACGGTGCGGCCGGAAAAGCCGGCGAGTATATCAACGGCAGCGCACATGGAGGTGGGGTTTGCGTTGTAAGTATCATCAATTACCCGCACACCGTTGGGCGCCATCTGCACCACAGTGCGGCCCTTGACCGGTTGCACGGCATTGAGGCCCTGAACGATGCCATCCAGCGTCAGACCAAAGGCATGCGCGGCAGCGGCGGCGGCCAGTGCATTGGCAACGTTATGGGTACCGAGCAGGTTCAGCTGGACCCGCGCCACGCCCAGCGGGCTGTGCAGGTCGAACGACGGGCAACCGCGCAGGTCGTGAGCAATGCTACTGGCGTGAAAGTCGGCACTTGGGTTGTTCAGGGCGAAGGTCAGCAACGGGTGATTGCCGGCGCGTTTTTTCCAGATGCCGAAGGCCTTGTCATCAAGGTTCAATACAGCCACGCCATCCTGACCCAGACCTTCGAGGATCTCGCCCTTGGCTTCGACAATCTTCTCTGGCCCGCCGAACTCGCCGACATGAGCGGTACCGGCGTTGTTGATCAGTGCCACTTGCGGTTTGGTCAGACCGACGGTGTAGGCAATTTCGCCGATGCGCGAGGCGCCCAGCTCGATCACCGCCGCTGTGTGTTCCGGGGCCAGTTCGAGCAGGGTCAGCGGGGCGCCGAAGTCGTTATTGAGGTTGCCACGGGTGGCCAACACCGGGCCACGGGTACGCAGGATGCTGGCGAGCATTTCCTTGACCGTGGTCTTGCCGCTGGAACCGGTAATGGCAGCGACCGGCTTGTCGAATGCGGCGCGGTTCAGCGCGCCCAACTGGCCCAGGGCCAGACGGGTATCGGCCACCACCAACTGCGGCAGGCTGCTACCCGGCACTTCGCGCTGCACCAAGGCGGCGACCGCGCCTTTGGCGGCAACGTCGTTCAAGTAATCGTGGCCGTCGAAGCGCGGCCCGGCCAGGGCGACAAACAGCTGCCCGGCCGTGATTGCGCGGCTGTCGATGCTGACGCCATTGAAGGTTGCGTCCTGGCCGTGCAGGCGGCCATTGAGCGGCGCGGTCAGCTGGCTGAGGGACAATGGCTTAAGCATGGGGAGCCTCCCATACGGCGAGGGCTTTTTCGGCTTCGACCAGGTCGGAGAAGTCGTGGCGCTCGCCGTTGATTTCCTGATAGTCCTCATGCCCCTTGCCGGCCAGGACGATGACATCGTCAACGCCGGCGCTGGCGATCAACTGTGCGATGGCCGCGCCGCGACCGGCAACGAACTCGACGCTATCGGCCTGGGCAAAGCCAGGGCGGATATCGGCGAAGATCTGCTGCGGGTCTTCGGTGCGCGGGTTGTCGTCGGTAACCAGCACGCGGTCAGCCAGGCGCTCGGCCACTTCCGCCATCAGCGCACGCTTACCGCGATCGCGGTCGCCACCGCAGCCGAACAGGCACAGCAACTGGCCCTTGGCATGCGGACGCAGCGCTTGCAGCACCTGCTCCAGGGCGTCGGGGGTATGCGCGTAATCGACCACCACCAGCGGCTTGAGGCCGCCACCCAGGCGCTGCATGCGCCCGACCGGGCCTTCCAGCGTCGGGGTGACCTTGAGAATTTCGTCCAGCGGGTAATCCAGGGCCAGCAAGGTGCCGACCGCCGCCAGCATGTTGCTCAGGTTGAAGCGCCCGAGCAGGCGGCTGCGCAGGGAGTGCTCGCCCTGCGCGGTAACGATCACGGCGCGCACGCCATCGTCGTCAAAATGCGCTTCGCGACAGTACAACGAAGCGGCTGGATCCTTGAGGCTGTAACTGATCAGGCGCGACTCGCCCTGCTCGGCCGCCAGACGACGACCAAACTCGTCATCGAGGTTGACCACCCGGCAACGCAGGTTCGGCCAGGTAAACAGGCGCGCCTTGGCGTCTTCATAAGACTGCATGCTGCCGTGGTAATCGAGGTGATCACGCGACAGGTTGGTCATCACCGCAATGTCGAATGCCAGGGCCGCGACCCGGCCCTGGTCCAGGGCATGGGAAGAGACTTCCATGGCCACGGCCTTGGCCCCGGCCTTCTTCAGGTCGTTGAGGGTCGCCTGCACGGCGATCGGGTCCGGGGTGGTCAGGCGGCCGCTTTGCAGCGCGCCATAAAAACCGGTACCCAGGGTGCCGATCAGGCCGCAGTGCTGACCGAGCTGGTCCAGCGCCTGGGCCACCAGTTGGGTAACGCTGGTCTTGCCGTTGGTGCCGGTGACGCCCACCAGATCGAGCAGACGGCTCGGCTCACCATAGAAACGCCCGGCGATGTCCGACAGTTGCGCCGCCAGGCCCTTGACTGGAATCAGCGGCACGTCGGTGATCGGCAACACGTTGGCGCCTTCGGCTTCGTAGGCAACCGCCGCCGCACCGCGGCTGAGCGCGTCGGCAATGTGTTCACGACCATCCATGCGCGTACCCGGTACCGCCAGGAACAGGTCGCCCGGGCGCACGTTACGGCTGTCCAGGGTCAGCTCTCGGATCGACGGATCGCGACTGGCCTGGGTAAAAAGCTTGCTCAATGGCATTGTCATCAACCGCGTCCTCCCTTGACTGGTGCAACATTGACTTGCTGCGCTGGTGTTGCCGGCGGCAGGTTGTCCGGCGGAATATTCATCAGGCGCAAGGTGCCGGACATGACTTTGCTGAACACCGGCGCCGATACCAGGCCGCCGAAGTAGCCGCCCTTGCTCGGTTCGTCGATGACCACCACCACCGCGTAGCGCGGGTCGCTCATCGGCCCGAAGCCAGCGAACAGCGAGCGGTAGGCGTTTTCGGTGTAGCCCTTGGAGCCGATGGTGGCCTTACGCGCGGTACCCGATTTGCCGCCAACGTGGTACGACGGCACCTGGGCGCGGAACACGCCGCGCGGCGCTTCAATCACCTGCTGGAGCATGCCCTGCACGGTCTCGGCGACATCCTTAGGCACCACCTGGGTGGACTCCGGCGTCTTGTCGACCTTGAGGATGCTCAGCGGCACCATCTTGCCGTCGTTGGCCAGCGCGGCGTAGGCATGCACCAGTTGCAGCGCGGTCACCGACAGGCCGTAGCCGTAGGACAGGGTCGCGGTCTCGGCCTTGCGCCACTCGCGGTGGTTGGGCAGGTTGCCGACGCGCTCGCCAGGGAAGCCAAGGCCGGTGTACTGGCCAAGGCCCAGCTGGGACATGACGCGGTAGATGGATTCGCCACCGATATCGAAGGCGATCTTGCTCATGCCGACGTTACTGGAGTTGATCAGGATGCCGGTCAGGTCGAGGATCGGGCCTTCGCTCTTGGATACGTCACGAATGGTGTAACGGCCCAGTTGCAGGGTGCCCGGGTACACCTCGACCTTGTCGGTGGGCTTCCAGCGCCCGCTCTGCAGGGCGGCACTCATGGACAACGGTTTTACCGTCGAGCCTGGCTCGAACACGTCGATGATCGCCCGGTTGCGCATGGCCGCCGGGAACATGCTGCGACGGTTGTTGGGGTTGTAGGTCGGCTGGTTGACCATCGCCAGCACTTCGCCAGTCTTGACGTCCATGATCACCAGGCTGCCGGCCTTGGCTTCCTGTTCGGCGATGGCGTTGCGCAGTTCGCGGGTGGCCAGGTATTGCAGGCGCAGGTCGATCGACAACGCCAAGGTCTTTCCGGCCTTGGCGTTTTTGGTTACCTGGATGTCCTTGATCAGCCGACCGCGCCGGTCCTTGATCACCTGTCGCTTGCCGGGCACGCCGGCCAGCCATTCATCGTAGGCCAGCTCCACCCCTTCGCGACCGTGGTCGTCTAGGTCGGTAAAGCCGACCATGTGCGCGGCAACATCGCCGGCCGGGTAGAAACGGCGGAATTCCTCGATGCCGTAGACACCGGGGACTTTAAGATCGAGCACCACCTGGCCCTGCTCCGGGGTCAGGCCGCGGACCAGGTAGATGAATTCTTTGCTGGCCTGTTGCTCCAGGCGCGCCGCCAGTTGCTGCGGGTTCTGCTTGAGCGCGGCGGCCAGGGCCGGCCAGCGGTCCTTGGCAGCCTGCATCTCCTTGGGGTTGGCCCACAGGGTGGTCACCGGGGTACTGACTGCCAGCGGCTCGCCATTACGGTCGGTGATCAGCCCGCGGTGCGCAGGAATAGGAATATGCCGCAAGCTGCGGGCATCGCCCTGCCCCTTGAGGAAGTCACGGTCGACCACCTGCAGGTCGATGATACGCCAGGCAATCGCACCGACCATCAGCGCCAGCAGGGCGATGACCACGCGAAACCGCCACGGGTAGAGTGCGCCTTCAAGCTTCATCATGGCGCCACCATCCGTACTTCGTCAGCCGCCGGGATGCGCATCTTCAGCTGCTCGCTGGCAAGGTTCTCGATACGGCTGTGGGCGGTCCAGGTGCTCTGTTCGAGAATCAGCCGGCCCCACTCGGCCTGGGCCTTGTCGCGCTCGTTGAGTTCGCCGTACAGGGAGTTGAGCAACTGACGGTTCCAGTGCGCGCTGTAGGACACCGCCACCGAAGAAACGAGCACGGCAACGAACAGCAGAAGCATCAGGAAGCTTCCGCCTGGCAAAGGCTTGGCGAACAAGCGGCTCACCGCAGCTTCTCGGCAACGCGCATGACGGCGCTACGCGAACGCGGGTTGGCCTTGAGCTCGGCCTCGGAGGCGAACTGGGCCTTGCCGTGGACCTTGATCTTCGGTTCGAAATGCTTGTGCTGGACCGGCAGGTTGCGCGGCAGGTTGTCGGCCTCGCCCTTGACCAGCTTGCGCATGAACAGCTTGACGATGCGGTCTTCCAGGGAATGGAAGCTGATCACCACCAGGCGCCCGCCGACTTCCAGCGTATCGAGCGCGGCTTCAAGGCCGGCCTCAAGATCGCCGAGTTCGTTGTTGACGTGAATGCGCAGGCCCTGGAAGGCACGGGTAGCCGGGTTCTTGCCCTTTTCCCAGGCCGGGTTGGCGACCTTGAGCACTTCGGCAAGGTCGGCGGTGCGGGTGAACGGGGTTTCTTCGCGGCGCAGTACCACGGCACGGGCCATGCGCTTGGCAAAGCGCTCTTCGCCGTATTCCTTGAACACCCGGGCGATTTCTTCTTCGGGCGCGCTGGCAATGAACTCGGCAGCACTGACACCGCGGGTCGGGTCCATGCGCATGTCCAGCGGGCCGTCGTTGAGGAAGCTGAAGCCACGCTCAGGGTCGTCCAGCTGAGGCGACGATACGCCCAGGTCGAGCAGGATGCCGCTGACCTTGCCGGCCAGACCGCGCTCGGCGACTTCGGCACCCAGCTCAGCAAAACTGCGCTGCACAATGACAAAGCGGCCGTCTTCGGCCGCCAGCGCTTGCCCGGTGGCAATCGCTTGAGGATCTTTGTCAAAACCCAGCAGCCGGCCCTGCGGCCCGAGCTTGCTGAGGATCAAGCGGCTATGCCCGCCGCGTCCGAAGGTGCCATCCAGATAGCAGCCATCGGCGCGTACGGCGAGAGCCTCGACGGCTTCGTCAAGCAGTACGGTGATGTGGTTAAAGCCGCTATCTATAGTCACAGGATCAAATCACGCAGTTCATCAGGCATGGCGCCCGGTTGTTGGATAGCTGCAAGGTCGGCTGCCGAAACCGCGTTCCAGGCATCCTCGTCCCACAGCTGAAATTTGTTCAGTTGCCCCACCAGCATTGCCTTCTTGTCGAGCTTGGCGTACTCGCGCAAACGCGGCGGCACCAGGAAACGCCCACTGCCATCAAGCTCCAGATCCACCGCATTGCCGATCAGCAAGCGCTGCAGGCGACGGTTCTCTTCACGCAATGACGGCAACGCGCGCAACTTGGCTTCAATCAGTTCCCACTCATCGAGGGGATACACGCATAAACAGGGATCAACCGCATCGATGGTCACGATCAACTGCCCGGAACTACGCGAATCGAGCTCGTCACGGTACCGGCTCGGCATTGCGAGACGGCCCTTTGCGTCGAGGTTGATGGCGTTGGCTCCGCGGAACACGGCTGCGATTCCCCACAATGTTAGCGTTTTTGTGCCAGAAAACCCACTTCATGCCACTTTCTGCCACTTGCGCACACTATAGGAATCCGCCTACCACACCGTCAAGGCGCGCTTATAAGGAAATCCCTTACAGATCGGAGATTTAGCGCACACGGAGAAGGCAAAAGGGTAAATCGGAGGGGATTTTGACGAAAAAAATCAAACCCACTCAGATGGATAGAGTGCGAACTTAAAGTGATTTATTAAGAGTAAGATTTTTTTGGTATTACAAAGACGCATCTGCTATCGATTCAAGCAGGAGGGGGGAAAGGTGGAGAGTCGATCTGTAAGCCGGGTTCTGTCGAGGACAGTCATTCCTCTACGACGGCCATCACTGGACGCCTTTAGCAACCTACCCGGTTCCAACGCGGGCCGCGCCATATGGAACCCTATTTGGTCTTGCTCCGAGTGGGGTTTACCTAGCCATGAACTGTTGCCAGTCATGCGGTGCGCTCTTACCGCACCTTTTCACCCTTACCGGCACCGAAGTGCTTAGGCGGTTATTTTCTGTGGCACTTTCCGTAGGCTCGCGCCCCCCAGGCATTACCTGGCACTCTGCCCTATGGAGCCCGGACTTTCCTCCCCCCTCTATTGCGAAACAATAGAAGGCAGCGACTGTCCAATCGACTCTCCGCCACAAAGGTTAACGGTAGCGAGCGTCAAGAACAAGCGATAAAAGCGATAATGTCACTATAACATCAGTGGGCTTTCTGTTTTTCCAGCGCCACTTGGTACAGCAGGTTCTTGCGGACTCCGGTAATTTCCGCCGCCAGGGCCGCCGCGCGCTTGAGCGGCATCTCCGCCAGCAGCAGGTCGAGAATGCGCATCGCCTCGCTATTCACCGCTTGCTCATCTTCCGGCGCGCTATAGCCCGCCACCAGCACCACGCACTCGCCACGCTGCTGATTGCTGTCGGCCTCGACGAAGGCGCGCAGTTCAGCCAGGGGCAAGCCCTTGAGGGTCTCGAAGGTCTTGGTCAGCTCGCGGGCCAGCAGCGCCGGACGCTCACCACCAAACACCTCTTCCATATCCTGCAGACACTCGAGGATCCGGTGCGGCGCTTCGTAGAAGATCAACGTACGCGGCTCTTCCTTGACCTGACTCAGGCGCGCACGACGCCCTACAGCCTTGGCCGGCAGGAAGCCTTCGAAGATAAAACGGTCCGATGGCAGGCCGGCGGCCGACAGCGCCGCGATCAGGGCGCAGGCACCCGGTACCGGCACCACCGCAATGCCCGCGGCACGGGCCTGACGCACCAGGTGATAACCAGGATCGGAAATCAGCGGCGTGCCGGCATCGGAAATCAGCGCAACGTTATCCCCGGCCAGCAAGCGGGTGAGAAAGCGGCTGCCCTCATCACGCTCGTTGTGCTCATGGCAGGCAGCCAAGGGGGTATTGATGCCGAAGTGCTGCAACAGACGAATGGAGTGACGGGTGTCTTCAGCGGCAATCAACGCCACATCGCCGAGCACTTTCAGCGCCCGGGCACTCATGTCATCCAGGTTGCCGATCGGCGTGGCCACCACGTAAAGCGTGCCCGAAGTGGATTGGGAAGCCCCTGGAACATCAGTCACTGCATACACCTGTCGTCATGATCAAAGCGCCATTGTAGCCCGAGACTCGGCAACATTGGGCAACCAGGATCGCCGCAAACCGGTGTTCCACCACCTATATTGAAGGATTAACGCCAGCAAGATCGCGCCCCGGCCAGCGCTTGGGTACAATCGCCCGTTAATTTGATCGAGTAACAGGACCCTTACATGATCGCTTGCCTGCGGCTGTTCACAGCCCTTTGCCTCGCCGCCCTGCTGGCAGCCTGCGCCAGCTCGCCCTCGTCGAGCCTCGGCGAACTGCCGCGCACACCGGATGCCAGCATCGAGCAACTGCTTGAACAGGCCACCACCAGCAAGACCCCGGAGCAAGCAGCACTGCTGCGCCTGAGCGCCGCCGACCTGGCCTACAAGCAAAAGGACAATGCCCGCGCCGCGCGCATCCTCGAGCAAGTGCCGCTGGAGCAGCTCAAACCGGCCCAGCAGATGTTCGCCAGCACCCTGGCGGCAGAACTGGCCATGAGCCGCAACCAGCCCAAGCTGGCCCTGACCGCCCTGAGCCACCCGAGCCTGGCGCGCCTGAACGAACTGCCGGAGGATCAACAGATCCGCACCCGCAACGTGCATGCCATGGTACTGGAAGCCAACGGCCAGCCCCTGGCTGCTGCCCAGGAACGCGCGCAACTGACGCCGCTGCTCAAGGGCAACGCCGCCAACGCCAACAATGACGCGATCTGGAACCTGGTGGCGGCCGTTCCGCGCGACCAGCTCAAAGGCTTGAGCGCCGGTACCGACACCATGGCTGGCTGGGCCAGCCTGGCCCTGGCGGTCAAAGGTGCCGGCACTGTCGAACAGCAACAAGCCGCCATCGACGCCTGGCGCGCGCAGCATGCCGATCACCCGGCCGCCGCCCAACTGCCGCCATCGCTGATCAAGCTGATGGAGCTGACCAGCCAGCCGCTGACCAAGATTGCCCTGCTGCTGCCACAAGAAGGCCAGCTGGCCGGCGTCGCCCGCGCCCTGCGCGACGGCTTCATGGCCGCGCACTTCCAGGCCCAGCAGGCCGGACAGAAGCCGCCGACCATCGAAGTCTTCGACAGCTCGCGGCTGACCTCGCTGGATGACTTCTATCGCCAGGCCCAGGCCGCCGGCGTACAGCTGGTGGTTGGCCCGCTGGAAAAGCCGCTGGTGAAAAAGCTTGCGGCCTACCCACAACTGCCCATCACCACCCTGGCCCTGAACTACAGCGACGCCGGCCAGAAAGGCCCGGAGCAGCTGTACCAGTTCGGCCTCGCCGCTGAAGACGAAGCCCGCGAAGTGTCGCGCCGCGCCCACGCCGACGGCATGCTCCGCGCCGTTGCCCTGGTGCCGCGTGGCGAATGGGGCGACCGGGTGCTCAAGGCCTTCCGCCAGGACTGGGAAGCCAAGGGCGGTACCCTGCTGGCCGCCGAGCATATCGATCAGCCAGTAGCCCTGGCCAAACAGATTGCCGACCTGTTCCAGCTGCGCCAGAGCGAAGGTCGCGCCAAAAGCCTGCAGAACACTGTCGGCGGCGCCGTATCGGCCCAGCCTTCGCGCCGCCAGGACATCGACTTCATCTTCCTCGCCGCCACCCCGCAGCAAGGCCAGCAGATCAAGCCGACCTTGAACTTCCAGTACGCCGGCGACGTACCGGTGTACGCCACCTCGCACGTGTACAGCGCCAGCGGTGACGTCAACCAGTACAACGACATGAATGGCGTGCGCTTCTGCGACACCCCCTGGCTGCTCGACAGCGGCAACCCGCTGCGCCAGCAGGTCGAACGCCAGTGGCCCCAGGCCGCCGGCAGCCTGGGCCGCCTGTACGCCATGGGCATCGACGCCTACAGCCTGGCGCCGCGCCTGGGTCAATTGCGTGCACTGCCTGAAAACCGCATCGACGGCCTGTCCGGCAGCCTGAGCTTGAATGAAAACCAGCGCATCGAGCGGCAACTGCCCTGGGCCGAGTTCTCCGGCGGCCAGATCAAACGCCTGCCCGATACGCCACGCTGATGCCTGCCAGTTCGCGCCAACAAGCCGGCCAGGCCGCCGAACGGCAAGCCCTTGAATACCTTCAGGGGCAAGGCCTGCAGCTACTGGCGCAGAACTGGCGATGCAAACGCGGCGAGCTTGATCTGGTCATGCTCGACAGCGATACAGTAGTATTCGTCGAAGTCCGCTACCGGCTGCACGCGGACTTTGGCGGTGCCCTGGCCAGTATCGACGGGCGCAAGCAGGACAAACTGGTGCTAGCCGCCGAGTCTTTTCTGCAAAAGGAAACACGCTGGGCCAACCACCCCTGCCGTTTCGATGTCATCGCCCTGCAAGGCAAAGGCCATTCGGGCCCAGCACTGAACTGGCTGAAAAATGCCTTCGAGTGCTGAACCCGCGATCGCTGCGCCCCATTACCCCTACAACTTTTTTGCTCTTTGCTTCACGGGCTGCACAGTCATGTGCCGGGACCTTTTTTGTATACTCCCGACGCGCCCGGCCAGCCGCCCTACTTAAGGTCACACTGATGGACATGCAATCCCGAATTCGCCAGCTTTTTCAGGCCAGCATCAACACCAAGCAACAGGCGATGGAAGTCCTTGCACCACACATCGAGCAAGCCAGTCAGGTCATGGTCAATGCGCTGCTCAACGAGGGCAAGATGCTTGCCTGCGGCAACGGCGGCTCGGCCGGCGATGCCCAGCACTTCTCTTCCGAACTGCTCAACCGCTTCGAGCGCGAACGCCCGAGCCTGCCGGCCATCGCCTTGACCACCGACAGCTCGACCATCACCTCGATCGCCAACGACTACAGCTACAACGAAATCTTCTCCAAGCAGATCCGCGCCCTGGGCCAACCCGGCGATGTACTGCTGGCAATTTCGACCAGCGGTAACTCGGCGAACATTATTCAGGCGATCCAGGCCGCACATGATCGCGAAATGATTGTCGTAGCTCTGACCGGACGCGATGGCGGCGGCATGGCCTCGCTGCTGCTGCCTGAAGACGTCGAGATTCGCGTTCCGGCCAACGTCACCGCACGTATCCAGGAAGTCCACCTGCTGGCGATCCACTGCCTCTGCGACTTGATCGACAGCCAATTGTTCGGGAGTGAAGAATGACCCCTAACCGCCTCGGCCTGATGGCCCTGACCCTGTGCCTGAGCCTCACCGGTTGCAGCTCGGTGCTCACTGCCACCCGCGATACGCCAATCGAGGACGATCGCGGCACCCGTACCTTTGGCAGCAAAATTGATGACTCGCTGATCGAAACCAAGGTATCGGTCAACGTTGCCAAGGCCAGCCCTGACCTGGACAAGAGCTCGCACATTGTCGTCAGCAGCTTCAACGGTATCGTCCTGCTCGCCGGGCAGACCCCGCGCGCCGACCTCAAGAGCCTGGCCGAACAGGCTGCCAGCCAGGTCCAGCGAGTGAAAAAGGTGCACAACGAGCTGCAGGTGCTGCCGCCCTCCTCGATCCTGGCGCGCAACAATGACGCTTGGCTGACCACCAAGATCAAGACCCAGATGCTCACCGACAGCAGCATCCCCGGCTCGCGTATCAAGGTGATCACCGAGAACGGCATCGTCTACCTGCTCGGCCTGCTGACCCAACAGGAAGCCACCCGTGCCACCAACCTGGTGCAGGGCGTGTCGGGCGTGCAGAAGATCGTCAAGTTGTTCGAATACATCGACTGATAAACCCATCGCGGGGCAAGCCCGCTCCTACACGGTGGGAGCGGGCTTGCCCCGCGATGAGGACCTGATTGACACCCACCTGAACCTAGGAAGTCCCCATGAAAAACGGCCTGCTGCCAACCTTGCTGATTGGCGCCCTCGCCACCCTGGCCGGCTGCTCCACCCCAAGCCAGATCACCCTCAACGACGGCCGCGAATTCCAGGCAGTCGACGCGCCGTACTACGATCGCGCCGCCGGCTTCTACGAGTTCAAGCAGCTCGATGGCAAGGTGATCAAGGTCAACAAGGACCAGGTCCGCACCATCACCGACCTGTAATCCAGGCCGGCAGACACAAAAAAAGGCGATCCGCATGGATCGCCTTTTTCGTTACTTGACCACCTTCAGGCTCGGACGCCCGCTGGGCCGTGGCGGCTGGCCACCACCCTGCGGACCATCGTCATCCGGCTCAACGCTGTCGTCTTCCTCTTCATCTTCATCGTCGAGCAACGGCGGCTCGAGCTCGAAGACCATGCCCTGGCCGTTTTCCCGGGCATAAATACCCAGAATCGCACCGGCCGGCACGAACAGGGTGTGGGCGACGCCGCCAAAGCGGCCCTCGAAGCTCACTGCTTCGTTATCCATGTGCAGGTGACGTACGGCATTGGGTGAGATGTTCAGGACGATCTGGCCGTCACTGGCGAAGCTCTGGGGTACCTGGACGGCCGGGTATTCGGCATTGACCAGCATATGCGGTGTGCAGTCGTTGTCCACGATCCACTCATAGAGTGCACGTACCAAATAGGGGCGACTGGAGTTCATCGACAGCTCCTTAAAACCTAGCGCATTTCACGTTCAGCAGCGGACAGGCTTGCCTGGAAGGCTTCGCGGGCAAACTGTCGCTCCATGTAATCGAGCAACGGCTTGGCCGGCCGCGGCAGTTCGATGCCCAACACTGGCAAACGCCAGAGTATGGGCAATAGACAACAATCGACCAGACTTTGCTCCTCACTGAGGAAACAAGGCTTGTCGGCAAACAACGGCGACACCCCGGTCAGGCTCTCGCGCAATTCCTTGCGCGCCTGCACGCGTGCAGGCTCCTTGCTGCGCGGGTCGAGTATCAGGTCGACCAGCGCACACCAGTCGCGCTGGATGCGGTGGATCAGCAGGCGGCTGTTGGCCCGCGCCACTGGATACACCGGCAACAGCGGCGGATGCGGGTAACGTTCATCGAGGTATTCCATCACCACGGTCGACTCGTACAACGCCAGGTCGCGATCGACCAGGGTTGGCACGCTGCCATAGGGGTTCACTTCAACCAGCTTGGGCGGCAGGCGACCAGGATCGACGTTGATGATCTCGACACTGACACCCTTCTCGGCGAGAACGATGCGCACCCGATGAGAATAATGGTCAGCGGGGTCGGAGTAGCAGGCTAACCGGTTGGTCACGCCCATAGTGGTCCTCCTCGCGTATGAATTTATAAATGCTGCAAATGCAAACGCGCCCTGCGAGCGCCCCTGTGAATCCAGAGGCGCCCCAGGGCGCGTTCAACTACCAGAAACTACTGCGTGATCAGTGCACGTCCTTCCAGTATTCGCGCTTGAGCAGGTAAGCGAATACGAAGAAGAAGGCCAGATACAGCAGCACATAGGTACCGATGCGCTGGCTTTCCAGTTTGACCGGGTTAGCCGAGTAGGCCAGGAAGGTCACCAGGTTCTTGACCTTCTCGTCGAACTGCTCTGGCGTCAGGGTACCGGATTTCGGCTCCACGGTCAGCTGGTCACATGCTTCATGGGTCAACGGCGAGCCCGTCAGCGGGTCGTATTGCTTCTTGCCATCGACCACGGTCTGCACTTGCTTGCAGCCAATCACCTGGTTGCCTTGCAGGCCAACCAGCACGTTGGGCATGCCGACGTTGGGGAAGACCTTGTTGTTCACACCCCATGGGCGCGACTTGTCTTCGTAGAAGCTGCGCAGGTAGCTGTACAGCCAGTCGGTGCCGCGCACGCGGGCTACCAGGGTCAGGTCGGGCGGTGCCGCACCGAACCAGGCCTTGGCATCGTTGGGCTGCATGCCGATCTTCATGTGGTCGCCAATCTTGGCGCCGGTGAACACCAGCTTCTCGAGCATCAGCTCGTGGGGAACGCCCAGGTCATCGGCAACCCGCTCGTAACGCTGGAACTTGGCGCTGTGGCAACCCATGCAATAGTTTGCAAAGGTGCGGGCACCGTCCTGCATGGCGGCCTTGTCGGTCAGGTCGATATCGACCTTGTCCAGCTCCAGGCCATGCTCGGCGGCGAAGGTGAACGCGGGCATCACTGCCAGAATCAATACTGCAAATAGCTTTTTCATCAGCCAGTCACCCTTTCCGGAACCGGTTTGGTCTTCTCAAGCCTGGTGTAGAACGGCATCAGAATGAAGTAGGCGAAATACAGGAAGGTGCATACCTGCGACAGCAGCGTACGGCCCGGGGTAGGCGCCAGAACACCGAGCACACCGAGGATCACGAACGAGATGCAAAACACCAGCAGCCAGGTTTTGCTCATCCAGCCCTTGTAGCGCATGGACTTGACCGGGCTGCGATCCAGCCACGGCAGGACGAACAGCACGGCAATCGCAGCGCCCATGGCGATCACGCCCAGGAGCTTGTCCGGCACCGCCCGCAAGATTGCGTAGAACGGTGTGAAGTACCAGACCGGGGCAATGTGCTCAGGGGTCTTGAAGGCGTTGGCCTGTTCGAAGTTCGGTTTTTCCAGGAAGTAACCGCCCATTTCCGGGAAGAAGAACACGATCGCGCAGAACACGAAGAGGAACACGACGACGCCGACGATATCCTTCACGGTGTAGTAAGGGTGGAACGCGATGCCGTCCAGCGGCACGCCGTTTTCGTCCTTGTGCTTCTTGATGTCGACGCCATCAGGGTTGTTCGAACCCACTTCGTGCAGCGCCAGGATGTGCAGCACCACCAGGCCGAGAATGACGATCGGCAGGGCCACCACGTGCAGGGCGAAGAAGCGGTTCAGGGTGATGCCGGAGATCAGGTAGTCACCACGGATCCACTGGGTCAGGTCGTCGCCGATCACCGGAATGGCACCGAACAGCGAGATGATCACCTGGGCACCCCAGTAGGACATCTGGCCCCACGGCAGCAGGTAGCCCATGAAGGCCTCGGCCATCAGTGCCAGGTAGATCAGCATGCCGAACACCCAGACCAGCTCACGAGGCTTCTGGTACGAGCCGTACAGCAGGCCGCGGAACATGTGCAGGTAGACCACGATGAAGAACGCCGATGCACCGGTGGAGTGCAAGTAGCGCAGGATCCAGCCGTATTCGACGTCACGCATGATGTATTCGACCGAGGCGAATGCCTCCTCGGCCGACGGCGTGAAGCTCATGGTCAGCCACACACCGGTGACGATCTGGTTGACCAGCACCAGCAGTGCCAGGGAGCCGAAGAAGTAGAAGAAGTTGAAGTTCTTCGGCGCGTAATACTTGCTGAGATGGTCTTCCCACATCTTGGTCGCGGGGAAGCGGGCGTCAACCCAGTCCATTAACTTACTCATCACGCGTTCTCCTGATCGACGCCGACGACGATAATGTCGTCCGACTCATAAGAGTGCGGCGGCACTGGCAGATTGAGCGGCGCCGGCTGAGATTTGTAGACGCGGCCAGCCAGGTCGTAGTGGGAACCGTGGCACGGGCAGAAGTAGCCGCCGACCCACTTCGGACCCAGGTCGACAGGTGCCACTTCCGGACGGAAGGTTGGCGAGCAGCCCAGGTGGGTGCACAAACCGACCAGCACCAGGATCTCCGGCTTGATCGAGCGGTTCGACGGATCGACATAGGTGGGTTGAACCGATGCCTTGGACTCAGGGTCGGAGAGGTCGCCGGTGATCTTCTTGAGGTTACCGAGAATCTCTTCGGTACGGCGGACGATGAACACCGGTTGGCCGCGCCACTCAGCAATCATCTGCTGACCAGGCTCTACCTTGGCGATATTGACCTTCACCGGTGCACCTGCGGCTTTCGCCTTGGCACTGGGGAACCATGACCCTACGAACGGGACCGCAGCCCCCACCGCTCCTGCAGCACCCACCACGGACGTGGCTGCTACGAGGAAGCGACGCCGGCCTGCATTGACGCCGTCATTGCTCATTCAGTCCTCTCCCATCAGCTTTAATGGCCTGTTGCAACAGGCATCTACTAAGTAATTTCTGAACTGCTAAAAATTTGCCGCATGGTAATGAAAAGACCCTTCTCTGACAAGGTGATTAGCCTTATGCCACCCCGCTATCCCTTGTAACTCTTGACTTGCGTCTATGCGGCAAGTTGTCACAGCAAACAACAGCATAGTTATTCAAGACATAAAAAAAGCCCGGTTCCACCAGGAACCGGGCTTTTTTTGAACACCGAAGCGAAATTAACGCTTGGAGTACTGAGGACGCTTACGTGCTTTACGCAGACCCACTTTCTTACGCTCGACTTCACGAGCGTCGCGGGTGACGAAGCCAGCACGACGCAGAGCGCCACGCAGGGTTTCGTCGTAGTCCATCAGTGCACGGGTGATACCGTGACGGATCGCACCGGCCTGGCCGCTGACACCACCACCGATAACGGTGACGTAGATGTCGAACTTTTCGGTGGTCTCGGTCAGTTCCAGCGGCTGGCGTACTACCATGCGCGCGGTTTCACGACCGAAGAACACGTCCAGAGAACGGTTGTTGATGGAGATGTTACCGGTACCTGGACGCAGGAAAACGCGAGCGGTTGCGGTCTTGCGACGGCCAGTGCCGTAATTTTGAGTCGCCGACATAATGAACTATTCCGTTAAATCTTCAGTTCTTGGGGCTGCTGAGCAGTATGAGGGTGAGTAGCGCCCGCATAGACTTTCAGCTTACGGTACATGTCGCGACCCAGTGGGTTCTTAGGCAGCATGCCTTTAACCGCGGTCTCGATCACGCGCTCTGGGGCCTTGGCGATCAACTTCTCGAAGTTGATTTCCTTGATACCGCCCGGGAAGCCGGAGTGGGAGTAGTACATTTTGTCCGAAGTCTTGGCACCAGTGACACGAACCTGCTCGGCGTTGATGACGACGATGTAGTCGCCGGTGTCAACGTGAGGAGTGTACTCTGGCTTGTGCTTGCCACGCAGACGGCTCGCGATCTCAGTGGCCAGACGACCCAGGGTCTTGCCAGCAGCGTCAACGACGAACCAGTCGCGCTTTACTGTTTCCGGTTTAGCAGTAAAAGTTTTCATTCTTTATAGCCTCAGGGGCCGCCCAGCGAAAATAAGACGGCAGATCTTACTGGATAGTGCGCACCTTGACAAGTCAAGGACACAGCCGCACACGGACGCTATCGGGGGCTCGGGTCAGCGCGTCCAATATTCGGCAGGGTTCTTCTATGGAGCGGGGCATCACTCCCACCGCACGGAGAGGGGCTGAATTATCCAGATTGCGAAAAAAAATTCAACCTGCTTTTATGCTTCTTTTAGACAGGAAGCAGCCGAATGGACTATCGCCAGCTGGGCCGAACCGACCTCAACGTCAGCGCCCTGTGCCTGGGCAGCATGACCTGGGGCGAGCAGAACGACCAGGCCCAGGCCTTCGCCCAGATCGAACGGGCCAAGGCCGCCGGGATCAACTTCATCGATACTGCCGAGATGTACCCGGTCCCTCCCCGCCCGGAAACCTACGCGGCCACCGAGCGCATCATCGGCAACTGGTTCAGCCAGCGTGGCGACCGTGCCCAGTGGATCCTGGCCAGCAAGGTGGCCGGGCCCGGCAACGGCATCAACCATATTCGCGATGGCCTGCTCAAGCACAACCGCCAGCACATCGTCGCCGCCCTGGACGACAGCCTCAAGCGCCTGCAGACCGACTGGATCGACCTCTACCAGTTGCACTGGCCCGAGCGCAGCACCAACTTCTTCGGCAAGCTGGGTTACCAGCACGCGCCGCAGGACCTGTTCACCCCGCTGGAAGAAACCCTCGAGGTGCTCGACGAGCAGGTCAAGGCCGGCAAGATCCGCCACATCGGCCTGTCCAACGAAACCCCGTGGGGCACCATGAAATTCCTGCAGCTGGCCGAAAGCCGTGGCTGGAGCCGTGCGGTTTCAATCCAGAACCCCTACAACCTGCTCAACCGCAGCTTCGAGGTTGGCCTGGCGGAGATCGCCATCCGCGAACAGTGCGGCCTGCTGGCTTACTCGCCACTGGCCTTCGGCATGCTCTCGGGCAAGTATGAAGACGGTGCGCGCCCGGCCGATGGCCGCCTGACCCTGTTCAACCGCTTCTCGCGCTATTCCAACCCACAGACCGTGAGCGCCTGCAGCCGCTACGTGAAGCTGGCCCGCGACCATGGCCTGGACCCGGCACAGATGGCCCTGGCCTTCGTCACCCGCCAGCCGTTCGTGACCAGCAACATCATCGGTGCGACAACGCTTGGGCAACTGGACAGCAACCTGGCCAGCATCAACCTGAAGCTCACTGACGAGCTGCTGGCGGGCATCGAGGCCATCCATCAGGACCAGCCCAACCCCGCGCCCTGAGACGCGATCCCGGTTCCCACAAACAAGGTGGGAACCGAGGGTAGACACAATCGCCAAAAAATAAGACGATCCAGCCGGTGATTGACCACTCTACCCTATAAGAATAAAGAAAATGATGTTTACCCAACCCACGGCGTCCTTGCGGCGCGTCAGCATCCTGGCTATCGACAACGTCTTTGCATCGACCCTGATGCAGGCCAAGGACTTCTTTCACCTGGCCAGCCTGCGCTACAGCAAACAATTGGGGCTGGGCCTGCAACCGATGTTCGAAACCCGCCTGGTGAGCCCTGACGGCCAGCCAGTACGCAGCTTCAGCGATGTGATGCTGCCGGTCGACAGTGGCCTGGAAGCCGCCGACATCATCATCCTGCCGGCCTTCTGGGACGATTTCGATGCCCTTTGCCAGCGCTACCCGCAAGTGCTGCCCTGGTTGCGCGAGCAGCATGCCCGCGGTGCCGTGCTGTGCGGCGAGGCCAGCGGGGTGTTCTGGCTGGCCGAAGCTGGCCTGCTCGATGGCAAGGAGGCGACCACCTACTGGCGCTTTTTCAGCCAGTTCGCCGAGCGCTTTCCCAAAGTCAGCCTCAACCAGGACAAGCACCTGACCGATGCCGACAACCTCTACTGCGCCGGCGGCACCACCTCGGCCTGCGACCTGTACATCTACCTGATCGAGCGTTTCTGCGGGGCCAACGTGGCGCAAGCGGTGGCCCGCGACATCCTCTACGAAGTGCAGCGCAACTACACCCCGGGGCGCATGGGCTTTGGCGGGCAGAAGCTGCACCAGGACCTGATCATCCTGCAGATCCAGCACTGGCTCGAGGAGCATTTCGCCGACAAGTTCCGCTTCGAGGACGTCGCCCGCAACCACGGCATGAGCATCCGCAACTTCATGCGCCGCTTCCAGAGCGCCACCGGTGACAAGCCGCTGCACTACCTGCAACGGCTGCGGATCGAAACGGCCAAGGGCTTGCTGTCGGGCACACGCAAGAGCATCAAGACCATCAGCTATGAAGTTGGCTATGACGATGCGAGCTTCTTTGCCCGGTTGTTCAGGCAGCACACGGAGTTGTCGCCGAATCAGTATCGGCAGCAGTTTATGCAGGAGGCCTGAAAGGCCTCATCGCGGGGCAAGCCCGCTCCTACCGGTAGGAGCGGGCTTGCCCCGCGATGAAAGCACCGCCGATTAGGGTTTGTGCGCCCGCGACAGGAATTCGTGGGACTGCATTTCCAGCAAGCGGCTCAGGGTCCGCTGGAATTCGAAGGTCAGGCGACCACCGGTGTACAGGTCCTTGAGCTCAACCTCGGCCGAGATGATCAGCTTGACGTTGCGGTCATAGAATTCGTCGACCATGTTGATGAAGCGCCGGGCGATGTCATCGGTCGCCACGCTCATCTGCTCGACGTCGCTCAGCAGCACGGCATGGAAGATCTTGCCCAGTTCGATGTAGTCGTTCTGGCTGCGCGGGCCGTCGCACAGTTCGCGGAATTCGAACCAGGCCACGTCGTCGCAGGTGCGCAGGGCACGAATTTCACGGTTCTCGATCACCAGTACATCGTTCTCGACCGCCTGGGTGCATTCCGGCGTCAGTGCGCGGAAGCTCTTGCGCAGGCTTTCGTGGGCCGCTTCGTCGAGCGGGAAGTGGAACAGCTCGGCTTGCTCCAGGTGACGCAGGCGATAGTCGACGCCGCTGTCGACGTTGACGATCTCGGTGTTCTGCTTGATCAGGGCGATCGCCGGCAGGAAGCGCGCACGCTGCAGGCCGTCCTTGTACAGGCCATCAGGGACGATGTTGGAGGTGGCCACCAGGGTCACGCCGTTCTTGAACAGCTCCTCCATCAGGGTGCCGAGGATCATCGCGTCGGTGATGTCGGAGACGAAGAACTCGTCGAAGCAGATTACCCGCGCCTCTTCCGAGAAGCGCTTGGCAATGATGGTCAGCGGGTTCTTCTCGCCCTTGAGGGTTTTCATTTCCTCGTGGACGCGCTTCATGAAGCGGTGGAAGTGCGTACGCACTTTCTGCTTGAACGGCAGCGCCTCGAAGAAGGTATCGACCAGGTAGGTCTTGCCGCGGCCTACCCCACCCCAGAAGTACAAGCCCTTGACCGGTGCCTGGTCCTTCTTGCCAAACAGCTTGCCGAACACACCCGGCTTGTTGTTCTGCGCCGCGATCAGATCGTCGTACAGGCGCTGCAGATGACGCACTGCAGTTTCCTGCGCCGCATCATGGAAGAATTCGGGACGTTTCAGATCTGCTTGATATCGTTCTAGGGGCGTCATAATTCGTTAGCAAGGTAACAAAAACGGGCCGTCACTGTAGCGACGGCCCCGGATAATGGCAATCAGACTTGCGATAAGCCGTTCAGTCCTGCTGTGGCACCAGGGCCGCTCGCAGGGTTTCGACCGCCGCGTCGCGGGCAGCGGCATCGACGAACTGCGGGCCGTCGCCGACGCACTCCCCTTCCAGCCACAGGCTGAAGCCCAGGCCTTCGTGGCGCACATCGAGCTCACCGCCCTGTTGCAGTTGCTTGCTCACCGCACCTGCGGTCTTGCCGTCGGCGAAGTTGCGCGACAGCAGCAGTTGCTCGCCATCAGCGGCCAGCAGGCGGAAGCGGAAGCTGCCGTCGTCTTCACGAAAACTGACGAAACGCGCGGTCTTGGCGGCCTTTTTCTTGACCTGGGCAGTCGCCTGCTCGATGTTGCGGAACGAGCGCAGGCCCACCGCTTCGCGCAGTTGTTCGAGGAACGGCGTAGCGACCTTGCGGGCCTTTTGCGCACCGGCCTGGAGGATGTCCTCGAGGTCGGCCGGGCGACTGATCAGTTGGTGATAACGCTCGCGCGGCTCGCTCAGCTGACCATCGAGCAGCTGGAACAGACGCTGCTTGGCCTCGCCCCAACCCAAGCCCTGGAGCAGTTCGCTACGGAACTCGTCGGCTTGCGCCGGGGTGGCAAAGGCCTGGAACAGGGTGAACAGGTGCGCGTTGTCCGGGTCCTTGGCTTCGCCCGGGGCCCGGGAGTCGGTGACGATGCGCGAGATGGCATCCTTCATGTCCTTGGCGCTGGTGAACAACGGGATGGTGTTGTCGTAGCTCTTGGACATCTTGCGCCCGTCCAGGCCCGGCAGGGTGGCTACGCTTTCCTCGATCAGCGCTTCGGGCATGGCGAAGAACTCCTTGCCCTGGCCGAACAGGTGGTTGAAGCGCTGGCCGATGTCGCGGGCCATCTCCACATGCTGGATCTGGTCGCGGCCGACCGGCACCTTGTTGGCGTTGAACATCAGGATGTCGGCTGCCATCAGTACCGGGTAGCTGTACAGGCCCATGCTGATCCCGGCATCCGGGTCTTCGCCGTTCTCGACGTTCTTGTCCACCGAAGCCTTGTAGGCATGCGCACGGTTGAGCAGACCCTTGGCCGCGACGCAGGTCAGCAGCCAGGTCAGCTCGGGAATCTCGGGGATGTCGGACTGGCGATAGAAGGTCACTCGCTCAGGGTCCAGGCCACCGGCCAGCCAGGTCGCGGCGATTTCCAGGCGCGAGCGCTGGATGCGCTGCGGGTCATCGCATTTGATCAGGGCGTGGTAGTCGGCCAGAAAGTAGAACGAGTCGACACCCGGTTCACGGCTGGCGAGGATCGCCGGGCGGATGGCACCGGCGTAGTTGCCCAGGTGAGGCGTGCCCGTGGTGGTGATACCGGTAAGGATGCGCGTAGTCATGGGTAATCGCTTATCAGGCTTGTATCAGTTCGAAAGGCGCGGCAGCACCAGTTCCTTGAGGTCGGTGAGCTTGCCATGAAAAAAGTGTCCGCATTCTGCCACTTTCAGCAGCTCATGGGGGCGCGGCAGTGCGTCGGACCAATCGTAGACGATCTGCGGATCGATCACTTCGTCGGTTTCCGGCTGGATCACGCTCAGTTCGCCCTGCTGCGCCAAGGGGTTATCACCCAGGCGCATCACCGCCGGAGCGACCATGAACAGGTGCTTGAGAGCAACGCCGCGGGCTTCCAGGCGTCCGCCGAGACTGGCGGCGACGAAGCCGCCGAAGGAGAAGCCCATCAGCGTCAGTGGCAGCGCGGGGTGTTGCTCGCCCAGCCAGTCTACCGCCGCCTGGGCGTCGTCCACTTCACCGCTGCCCATGTCATGGCTGCCGGCACTCTGGCCAACGCCGCGGTAGTTGAAGCGCAGGGTGATGTAGCCGGCATCGCGGGCGGTGCGCTGGAGCATCGACACCACCTTGTTCATCATGGTGCCACCCTGCACCGGGTTGGGGTGGCACAGCAGCACAACGCCGCGGGCGTCGGCGACATCGAGGTACAAGGCTTCCAGTTGGCCGACCGGGCCATCGATGAATACAGGGGTTTCGCGGATAAGCAAGGATAAACTCCGTGACCTCGGAAAGGGTCGACTCGTCTAGCTGAATGATTCTGTCTGAGATATTTGCGATCGTTCGCGGTATACAGCGCAGGTCCGAGCCGTTAACGTAAAGCAAAGCCGTTTATAGAGGAAGGACTCGTGGAACTCTCGCTCTTAGTTTGGTTGTTGCCGACCCTGGCCCTCGTCGTGGGTGTCGTCGTTGGTTTCCTGGTCGCCCGCCTGCTGCCCAATGCTGCGCCGAGCAGCACCCAGCGTCAGCTGGATGATATCCAGGAACGTTTCGACAGCTACCAGAATGAGGTGGTTACTCACTTCAACAGTACGGCTGCGCTGGTCAAGAAACTGACCCAAAGTTACCAGGACGTCCAGGATCACCTGGCCGAAGGTGCCAACCGCCTGGCCCTGGACGAACTCACCCGCCAACGCCTGCTGGCCGCCCTGCACTCCGAAGCCACCCAGGCCCCGCGTGATCGCCTGACCCCGCCGAAGGACACCGAGGTGCCGCGCGACTACGCACCGAAAGCGCCCAACTCGCCGGGCATGCTCGATGAGCATTACGGGCTCAAGCGCTAAGCAAAATAAAAGGCCCCTGTGAGGGGCCTTTTTTATCAGCGTCGCCTGCAATGCGAGCGCCCACAGGGTCGTTTGTGGGAGCCGGCCTTGCCGGCGATGGGCTACGCAGTAGCCCCTGCCAGCATCAGCAGTACCAAGGCGCCTCCCCTTCCCGGTAACCATACTTCTCCCGCGCCTCATCCAGCACCCGCCGCTCCACCCCACCCTGGCGCACCAGGCTGTGCAAGCTGGCCAGCACGATACTGAAGCGATCGACCTCGAAGAACCGCCGCAACTGCTGGCGGGTATCGCTGCGGCCAAATCCGTCCGTCCCAAGCGTCACATAAGGTGCTTGTACATACTCGGCAATCAGCTGCGGCCAGGCCCGCACATAGTCGGTCGCGGCGATCACCGGCGCATCACCGTCCAGGCAGCGCTGCACATGGCTGATATCACCACTGCCCTGCCCCAGGCGGCTGGCGCGATCAACATCCCGTGCCTCCCGCGCCAGCTCGCTGAAACTGGTGACACTGAACACTTCACTGGCAACCTGCCAATCGCTGGCCAGCAATTCACCGGCAGCAATGACTTCACGCAGGATCGCCCCGGAACCGAGCAGGCGCACGCGACCCTGGGCATCGGCCACCTGCTGCTCGACATAACGGTACATGCCGCGCAAGACCTCTTCATGCACCTGCACTGGCAGGGACGGCTGTGGATAGTTTTCGTTCATCACCGCGACATAGTGAAATTCGTCGCATTGTTCGACCAGCATGCGCCGCGCGGCGTATTCGAGGATCACCGCCAACTCACCGGCAAAGCACGGCTCCCAGGCGCGGCAGTTGGGCACCATCGAAGCCATCACCAGGCTCGAACCGTCCTGGTGCTGCAACCCTTCCCC
The DNA here is from genome assembly GCF_024213215.1 of Pseudomonas sp. SBB6. NCBI lineage: Bacteria > Pseudomonadati > Pseudomonadota > Gammaproteobacteria > Pseudomonadales > Pseudomonadaceae > Pseudomonas > Pseudomonas sp. SBB6. The sequence continues at coordinate 165,699 of NZ_JANAVH010000012.1, read as the reverse complement.
ACCCAGTGTCGTGCGCCCGGCTGTAGCCCCCAGCAGCAGGCCCCGGGCACGCTGGTCGGCGGCGGCCCAGATCAGGTCGCCCACGCGCTGGAAGCCGAACATCGAGTAATAGATGTACACCGGCAGCATCGGCTCGCCATGCACTGCGTAGGACGTCGCCGCCGCCACCCAGGAAGAAATCGCTCCGGCCTCGGTGATGCCTTCCTCCAGCAGTTGGCCATCGCGCGCTTCCTTGTAGGACAGCAGCGACCCTGCGTCTTCCGGCTCGTAGCACTGCCCCTGGGGTGAATAGATACCAATCTGGCGGAACAGGCTGGCCATACCGAAGGTGCGCGCCTCGTCGGCCACTATCGGCACCACACGCGGCCCCAACTGCGGCGCCTTGAGCCAGGCGCTGAGCATGCGCACAGCGGCCATGGTGGTGGACATTTCTTTGCCGTCGGCCTGCAGGGCGAAGCCGCCCATGGCCTCCAGCGCCGGTACCGGCACCGGGCGCACGTCGCTGCGCCGGGCAGGCAGCGGCCCACCAAGGGCGGCGCGACGCTCACGCAGATAGCGCATCTCCGGGCTGCCCTCGGCCGGCCGATAGAATTGCAACTGCTCGACCTGCGCATCCGACAGCGGCAAATGGAAGCGGTCACGGAACGCCAGCAAGGCCTGCACATCGAGTTTCTTGGCCTGGTGCGCGGTCATCCGCGACTCGCCCGCAGCGCTCATGCCATAGCCTTTCTTGGTCTTGGCCAGGATTACCGTTGGCCGGCCCTTGCAGGCCTTGGCGGCGGCGAAAGCGGCATAGAGCTTGCGAAAATCGTGACCACCGCGCTTGAGTGCGTTGATCTCGGCCGAACTCATGTGCTCGACCAGCTTCTGCAAGGCCGGCTGCTGATTGAAAAAATGCTCGAGGTTGTAGGCCCCATCCTTGGCCCCAAGATTCTGGAACTGCCCGTCCGGTGTCGCCGCCAACTGGCGCAACAACACGTGCTCGGTGTCGCGCGCGAACAGCGGGTCCCACTCCGAGCCCCAGAGCACCTTGATCACGTTCCAGCCAGCGCCACTGAACAGTGCCTCAAGCTCCTGGATGATCTGGCCGTTGCCACGCACCGGGCCGTCGAGGCGCTGCAGGTTGCAGTTGACCACAAATGTCAGGTTATCCAGTTGCTCGCGGGCGGCCAGCGTCAAACCGGCAATGGATTCCGGCTCATCCATCTCGCCATCGCCAAACACCCCCCAGACATGCCGGGCGCTGGTGTCGAGCAACTGGCGGTTGTGCAGGTAGCGCATAAAGCGCGCCTGGTAGATGGCGTTGATCGGGCCGATGCCCATGGAGCCGGTGGGAAACTGCCAGAAGTCGGGCATCAGCCACGGATGCGGATAAGAGCACAGGCCGTTACCGGCCACTTCCTGACGGTAGCTGGCCAGTTGTTCTTCGCTCAGGCGGCCTTCAAGAAAGGCCCGGGCGTAAATGCCCGGAGCCGAATGCGGCTGGAAAAACACCAGGTCAGCCGTACGCTGCTCAGCGCCCGCCTCACCGCGAAAGAAATACTGGAAACCGACTTCGAAAATCTCCGCGGCCGACGCATAGCTGGCGATATGCCCACCCAGGTCACCATAGGCGTGGTTGGCCCGCATCACCATGGCCAGGGCATTCCAGCGCAGGATGCTGGTGATGCGTTCATCGAGTTCCAGATCGCCCGGATAGGCGCCCTGCTGTTCCACCGACAGCGTATTGCGATAAGCCGAAAACGCCTGGACGCCGCGCTCCAGCCCCAACTCACGGGCATGAGCTTGCAGCTGCTCAAGCAGAAACTGCGCACGCTCCGGGCCGCAGTGCAGCAGGGTCGAATCCAGCGCCTCCAGCCACTCGGCGGTTTCCCCCGGGTCACTGTCCAGCTGCGGATCGCCCGGACGCCGCGGCATACCTTCGCCAGGCACAAGGGTCATCATTGCCACCATTGCATTTGACCTCGTCTGTGAAGGGTTCAGGCGCAGGCCTTGAGCGCCTGTTGAATATCCGCCAATAGATCGTCGATGTCCTCAAGCCCCACCGACAGCCTTACCAGCCCTTCAGAGATGCCGTACTGGGCACGCTCCTCTGGGGTATAGCTGGAGTGGGTCATGCTTGCCGGGTGCTGAGCCAGGGATTCGGCATCACCGAGACTGACGGCACGGCTGAACAATTGCAGGGCGTTCATGAAACGCCGTCCGGCGGTAATGCCGCCCTTGAGTTCGAAGGCGATCATGCCGCCAGGCAAGCGCATCTGCCGCTGGGCCAGCTCGTACTGGGCAAAGCCGGGCAAACCGGGGTAATTGATCAGTTCAACTTCCGGCTGTTGCTGCAGGTATTCGGCGATGGTCTGGGCGTTACTGCAGTGGCGTTCCATGCGCAGGGTCAGGGTTTTCATCCCGCGCATGAGCAAGGCGGCGTCGTGCGGTGACATCACCGCACCGGTCATGTCCTTCAAGCCTTCCAGACGAATCCGATCGACCAGCGCCTTGCGCCCGACCACCAGGCCGGCAGTGATATCGCCATGGCCACTGAGGTACTTGGTCGCCGAATGCACCACCAGGTCGGCACCCAACTCCAGCGGCCGCTGCAGGTACGGGGTGCAGTAGGTATTGTCGACCACCACGCTGATATCGTGCGCGTGCGCAAGCTTGGCCACGGCGCCGATGTCAGTCATGTGCATGTTCGGGTTGGCCGGGGTTTCGAAGTAGATAACCCGGGTCTTGTCGCTGATCGCCGCAGCGACCGCGTGTAAATCGCTCATGTCGACATGCCGGACCTTGACCCCGAACTCGCCGATGCCATGGTGCAAAAAGGCGAAGGTGCAGCCGTACAGCGTACGTCCTACCAGCACCTCATCGCCGGGGCGCAGCAGCGTCCATAGCGTGGCAGTGATCGCGCCCATTCCCGAGGCCAGTGCCAGCCCCGCTTCGCCGCCCTCCAGTGAGGCCATGCGTTGCTCCAGCAGGGCCAGGGTCGGGTTGGAGATACGGCTGTAGAAGTACCCGGCTTGTTCCCCGGCGAAGCAAGCAGCGCCGTACTCGACGGTAGGAAAAGCGAAGGTAGCCGTCTGATAGACCGGTGGCACAAGGGCCCCGTTGTGTTCCAGCGGATCGTAACCGTGGTGGATGGCGCGGGTGGCAAAACCTGTTTTGTTATTGGAGCCGCTCATGGCAAACAGCCTCTAGTGGTTTGTTATAAGCTTATGCCACTGAGGTGCTGATTTTTTTCCAAATGTAGCCGTCCCTGCGGGTGGTTATTGACATAAAAACAACAAATCCAGACCACGGAGGGTAAAACATGCCTACAGCCATCGACCGCACCGACCGCGCCTTGCTCGCAGCCCTGCAAGGCAACGCCCGGCTGACGGTGTCCGAACTGGCCGACCAGGTCTCGCTGACCACCTCGCCATGCTGGCGACGAGTGAAGTTGCTGGAAGAGTCCGGCTATATCACCGGCTACCAGGCCATCCTTTCGCCCAAGGCCCTGGGTTTTGGCGTGACCGCTTTCGTCAGCATCATGATGGACTCGCACAGCAAGGAAATGGCCCGCGCCTTCGAGCAGCGGCTGATGGAAATCCCCGAAATCGTCGCCTGCCACAACATCTCCGGGCGCTATGACTTCCTCCTGGAGATCCTTGCCCGGGACCTGGAGTCATTCGGTGAGTTTGCGCGGGAAGTGCTGCAGACCTTGCCAGGGGTGAAGGAGATTTACTCGAGTTTCTCGTTCAAGGCGGTGAAGGAAAAGCGGGTGATTCCGGTGTCGGAAAAGCACATCTAAGTTTACAGCCAACAAAAAACCCCACCTGAGTGGGGTTTCCTGTTCAGCGCTAACGCTTAGATCGCGCCACGCTTGCGCAGCAGGTCCAGCACCTGCTTGACGCCGTCTTCCAGGCTGAGGTTCTGGGTGTCGATCACCAGGTCCGCATCCAGCGGTACGTCATACGGGAAGCTTTCGCCCGGAATGTTGTCGCCACCGGCGGCATACAGGCCCTGCGGGTCACGCTCACGGCAAGCCAAAGGCGATGCCTGGACGTAGACGGTGAGCAAACGCTCCTTGCCGATCAGCGCCTTGGCCTGTTCGCGGCCTTCGGCATCCGGGGCGACGAAGGCGGCCAGGGTCAGCAGGCCGGCTTCGTTGAACTGACGCGCAACATGCGCGGCACGGCGCCAGTTCTCGGTACGCCCGGCACGGTCCTGTGGCAGGCCCTTGTTCAGGTCGTGACGCAGGTTCTGGCCATCGAGCACGTACACCGCACGGCCCATGTCGAACAGCTTGCGTTCCACGGCATAGGCCAGGGTGCTCTTGCCCGCGCCCGAGAGGCCGCTGAACAGCACGGTGGCCGGCTGCTGGCCGAAGCGCAGGGCACGTTCTTCAGTGGCCACGTGGGCCAGCTTGCCGTGCTGGCCGACAGTGCCGTGGGGCACAACCGGTGGCGCGATGATCATGCCGGCGCCGACGGTGCCGTTGGTCAGGCGGTCGATGACAATAAAGGCACCGGTGGTGCGGTTGCTGTCATAGCCGTCCAGCGCGATCGGCGCGTCGAGGCTGACCTTGACCTTGCCGATCTCGTTGAGCTGCAGGGCACTGGCAGCGCCCTGCTCCAGGGTGTTCACATCGACCTTGTGGGCGATGCTGGCGATCGAGCCCGGCACATAGCTGGTGGCGCGCTTGATGTCGTATTTCTTGCCCGGCAGCATCGGCTCTTCAGCCATCCACACCAGCATGGCGTCGAACTGGTCGGTCACCGGCGGCACGTTGTCGGCATGTACCAGCAAATCGCCACGGGAGATGTCGATTTCGTCTTCCATGGTCAGGGTCACGGCTTGCCCTGGGCCGGCGTTTTCCAGCTCACCTTCGAAGGTGACGATGGACTTGACCCGGCTGCTCTTGCCCGACGGCAGCACGACGATTTCATCGCCCTTGTGCACCACGCCGCTGGCCAGGGTACCGGCAAAGCCACGGAAGTTCAGGTTCGGGCGGTTGACGTACTGCACCGGGAAGCGCAGGTCGGTGAAGTTGCGGTCGGCCGCGACTTCCACGGTTTCGAGGATTTCCATCAATGCCGGGCCCGTGTACCACGGCGAACGCTCGCTGCGGTTGACCACGTTGTCGCCCTTGAGCGCCGACATCGGCACGAAGTGCAGGCTGCTCGGGGTCATGTTGATAGCCTCGGCAAACTTCAGGTAGTCGGCCTTGATACTTTCGAACACGCCCTCGTCGAAGCCCTTGAGGTCCATCTTGTTGACCGCGACGACAATGTGCTTGATGCCCAGCAACGAGGCAATGTAGCTGTGCCGACGGGTCTGGGTCTGCACGCCGTAGCGGGCATCGACAAGGATGATCGCCAGGTCGCAGGTGGACGCACCGGTGGCCATGTTGCGGGTGTACTGCTCATGGCCCGGGGTGTCGGCGATGATGAACTTGCGCTTGGCGGTAGAGAAGTAGCGGTAGGCCACATCGATGGTGATGCCCTGCTCGCGCTCGGCCTGCAGGCCGTCGACCAGCAACGCCAGGTCGATGTCGTCACCGGTGGTGCCGACTTTCTTCGAATCGCGGGTGATGGCTTCCAGATGATCTTCGTAGATCATCTTCGAGTCGTGCAGCAGGCGCCCGATCAGGGTGCTCTTGCCGTCATCGACGTTACCGCAGGTCAAAAAGCGCAGCAGTTCTTTACGTTCGTGCTGGGCCAGGTAAGCGAGGATGTCCTCGCTGATCAGATCAGATTGGTGCGACATGAAGAGACCCTAACTTAGAAATAGCCCTGACGTTTTTTGTCTTCCATGGAGCCGGCACCATCGTGGTCGATGACGCGGCCCTGGCGCTCGGAAGTGCGCGTCAGGAGCATTTCCTGAATGATGTCGGTGAGGGTTTCGGCCTCCGACTCCACCGCGCCCGTCAACGGGTAGCAGCCAAGGGTACGGAAACGCACCTTCTTCTTGACGATACGGGCCTTTTCTTCCTCCGAGAGGTGCTCGAGGATGCGCGGGTCGTCGATCATGATCAGGGTGCCGTTCTTCTCGATCACTTCGCGTTCGGCCGCGAAGTACAGCGGCACGATCGGGATACCTTCGAGGTAGATGTACTGCCAGATGTCCAGCTCGGTCCAGTTCGACAGCGGGAACACGCGAATCGATTCGCCCTTGTTGACCTTGCCGTTGTACAGGTTCCACAGCTCGGGACGCTGGTTCTTCGGGTCCCAGCGGTGCTTGCTGTCGCGGAACGAGTAGACGCGCTCCTTGGCCCGCGACTTCTCTTCGTCGCGGCGCGCGCCACCGAAGGCGGCATCGAAGCCGTACTGGTCGAGCGCCTGTTTCAGGCCCTCGGTCTTCATGATGTCGGTGTGCTTGGCACTGCCGTGGGTGAACGGGTTGATGCCCTGGGCGATGCCGTCCGGGTTGACGTGAGTGATCAGCTCCAGGCCCATTTCCTCGACCATCTTGTCGCGGAAGCTGTACATCTCCTGGAATTTCCACTGGGTGTCGACGTGCATCACCGGAAACGGCAGCTTGCCCGGGAAGAAGGCCTTGCGCGCCAGGTGCAGCATCACGGCCGAGTCCTTGCCAATCGAGTACAGCATCACCGGGTTATCGAACTCGGCGGCCACCTCACGAATGATGTGGATGCTTTCCGCCTCCAACTGTTTCAAATGCGTCAGTTTGTCGACCATGGTTACTCACGGAAATACGATCTTATGGACGGCCAGCGGGCCGTGTTCGAGCGAGCCACTTTATCACAGCGCCCGATTCTATTTAGGCGGCCAACTAGAACGAAACAGTATAAGAATATGCCCTGCCGTTTTAGCCTCAGATCGGGTTCGGACAGTCGATGAACAGGTGCTCCAGGGCAAAGCGCCGGGCCAGGTAATCACCCAACGCCTGCACACCGTAACGCTCGGTGGCATGGTGGCCGGCGGCGATGAAACTGATGCCGTTCTCGCGGGCGCTGTGGAAGGTCTGCTCGGAGGCTTCGCCACTCAAGTACAGGTCGACACCGGCGGCAATCGCCTGGTCGATGTAGCCCTGACCGCCACCGGTGCACCAGCCGACCCGGCGAATGATTTGCTCGCCTTCGATCAACAGCGGCTCGCGCCCCATCACCTCCTGTACCTTGCGGGCAAAATCGCGTGCCGACATCGGCTCGGCCAGCGAACCGACCAGGCCGACGATCCGCGGGTTCTGCGGGTCCAGCGGGCCTTCGACGGTGATGTCGAGCTGACGCGCCAGCTGCACGTTGTTGCCGACTTCCGGGTGCAGGTCCAGCGGCAGGTGGTAGGACAACAGGCTCAGGTCGTTCTTGAGCAGGGTTTTCAGCCGGCGCTGCTTCATGCCGGTGATGCACGGGTTCTCGCCCTTCCAGAAGTAGCCGTGGTGCACCAGCACCAGGTCGGCTTCGGCTTCGACCGCAGCATCGAGCAAGGCCTGGCTTGCGGTAACGCCGCTGACGATGCGAGTCACCTGCGGGCGGCCCTCGACCTGCAGGCCGTTGGGGCAGTAGTCCTGGATTTTGGCGCTGCCGAGGTAGCGTTCGGCTTCCTCGACCAGGGTGCTCAGGGCAACAGCCATGAAAAGACTCCTCAATTTCGCAGTTCAGCGCGGCCCAAGGCCTCGTATAATGAGCGTCATTATGGGCCGTCGCCGGGTTTGGGGAAACCGACGGCAGTTGCCTGGGGGCTGGCGTTGTTGGTTTTCGTGACGATTAAACAGTTCCTGCACGCGCCCGAGCGCAGTATGATCGCGCGCGTTCACGCTTCCAGCTGTCATCGGCCCTCTGCCAACTCCCAGGATTTGTTCAATGTTCAAGGCTTTGCGTTACTTTGGCTGGCCGCTGCTGGTCGGCGTGCTGATCGCCCTGTTGGTCATCCAGCGCTTTCCGCAATGGGTCGGCCTGCCCAGCCAGGACGTCAACCTGCAACAGGCACCGCAAACCACGCGGATCATGCAGGGGCCGGTGTCCTACGCCGACGCCGTGAGCATCGCCGCCCCGGCAGTGGCCAACCTGTACACCACCAAGGTGGTCAACAAGACCGCCCACCCGCTGTTCGAAGACCCGCAGTTCCGCCGCTTCTTCGGTGACAACCTGCCCAAGCAGCGCCGCTGGGAGTCGAGCCTGGGTTCGGCGGTGATCATGAGCCCGGAAGGCTACCTGCTGACCAACAACCACGTGACCTCCGGTGCCGACCAGATCGTGGTGGCGCTCAAGGACGGCCGTGAAACCCTGGCGCGGGTGATCGGCAGCGACCCGGAAACCGACCTCGCGGTACTGAAGATCGACTTGAAGAACCTGCCATCGATCACCATCGGCCGCTCCGACAACATCCACATCGGCGACGTCGCCCTGGCCATCGGCAACCCCTTCGGCGTCGGCCAGACCGTGACCATGGGCATCATCAGCGCCACCGGGCGTAACCAGTTGGGCCTGAACAACTACGAAGACTTCATCCAGACCGACGCCGCAATCAACCCGGGCAACTCCGGCGGTGCGCTGGTCGACGCCAACGGCAACCTCACCGGCATCAACACGGCGATCTTCTCCAAGTCCGGCGGCTCGCAAGGCATCGGCTTTGCCATTCCGACCAAGCTGGCGCTGGAGGTGATGAAGTCGATCATCGAGCACGGTCAGGTAATTCGTGGCTGGCTGGGTATCGAGGTGCAGCCGCTGAGCCAGGAGCTGGCCGAGTCGTTCGGCATGCAGGGGCGCCCGGGTATCGTCGTCGCGGGGATTTTCCGTGATGGTCCGGCGCAAAAGGCCGGCCTGGAGCTGGGTGACGTGATCCTGAGCATCAATGGCGAGCCCGCCGGCGATGGCCGCCGCTCGATGAACCAGGTGGCGCGGATCAAACCCAACGACAAAGTGGCGATCCAGGTCATGCGCAATGGCAAGGAGCTCAAGCTGACCGCCGAAATCGGCTTGCGTCCACCACCGGCACCGGCAGCCAAAGAAGAAAACTGACCTTCTGCCAAGAAGCGGGGCTGTTTCACAGCCCATCGCCGGCAAGGCCGGCTCCCACCGCCGAACCTGTGGGAGCTGGCCTTGCCAGCGATGGGCTGCAAGGCAGCCCCAATGGCCTCAGTGCAGGATCTGGCTCAAGAACAGCTTGGTCCGCTCATTCTGCGGCCGGTCGAAGAAGTCGTCCGGCGCTGCCTGCTCGACAATCTCGCCCTTGTCCATGAAGATCACCCGGTTCGCCACGGTACGGGCAAAGCCCATCTCGTGGGTCACGCAGAGCATGGTCATGCCGTCTTCCGCCAGGCCAACCATGGTATCGAGCACTTCCTTGACCATCTCCGGGTCCAGCGCCGAGGTCGGTTCGTCGAACAACATGATCTTCGGCTTCATGCACAGCGCCCGGGCAATCGCTACCCGTTGCTGCTGACCACCGGACAACTGCCCCGGGAACTTGTTGGCCTGCTCCGGAATGCGCACCCGCTCAAGGTAATGCATGGCGATTTCCTCGGCCTTGCGCTTGGGCATCTTGCGTACCCACATCGGCGCTAGGGTGCAGTTCTGCAAGATGGTCAGGTGCGGGAACAGGTTGAAATGCTGGAACACCATGCCGACTTCACGACGGATCGCTTCGATCTGCTTGAGGTCGTTGGTCAGCTCCACGCCATCGACGACGATGCGCCCCTGCTGGTGCTCTTCCAGGCGGTTGAGGCAACGGATGGTGGTCGACTTGCCCGAACCCGACGGCCCGCACAGCACGATACGCTCGCCCTGGCGCACATTCAGGTTGATGTCCTTGAGCACGTGGAACTGGCCGTACCACTTGTTCACGCCCTGCATCTGAATAATGCCTTCAGGGCTCACAGGCTGTTTGATCGCTTCACTCATGGGAACACTCCTAACGCTTGTGGCCTGTGTCCAGCTTGCGCTCCAGATGCATGGAGTAGCGGGACATACCGAAACAGAAAATCCAGAAAACCAGGGCGGCGAATACGTAGCCCTCGGTCGCCATGCCCAGCCAGGTCGGGTCGGCAGCGGCCTGCTTGACGCTGTTGAGCAGGTCGAAGAGGCCGATGATGATCACCAGGCTCGTGTCCTTGAACAGGGCAATGAAGGTGTTGACGATGCCGGGGATCACCAGCTTCAGGGCTTGCGGCAGAATCACCAGGCCCATCGAACGCCAGTAACCCAGGCCCATGGCCGCGGCGGCTTCATACTGGCCCTTGGGAATGGCCTGCAGGCCACCGCGCACCACCTCGGCGATGTACGCCGACTGGAACAGGATCACGCCGATCATGGCCCGTAGCAGCTTGTCGAAGCTCATGCCTTCGGGCAGGAACAACGGCAGCATCACCGAGGACATGAACAGCACGGTGATCAGCGGCACGCCGCGCCAGAACTCGATGAAGGTCACGCAGACCACCTTCACCGCCGGCATGTTCGAACGCCGCCCCAGCGCCAGCAAGATCCCCAGCGGCAAGGCGCCGACGATACCCACGGTGGCGATCACCAGGGTCAGCATCAGCCCGCCCCACTGGCTGGTCGGTACCGTGGCCAGGCCCAGGTAGCCACCGTGCAGCAGGGTGTAGGCGATGATCGGGTACAGCACCAGGAAGCCCAGGCCGTAAACCGCCTTGCGCGGGAAGCGCGAGATGAACAGCGGCGCGGCGCCGATTACCGCCAGCCAAACAGTCAGATCGACACGCCAGCGCAGTTCACTGGGGTAGTAGCCGTACATGAACTGGCCGAAGCGCTGCTGGATGAACACCCAGCAGGCGCCCTCCTTGGTGCAGTCGGCGCGGGTGGTGCCGACCCAGTTGGCGTCGAAGATCGACCATTGCAGCAGCGGCGGCACGATCAGCCATACCAGGTACACGGCAAACAGCGTCAGCAGGGTGTTGAGCCAGCTGGAGAACAGGTTGCTGCGCATCCAGGCGACTACGCCGACGGCTTTGACCGGTGGCGGCATATCGGGTTTGAAAACATGGGTACTCATGCGCTTGTCCTCACCGCTCGATCAGCGCAATGCGCTTGTTGTACCAGTTCATCAGCAGGGAAATGCTGATGCTGATGGCCAGATAGACGCTCATGGTGATGGCGATCACCTCGATGGCCTGGCCGGTCTGGTTGAGCACGGTACCGGCGAACAGCGAGACCATTTCCGGGTAGCCGATACCGGCCGCCAGCGACGAGTTCTTCGCCAGGTTCAGGTACTGGCTGGTCAGCGGTGGGATGATCACCCGCAGCGCCTGGGGAATGATCACCTTGCGCAGCGTCGGCCCCTCGCGCAGGCCCAGGGAGCGGGCCGCTTCAGTCTGGCCGTAGCTCACCGAACGGATGCCCGAACGCACGATCTCGGCGATAAAGGCTGCGGTGTAGATGGTCAGCGCCAGGGTCAGGGCCAGCAGTTCCGGGATCAGCACCCAGCCGCCGACGAAGTTGAAGCCCTTGAGCTGCGGCATTTCCCAGTGCACCGGCGCGCCGAACAGCAGCACGCACAGCGCCGGAACACCGAAGAACAGGAACAGGCCGACCCAGAATTTGTGGAACGGCTCGCCGGTGGCCTCAAAGCGCCGGTTGGCCAGGCGCACCATCAGCACAATGGCAATGATGGCCAGCCCCACGGCGACGACGAATGGCCAGAATCCATCGGCCATGGAAGCACCGGGCATGTTCAGGCCGCGGTTGCTGATAAAGAAGGTGTCGTTGAGATTGATGCTACCCCGCGGTCCCGGCAGGGTCAGAAACACCGCGAAGTACCAGAACAGGATCTGCAACAGCGGTGGGATGTTACGGAAAGTCTCGACATACACCGTGGCCAGCTTGCTGATCATCCAGTTCGGTGACAGTCGGGCCACACCGATGATGAAGCCCAAGAGGGTCGCGAAAATGATGCCGATGAAGGTTACCAGCAGGGTGTTGAGCAGGCCGATGACGAAGACCCGCGCATAACTGTCCTGTTCGGTATAGGAGATCAGGTGCTGGGCGATGCCGAAACCGGCACTGCGTTCGAGAAAGTCGAAGCCCGAGGTGATCCCGCGGTGTTGCAGGTTGGTCTGGGTATTGTGAAACAGGTACCAGCCCAGACCGATCACCGCGACCACGGTGAGGATCTGGAACAGCCACGCACGCACACGTGGATCGCTCAGGGATAGTCCCTTGGGTGCGCCGATATTATTTTGCATGTAATGCCCCGAAAGGAAGGGAACCGAACAGCCTGCGGCGGCCGAATGCCGCCGCAGGCCGCAACCGTCAGCGCACCGGTGGCGCGTACTGGATGCCGCCGTTGTTCCACAGGGCGTTCAGACCGCGGTCGATTTGCAGTGGGGTTTCCTTGCCCAGGTTTTTCTCGAAGACTTCGCCGTAGTTGCCGACCTGCTTGACGATCTGCACTACCCAGTCCTTCGGCAGTTTCAGGTCTTTGCCGTACTCGCCATCGGCGCCGAGCATACGGGCCACGTCAGGGTTCTTGGTGGCCTTGGCTTCGGCCTCGACGTTCTTCGAGGTGATCCCCATCTCTTCGGCATTGAGCATGGCGAACAGGGTCCACTTGACGATGCTGAACCACTCTTCATCGCCTTTGCGCACTACCGGGCCCAGCGGCTCCTTGGAGATGGTCTCTGGCAGTACCACGTAATCGGCCGGGGCGGCCAGCTTGGAGCGCTGTGCGTAGAGCTGCGACTTGTCGGAGGTCAGCACGTCGCAGCGGCCGGATTCCAGCGACTTGGCGCTCTCGTCGGAAGTGTCGAAGGTGATCGGGGTGTACTTCAGGCCATTGGCGCGGAAGTAGTCGGAGACGTTGAGCTCGGTGGTGGTACCGGCCTGGATGCAGATGGTTGCACCGTCCAGTTCCTTGGCGCTGGAAACACCCAGCTTCTTGTTGACCAGGAAACCAATGCCGTCGTAGTAGGTAACACCGGCGAACACCAGGCCCATGCCGGCGTCACGGGAGCTGGTCCAGGTTGTGTTACGCGACAGCACATCGACTTCGCCGGACTGTAGCGCGGTGAAGCGTTCCTTGGCGTTGAGCTGGCTGAACTTGACCTTCTTGGCGTCACCGAACACCGCAGCGGCCACCGCGCGGCAGACGTCGGCGTCGATCCCGACGATGTTGCCCTTGGCATCCGGCACCGAGAAGCCCGGCAAACCGTCACTGACACCACATTGAACGAATCCCTTCTTCTGTACTGCGTCCAGGGTCGCACCTGCCTGTGCGAAACCGCTGATACTCAACGCGGTAGCAGCGGTAACCACTGCCAGTGTGGATTTCAACATCTTCATTCAAACCTCCAGTTTTGCTCTTGTTGTGTGAGCCGGGATTGCACCGCACCCTTATGAGGCGCATCCGACCCGTGTTGGCTTGTTTTTGGGTCAATTGGCGCAATGCGCTGTTCTGTGACAGCCTTGAGGACCGCTAACGGGTGTTACCGTCCAAAACGTGTAACCTCGCATCAGGAGTTTCATAGCAAAGCGCGTACCACACTGAGGGGCTAAAGCGTTTCAGTTCACGTCAAGAGGGAAACTTGCAGCGTTGCGACAGGTTTTTCCCGGATTTACCCGACGCGCCTTCATTTCATGCACGCAAACAAGAGCGCGCGCACACTTTCGGAGCAGTCATGACCCACCCGCTGATTCTCGAACCACAAAAAAACGCTGATGCCTGTGTGATCTGGTTGCACGGCCTGGGGGCCGATCGTTACGACTTCATGCCAGTCGCCGAAGCCCTGCAGGAAGTGCTGCTGACCACCCGCTTCGTCATGCCCCAGGCGCCCACCCGCCCTGTAACCATCAACGGTGGCTATGAAATGCCCAGTTGGTACGACATCAAGGCCATGACCCCGGCGCGGGCCATCGATGAAGAGCAACTGCAGGCGTCAGCCGACCAGGTGATCGAACTGATCAAGGCCGAACAGGCAAAGGGCGTGGATCTGGCGCGCATCATCCTCGCCGGTTTCTCCCAGGGCGGCGCGGTGGTACTGCACACTGCCTATATAAAGTGGCAGGAAGCATTGGGTGGCGTTATCGCCCTGTCGACCTATGCCCCGACCTTCGCCCAGGAACGCGAACTGAGCGCCTGCCAGCAACGGACCCCGGCCCTGTGCCTGCACGGTGTTTATGATCCTGTGGTGCTGCCGGCGATGGGCCGTACCGCCTTTGAGCACCTCCAGCATTGGGGGGTCGACGCCGAGTGGAAGGAATACCCGATGGAGCACGAAGTGCTGCCCAAGGAAATCAACGATATCGGCCAATGGCTGAGCGAACGCCTGCGCTAAAAGCAGACTTCCCTGTAGTTGTCAGTGCAATCCACTACGCCGCGCCCGAATCTTGCATTACACTGCCCGGCGTACATTCCTTAACCAATTGATGAGATGACCGTGCTCAAAGCACTCAAGAAGATGTTCGGCAAGAGCGAGGTTGAGCAACTCGCCACCGAAACCGCTGCCCCCGTGAAGCAGCCGCCCGCAGCACTCCAGGCCCCTGCCCCGTCGGCTCCGCTCAAGACCGAGGCCGCAGTCCCTGCACCGGCCCCGGCCCGCGCCGAGAAACCGGCCGAGGCCAAGCCGCGCCGTGAGCGCAAGCCAAAACCCGCAGCCTCCACCTGGAAGCTGGAAGACTTCGCCGTCGAGCCGCAGGAAGGCAAGACCCGCTTCCATGACTTCAAGCTCTCGCCCGAGCTGATGCATGCGATCCACGACCTCGGCTTCCCGTATTGCACGCCGATCCAGGCCCAGGTCCTGGGTTACACCCTGCGCGGCAAAGACGCCATCGGCCGGGCCCAGACCGGCACCGGCAAGACCGCAGCCTTCCTGATTTCGATCATTACCCAGCTGCAGCAGACCCCGCCGCCAAAAGAGCGCTACATGGGCGAGCCTCGGGCGCTGATCATTGCCCCGACCCGCGAACTGGTCGTACAGATCGCCAAGGACGCCGCGGCACTGACCAAATACACCGGTCTGAACGTCATGACCTTCGTCGGTGGCATGGACTTCGACAAGCAGCTCAAGGCCCTCGAAGCCCGCCACTGCGACATCCTGGTGGCCACCCCGGGCCGTCTGCTGGACTTCAACCAGCGCGGCGAAGCGCACCTGGACATGGTCGAAGTGCTGGTACTGGACGAAGCCGACCGCATGCTCGACATGGGCTTCATCCCCCAGGTTCGGCAGATCATCCGCCAGACCCCACCCAAGAGCGAGCGCCAGACCCTGCTGTTCTCGGCAACCTTCACCGAAGACGTGATGAACCTGGCCAAGCAGTGGACCACGGACCCGGCAATCGTCGAGATCGAACCGGAGAACGTCGCCAGCGAAACCGTCGAGCAGCACGTCTATGCCGTGGCCGGCAGTGACAAGTACAAGCTGCTGTACAACCTGGTGACCGAGAACAAGTGGGAACGGGTGATGGTCTTTGCCAACCGCAAGGACGAAGTGCGGCGCATCGAGGAGCGCCTGGTGCGCGACGGCGTCAACGCCGCCCAACTGTCGGGCGACGTGCCGCAGCACAAGCGGATCAAGACCCTGGAGAGCTTCCGCGAAGGGCGCATCACCGTGCTGGTGGCCACCGATGTGGCTGGCCGCGGTATCCACATCGACGGCATCAGCCATGTGATCAACTTCACCCTGCCGGAAGACCCGGACGACTACGTGCACCGTATCGGCCGTACCGGCCGTGCCGGCACCAGCGGCGTGTCGATCAGCTTCGCCGGTGAAGACGACTCCTACCAGCTGCCGACCATCGAAGCGCTGCTGGGACGCAAGATCAGCTGCGAAATGCCGCCAACCGAGCTGCTCAAGCCGGTACCGCGCAAGCATCACTGATAACGTTGAACCTATCGCGGGGCAAGCCCGCTCCTACACCAACCTGTAGGAGCGGGCTTGCCCCGCGATGCTTTTCGTCCATTTAATCCTACCGATATTGCCCAAATAAACAAAAAGTCCATAATAGACAAAATAGTTCATTTGGAGCTTCGCATGTCTGCGCCTCTCGTCATCGATCAACAGCTCGCTCGCCAACTGCTCGCCCAGGTGGATGTCCCGCAGATCCTGCGCAACCTGTTCCGTGACCTGGCGGCCGGGCAAGCGGTGCAACCGCCCCAGCAACTGGTGGAGTTCCCGGCAGGCAAAGGCGACTTCATCAACTATGGCGGCGTACTGGCCCAAGAGCGCGTGTACGGGGTCAAGACCTCGCCCTACATCGTCCGTGAGCAAGGCCCGCTGGTCACCGCCTGGACCCTGCTGATGTCCATGGACAGCGGCCAACCCCTGCTCCTGTGCGATGCCGGCGAGCTGACCACCGCGCGCACCGCCGCCACCACCGCCGTGGCCGTCGACGCCCTGGCGGCCACTGACGCCCGGCGCCTGACCCTGGTCGGCAGCGGCCCGATTGCCCGCGCGCACCTGCATTACGCCCGCGGCCTGCGCGACTGGCAGGATATCCGCCTGTATTCACCAAGCCTTAGCGAACAGTCGGCCGGGCAGCGCCAGGCCCTGACCGATCTTGATCCACGCCTGGTGCTCTGCGCGAGCCTGGAGCAGGCCGTGGTGGATGCCGACGTGATCCTGCTGTGCACCTCCTCGGCCAGCCCGGTACTCGACCCACGCCAGTTGAGCAAGCCCGCGTTGATCACCTCGATCAGTACCAATGCCGTCCGCGCCCATGAAGTGCCACCAGCGAGCTTGAGCGAGATGGATGTCTACTGCGATTACCGGGTGACCACCCCGGGCAGCGCCGGTGAGATGCGCATTGCCACCGAGCAACATGGCTGGCAAGCCGAAGCGATCGTCGGCGATCTGGCGCAATTGATCAGTGGTGCAGCGCAAAAACCGACCTACCAGCGCCACGCCTTCTTCCGCTCCATCGGCCTGGGCCTTGAAGACATCGCCCTGGCCAACGCCCTGTACCGCCTGCCACGCGCCGACTGAGGAAACCTCCATGCAACACGCTGATTTCATCATCATCGGCGCCGGGATTGCCGGCGCCTCCACCGGCTACTGGCTGGCCGGCCACGGCCGGGTGCTGCTGCTTGAGCGCGAGTCGCAGCCGGGCTACCACTCCACCGGCCGCTCGGCGGCGCTGTACACCGCCGCCTATGGCACGCCACAAGTGCGCGCGCTGACCCTGGCCAGCCGCGAGTTTTTCGACCACCCGCCTGCGGGCTTCGCCGAGCACCCGCTGCTCAGCCCGCGCGGGGAAATGACCGTCGACCTCAACGGCGACCCTGAAGAGCTGCAGCGCCAGTACCAGAGCGCCAAGGCCTGCGTGCCGGAAGTCGAGCTGCTCAGCGCCGAGCAGGCCTGCGCACGCCTGCCGGTGCTGCGCCGCGACAAGGTGCATGGTGCCCTGTATGACCCGAGCGCCAGCGACATCGACACCGACGCCCTGCATCAGGGCTATCTGCGCGGCATTCGCCGCCAGCAGGGCGAGGTGCACAGCGACTGCGAGGTTCAGCAACTGCGCCGCGACGCCGACGGTCTCTGGCAGGTGCAGACCAGCCGTGGCAGCTTCAGCGCCCCCGTGCTGATCAACGCCGCCGGGGCCTGGGCCGACAAGATCGCTGAACTGGCCGGCGCCCAGCCACTGGGCTTGCAGCCCAAGCGCCGCGCCGCGTTCATCTTCGCCGGCCCCGAAGGTATCGACAGCCATGCCTGGCCAATGCTGGTCAGCCTCGATGAATCGTTCTACATGAAGCCCGACGCCGGCATGCTGCTCGGCTCTCCGGCCAATGCCGACCCGGTCGAGCCCCATGATGTGCAGGCCGAAGAGCTGGACATCGCCATGGGCATCTACCAGATCGAAGAAGCCACCACCCTGAGCATTCGCCGCCCGACCCGCACCTGGGCCGGGTTGCGCAGCTTCGTTGCCGACGGCGACCTGGTAGCCGGCTTCGATCCGCAGGTACCGGGCCTGTTCTGGGTTGCGGCGCAAGGCGGCTATGGCATCCAGACCTCGCCGGCCATGGGCCAGGCCAGCGCCGCCCTGGTGCGTGGCGAGGACTTGCCCGAAGCACTCAAGGGCTTTGGCCTGAACGCTGCAATGCTGTCGCCGCGCCGCCTGCAAGGGTGACGCCCGGCCGCGATTGCGGCACACTCCCAGCGCCCTTTTGCCAAGGGCGCTGACACCGCCTGGAGCCTGCCCGAATGCCCACACCCCGCCCCGATCCCGCCCTGCACAACTACCGGGCCATCGCCGACGCCATCGCCACCCTGTTCTTCCCCCACGCCGAAGTAGTGCTGCACGATCTGCGCAGCCAGAAGATCGATTACATCGCCAACAACCTGTCCAAGCGCGAGATTGGCGATGAGGCGGCCCTGGAGGACATGCTCGAGGCAGGCACCGACGAGACCAACATCGGCCCCTATGAAAAACTCAATTGGGACGGGCAAAAGATCCGCTCGCTGAGCACCGTGCTGCGCGACCCGGCCGGCAAGCCGCTGGCGGTGCTGTGCATCAACCTGAATATCTCCCTGTTCGAGAACGCCAAGGCGGCGCTGGACCTGTTCCTCTCGCCTAGCAAGTTGATCCCGCAGCCCGATGCGCTGTTTCGCGATGACTGGCAAGAACGCATCAACACCTTCCTCAACAGCTGGCTGCGTCAACGGCAACTGAGCCTCAACCTGCTCAGCCGCGACCACAAGCGCGAGCTGGTGCTGGCCCTGCACGCCGAAGGCGCGTTCAAGGGCAAGAGTGCGGCCAACTATGTGGCCAATGTGCTGGGGATGGGACGGGCGACGGTGTACAAACACCTGAAGGAACTCAAGGCCTGACTGGCTCCAGGCCTTGAGTGAGGCGGCGATCAGTCGCCGTAGATGTCCGACTTGAAGTACTTGGCCTGGATCTTCTGGTATTCGCCGTTGGCGCGGATAGCGTCAATGGCCTGGTTGAGCTGGCTGACCAGCTCGCCATTGCCCTTGCGCACGGCAATCCCCGCGCCTTCACCGACGTATTTCGGATCTTTGAGCTCTGGGCCGGTAAAGGCGTAGTCCGCGCCGCGGGGCATGGACAGGAAGTCTTCCAGGGGAATGGTGTCGGCAAAAATCGCATCGACCCGACCGGATGCCAGGTCCATGTAGATTTCTTCGTTGTTGCCGTAGCGCTTGACCTTGATGCCCTTGGGTTCGAACACCTCGGTGGCGTAGCGATCAGTGGTGGTCGCGCGCTGCACGCCGACGGTCTTGCCCTTGAGGCTTTCGTACTGGTCATCGACCACCGCGCCTTTTTTCATCACCAGCCGCGATGAGGTGAAGTAGTACTTGTGGGTGAAGTCCACGGACTTCTTGCGCTCTTCGCTGATGGTCATCGACGACAGCGCGGCGTCGATTTTCTTCACTTTCAGCGAAGGGATCAGACCGTCGAACTCGACTTCTTTCCATTCACACTTGACCTGCATTTGCGCGCACAGGGCGTTGCCGATGTCGTAGTCGAAACCGACGATCTGGCCTTTGTCATTCTTCGAGGCAAAGGGTGGGTAGGCGGCTTCGATGCCGATGCGCAGGGTATCCCCAGCGGCGTACAGACTGCTGCTGGCCAACAGGCTCATGGCCAGACCGCTGATCAGGGTGAACTTGTTCATGACGGGTCTCTCTCGCTCGTTGTTGGAGGTGTGTTGCAAGACAGAGGGAAAGGGGGCAGGCAAGGGTCGGCCTGGAACTATTTTGTACTTATAATTCCATACTGGACTTTTTGGTATTAAAACTCAACAAGCAAAAACATCGCGGGGCAAGCCCGCTCCTACCTGGATTTCTGTGCTCCCTGTAGGAGCGGGCTTGCCCCGCGATCAGATTTACCAGCGCCCGGCAGCGTCTTCATCACTCTGCTTGCCTTCGACCCAGCGCGGGCCGTCCCCGGTCTGTTCCTTCTTCCAGAACGGCGCACGGGTCTTGAGGTAGTCCATGATGAAATTGCAGGCGTCGAACGCGGCCTGGCGATGAGCACTGGCGACGCCGACGAAGACGATCGGCTCGCCCGGTTCAAGGCCGCCGATACGGTGCAGCACCTCGACCTTGAGCAGTGGCCAGCGCTGCTCAGCTTCAACCACGATCTTGGCCAGGGCCTTTTCGGTCATGCCCGGGTAGTGCTCGAGGAACATCCCCGCCACGTCCTGGCCATCATTGAAGTCGCGCACGTAGCCGACAAAACCCACCACCGCGCCCACGCCAACATTGGCCGCGTGCATGGCGTTGACTTCGACACCCGGATCAAAGGCCTCGGCCTGGACTCGAACGCTCATCTCAGCCTCCCGTCACTGGCGGGAAGAACGCCACTTCGTCACCGTCTTCAAGCGGCTCGTCCAGCTTGCACAGCTCTTCGTTACGCGCGCACATCAGGTTCTGTTCGCTCAGCACCTCATGCTTGCCGCCCTTTGCGACCAGTGCCTTGCGTACGTCATCCAGGGTAGCGAACGAACCGTCGAGCTTCTCGACGTCGATACCCAGAACCTCCCGGTAACGGGCGAAATACATCACCTTAATGCTCATTTGACTTCATCCGCCTGGTAATGGCCGCTCTTGCCGCCCAGTTTCTCCAGCACGCGCACGCCGTCGATGATCATGCCGCGGTCGACCGCCTTGCACATGTCGTAGATGGTCAGGGCCGCGACGCTGGCAGCGGTCAGGGCTTCCATTTCCACGCCGGTCTGCCCGGCCAGCTTGCAGCGGGCGACGATGTAAACGGTGTCGTTGCCTTCAGCGCTGAGCTCGACCTTGACGCTGGTCAGCAGCAACGGGTGGCACAACGGAATCAGGTCGCTGGTTTTCTTTGCCGCCTGGATGCCAGCAATGCGCGCCACGGCAAACACGTCACCCTTGGGGTGCTCGCCTTCGACGATCATCTGCAGGGTTTGCGGGAGCATGCGCACCCGCGCTTCGGCCACGGCCTCACGCGAAGTCACGGCTTTATCGGTGACGTCGACCATATTGGCGCGACCTTGGGAATCGAGATGAGTCAGCACAGCTTTCCTCCTGTTCAGGAGCAAAGAGTGTAAACCCTGGGGTCAGGTCTTCGAAGCGAAAAATAGCCTGGGCCAGCGTCAAGGCGCTTCATTGGGGCGTACGGCTGAATATAGATCTTGCGTTGAGAGCACTAAAGGTCGCCATACCCAGAATTAATTTCAACGGATCACCCTGCACATGAAATAGAAAACCCTCTAACTTACTGATACTTAAAACACATAAAAACCACGAATAATCTTACAACCTTATAAGATTCTCCTGGCCACATCTAATATTGACATTGACCAGAGCAAAATTATCCTCACACATGAGGCCATCAAGCCTCACCAAAAATAACGAGGGATTCACATGAAAAAAATCATCATGCAGAGCCATCTTAGTTCACTGTCGAACGACGCCTACCACATCTTGGTCACAAGACTGAATGATAAGCAGGCACTTGTAAGTTAATCTTGATATTGGGCAGGCCATACCTGTCCAATCCGGAGACAATTACATGAATGAATACAACATCAATGAGAATATAATTTTCACCGTCAGCAAAGGTAGATTTGTCGCTTGGAATTTGCAAACAGGACATCAATATGATTTTTTTGATCGCCGATTCCTAGATAGATTTTACGAATTCTGGCTTTATCAATAACCGCACAGGCTTCGAAACCTTCTGCATTCACCATAAAATAACGACACGCGTGATAAATGACACCATGCACGTCAAGCCAGGAGGGTTTTGAATGCAACAGATCAGCACCAAGAACTACTTCTCTCTGTGTGGAATCCGGTTCTGCAGCTCTGTTGTACTATGGCTCGACTTCATACTCATTTTTTCGACGCTAACTTTCATTTTCGATGCCTCGGCACAAACGCTAGCATTAGCAGCTTCCTTGTATGGGATTCCGGCACTTCTCTTTGGCCCTTATCTAGGTTCATTGGCAGACCGATGCAACCCCTGCATAATAATCTCGGTCAGTTTCTGTATTCGTTTCATTGCATCTTGCGCTCTGTTTGCAGCCCCTTCCGTCGAGTTGTTTTTGGCATTTACAATGCTAAAGGGCTTATCTAACCTTGGCTCAACAGCGGCCGAAGTCGTTCTCACAAGAAACTTGCTGACCGCACCGCAGATTATCCGTAACACTTCATTAATTATGATAATAGATCAAACCGTAAAAATCGTATCCCCCCTTGCCGCTGGGATTCTCACAGGATTGAGTTTTAAGTCAGCCGGTTTTTTACTTTCCGCTTTTGTGTGTTTGTGCGGTTTACTATTCGTAACTTTACTATCTGCAAGGATCATGAGAAGCGAGGCCACATGTCCTTTAATTCCAAAAACCAGCAACCGACAAATCTATAATTTTTTCAAAAAACAATTGACCGCACGTATTTTTTTATGTGCATACTTTCCCAGTCAGCCGCCCTGGGTCTATACGACTCTCTATTGAGCTTGCTGTTGAAGGGGAATGGACAAAGTGCAACGTCTTTCGGCGTTATCGTCAGTGCAACTGCACTGGGCGGCATTTTTGCAGGCTTCTTGTTTCCACGCCTTTATCGTAGTGGTTCGCGTATCTGCTCCACAATAGCGTCGATGTGTTTTGGTCTCGCAGTACTCGCAGTCGGATCTCTCAGCTTTTTTCCTGCGTATTTCGAGCTTAATCTCTTGTCGCTACTTTTTCTTCTCGCCGGATTCGCCTATGGCCTGACAACTCAGGGCCTCACAACCACTTTGCAACTCACTTGTCCCCCTAACAAATTGGGTACGACATTTGCGACTGTGCGCACTCTATCCATCGCTCTGTTCATCAGTTTCCCCATACTGGGTGGTTGGCTAGCGGAATTGGCCAACATCGCTAGCGTTCTCTTAGCGGCAGGCATCTCCACCACCTTGATCGCTTGCACGCTACATATTACCCATCGGACGAATCATTCAGAAAGTACCAGCCCACGAGACAGTGCAACCATAGACTGAAACACTGCAAGCCTGCGAAAGCGCAGACTTGCAGTTAAAGGTTACAGATGCGATTCGGCGTATTCGGCCAGGATCGAGCGCGGCACGCCCTGCAGGGTGATGTGTACGCCGTTGGGGAAGTCCTTGAAGCGTTCGGTCAGGTAGGTAAGGCCGGAGCTGGTAGCGGACAGGTAAGGGGTGTCGATCTGCGCCAGGTTACCCAGGCAGATCACCTTGGAACCGGTGCCGGCACGGGTGATGATGGTTTTCATCTGGTGCGGGGTGAGGTTCTGGCATTCGTCGATCAGGATCAGGCTCTGCTGGAAGCTGCGGCCGCGAATGTAGTTCAGCGATTTGAACTGCAGCGGCACCCGCTCAAGGATGTACTCGACACTGCCATGGGTGTTTTCGTCATCCATGTGCAAGGCTTCGAGGTTGTCGGTGATTGCCCCGAGCCAAGGCTCCATTTTTTCTGCTTCGGTACCCGGCAGGAAGCCGATTTCCTGGTCCAGCCCCTGCACGCTGCGGGTGGCGATGATGCGCCGGTAGCGCTTGCTGACCATGGTCTGCTCGATGGCGGCAGCCAGGGCCAGGATGGTCTTGCCGGAACCGGCGGCACCGGTCAGGTTGACCAGGTGAATGTCCGGGTCAAGCAAGGCGAACAGCGCCAGGCTCTGATGAATGTCCCGGGGCTTGAGGCCCCAGGCCTCCTGGTGCAGCAGTGGCTCCTGGTGCAGGTCGAGCAGCACCAGCTCGCCATCCTTGATGCCCTTGATCCAGCCGACGAAGCCCTGTTCGTCAATGATGAACTCGTTGATATGCACGGCCGGCAGGTTATCGATCATCTGCACCCGGTGCCAGGTGCGGCCATGGTCCTGACGGGTCTCGACCTTGCTGACGCGGTCCCAGAACGAGCCGGTGACGCTGTGATAGCCCTTGGACAGCAGGGAAACGTCGTCAACCAACTGGTCGGTGCTGTAGTCCTCGGCCGCAATCCCACAGGCGCGGGCCTTGAGGCGCATGTTGATGTCTTTGGTGACCAGCACCACGTCCAGTTCCTGGCGTCGACCACGCAGCTCCAGCAACTGGTTGATGATGATGTTGTCGTTGAGGTTTTCCGGCAGCAGGCGGTTGGGCTCGTTGCGCGGGCTCATGAGAATGGACAAAAAGCCTTTGGGGCCGCTCTTGCCCCGCTGGATCGGCACGCCCTGCTCGACATCGGCCGGCGTGGCATCGCCCAGGGTCTGGTCGATCAGGCGGATGGCCTGGCGACATTCGGCGGCAATCGTCTGTTTGCCGGTCTTGAGTTTGTCGAGCTCCTCCAGCACCGTCATCGGGATGGCGACGTGGTGCTCCTCGAAGTTGAGCAATGCGTTGGGATCGTGAATCAGTACATTGGTATCGAGCACATAAAGGATTGGCTGGTTGGAGGAAGTGGTGCGTCCTTGATCATCCATACTCGGTCACCTTTGTGGGAGCCAGACGACGCAATACCTGAGCGGTGCTGCGCCGCGAAGTGGCCGCCGGTTCTCCCCGGGCCCGCGTCGTTACGGGTAGGGAGCTGCGAACAAAGAATGGGCCGTAGGACGCCACCTGTGCTGCAGGGTTCGGCGGTCTGTCTTCGTAATACCGCAAAACCCATGACCGAAAAAAGCATTTTTACGCATTTTTGAAGTTTATTTTTCTACAAGACATTTTGCCCTTGGCGCAGGGGCAAAGCACCGCTACAGTCATAAATCCAGTCATGTTAAATGACTGCGGCGTTTTATTTCCTTTCGTCACCAGATCCTTGGATTTTCACAGCTTTTCGCCGAAATTCCTGCAATCTTCCCAACCAATTCCACTCTGCGCCGTTTGCTTGAGCAACCAGGCAACCGCCTCCTGCGCCTTGGGCTGGGCATCGTGAAACTGGATCAGCCCCTTGCGCCAAAGCAGCATCAACGTCAGCACCCGTTGCGCCGACTGCTCGCTGCTGAGCGCTCCCTGATCCTGGGCATCGATATCCCACAACAGCACCTGCAGGTGCTGGCTGGTAAAGAATGCCTGGCTGTCGGCGCGCCGCTGCCCGTAAGGCGGTCTGAACAACGGTACATACTGCGCCGGCAAGTCGCTTTGCACCCGTGCCTGGCTACGCAAGACCGAGTCCTGCCAACCTTGCCATTGCCCGTGAGAGCGATACTGCCAGCCCTGCAGGCCCACGCACTGGCCTTTGTAGAGTTCGCGCAGGTCCGCCAGCGAAGTCTTGTCGCGCCGGTTCTGCAAACTGTTCCCGAGTACAAAGAAGGTAGCGCCGAGCTTTTGCCGACGCAGGAACGCGGTCAGGCCATCGGTACTGCCGCCAGCCAATGACGGGCCGCCATCGAAGGTCAGCATAAACAGCCGGTCGTTGAGTTCTTCGCCATTGCGCTCAAGGTCGGAAAAGCGCTCGATCTCGCTGGCGGTCTGCGGGAACAGCGCGGCCTTGCGCAGCAACTCGTCCAGGTAGCGCTCATGAAATGCGCGGCCGGGCTCGGCCCAACCGCCATAAAAGGAATCGGCGGCAACCTCGAAGGTCGCCGCCTGTTTGCGAAAATCCGCCAGGTCATCGATGGCATAGCAGAATGAGGCGTCCTGCTCGCAGCTCTTCTGGGCCAGGTCGTAATTGCGCCACAAGCGCTGCCAAAGGCGCTGGCGCAGGCTGTTGATCGACACCAGGTTGATCTGCCGCAGGTTCAGCCGCGCCGCCAGGGCGCCCTGATCAAGCACCTCGCTTTCACCCAGCACCCGGGCGAAGCCGAGGATCTCGGCGCGCGAGGCGACATCGAACAGCGCCGGGCTGTCGAGCGGCTCAGGCCAGTGGCTGCGGTCAAAGGTGGCGACCGGGGCAGGCGCTGCCCCAGCAGCAACGCTGAACAGTCCGGCCAGTAAGAGAAGGGCAATGCGCACGATCGGGCTCTCCGTTTTCCTCGCCGCGCACTATAGCGCCAAGTGTCGGGATGGTCTGTGGCTATTACCTTGATAGCTGGAGATCGCCGCCCCCGCCCCGTAGAATCGGCGCCACGAATAAAGGAGCCGACCTGATGCTGACGGTGATTTCCCCCGCCAAGACCCTCGACTACGACACCCCGCCGGTGACCCAACGCTACACCCAGCCGCAGTACCTGGACGACTCCCAGGAACTGATCGTGCAACTGCGTGAACTGTCGCCTGCGCAGATCAGCGAACTGATGCACCTCTCCGACAAGCTCGCGGGCCTCAATGCCGCGCGCTTCGGCAGCTGGACCCCGGCCTTCACCCCGGAAAACGCCAAGCAGGCGCTGCTGGCGTTCAAGGGTGACGTGTACACCGGCCTGGATGCCCAGACCCTCAGCGAAGACGACTTCAGCTACGCCCAGGATCACCTGCGCATGCTCTCCGGCCTGTACGGCCTGCTGCGCCCGCTGGACCTGATGCAGCCCTATCGCCTGGAAATGGGCACCAAGCTCGCCAACGCCCGTGGCAAGGACCTGTATGCCTTCTGGGGCACGCGCATCAGCGAATGGCTGAACCAGGCCCTGGCCGAGCAAGGCGACGAGCTGCTGCTGAACCTGGCCAGCAACGAGTACTTCAGCGCGGTCAAGCGCAGTGCCCTCAAGGCGCGGGTGATCAACACCGAATTTCGCGACTTCAAGAACGGCCAGTACAAGATCATCAGCTTCTACGCCAAAAAGGCCCGCGGCATGATGAGCCGTTTCGTGATCCAGGAACGCATCAACGATCCCGAGCAGCTCAAGCAGTTCGATATGCAGGGCTACTACTACAGTGCCGAGCTGTCGAAGGCCGATAACCTGGTGTTCCTGCGCGATCATCCGGACGAGTAACCCCCTGGGGCCGCTTCGCAGCCCAATCGCTGGCAAGCCAGCTCCCACAGGTTTTTGTGGGCACTGGCTTGCCAGCGATGACGCCTGAACAATCGCCACAATCCTGACGCCAAAAAAACCACCCCTCTAGTTTTATTGCAAAATGCCATAAGACCGTTCGTAATTTTTTGACGAATTTCGAAAAAAAAATTCCGGTACTGGCACAAAAACATCCCCCCTCGCGTTCGCCCTTTATATACAGGGATTAAACTGCCAAGTGCCATCAAAGTGAAAGTATGGCCATCAGATAAAATATTAAAAAATCTTTCACGGCCTCTGAACTCGCCCCGGAACTTATCCCCTCAGCCGTCGCTCATACCACCCGTAACGATTCTCGAGCGACAGGTGAGAGATGACTTACATCATTGATTGGAGCGCACAGCCATTGTGCATCCAGACAACTTTGACTTGAGTGTCGGTCGCCCGACCTACAGTTGAACCCAGGAGAAACGCGCCCCTATAAATCGTCCTTGTGGTTGATTTCAAAGGATTTTATTCACTTGAAAGAACAAGCACTGCAGTTCCGGGTAACCGATCTGCAATAAAGACGGCTGCATAACAGGGCACGCCCATAATTATTGGCCTTTGGCTGCCAAGTTTAAGTGCAAAGACTTTTGCACTTGATATTTATATGCCTGCACACGGTGAAGTGACATCTTTTTGCCACGCCGCCGTGTGCCCGATAACTGCTGGTTAATCAACCCGGTCTGGCTCTTCTTATTGAGCCGGCGTGATAAACACATGAGGTGAATGCGATGCGTATCAGCATCTTTGGTTTGGGTTATGTGGGTGCAGTCTGTGCTGGCTGCCTGTCGGCACGGGGTCATGAAGTGATTGGCGTCGATGTATCCACCACCAAGATCGACCTGATCAACCAAGGCAAATCGCCGATTGTCGAACCGGGCCTCGAAGCCCTGCTGCAACAGGGTATCGACAATGGCCGCCTGCGTGGCACCACCGATTTTGCCGCCGCCATTCGCGACAGCGACCTGTCGATGATCTGCGTCGGTACGCCAAGCAAGAAGAACGGCGACCTGGGCCTGGAATACATCGAGTCGGTGTGCCGCGAAATCGGCTTCGTGCTGCGGGAAAAATCCAGCCGCCACACCATCGTGGTGCGCAGCACCGTATTGCCGGGCACAGTGAAGAACGTGGTCATCCCGATCCTCGAAGACTGTTCGGGGAAAAAGGCCGGCGTCGACTTCGGCGTGGCGGTCAACCCGGAATTCCTGCGCGAAAGCACCGCGATCAAAGACTACGACCAACCGCCAATGACCGTCATCGGCGAGCTGGACAAAACCAGTGGCGACCTTCTGCAATCGCTGTACGAGGAACTCGACGCACCGATCATCCGCAAGGACATCGAAGTGGCCGAGATGATCAAGTACACCTGCAACGTCTGGCACGCCACCAAGGTCACCTTCGCCAACGAGATCGGCAACATCGCCAAGGCTGTCGGCGTCGATGGCCGTGAAGTGATGGACGTGGTCTGCCAGGACAAGGCCCTGAACCTGTCGCAGTACTACATGCGCCCGGGCTTTGCCTTCGGCGGCTCGTGCCTGCCCAAGGACGTGCGCGCCCTGACCTACCGCGCCGGCAGCCTGGACGTCAAAGCACCGCTGCTCAACTCGCTGATGAGCAGCAACGAATCGCAGGTGCAGAACGCCTTCGACATCATCGAGAGCCACGACAAGCGCAAGGTCGCCCTGCTCGGCCTGAGCTTCAAGGCCGGCACCGACGACCTGCGTGAAAGCCCGCTGGTGGAACTGGCCGAACGCCTGATCGGCAAGGGCTACGACCTGAACATCTACGACAGCAACGTCGAGTATGCGCGGGTCAACGGCGCCAACAAGGACTACATCGAGTCGAAGATCCCGCACGTGTCGTCGCTGCTCAATGCCGACTTCGACCAGGTGATCAAGCACGCCGACGTGATCGTCCTGGGCAACCGCGACGAGAAATTCCGTGCCCTGGCCCAACAGGCTCCGGAAGGCAAACAGGTCATCGACCTGGTCGGTTTCATGAACAAACCATCCTGCCCGGCCAGCCGTACCGAAGGTATTTGCTGGTAACCACAGGCTGCGCGGGGCTACCCGGCCCCGCGCGCCATCAACGCCCTTCCATTCGATACGGATGCAGAACATGCAAAGGCTCAAGCACGGCCTGTTACAGGTCGCCGGTTGGCTGTTCTATGTGAGCCTGCTCATGTTGATCTCCCTGGCCTTGCCCAACTCCATTTTCGACCCCGACTCGAAGGACTTCATTTTCCTGGTCGGCGCCGTCGGCATCTGGCGCTATTCCATGGGAGCCACGCACTTTGTGCGCGGCATGCTGTTCCTCTACGTGGTCTACCCCTACCTGCGGCGCAAGGTGCGCAAGCTCGGTAGCGCGGCCGACCCGTCCCACGTGTACCTGATGGTCACCAGCTTTCGCATCGATGCGCTGACCACCGCCCAGGTCTACAGCTCGGTGATCCGCGAGGCGATCGACTGCGGCTACCCGACGACGGTGGTCTGTTCACTGGTGGAAATGTCCGACGAACTGCTGGTGAAAAGCCTGTGGGAAAAATACAACCCGCCGGAGCGTGTAACCCTCGACTTCGTGCGCATTGCCGGTACCGGCAAACGCGACGGCCTGGCCTACGGCTTTCGTGCCATCTCCCGCCACCTGCCGGATGAGAACGCCGTGGTCGCGGTGATCGATGGCGACACCGTGCTCGGCGAAGGCGTGGTCCGCAAGACCGTGCCCTGGTTCAAGCTGTTCGGCAATGTCGGCGGCCTGACCACCAACGAATTCTGTGAAGTGCGTGGCGGCTACATCATGAGCGAGTGGCACAAGCTGCGCTTCGCCCAGCGCCACATCAACATGTGCTCGATGGCCCTGTCCAAGCGCGTGCTGACCATGACCGGGCGCATGTCGGTGTTCCGCGCCGCCGTGGTGACCAACCCCGAGTTCATCGCCGACGTCGAGAACGACTCGCTGCAGCACTGGCGCCTGGGCCGCTTCAAGTTTCTCACCGGTGACGACAAGTCCAGCTGGTTCAGCCTCATGCGCCTGGGCTACGACACCTTCTACGTGCCGGATGCGGCGATCAACACGGTCGAGCACCCGCCGGAAAAAAGCTTCATCAAGGCCAGCCGCAAACTGATGTACCGCTGGTACGGCAACAACCTGCGGCAGAACTCCCGGGCCCTGGGCCTGGGTATCCGTCGCCTGGGTCTGTTCACCAGTGTGGTGCTGTTCGACCAGCGCGTGTCGATGTGGACCAGCCTGCTGGGCCTGACCGTCGCGGTGATCGCCAGCCTCAAGTTCGGCCCGGCGTTCCTGCTGGTGTACCTGCTGTGGATCGGCATCACCCGGCTGATCCTGACGATCATGCTGCTGTGCTCGGGCCACAACATCGGCCCGGCCTACCCGCTGATTCTTTATTACAACCAGATCGTCGGCGCGATCATGAAGATCTACGTGTTCTTCCGCCTCGACAAGCAGTCCTGGACCCGCCAGCCCACTGCCCTCAAACGCGACCTCGCCAGCTTTCAACAATGGTTCAACACCTGGTCCTCCCGGACCATGACCTTCTCGGCGGCCAGCATCTTCATTGCTGTGCTGTTCATGGTCGTGTGAGCCGGAACCCGATTGGATTAAACAGGAACAAATCGCCATGAATACCGCCGTCAACGTCAATGTCGTGCATGAGTCCGAAGCCCAGCGTCAGCACGCGCGGGTGCGCATCCCGGCCAAGCTGCGCTACCTGGGGGGGAACCGCGAAACCCTGGAAGTGAGGGTCGACGACCTCTCCGCCGGCGGCCTGAGCTTCCACGCCAAGCACCCGTTGAAGGTTGGCGAAGTGCTGCGCGGACGCCTGCAGTTCACCGTCGACAAGCTCGGCCTGGCCATGGACATCGAGATCCAGGTGCGTTCTTTCGACCCGTCCAGCGGCCGCACCGGCGTGCAGTTCCAGAACCTCGAACCACGTGACATCGCCACTCTGCGCCACATCATCACCTCGCACCTGTCGGGTGAGCTGATCACCATGGGCGATGTACTCAGCACCCTGCAGCGCGACAACTTCACCAAGGCGCGCAAACAAAAAGACGCCAACGGCGGCATGAGCGCTTTTGGCCGCCTGCGGGCAGTGACCTTCAGCCTCGGCGTGTTCGTGGTCGGCGTGGCGGCGTTCGGTTTCATCGCCAAGTCGGTGTATGGCCTGTACTTCGTCAGCCATGCCCAGGCCGGGGTGGTCAGCGTGCCGGCCAGCAACGTCACCATGCCGCGCGACGGCACCGTGCAGGGCCTGGTGGAAAACGGCGGCCAGGTGGTCAAGGGCGCGCCGCTGGCCTCGTTCAGCACCAGCATGCTGGACATGCTCAAGGGCCACCTGGATGACCAGCAGCTGGATCCGGCCAAGGTCGAGGAGCTGTTCGGCAAGCAGATGAGCGGCACCCTGACCAGCCCCTGTGATTGCGTGGTCGCCCGCCAACTGGTGGATAACGGCCAGTACGCGAGCAAGGGTCAGGTGATTTTCCAACTGATTCCGCGCACCAGCAATCCGACCATTGAAGCGCGCTTCAGCTATCGCCAGTTCGACGACGTCAAGCCCGGCACTCGCGTCAACTTCCAGATCGCCGGTGAAGACGACTGGCGCAAGGGCGAGATCGTCAGCAGCACCAGCCTGAACAGCGAAGACCTGTCTTCGGATATTCGCGTGCAGATCAAGCCAGAGGGTGCACTGCCCAGCGAACTGGCCGGCCGCCCGGTGGCGGTGGACAGCAACCGTGGCCCGTCGCTGGACTGGCTGATCGATAAAGCCGTGGCCCGTGGGCTCTAAGGGAGACATGCCGGTGAACACCAAGATTGCCACCCTCTCCGTGGGAGCCGGCCTTGCCGGCGATGGGCTGCGCAGCAGCCCCAATGGGCAAGGCTGCGCCTTGCTTCGCCGGCAAGGCCGGCTCCCACAGGGGTCGAGCTATATCCTCAGTCTGTGCAGCCTGGCCCTGGCCATCAGCCTGGCCGGTTGCGCCGGCCTGCCCGACCAGCGCTTGGCCAACGAGGCGCTCAAGCGCGGTGACACCGCCCTGGCCGAGCAGAACTACCGCCAGCTCGCCGACCTCGGTTACAGCGAAGCGCAGGTGGGCCTGGCCGATATCCAGATCGAAACCCGCGACCCGGCCAAGCTCAAGGAGGCCGAGGCCACCTACCGCGCTGCCGCCGATATCTCGCCGCGTGCCCAGGCCCGCCTCGGTCGCCTGCTGGCGGCCAAGCCGGACGCCACCGAAGCCGAGCGCCAGGAAGCCGAAACCCTGTTGAAAAAAGCCTTCGCCAATGGCGAGGGCAATACCCTGATCCCGCTGGCGATGCTGTACCTGCAATACCCGCAGAGCTTCCCCGGCACCAACGCCCAGCAGCAGATCGATACGTGGCGTGCCGCCGGTTACCCCGAGGCCGGCCTGGCCCAGGTCCTGCTGTACCGCACCCAGAACACCTACGACCAGCACCTGGACGAGGTCGAGCGCATCTGCAAGACCGCGCTGAGCAGCACCGACATCTGCTATGTGGAACTGGCCACCGTCTACCAGAAACGCGCCCAGCCCGAGCAACAGGCGGCACTGATCGAACAGGTGAAAAGCGCCTACCAGCATGGCGCGATCCCGGCCACCCGGGTCGACAGCGTCGCCCGCGTACTGGCCGACCGCAGCCTCGGCCAGAGCGACGAGAAAACCGCCCAGGCCCTGCTCGAGCACGTGGCGCCGGTCAACCCTGGTTCCTGGGTCAGCCTGGCGCAATTGCTCTATGACTTCCCCGAGCTTGGTGACACCGACACGCTGATGGGCTACATCGACAAGGGCCGCGCCGCCGAACAACCGCGTGCCGAGTTGCTGCTGGGCCGCCTGTACTACGAAGGCAAGACTGTAGCGGCCGACGCACAGAAAGCCGAAACCCATCTGCTCAGCGCCGCCAACGCCGGCGAAGTCAGCGCCCATTACTACCTGGGCCAGCTGTACCGGCGTGGCTACCTGGGCAATGTCGACCCGCAAAAAGCCGTCGATCATTTGCTCCACGCCGCCCGCGGCGGCCAGCTCAGTGCCGACTACGCCCTGGCCCAGCTGTTCAGCGAAGGCCACGGCATCCGCCAGGACCTGGTCAACGCCTGGGTGTTCAGCCAACTGGCACAAGCCAATCCCAGCGACCAGTCACGCGAGCTGGCAGCCCAACTCGATCAGCAACTCACCCCGGCGCAGAAGGCCCAGGCTGAACGCCTGCTGCAACAAGAACGCCAGGCTCGTGGCGCCATGGGCCCCGCTGCCCTGGCCCTGCAAGCGCAACCCGAACAAGGCGAGGACTCCCTATGACACTCAATCCGTGGATGAAAGCAGGCGTAGGCCTGGGCTTTGCCCTGCTCTGGTCGTGCCCGACCCTGGCAGCGATGACTGCTGAAAAGAACTTTGGCCTGGACGTGAAGATCACCGGCCAGTCCGAAGACGACCGCGACCTGGGCACCCGTTCCGGCGGCGACGTCAACGGCCTGGGCCTGGACCTGCGCCCTTGGGTGTACGGCGAGCGCGGCAACTGGAGCGCCTTCGCCATGGGCCAGGCGGTGGCGGCCACCGACATCATCGAGACCGACACCCTGCGCCAGTCCGGCGACCAGGCCGAGGCCGACAGCGGCCGCGCCAATGGCCGTGAAGCGGACAAAAACTACCTGGCCATGCGCGAGTTCTGGGTCGGCTACAGCGGCCTGACCGCCTACCCCGGCGAGCAGCTGCGCTTCGGCCGCCAGCGCCTGCGCAACGACGACGGCATGTGGCGCGACACCAATATCGAAGCGCTGAACTGGACCTTCGACACCACCCTGCTGCGCGCCAACCTGGGCGTGGCCGAGCGCTTCAGCGAATACCGCACCGACCTCACCGAGCTGGCCCCGGAAGACAAGGACCGCCTGCACATTTACGGCGACGTCGCCACGCAGTGGACACCCGGCCACTGGGTCGGCCTGCGCGCTCACCACAGCCACGACGACGGCAAGCTGAAAAACCCGGGCGAAACCGTCGATGCCCTGGACAAGACCCGCACCGGCGACCTCACCTGGCTGGGCCTGGAAGCCAACAGCGACGCCTACAACTGGCGCAACCAGAACCGCGTCAACTACTGGGGCAGCATGACCTGGCTGACCGGCGATCGCGACAGCCTCAACACCACCACGGTCAACGGCGAGCAGGTGGCCAGCGGCAAACAGAGTGGCGACGTCAATGCCTGGGCCACCGACCTCGGTGTCCGCCTGCGCCTGGATCCCAACTGGCAGGTCGGCGCCGCCTACGCCCGCGGCAGCGGCGGCGGTGGCAGCGATGGCTCGGGCAACTACGAGCAGACCGGCCTTGAGAGCAACCGCTCCAACTTCACCGGCACCCGCTCGCGGGTCCATCGCTTTGGCGAAGCCTTCCGCGGCGAGCTGGGCAACGTGCAGGCGGCGACCCTGTTCACTTCCTGGCAATTGCGCGACGACTACGACGCCAGCCTGATCTACCACAAGTTCTGGCGCGTCGATGGCGACCAGAACATCGGCAGCAGTGGCATCAATGCCGTGGTCGAGGACAACGGCATCAACCGGCCGCTGGTCCAGGGCGAGAAAGACCTCGGCCAGGAGATGGACCTGGTGGTCACCAAGTACTTCAAGCAAGGCCTGTTACCGGCCTCGCTGAGCCAGTCGATCGACGAGCCGTCGGCGCTGGTGCGCTTTCGTGGCGGCGTGTTCAAGCCCGGTGATGCCTATGGCAAGGAAGCGGACTCCTACATGCACCGCGCTTTCGTCGACGTGATCTGGCGCTTCTGACGCCTGGGGTGCAATGAAATGAGCCTTCCTCCGAACACGCTCCATGCCCTGCTGGCCGGCACCCTGCTGCTGGCCAGCAGCATCGCCCTGGCCAACGGCCAGGCGCCGACGCCGGTGGCCAAGGAGCTGCAGCAGGCCAAGACCTATACCGTCAGCAGCGCGCCGATCGAGCCGCTGCAGATCCCGGCGCCGACCCTGCCGGACCTGTCCGGCTACACCGTTGATGCCGTGCAGAAAAAGATCGTCCGCAGCCACAAGGGCAAGGTTTCGGTGCGGCGCATGCTCCAGGAAAACAGCCTCAAGGAGTTCATCGGCGGCGACAACAAGATGGCCGAATGGGTGGCGCGCCAGCATGGCATCCCCCAGGCGATCTTCATCGACGACGGCCATGTCGACTTCACCGAGTTGAGCAAGCAGGTGCCCAGCCAGTACCTGCGCGAAACCGCACCGGGCGTTTACCTGGCGCGCCTGCCGATCGTGGTCGGGCCAAAAGGCGTGCTCGAGATCGACGCCAAGGTCAAGGAACTGCGCCTGTCCCAGGAGGGCGGCGCGTTCATCGTCAACGATGGCAAGCTGTTCGTCAGCGATACCCGGGTGACCGGCTGGCGCGAGCAGGACAACGGCCCGGCAACCTTCCGCTCGCCCAAGGAATTTCGCCCGTTCCTGCTGTCCTGGGGCGGCACCGAGACCTACATCGTCAACAGCAAGATGGCCAGCTTCGGCTACGCCAAGAGTAAGTCCTACGGCGTGAGCATCTCCCAGTACACGCCGAACATGGCCAAGCAGATGGGCCGTTCGGAACCCACCGGCTGGATCATCGGCTCCGAATTCAGCGACATGTGGTACGGCTTCTATTGCTACGAAACCAGCGACTTCGTGGTCAAGGACAGCACCTACCGCGACAACATCGTCTACGGCATCGACCCCCACGACCGCTCGCACCGCTTGATCATCACCGGCAACACCGTGTACGGGACCAAGAAAAAGCACGGCATCATCGTCTCGCGCGAGGTCAACGACAGCTGGATCATCAACAACAAGAGCTATGACAACAAGCTCTCGGGCGTGGTGATCGACCGTAACAGCGTCAACAACCTGATCGCCTACAACGAGATCTACCGCAACCACACCGACGGCATCACCCTGTACGAGAGCGGCGACAACCTGATCTGGGGCAACAAGCTGATCAACAACCGCCGCCACGGCATTCGCGTGCGCAACAGCGTGAACATCCGCCTGTACGAGAACGTCGCCATGGCCAACGGCCTGGTGGGCGTGTACGGGCACATCAAGGACCTGTCGGAAACCGACCGCGACATCGCCCTCGACCCGTTCGACACCAAGGTTTCGCTGATCGTCGTCGGCGGTGAGCTGGCGGCCAACGGCAGCGGCCCGCTGTCGATCGACTCGCCGCTGAGCGTGGAACTGTACCGGGTCTCGATGCTGGCCCCGAGCAAGGCCAGCGGCATCAGTTTCTCCGGGGTACTGGGCGAGCGCCAGGACGAGATTCTCGACCTGATGGTGCGCCAGGGCAAAGCCGTGCTGATCGATCCGGTCGAGCGCCAGACCGAAATGCTGGACTGAGGAAGCCAATCTTATGCAACCACAACTGACCAAGCTGCTGAGCCTTTCCGGCCTTGCCGCCGCCCTGTTGGCGATCAGTGCCCAGGCTTCGGCCGAGCAGGCCCAGGCACCCAGCTTTAGCGCCGAGCCGTGCTGCCAGCTGTGCCCGGAGGCCCACGACGCCAGCCGCTACACCACCCGCTACCAGCAGAACTTCACCACCCTGATACAAGCCCAGGGCGACTGGCTGTTCCGCACCCGCGAAGACCTGCGCACCGAGTTCGACACCACGCCGGCCGGCTACCGCCGCCTGCAGCAGTTGCACGATGCGTTCAAGGCCAGGGGCGTGGAGCTGGTGATCGTCTACCAGCCGACCCGTGGCCTGGTGAACCGCAACATGCTCAAGCCCGCCGACAAGGCCGCCTTCAACTACACCAAGGCGCTGCACAACTACCAGGCCATGCTCGGGCGCTTCAGCAAGATGGGCTACACCGTGCCCGACCTGTCGCCGCTGACCAACGAGCAGTTGGCCGCCGCCGACCAGGGCAAGGATTTCTATTTCCGCGGCGATCAGCACTGGACCCCCTACGGCGCCGAGCGCGCGGCGAAGATCGTCGCCGACAGCGTGCACAAGATGGCGGCCTTCGCCGAGGTGCCCAAGCGTGAGTTCGAAAGCCACAAGTCCGGGCGCATGGGCAAGACCGGCACCCTGCACAACGTCGCCGGGCAACTGTGCGGCACCAGCTACGCGGTGCAGTACATGGACCAGTTCGTCACCGAACCCAAGGGCGAGAGTGGCAGCGACGACCTGTTCGGCGATTCCGGCAACCCGCAGATCACCCTGGTTGGCACCAGCCACAGCGGCAAGAACTACAACTTCTCGGGCTTTCTCGAACAGTACATCGGCGCCGACGTGCTCAACGTCGCCTTCCCTGGCGGCGGCCTGGAAGGCTCGATGATCCAGTACCTGGGCAGCGAAGCGTTCCAGAAAAACCCGCCGAAGATCCTCGTCTGGGAGTTCTCGCCGCTGTACCGCCTGGACCAGGAAACCATCTGGCGGCAGATGCTCGCCCTGGTCGACAACGGCTGCGAAGGCAAGCCCGCGCAGATGAGCGCCAGCACCACACTCAAGCCAGGCAAGAACGAGGTAATGGTCAACGGCCGTAACGGCGTGATCAAGGACCTGACCAATGGCCGTCACCAACTGGACATCCAGTTCGAGGACACCTCGGTCAAGACCCTGCAAGCCACCCTCTGGTACATGAACGGCCGCCACGAGGACCTGAAGATCGAGAAGCCGCAGACCGCCGACACCGATGGCCGCTTTGCCTTCGAGCTGCGCGAGGACGAGGACTGGGCCGCCCAGACCCTGCTCGCCGTGGAAGTTCAAGGGCCGCAGAGCGGCAGCCAGAAAGTCGCAGCCACGCTGTGCAAACGCAAGTGAGGTGCTTATGAACACATTCAGCACATCCCCTGTAGGCGCGGGCTTCAAGGTGCTCGCGCTGGCCCTGGCCCTGTTCGGCCCGGCCGTGCAGGCCGCCGGGCTGGTCCCTCCCCAGGGTTACTACGCCGGGATCGAGAAACTCAAGAGCGGCGGCAGCGACTTCAAGTGCGAAGCCATCCCCCGCCCCTACACCGGCAAGCTGCAGTTTCGCAGCAAATACGAAGGCTCGGACAAAGCCCGCGCGACCCTGAACAAGGCCTCGGAACAAGCCTTTCGCGACTCCACCGCGAGCATCACCACCCTTGAGCGCGGGGTCAGCAAACAGGTCATGCAGTACATGCGCGATGGCCGCCCGCAGCAGCTCGACTGCACCCTGGAGTGGCTGAGCAGCTGGGCCAGCGCCAATGCGCTGATGTCCACCGACTACAACCACACCGGCAAGTCGATGCGCAAATGGGCGCTGGGCAGCCTGAGCTCAGCCTGGCTGCACCTGAAGTTCTCCAACTCCCAGCCGCTGGCTGCGCACCAGCAACAGGCCGAGCTGATCGAAAAATGGTTCGGGCGCCTGGCCGACCAGGTGGTCAAGGACTGGAGCGACCTGCCGCTGGAGAAGATCAACAACCACGCCTACTGGGCGGCCTGGTCGGTGATGGCGACCGCCGTGGCCACCGACCGCCGCGACCTGTTCGACTGGTCGCTGAAGGAATACCGGGTGGCCGCCAACCAGGTCGACGCCCAGGGCTTTTTGCCCAACGAGCTCAAGCGCAAGCAACGTGCCCTGGCTTACCACAACTATGCCCTGCCGCCGCTGGCGATGATCGCCAGCTTCGCCCAGGCCAACGGCGTCGATGTGCGCCCGGAGAACAACGGCGCCCTCAAGCGCCTGGGTGAACGGGTGCTGGCGGGGGCGAAAGACCCGAGCCCGTTCAAGGCCAAGAACGGCGAGAAGCAGGACATGGATGACCTGAAGATCGACAGCAAGTACGCCTGGCTCGAACCCTGGTGCAGCCTCTACCGCTGCAACAGCGATGTGCTCGGGCGCAAGCACGACATGCAGCCGTTCAAGAGCTTCCGTTTGGGCGGCGACCTGACCCGGGTCTATGACCCACAGGCCGAACAGAAGAAATGATTGGCTGAAACATTACCTGTGGGAGCCGGCCTTGCCGGCGATGCAAGGCACAGCCTTGCTGCTGTTGGGGCTGCTCTGCAGCCCATCGCTGGCAAAGCCAGCTCCCACATTTGAGCTGGTTTCTCCCGGGAGGTTTCACGGGGGGTTTGGGGGGCTGCTGCCCCGACTGATAACGACAAGGAGAGATCGGGATGGTGTTTTCATCCAATGTGTTCCTGTTCCTGTTCCTGCCGATCTTTCTCGGCTTGTACTACTTGAGCGGGCAACGCTACCGCAACGCCCTGTTGCTGCTGGCCAGCTACGTGTTCTATGCCTGGTGGCGGGTGGATTTCCTGGCGCTGTTCGCCGGGGTCACCCTGTGGAACTACTGGATCGGCCTGAAAGTCGGCGCCGCCGGCGTGCGCAGCAAGCCGGCACAGCGCTGGTTGCTGCTGGGCGTGGCGGTCGACCTGGGCATCCTCGGCTACTTCAAGTACGCCAACTTCGGCGTCGACAGCCTCAACGCGATCATGACCTCGTTCGGGCTTGAGCCGTTCATCCTCACCCACGTGCTGCTGCCGATCGGCATCTCGTTCTACATCTTCGAGTCGATCAGCTACATCATCGACGTGTACCGCGGCGACACCCCGGCGACCCGCAACCTGATCGACTTCGCCGCCTTCGTGGCGATCTTCCCGCACCTGATCGCCGGCCCCGTGCTGCGCTTCAAGGACCTGGCCGATCAGTTCAACCACCGCACCCACACCCTGGACAAGTTCTCCGAAGGTTGCACACGCTTCATGCAGGGCTTCATCAAGAAGGTGTTCATCGCCGACACCCTGGCGGTGGTCGCCGACCATTGCTTCGCCCTGCAGAACCCGACCACCGGCGACGCCTGGCTCGGCGCCCTGGCCTACACCGCGCAGCTGTACTTCGACTTCTCCGGCTACAGCGACATGGCCATCGGCCTGGGCCTGATGATGGGCTTTCGCTTCATGGAGAACTTCAAGCAGCCGTACATCAGCCAGTCGATCACCGAGTTCTGGCGGCGCTGGCACATCAGCCTGTCGACCTGGCTGCGCGACTACCTGTACATCACCCTGGGCGGCAACCGCGGCGGCACCTTCGCCACCTACCGCAACCTGTTCCTGACCATGCTGCTGGGCGGGCTGTGGCACGGCGCCAACTTCACCTACATCGTCTGGGGTGCCTGGCACGGCATGTGGCTGGCGATCGAGCGGGCCCTGGGCATCAACGCCGCGCCGCAACGCTTCAACCTGGTGCGCTGGGCCTTCACCTTCCTGCTGGTGGTGATGGGCTGGGTGATTTTCCGCGCTGAGAACCTGCACGTCGCCGCACGCATGTACGGCGCCATGTTCAGCTTCAGTGACTGGCAGCTATCGGAGCTCAACCGCGCCAGCCTCACCGGCCTGCAAATGGCGACCCTGGTGCTGGCCTACGCGACCCTGGCGTACTTCGGCCTGCGCGACTTCTACCGCAACGCCAAGCCCGAAGCCAAGGCCAGCCCCGTGGCGGTCCACGCTGACGGCAGCCTGAGCCTGGACTGGGGCCTGTACGCCACCCGTGCGCTGGTGCTGCTGCTGTTCGTTGCCTCGATTCTCAAGCTCTCGGCGCAAAGCTACTCGCCGTTCCTCTACTTCCAGTTCTGAGTGAGCCGACCATGACCCGATCATTACGCAAACTCTACGCCCTGCTGTTCCTCGCCCTGTTGCTGGGCCTGGGCCTGTGGTCGCTGGGCGGCCTTGGCAGCTTCCAGCGCACCGCGCAAATGACTGCCCTCGACGGCAAGCTGGCCAAGGCCGCCGAGACCCACTACGACGAGCAGTTCCCGCTCAAGCGCATCGGCACCAACCTCTGGGCGGCGCTGGATTTCAAGCTGTTCAACGAAGGCCGCCCGGGCGTGGTGCTGGGCCGCGAGCACTGGCTGTTCAGTGACGAGGAGTTCAAGCCGGTGGCCAATAGCGACCAGTTCGAACAGGAAAACCTCGCGCTGATTCGCGGTGTACGCGACACCCTGCAACAACGCGGCGTGCAGTTGGTGCTGGCGATCGTACCGGCCAAGGCGCGGCTGTATCCGGAGTACCTCGGCGAGCAGACCCCGGCCAGCCTGCACACTGACCTGTACAACGAGTTCCACGCCCAGGCCCGCCAGGCCGGTGTGTTCGCCCCCGACCTGCTGGCGCCGTTGCAGGACGCCAAGGCCCGTGGCCAGGTGTTCCTGCGCACCGACACCCACTGGACGCCGCTGGGCGCCGAAGTGGTCGCCCAGCACCTGGCCGCCGCCGTCGCGCGCCAGACCCTGCTCAACGGCGAGCCACAACAGTTCGTCACCGAACAGCGCCAGAGCGCGCCGTACAAAGGCGACCTGACCAACTTCCTGCCGCTCGATCCACTGTTCAGCAACCTGCTGCCGCCGCCGGACACCCTGCAAAAACGCAGCACCCGCCCGGCCCAGGCTGAAGGTGAAAACGGCGACGCACTGTTCGCCGACAACGAAATCCCGGTGGCACTGATCGGTACCAGCTACAGCGCCAACCCCAACTGGAACTTCCTCGGTGCCCTGCAACAGGCGCTGCGCAGCGACGTGGTCAATTACGCCGAAGACGGCCATGGCCCACTGCTGCCGATGCTCAAGTACCTGCAAACCGACGCCTTCAAGAACAGCGCGCCGCAAGTGCTGATCTGGGAGTTCCCGGAACGTTATCTGCCAATGCAAAACGACCTCAGCGCTTTCGATCCGCAGTGGATCGCGCAGCTGAAAAAAACCCGCAATGCCAATCAAGACCTGGCCCTGTCGTCCCATCGGACGGAAAACTGAAGAGGAAACGCACATGACCTTGCATACCCCAAAGCACCGCATCGCCAAAGCCTGCGCCCTGGCCGCAGGACTCAGCCTGCTGTCGCTGCAAGCCTTCGCCGGCGCCGATGCCGCGCTGTATGGCCCAACCGCACCGAAAGGCTCGACCTTCGTGCGCATCTACAACGCCAGCGCCCAGCCAGTGAGCGCCAGCGTCGGCAATACCCAGATCAACGCGGTGGCCGCCCAGGGCAGCAGTGATTTCAGCTTCATGCCCCAGGGCGATTACAGCGCCAAGGTCGGCAGTCGGAGCCTGCCGGTCAAGCTTGCCTCTGATCACTACTACACCCTGGTCAACAACGCTTCGGGCCAGCCGCAACTGGTCGAGGAGCCACCGTTCAGGAACAAGCAGAAATCCCTGGTTCGGGTACAGAACCTCAGTGAGCAGGCCCTGACCCTGAAGACCGCCGACGGCAAGACCGAAGTGGTCAAGCCGGTCGCCGCCAAGGCCCGTGGCGAGCGCGAGATCAATCCGGTCAAGGTCAGCCTGGCGCTGTATGAAGGCGACAAGAAAGTCAGCGACCTGAAGCCTGTGGCTCTGGAGCGTGGCGAAGCGGCGGTGCTGTATGTCACCGGCTCCGGCAGCAACCTGTCGCCGGTCTGGGTCAAGCGCCCGGTATCCACCCGTTAACCACCTGCCTATTTCAATTTTTGGAGAACACTCATGATTCCAGTCATTCTGTCCGGTGGTAGCGGCTCGCGTCTGTGGCCCCTGTCGCGCAAGCAATTCCCCAAGCAGTTCCTGGCCCTGACCGGTGAACACACCTTGTTCCAGCAGACGATCGAGCGCCTGGTGTTCGACGGCATGGACGCGCCCATCGTGGTCTGCAACAAGGACCACAAGTTCATCGTCAGCGAGCAACTGCAAAACCTGAAA
This sequence comes from Pseudomonas sp. SBB6, assembly GCF_024213215.1. Taxonomy (NCBI): domain Bacteria; kingdom Pseudomonadati; phylum Pseudomonadota; class Gammaproteobacteria; order Pseudomonadales; family Pseudomonadaceae; genus Pseudomonas; species Pseudomonas sp. SBB6. The sequence continues at coordinate 123,286 of NZ_JANAVH010000012.1, read as the reverse complement.
CTCGAAACCCAGGGCATCCTCATGGAGCCCTTCGGCCGCAACACCGCGCCAGCGGTAGCCCTGACCGCGATGAAGCTGGTCAACGAAGGCCGTGACGAGCTGATGCTGGTGCTTCCGGCCGACCATGTGATCGATGACCAGAAAGCCCTGCAACGCGCGCTGGCCCTGGCCACCGTGGCCGCCGAGCGCGGCGAGATGGTGCTGTTCGGAGTCCCGGCGAGCAAACCGGAAACCGGCTACGGCTACATCAAGTCGAGCCAGGACGCGCTGCTGCCCGAAGGCGTCAGCCGGGTGGCGCAGTTTGTCGAGAAGCCGGACGAAAAGCGCGCGGCCGAATTCGTCCGCGCCGGCGGTTACTTCTGGAACAGCGGCATGTTCCTGTTCCGCGCCAGCCGCTTCCTCGAAGAACTGAAAAAACACGATGCCGACATCTACGACACCTGCCTGCTGACCCTGGAGCGCAGTACGCAAGACGGCGACAACCTGAACATCGACGAAGCCACCTTCGCCTGCTGCCCGGACAACTCCATCGACTACGCAGTGATGGAGAAGACCCGGCGTGCCTGCGTGGTGCCGCTGTCGGCCGGCTGGAGCGATGTCGGCTGCTGGTCGTCGCTGTGGGATGTGCACGAAAAAGACCACAACGGCAACGTCACCAAGGGCGACGTGGTGGTCCAGGACAGCCGTAACTGCATGATCCACGGCAACGGCAAGCTGGTGTCGGTGATCGGCCTTGAGAACATCGTCGTGGTCGAGACCAAGGACGCCATGATGATTGCCCACAAGGACAAGGTTCAGGGCGTCAAGCAACTGGTCAACACCCTCAACGAGCAGGGCCGCAGTGAAACCCAGAACCACTGCGAGGTGTTCCGGCCGTGGGGCTCGTACGATTCGGTGGACATGGGCGGGCGCTTCCAGGTCAAGCACATCACCGTCAAGCCCGGCGCCAGCCTGTCGCTGCAGATGCACCACCACCGCGCCGAGCACTGGATCGTGGTGTCCGGCACCGCCGAGGTGACCTGCGACGAGAACGTGTTCCTGCTCACCGAGAACCAGTCCACCTACATCCCGATCGCTTCGGTGCACCGTCTGCGCAACCCGGGCAAGATCCCGCTGGAGATCATCGAAGTGCAGTCCGGCAGTTACCTGGGCGAGGACGATATCGAGCGCTTTGAAGATGTCTACGGACGCTCGACGCCGATCGAGCGCGGGATCTCGATCAAGACCATCGCGCAGTAACCGCGTAGCCTGCCCATCGCCGGCAAGGCCGGCTCCCACACTGGATCTGTATTCACAATTCCTGTGGGAGCCGGCCTTGCCGGCGAAGCTTTTTGAGGCCCAGCCGATTTACGGTTAGGATGAAAGCACCCCGCACACAAGGTTCACTCCATGTTCATCGGTGCCCTGCTGATCCTCACCTGGCTGGTCCTGCTGCTGCGCTACCCGGCCAAGGCCCTGCCGATTTCCCTGGCAGCATTGCTCGGCCTGGGGCTGGTGGCGTTGTGGGTGGTGTGGCTGGACAACCGCGAAGCCAACCAGTTGGCCCGCCTGGAACTGCGCCTGACCTACGCCCCCGAGCAATGCCCGGCCGATCGCCCGCTGCACGTGCACATCAACAACGGCAACTCGGTGCCTTTGCTGGAACTGCGCTGGCGGGTCGCCGCCTATGCCCCGGGCGATACCGTCAACCTTGCCGAAAACACCTATGCCGCGCCGCGCTACCGCGGCCCGGGCGAGCTGCAACCCGGCGCCAGCTGGCAGGAATGCCTGCCGTTGCCACCGCTGCGCTCCGGCTACCGGCCACAGAGCGTCGACTACCGCGCCGAGCACCTGCAAGGCAGCTTCGCCGACTGAGCACCTGGTATTTTTGCCAGGTTACGCCGGCCGGCAAAAGACGTTGAATAGTGCCCACGACACTCAGCACTGCCGAGGCACGCCATGGTCGATACATCCGATGCGGTGCAAGACGAATTTGCACAGATAGTGCAGCGTTTGAAAAGCAAGCAGCCGCTGGCCAGACCTGTGGTGATCATGGTCCATGAAGACAACTGCCCGGCTTGCGTCTGCGGCAAAGACAACCTGAAGGCCCTGGCCAGGGACGGCTATCGCCAGACCGTCGATTTCTACCTGACCACCTTCCATACCTTTCAAGACCTCTATCCAACACCGCAAGTCGAGGTGATTCCAACGCAATTGCTCTTTGACTGCCAAGGCAGCCTGCAGCTACTGGCCACCGGTGCCAGTGTCGAGCAACTGAAAAAAGCCCTGGATGAACTTCTGCATCGATGACGTATGATCCTTGGCTGTCCCCCTCCCACGCAGCTCAAGGACAGCACAGCATGCCCAATGTATTGATCACCGGTTGCTCCAGCGGTATCGGCCTGGCCCTGGCCGAAGCTTTCAACAACGCGGGCTTCGACGTCTGGGCCACGGCGCGCAAGGCCGAGGACGTCCAGCGCCTGGCTGCCAGCGGCTTCCACGCCCGCCAGCTGGACGTCAATGACCCAGCGGCATTGAGCCAACTGGCAAACGAGCTTGAGCAACGCGGCAATGGCCTCGATGTGCTGATCAACAACGCCGGCTACGGTGCCATGGGCCCACTGCTCGATGGCGGCGTCGAGGCGATGCGCCGGCAATTCGAGACCAATGTCTTCGCCCCGGTGGGCGTCACCGCTGCACTGTTTGCCTTACTGCGACGCAATCGGGGCCTGGTGGTGAACATTGGCAGCGTCTCCGGGGTTCTGGTAACCCCGTTCGCCGGCGCCTATTGCGCTTCCAAGGCCGCAGTCCACGCGCTGAGCGAAACCCTGCGCCTGGAGCTGGCACCTTTTGCTGTACGGGTCATGGAAGTGCAGCCAGGCGCAATTGCCTCGCAGTTCGCCAGTAACGCCGGGCGCGAGGCCGAGCAATTACTCGACGAAACCTCGCCCTGGTGGCCGCTGCGCGAAGGCATCCGCGCCCGCGCCCGGGCCTCCCAGGACAACCCGACACCGGCCGCCGAATTCGCCAAGGGCGTGCTCGATGCCGTGCAGAAAAGCCCGACGCCGACGCTGGTGCGCCTGGGCAATGGCAGCCGGGCATTGCCGTTACTGGCCAGCTGGCTGCCCAACGGTATGCTGCAAAAGGTCCTGAAAAAACGTTTCGGTCTGAACCGGATGCTGTGATCTTCCCGGTTTTCGGGGGTTAACGCCTGCGATAGCTGACCCTATCGCTAACTATAAATTGCACGCTAGAGCATTTTCCAAAGCCTCGCCAAGGCGAAGAATCCCTACCGTATTTGAACGGCTGGCCAGCCCTCTGTGTCCTTGCACGTCCTGGAGTTAGGGCCTGCATGCCCCATGTGCGGGCAGAGAAACACCGCCGGTTCAAAGGCATTCAGGGAAAAACCTCCAGGATCGGAGCCCCGTGGTCTGGCTGGCAGTCTTTCTCACAAATGCGATCAGGTAAATTCTGGAGTCATTCGTGAAACAAGCTCAACTTCCGCGCAAGATACCCACACAAGCCCGCTCGAGGATGATGGTCGAGACCATCCTCAAGACTACCGCCACCGTCGTGGTCAAGCACGGTTACGCCGGTACCAACACCAACCTGGTGGCGCAGCGCGCCGGGGTTAGTGTCGGCTCGGTGTACCAGTACTTCCCGAACAAGGACGCGCTGATTGCCGCCCTCTACGAACGCCACGCACAGTCGGTGAACCGGGTAATCCTCGATGTCGCCGGCCAGTACGAAGTGGCCGACCTGCAGGCGCACATCAAGCTGCTGGTGCGCGCCCTGCTGCAGTTGCACCTGCAGGAACCGGAGCTGCATCGTTTGCTCGACAAGGATTTCGCCTTCCTCAGCAACGAATCCAGCGAGCATCAGTACAAAGCGCGCATCTCCCAGTCGATCGAGTGCCTGCTGCAACGCTGGAGCCACCAGTTGGCCCACTCCAACCTGCAGTCGGCCGCCTGGCTGACGGCGCAGATGATCACCTCGATGGTCAAGGCTTACATCCTTGATGCGCCACAGATCAGCCAGGTGGAAATCGAGCAGGCCATCAGTTGCTCGGTGACCGGGCTGCTGTGCTCAAGCCCCAACCCGGCCTTCACCCGGCGCCCGTACCTGCTCGACAGCACCAACAGTGCCCTGGTCCATTCACGCATTCCCGCCGCGTGAAGCCTGTACCCGCTGCAATTGCTGGTAGCGTTCCAGCAAACGCCGTGATTGCAGGTAACTAGGCACTTCCACCACCAGGCCATCGACTTCGGCGCGCACACTGCCGGTACTGGCCGCTTGTTCGAACGCCTCGATCTGCCGCCGTGCCAGATCGGCCTCTGCCGCCGTCGGCGTCAGGTAGCGGTTGGCAACGGCCACATGGGCCGGATTGACCACGCCTTTGGCCTGGTACCCGATTGATCGGGCAAATTGCATATCTGCCTCGGCACCGGCGTCATCGGCAAAGGTGTAAGGCGAGTCGATGGCCAGCACCCCTGCGGCCGCACATTCGAGCAAAAACCGCGAACGCGGATAGTAGAGTTCGGTACCGGCACGACTGCGCCCGGCACCCAGGTCAGCAACCATGTCTTCGGTGGCGACCAGCATTGCCTTGATCCGCGGGCTGGAGTGGGCGATCTCGATAGCCCGGACCACGCCCAGGGCGGTTTCGATATTCGGCACGATCAAGGTCGATCCGGCTTCGATCGCATACTGCGCTTCCAGGCGAGTGATCTGCTTGTCCAGCTCGATCATCTGCTCGCAGGCCTCGACCTTGGACATCATGACCACTTGCGGACGCGCGGCCATGACCGCTTCAAGGTCTTCGTAGCCACAGGTTTCGAACGGGTTGATGCGCACCGAGCTGATCCGCCCGCATTCGCGCCAGTGCTGCATGATGCTCACCGACAAGGCCCGCGCTTCGGCGCGACGGGATGGCGGGGTGAAATCTTCCAGCTCCTGGACCAGCACATCGCCGCCGCCATTGAGCGCATCGAGCAGTGCCGCTTGATCGGCCCCCGGGATGAAGAAGAAAGTGCGGCAAAGCGCCAGCGGATTATCCTTGGAAACAGCCATGATGACGTCCTGTACTAAGAGAATGGAAAACAACCAAACAACTAGAGCATCGCCAGGCCGCCATCGACGGCGATGGTGGTGCCACTGACGAAAGAAGCCTTGCCCGACAGCAACCAGCAGATCACTTCGGCCGCTTCCTCGGCGCTGCCTTCGCGGCGCAGGGCCGTCATGCCATGCAGCTGTTCAAGCTTGCCGGCATCACGGGTGGTGTCGTCGAGCATCGGCGTGCGGATCACTGCCGGGGCGACGCAGTTGACGTTGATGCCGCGCGGCCCGAGCTCACGCGCCAGGCCTTTGCTGAGGGTGATGACCGCGCCCTTGCTGGTGGCATAACCCAGTGTGCCGGCCAACCCGCCACCGCGAATGCCGGCGACACTGGCCACCGTGCAAATGCGTCCGCCACGCGCCATGAGGCGAACCGACTGCTGCACCACACTGAAGGTCGCGATCAGGTTGATATCCAGCAACTGACGCAAGCGCGCAACGCTCAACTGCTCGAAAGGCGCGGTATCAACGACACCGGCGCAGGTTGCCAGTACGTCCACCCGCCCCTGCCAGTGTTCAATCTCGGTAAACGTTGCCGCCACTGCCTGCTCGTCACACAAGTCCAGGGCGAAGCTGCGATGCTGCGGGCCAAGCGCCGCCAACGTCGCCGCCAGCCCGCGCTCATCGAGGTCCAGACACGCGACCCGATAGCCCTCGTCAGCCAGTTGCCGGGCAGTTGCCGCGCCGATCCCGCTGGCCGCGCCGGTCACCACGGCTACCTTGGTTTGTTCCAACATATCAACTGCACTCCTTGAGGCAAACCGTGAACCTTTCATTACCAGTCCACGCCTGTCCGACATGCTAAAAGAATGTTGAGACAACAACTACTCGCTTACGGGGACCAGGCAATAACGGGACAAAGCCGAAGCCGTGGCAGGTTTAACTCGCATTTAACAAAATTGTTAAATATCCGACACCCAGACTCGTTATCGCCGACGAAATGCGAGCAACTTGCAAATCCATTTTATTTTCATCGCGACAAATCGACGCAGCGCCTCATAACGAACCATAGCGTTCATTTAAAATCCAGCAAGCCCGTGTATTTACTGAGCTCAACCTGAGCAATCACGCAGCGCCGCACTCGGTTATTTGAATGCGAGTAGCCATAGCCTGGCAACTTGCCTAGGATAAGAAACAAATTGAAACGTTGTTAAAAGTGACAACTACCCGCTCAACGATGTTTCAACTTTATTGCAATCTTCAGCCCCACAAATCAATAAAAGGACGTTCACGATGAGCAACAAGGGTTTTGACACCGTCATTGAAATCAAATACCGCGACACCGACTCGATGGGTCATGTCAGCAGCCCGATTTATTATGACTACATGCAGCACGCCTACCTCTGCTACATGCACGATCTGCTGAAACTGCCAAAGAGCGAAAAGCTGCCGCACATCATGGTTCGCAGTGAATGCGACTACATCAAGCAAGCCATGTATGGCGAAACCCTGGTGGTCACCAGCGAAGTCGTGAAGTTCGGCACCAAGAGCTTTGAAATCGAGCACACCATGCGCCGTCAGGACGACAGCAAGGAAGTGGTCGCCAAGGCCAAGTCCTACCACGTCATGTTCGACTACGACAAACAGTCCACCATCCCTGTACCGCAAGCATTCAAGGACCAGGTCCTGGCGTTCCAGGAAGGCTGAGCAACTGCTCAAGGATGACGGTTTCGCCGGGCGCCTTGCGGCCGGCGAACAGACTGCAAAGGTAACCTAGCAATGAAACTCTCCTGGACTCCGCAGCAACATGAGTTGCTGGTGAAATATCGGGAAATCGGTGCCGAGCTGGCCACCGCCCGCAAAACCGCAGCGCCCGGTTTCGATCATTACGGTTGGCAACGCCTGTGCGACGCCGGCCTGTGGCAATTGGTGATTCCGGCCAGCCATGGCGGCCTGGGCGAGGACTGGTGGGGCTTTACCGCCGCCCTCGAAGGCCTGGCCTCTTCGATCCGCACGCCGGAGCTGTTGCTCTCGGTGATCGCTCAGGCCGGCATGGTTCGCGCGCTGATGCTGTACGGCAGCGACGAGCAGAAAGACCGCTACCTGACCGCGATCCTCAACGGTGCGCTGAGTGCCACCGGCATTGCCGAACCCGGTACCGGTACCGATGTGCGCAGCATCCACAGCCTGCTGACGCCGGTCGCCGACGGTTATCGCCTGAACGGCAGCAAGTTCAATATCGCCCACGCACCAGTGGCCGATTTCATGCTGATCGTGACCAAGCTGGACACTGACGCCAAAGCCAACATTGCCCTGGTCATGATCGACAAGGACACCCCGGGCCTGACCCGCGGCGAGCCTGACGACAAGCTGGGCAACAAGCACCTGCCCACCGGCCCGCTGTATTTCGACAACCTGGCCATCCCGGCGTCCCAGGTGCTCGGTCAGCCTGGTCGCGGGCTGCAGCAGCTGATCAAGATCATTTCCCTGGGGCGCTTGTACTACGGCCTGGTGGCCGCCAACCTGCCGACCCCGTTCCTGACCGAGGCCATGCAGTACGCGGCGCAGCGCGAAAGCTTCAACAGCGCTATCGACAACCACCAGTACGTGCAAAAGCGCCTGGTGGACCTGGCCATGGGCATGGAGCGCAACCGCTGGATGGTTTATGCCGCGCTGGATCAGTTGCTCAACGACCATCCACAGGCGTTGATGAGCTGCTCGATCGCCAAGCTCGGCGCGGCCCAGGACTTCATCAACAGCGCCATCAGCCTGCTCAAGCTGTATGGCAGCCTGGGTTACCACGAAGGCGACATCGCCAACCTGGTCAAGGATGCGTTGGGGTTCGCCAGCGTCGGCGGTACCGAAGAAATGCACCAGAAAAACATCTTCAACCAGCTGCTACGCCTGACACAGGCCGCCTGAAGCGGTCGAGCCAGCAGCCCGCAAGCCTTTTTCGCAACCCCTGCCACCACGCCGGCCAGGCCCGTACGGTCCTGCCAGGCGTGGCACGGCGGCGGGATTCTGCCTGCCTTTTATTCCGTCCATCCATGAAGAGAGCAGATCGGATGCCAACCAAATCGATACCCCTGCACAGAACCCCCGTCGCCCAGATGCCTGCTGCCTTTGCCCAGCCCGTCGACGACCGCTTCGAACATGCCAGCCTCGATGAACTGCGCGCGCATCAGTTGCTGCGCCTGCGTCAGAGCCTGGCGCACGCTTACAACAACGTGCCCTGGTACCGCGAGCAGTTCCATGCCCGGGACGTGCACCCCTATGACCTGGAGAGCCTGGAAGACCTGGCCCGCTTCCCACTGACCAGCAAGGCCGAACTGCGCGAGCATTACCCCTTCGGCCTGTTCGCCGTGCCCATGGACCAGGTGTCACGCTTGCATGCCTCCAGCGGCACCACCGGCAAACCGACCGTGGTCGGCTACACCCGCAACGACATCGACGTCTGGTCCGCGTTGGTGGCCCGTTCGATCCGTGCCGCTGGCGGCAAGCGCGGCGACCGCATCCATATCGCCTATGGCTACGGCTTGTTCACCGGAGGCCTGGGGGCCCACTACGGCGCTGAAAAACTCGGCTGCACGGTGATCCCGATGTCAGGCGGCCAGACCGCACGCCAGGTGCAACTGCTCAAGGACTTCCAGCCAGACATCATCATGGTCACCCCCTCCTACATGCTCAACATCGCCGAGGAAATCGAGCGCCAGGGCATCAACCCTCATGAGCTGTCGCTGCGGGTCGGGATCTTCGGCGCCGAGCCCTGGGGCCAGCAGATGCGCACCGAGCTGGAGCAACGCCTGGGGATCCAGGCCCTGGACATCTACGGCCTGTCGGAAGTCATGGGCCCGGGCGTGGCCATGGAACACCTGGACACCAAGGATGGGCCGACCCTCTGGGAAGACCATTTCTACCCGGAAATCATCGACCCGCAAACCGGCGAAGTGCTGCCCGACGGCCAGTTCGGCGAGCTGGTACTGACCACCCTGAGCAAGGAAGCCCTGCCGATGGTGCGCTACCGCACCCGTGACCTCACCCGCCTGCTGCCAGGGAATGGCCGGGCCATGCGCCGGCTGGACAAGATCACCGGCCGCAGCGACGACATGCTGATCATTCGCGGGGTCAATGTGTTCCCCAGCCAGATCGAGGAACAGCTGCTGAACCTGTTCATCTTCAGCCCCGTGCATGAGTTGCACGTCAGCCGCGAGGGCAACCTCGACTCGTTGACCGTCCAGGTCGAAATGCGCCCTGAGCACAGCCGTCTGAGCACCGAGGAACAGCTTGCCGCCTGCCAGCACCTCAGCCACCAGATCAAGGTGCATGTGGGCATCAGCACGCGCATCGTCCTGCAGCCGTGCAACACCCTCAAGCGCTCTGAAGGCAAGGCCGGAAAAGTCATCGATCTGCGCGGCAAACGCTAAAAGCCTGTTGCCCGCCCCCTCAAAGGACTCACGAGGTTGAACCCATCATGGATATGACCATTGGCGATTTTCTCCTGCGTCGCCTGCAGGAATTCGGCATCCGCCATCTGTTCGGCGTGCCCGGCGACTACAACCTGACCCTGCTCGAACAGGTCGAAGCCCTGCCGCAACTGCGCTTCATCGGTAACTGCAACGAACTCAACGCCGCCTATGCCGCCGACGGCTACGCCCGCACCCAGGGCTTTGGCGCGGTACTGACGACCTACGGGGTGGGCGACCTGAGCGCCCTCAACGGCATTGCCGGCGCCTATGCCGAGCGGGTCCCGGTCATCATGATTTCCGGCATGCCGCCCTTGCACGCGATTATCGACCGCGCCCTGATGCACCACACCCTGTGCGACGGCAACTACGACAACATCATGGTCACCCTGCGCCAGTTTACCGTGGCCCAGGCACGCATCACCGTGGAAAACGCCGCCCAGGAAATCGACCGGGTGCTGCAGACCTGTTTCCGCGAGCGCCGGCCGGTCTACCTGCAACTGCCGTCGGACCTGGCCTGCCTGCACATCGAAGTACCCCAAACGCCGCTGCAGTTGAGCGAAACCCGCAGCGAGCCGGGCCAGTTGCTCAACGTGGTCACGCAACTGCAGCAGCGTCTGGCCAGCGCCAGCAACCCGGTGTTGCTGGTGGACATCGACGTTGAACGTTTTGGCCTGACCGCGCAGGTACTCGAGCTGATCGAGCGTCTTGAGCTGCCCTTTGCCAACCTGCCGCCGGCCAAGGCCATGCTGCCGGAATCGCACCCGCTGTTTCTCGGTACCTATGCCGGTGCAGGCTCGGCGCCAAGCGTGCGTGAAGCCATCGAGCAGGCGGACTGCGTGATCAGTATCGGCGCCCGCTTCACCGACACCAGCACCGCGCTGTTCTCGCAGAAGTTCAAGGATGGCGCCCTGATCCAGTTGCAGCCTTACGCCGCCTCGCTGGGCAAAGTGCACTACAACGCGGTGAGCATGCGCCAGGTGCTGGAAAAGCTCGTTCAGCAACCGCCAACGCTACGGGCCACGCCGCGGCAGATCCCACCGTTCAGCGCACCGCCAGCGGTGCGCGCCTTGCCCGAGCAACCGCTCAGCCAGTTGCGTTTCTGGCAGCGCATCGCCCACCTGATCAAGGGCGACGAACTGATCATTGCCGAAAGCGGCACGTCATCGGCGGGGCTCAACGGCCTGCGCATGCCCAGCGGCGTGACCTACATCACCCAGCCGATCTGGGGCTCGATCGGCTACACCCTGCCGGCCCTGCTCGGCAGCCTGCTGGCACAGCCCGAGCGGCGGCAAATGCTGTTCATTGGCGACGGTTCGTTGCAGATGACCGTGCAGGAGTTGTCGACCATCCTCGCCCACCAACTCAAGCCGGTGATCTTCCTGATCAACAACGATGGCTACACCATCGAGCGGCTGATCCTCGGCGAGAATTCCAGCTACAACGACATCAACCCGTGGCGCTATGCGCAACTGCCACAGGTGCTCGATACCCGCGATCGCTCACGGCATTTCACCGTGCACACCGAAGATCAGCTGGAGGCCGCGCTGGTCGAGGCCGAAGGCGCTGACACCCTGGTGTTCATTGAAGTGGTGATGGAACGCATGGACGCGCCGGAGTCGCTCAAGCGCTTTGCCCGTCTGTTTGCCGAGTTCGACTACGGCCTGCAACCGCTCAGCCAGCCTGCAATCGCCAGCTGAAACCCGGGCCTGGGCGACCACCGTCGCCCAGGCCGCAGGTGATCAGGCAATCGAGCGTACCACCCCGCCATCCACACGCATTGCCGCACCCGTCGTGGCGCTGGCCTGACGCGACGCCAGGTAGACCACCAGGCTGGCAACCTCCTCGACCGTCGCCAGGCGTTTGATGATCGAACTGGAACGATGCTCGGCGATGAAGCTGGCTTCCAGCTCCTCGGCGGGCACACCCTGCTCTTCGGCCATCTGGCTGAAGAAACCACCGACGCCTTCGGAGCGAGTCGGCCCCGGCAGTACCGCGTTGACGGTTACGCCGGTCCCGGCCAGGGTTTCCGCCAGGCCGCGGGATATCGCCAGCAAGGCCGTCTTGGTGGTGCCGTAGTGAACCATCTCGGTCGGGATCTGCAACGCCGATTCGCTCGACAGGAACAACACCCGCCCCCACTCACGCTCGGCCATGGCCGGGGCGTAGTGACGCGACAGGCGCACCGCGCTCATCACGTTGACTTCAAAGAAGCGCCGCCAGTCGTCGTCAGTGATGTCAAAGAAGCCCTTGGGTTCGAAGATTCCCAGGTTGTTCACCAGAATGTCGGTATCCGGTACTTTGGCAAATAGCGTCTCGGCCCCTTCGGCAGTCCCCAGGTCAGCCGTCACGCCGGTTACCCGCGCGCCCGGCAGCTTGCGCTGGATCTGTTCGATGGCGCGGGTCACCCGTGCCTTGCTGCGCCCGTTGATCACTACTTCAGCGCCTGCCTCTGCCAGCCCGAAGGCAATGGCAAAGCCGATACCGGCCGTGGAGCCGCTGACGATCGCACGTTTGCCGTGCAAGGAAATATTCATACCTGCGTCCTTATATGGATGAAATGAGAGCCCACAAACAGCACGCCGCCAACAGCGTTGAAGGCTGTTGGCTGCGGCTTCATGGCTGTTTGACCGCTGCCATCAGTCGAGTTCGGCAGCGGCCTGGAGCGAAGGCGCAAAAGATTGCCAGCCACCGCCCAGGGATTTGTACAACCCGACCATCGCCAGCGAGGTCGCGGCACTGCTTTCGACCCACTGCTCCTGGTTGGCCAGCAGCGTGCCCTGCACGGTCAAGACGTTGAGAAAGTCCACCGCGCCCTCCACGTACTGGCGCTGCGCGGTTTCCAGGGCCACCCGGCTCTGGCGCACCGCTTCATCGAGCAGGTCGCGACGCAATTGACTGGCGTTGTACAAGCGAAGCACATCGTCGATCTCGTGCCAGGCACGCAACACCACCTGCTGGTACTGCAACGCCGCTTCCTGCTGTTGCGCCTCGCGCAGCTTGAGCACGCCCTTGAGGCGCCCGCCTTCAAAAATCGGCAGGCTCAACTGCGGGCCGATCGCAAAGCGGCGGGAACTCCAGTTACCGAAGTCCGAGAGCTGCAGCGACTGAAAGCCGGCGCTGCCGGACAAGCGAATGCTCGGGTAGAAGTTGGCCTTGGCCACGCCGATGCTGGCCGTGGTGGCGTGCAACTGCGCCTGGGCCTGGCGGATGTCCGGCCGGCGCTCGGCCAGTTCGGACGGCAAGCCCATGGCGAAGCGTTGTACTGTGCGCGGCAACTCGACCGGCGTGAGCAGTTCGTTCTGCAGGCTGCGCGGCGGTTCGGCAACCAGCAGGCTCAGGGCGTTGATCAGCTGCGCCTGACGCTCTTCCAGGGTCGGCAGCCGCGCCTCGATCGAGGCCACCTGGGCGGCGGCCTGGGCGACATCGAGGTTGGTCGCCACGCCATCGCTCAAACGCATCTGCGACAGGCGCAGGCTATGCCGGGAGACATCCAGGTTCTCGCGCACCACCGCCAGGGTGTTCTGCACTGCGCGCAACTGGATGTAGTCACGGGCGGTTTCGGCCAGCAACGACAAGAGCACACCCTGGCGATCGTTTTCGGCCACTTCGACGCTGGCGTCCGCGGCTTCCACCTCGCGGCGCACGCGGCCCCACAGGTCCAGTTCCCAGGACGCGGTGAAATCCCCCTGCCAGAGATTGAAGGCTGACTTGCCGCCCTTGCCGGACGGGTCAGCGAGGCCTTCGGCACTGTTGCGAGTGCGGCTGTAGCCGCCATCGAGGTCCACCGCCGGATACTTGTCGGACGCGATGCTCATGCGCACCGCACGGCTTTGCATCAGCCGCGAGGTGGCGATCTGCAGATCGAGGTTGCGCTCCACCGCGCGCTGGATCAACGCCGACAGCTGGCGGTCGTTGAAGGTTTCCCACCAGCGCGCCTCCAAGGGCGCACTCTGCGGCTGGCTGGGAGCCGGTTTTTCCTGCAGCGCAGGCCATGCCGAGGGCGCGGTGCTTTTCGGCACCTCGAAGTCCGGGCCGACGGTGCAGGCGCTCAAGGTCAGCGTAGCGCCAAGCACGAGGGGCGAAGCCGTGTATGCAAGTCTCATCGAACACTGACCTCGTTACCCGCCTCGGCCTTGGCCTTGCTCTGGGTGTCGATCCTGGCCACGACCGACATGCCGACGCGCAAACGCTCCAGCAGCGGCTGGTCGGCATCGAAGACGATCTTCACCGGAATACGCTGCACCACCTTGGTGAAGTTACCGGTGGCGTTGTCCGGCTTGACCGCCGCGAAGGTCAGGCCGGTGGCCGGGGCGACACTTTGCACGCGACCGCGCAAGCGTTCACCAGCAAAGGTATCAACGCTCACCTCGACGATTTGCCCGGGCAGCACGTGGGTCAATTGGGTTTCCTGGAAGTTGCCGATCACATAGGCACGCTCCAGCGGCACCACCGAGAGCATCCGCGCCCCCGGGTTGACGTAAGCCCCCACGCGCACCGCACGCTCGCCGACCATGCCGTCGATGGGCGCGACGATCGTGGTGTAGGACAGGTCCAGGCGGGCGCGCTCCAGCGCCGCTTCGGCATGCTTGAGGCCACCCTGGGCGGCATCGACCTGGGCAGTGAGGATATCGATCTGCTTGCGCGCCGCCGCCAGCGCCGCGCTGGAGTTGGCCTGGCGCGCCCGCGCCTGGTCGACCCGGCTGCGCGCCTGCTGGGCGTTCTGCACGGTGCCCGCGCCCTGCTCGGCCAGGCGGCTGTGGCGGGTCAGTTCATGGTTGGCGAAGGCAAGCTCCGCTTCGTCGGCTGCCACCGTTGCCTGCGCCTGGGAGATCAGCGACGCCTGGCGTTCCAGGGTCGCCCTGGCGTTCTGCGCCTGGGCCTTGGACATCAGCAACTGCGCTTCGGCCGCCGCCAGGGCAGCCTGAAAATCGCGGTCATCGATCAGTGCCAGGGTCTGCCCGGCCTTGACCCGCTGGTTGTCCTCGACCAGCACCTGGGTGATAAAACCCGAGACTTTCGGTGCGACCACGGTGTAGTCGGCCGAGACATAGGCATCGTTGGTCGATTGCACGCCGCCCGAACCGAAGATCGAGGGCAAGGCAGTAAAGGCTATGCCGCCGACGATGAGCACCGCCGCTGCAATCAAGGCCAATTTGTGGTTTTTACTTAGGGTCATTACGACTATCTCTCTCAGCAGGAACGCTATGCCACCGCACGGGGTGGATAGATCCGGGTGGGCACAAAAGGAATCAGCAGGATCAACGCCAGCGCCAGCAGCGCCATGCACAGGTAGAGGTCGGCCGAGGTCAGCACCACGGCCTGTTCATGGATACGCTTGGCCAGGCCCGGTGCGCTGGCATCGGCCAGGGGTGAATTGCCCAGGTTGTCCACCAGCATGTTCGAGTGAAAATGCCGGCGTACCGTGGTCAGCGCCTCCAGCACCCCGGCGGCGACCACCGAGGCCAGGCCCTTGACGGTGTTGAACCAGGCCGAAGCGAACGGGCCGTCTTGCGGGGTCATGCCGCCAGTGGCGAGCATCAGCAGCGGGATCACCGCCATCGGCTGACCAAAGATCTGGAACAGTTGCAGCACGTAGAAGTTGTCGCGAATCCACTGCGAGGTAATCATCGTGCCGCCAAAGCACGACACCGCCAGCATGCCCAGGCCAATGGCCAGAACCCAGCGGCAGTCCACCGCGCGGATGTTGCACAGCGCTGCGGTCAGCGGCAGGGCCAGCAACTGCGGCAACGCCACCAGCAACATCACCGGGCCCGTCTGCACCGGCCGGTAGCCCTGGATCTGGGCGAGGAAGCTGGACGGAATGATGATCACCGCCGAAAGCACTACCAGCACCCCGCCGAGGGTGACCAGGGCATGGGTGAGGTTGCGGTTGCTGAGCATCTGCAACTTGAAGAACGGCAGCGGGTGCGACCATTCGTTGATCATGAACAGCACCAGCAGCGCCAGGCCACCGCCCAGCAACCAGCAGATCAACGGCGAGTTGAACCAGCCCATGCGATCGCCCTGGCTCAGGCCGATGACAATCGAGCAAATGGCCGGCAGGCCCAGCAACAACCCGCGCCAGTCAAACTGCTTGAAGCGTTCCAGGCGCAGCGGGTCCTGCGGCAACCCCCAGGCCACGCAAGCCATGGCCAGCAACGACGGCAGGATGATCTGCCAGAACGCCCACTGCCAACCGACGTACTCGGTCCACAAGCCCGCCAGCGGCAGCCCCAGGCTCGGCCCGAAGGTGGCCGTCAAGGCGTAGCCGGCCAAGCCATAGAGCTTGATGCCAGGGGGCAGGAAACGCAGCGCCACACTCATCAGCATCGGCGGCAAGGCCCCGCCGGCAAAGCCCTGCAGGGTGCGCAGCAGCATCAGGGTTTCCTGGTTGGGCGCGAACGGGCAGAGCAAACCGAGCAGGGCGAAGGCGCCAATCGCGCAGAGGGTGAAGCGCCGCAGGGAGAAGGTCACCGAGCACCAGGGCGCGAAAGCCATGGCCGAGACCGAGGTCGCCGAGTACAGGGCGACCAGCCATGAACCTTCGTCAGACCCGATGTGCATGCCACCACGAATATCGGCCAGGGCCATTTTCGTGACCATTTCGTTGAGGCCGGCGCAGAGTACCGCCAGCAGCACACCGAGCAGGCCGATGACGATGCGCGGGCCGAATGCCGCCGGTGCCGCAGGCTTGGCCGGGGCAGGTGCCGGTGCGGCGGCGACGGCCGTACCCGGGGTGGCCAGGGCCTCCAGCGAACTCATGGCCTGCCCCCGGGAACGGGCGCAGGGGCACGGTAAAACAGGTACAGGCACATGGCTTCAGAACTCCGGGTAATTGAGGTACCCGGCAAGTCTATGGAGGCCGATTACTGACGAAAACTGACATATTCGCAGCTTTATGCTGCATGAGACGCAACTATACGATCAGGTATATATATGCGCTCAAAAGCGTCAATCTTGACGTTAACACTCAGGCTTTACTGCAACACTCCTTGAGCGTCTGGCGCAGCCAGCGATGGGCAGGATCGTTGTCATAGCGCGGGTGCCAGGCCTGCATGATGGTCACCGATTCCAGCGCCATGGGGATGCGAAACGAACGTAGCGGCAGGCCCAGACGGGCAACACTGAGCAGCACGTGCTGGGGCAGGGGCAGCAGCAGGTCGGACTCGGGCAGGGAGAACATCGCCGAGTGAAAACTCGGGGTAATCAACGCCACCCGCCGGCTCAGGCCCATCCCCGCCAGCGCTGAGTCGATCGGCCCGGTGGCGCGACCGCGGCGCGAGACGCTGATCTGTTCGAAGGCGGCGAAGCGCTCCGGGGTGATCTCATCGTTGAAGATTGGATGGTCGACCCGCGCCAGGCCCACGAAGGTGGTGGCAAACAGGCTTTGCACCTTGATTTCCGGGCCGAGGTTGCGCGTGGCGCTGATGTACAGGTCCAGGCGCCCATCGCGCAGGCTGTCGTCCTCGTCACCGCCCTCGCCTTCCGGGACAAAACGCAGCACGGTACGCGGCGCCTGCTGGCGCATGGTTTCCAGCAAGGGCGCCGCGAACGGCGCGATAAACACATCGTTAGCGCGCAGGTTGAACGAGCGCTCCAGGGTCAGCAGGTCAACCTCGTCACTGGAGCTGAACACCTGCCCGGCCTGTTCGACCACGCTGCGCACCTGAGTGCGCAGGGCCATGGCCTTGGGGGTCGGTACCAGGCCACGGCCGGCGCGGACCAGAATCGGGTCGCCGACGGCATGGCGAATTCGCGTCAGGGTGCGGCTCA
Source organism: Pseudomonas sp. SBB6 (assembly GCF_024213215.1). Lineage (NCBI taxonomy): Bacteria > Pseudomonadati > Pseudomonadota > Gammaproteobacteria > Pseudomonadales > Pseudomonadaceae > Pseudomonas > Pseudomonas sp. SBB6. Next base: position 106,013 of record NZ_JANAVH010000012.1, on the reverse strand, counting down.
TGGCCGCCGGGCTGAGGTTCATGCGACGAGCCGCACCGACCACACTGCCTTCATCGAGCAGCGCATCCAGCGCAACCAGCAAGTTCATATCCGGAAAGTGCATGGTAAGCATCCATTCATGTATTTCAGTGAATCCGCTGCAATCTTACCAGTTTCTGCAGGTTTTCCAGCCCTTGCATTCTGCGCAACTAGTCATTGCACCGCGCACCATTTACCCGGCCGCACGCTTTTTCAAGAATGCCTGCTCTTTGTATTCAGAATGGGTCCCGTCACCATGTACAGCTCGGTACTGATCGCCATTGATGGCTCTGCGCGCAGCCGCGGCATCCTCGAAACCGTCAGCCGCTTTTGCGAACCCGCGCGCCATCAGCTGCATGTGCTGCTGGCGGTCGACATGGCCTATGCCCTGGCCGAGGAGAACAGACGCATCAGCGCCTTCGACCAAAGCGAATACCCGGCCGCCAGCCATGAACAGCAAATGGCCGACATGACCATGCAGCAAGCCGTGGACTACTTGCGCGCTCGCGGCTTCCAGACCGAAGGCAACCTGGTCAACGGTGACCCGGTATCGACCATCGTCGCCGAGGCCAAGCGCCTGGAAAGCGACCTGATCGTCATGGGCCATCGCCACCTGTCGCGCCTGGACCGCATGCTCGACCCTTCGATCAGCAGCAAGGTCATCGACAAGGCCGGCTGCCCGGTGCTGGTCGATGCCCGCCACGTCTGACCCTTACCCTTTACCGAGATCGCACGGATGAAACTCGACTACCTGCAACTGGAACAGATCGGCGCTGTTGCCCTGATCCGCCTCAACCGTCCCGAGGTGCTCAACTCGTTGTGCTGCGAACTGGCCGCGGAGCTGGCCGGGGTGCTTGACCACCTTGAGCAGGACCGTAGCGTCCGCGCCCTGGTACTGACCGGTGGCGACACCGTGTTTGCCGCCGGCGCTGACATCAAGGCGATGCGTGATCGCAGCTACATGGATGTCTACACCAGCGATTTCGTGACCGTGGACTGGGAACGCCTGGCGAGCTTTCGCAAGCCCAGCATCGCCGCAGTGGCCGGTTACGCACTGGGTGGTGGCTGCGAACTGGCGCTGATGTGCGACATGATCATCGCCGCCGACAGCGCCCGCTTCGGTCAGCCGGAAATCAAGATCGGCACCATCCCCGGCGCCGGCGGCAGCCAACGCCTGGCACGCTCGATCGGCAAGGCCAAGACCATGGACATGGTCCTCACCGGCCGCACCATGGATGCCGAAGAAGCCGAGCGCTGCGGGCTGGTCAGCCGCCGGGTCAGCGATCAGGCCCTGCTCGACGAAGCCCTGCAGGCTGCGGCGCGGATTGCCAGCTACTCCGGCCCGGTCAGCATGATGGCCAAGGAAGCGGTCAACCGCGCCTTCGAGACCACCCTGAGCGAAGGCGTGCGCCAGGAGCGGCGTTTGTTCCACTCCACCTTCGCCATCGAGGACCAGAAGGAAGGCATGGCGGCGTTTGCCGAGAAACGCGCGCCGCAGTTCATGCATCGCTAAAAAATTGGTTCTTCGCGGAATCCTGGGGGGCTAGGGATCCTTGGGTTGTTCTGGCTGCGAGCTTATCCATTCGCTGTGGCGCCGCGGCCGGCCCCTTCCGCCCTTACGGCGGCCTACTTTTCTCTTGGGAAAAGTAGGCAAAACCGCTTGCTCCTGCATACGGCCCTACGCTGCGCTTCGGGTCCCTTCGCTACGGCGCCCTCCGGGGCATCGCGGCCTACGACTTGCTACGCCAAGTCTACGTCTCGCGTCTTCGGCTAACGCCGAAGGTGCTGCGCACTGCCCCTACAGGCACCTTCGCTCAGCCTCCTGAAGTCGCTTTTGGCGGCGCCTGGAATTACGTGCATGAAGATCAAGATCAAGATCAGCATCAAGATGAAGCAGGTCGGTCCTCGCTTCGGGGTCAGTTTGGCTACGCCATAATCCGCTTTCGCAGATACGCCCGTGCAGGCGCTGCCCGTAACTTCGCGACTTCAGGAGGCTGAGCGTAGGTGTCTGGAGGGGGCTGGTGCGTAGCACCCTTCGGCCCAAGCCGAAGTCGCGAGACGTAGACTTGGCGTAGCAAGTCGTAGGCCGCGATGCCCCTGGAAGGCACCGAAGCGAAGGAACCCGAAGCGCAGCGTAGGGCCGTATGCGGGAGCGAGCGGTTTTGCCTACTTTTCCCAAGAGAAAAGTAGGACGCCGTAAAGGCGGAAGGGGCCAGCCGCAGCGCCACAACGATTGGATAAGCTCGCACCCCCCCACCCCAAGGCTCATAGTCCCCGAAATGTCGCAAAGAACCAAAAAATTGGCCCACCCCTAGATCCTGTAGGAGCGGGCTTGCCCCGCGATCAACTCAACCCTGCGCCTTGCCGGGCTTGACCACCACCGTACAGGTGGTACCCGCCGCCAGCAAAAAGCCCTCGGGCACTTCATCGATATGAATCCGCACCGGCACCCGCTGGGCCAGACGCACCCAGTTGAAGGTCGGGTTGACGTCGGCGATCAGCTCGCGGCTTTCCGGGTTGTCACGGTCATAGATACCGCGCGAAATACTCTCCACATGCCCTTTGAGCCGCTCGCCGCTCATCATCTGCAGCTCGGCCTGGTCGCCCACCCGCACGTGCGGCAGCTTGGTCTCTTCGAAGAAGCCATAAACCCAGAACGAATCCTTGTCGACCACCGCCATCTTCGGCTCGCCGGTGCGCGCGTAGTCACCGCGATGGACGTTGAGGTTGGTGACATAGCCATCGACCGTGGCGAGGATCTTGGTCCGCTTGAGGTCCAGCTCGGCCGCCGCCAATTGCGCCTGGGCCTGCTGGTAATCGGCCAGCGCCGAGTTGGCGATGTTGCTGGCGTCGTCACGGTTCTCCCGCGAGATCACCAGGTTGTCCATGTCGGCGCGGCGATGGGCGTTGACCTTGCGCATTTCCCAGGTGGCCTTGCGCGAGGCCACCAGCGCCTGGGCCTGCCTGACCGCCACTTGGTAATGCTCGGGGTCGATCTGCAGCAGCACATCGCCCTTCTTCACCAACTGGTTGTCGCGCACCGGCACATCGACCACATAGCCCGGCACGTCGGCAGCGACGTTGATGATGTCGGCGCGCACGCGCCCGTCGCGGGTCCAGGGCGTGTTCATGTAATGCACCCAGAGCTGGCGACCGATCACCACGGCAGCGGCCAGCACGAGCAAGGTGGCGATCAGGCTGAAAAACTTTTTCATCAACAGGGGTCTCAACGGTAGAGAGTCAGGGCGATGGATCCGAACAGGCAGATAAACAGGCACAGGCGCAACAGCGCCGGGTGCCAGAAGAAGCGGTAGCCGTCAACGCTTGCAATGAACCGGTCCAGGCCCCAGGCAAGGCCGGCGGCGAACAGGAACATCAAGGTCATGGTCGGCATGTAGACGCCATGGAAGGCGATTTCACGAGGCATGGGGCAGTCCTTTGGCCGGGGCCAGTTCGGCCAGCGGCGACTGAGGGTCGAGCAATGAAGTACGGATGAAATGCAGGTAGCTCTGCACCCGGCGCAGGGCCGAAGTGTCGAAGTGACGGGCGAACGGCTCGTCGGTGGCCTGTACCCGGCTGATGGCATGGTCCACCGCCACTAGCGCACGCTCGTGGTTGCTCGCGCTCGGCTGCATGAACAGGCGCGCCAGCGCGCGGCCCATGACCCGGATGGCCTGGCGCCAGGGCTGCGATTCGGCGTAGCACGGGTGCACCGGCAAGATCGCCTGCTCCTTGCGCAGCTCGATGATTGCGTGGCCCACCTCAAGCACCACGAACATCCAACGCAGCAGCGTGCTCTGCACCAACGGCTGGCCGACCGCCAGGCCATAGGCCTGGTGCAGCAGGTCGCGGGTGCGGCTTTCGAAGCTTGAACCCAGGCCGCGCAGGCGACCGGTGATCGCATACAGGACCTGGGCGCGCAGGTCCTGCTCCAGGCGGCTCCACAACCAGCGGCTGTTGGGTGGCAGGATAATCGCCCCGGCAGCGGCGCAGACCAGCATGCCGATGACCATGGCGATGTAGTCGTTGATGAAGTTGTAGGGGTTGTAGATGGTCAGGTTGTCGGGCACGGAACCGGTGGCAAAAAAGATCAGCAGGCCCAGCCCGTAACCGGCATAGGCCGGCCGCGAGGCCAGGAACGCGCCAAACACGAACACCGGCGCCAGCACCAGGCACAGCAGCGGGAAGCCGTCGATCCAGGGGAACACGAAGAAGGTTTCGAAGAAGCCGACAAAGGCGCCGAACAGGGTGCCGCAAGCCATCTGGAACGACATGCGCTTGGGGTTTGGCGTAGCCGCCGAGAGGCCGACGGTGGCTGCGGCGATCAGGGTCATCATCGCCCCGCTCGGCCAGGCGGTCATGATCCAGAAACTGCCCAGCACCAGCAGGATGAACGCGGCGCGCACGCCGGCCGCCAGCGAGGCCATCCAGTTGGTCTGCGCCACATAGGGCTCATCCCACTGTTCGCGAGCATGGTTGTGCTCGGTCAGCGAGGCATGGGTCTGAGCGTAGTTGTGCATGTCGTCGACGAAGCGGTAGAGCAACTCGTAGGCGGTGTGAAAGTCCAGCAGGTCGGCATCGCTCGGGCCACTCTCGACATAAGCCGCACGCAGGCTGCGCACGCGCTCCGGCAAGCCTTCCTTGTAGGCCGCCAGCTGTTCGGCCAGGCGCGCCGCATCAGCCTCGGTCAGGCCGCGGCCGGCATAACCGTCGAGCAGTTCGGCCAGGGCGCTAAGCCCGGGTTCAATGGCGGTGACGATCTGCAGCGGCCCACGCAAACGCAAGCGTTCAAGCAACTGGTGCAAGGCGTTGAAGCGCGTGGTAATGGCCATGAACTCGCTGTTCAGTCGCCCCAGGCGACCATTGCGCCGGCGCATGTGCGGGTCTTCGAAGGCGGTGACGCTGCGCAGGCTTTCCAGGCCTACGGCCTCGGCGATAAAGCGCACGTTGCTGCTTTCAAAGCGGTCGCGCTGGCTGTCGCCGTGCAGGCCCTCGGCAACGAAGCCGGCGAACACGCCAAAGCGCTGGTACAGGGCGTTGCGCATCGAGGCACTGGCCGACTGCGGCAGAATCGCGGCGCTGACCAGGGTCGAGACAAGGATCCCCAGGGAGATTTCCAGCACCCGCCACACCGCAGCCATGAACGCGCCGTCAGGGTGCTGCAGGGCCGGCAGGCCGACCATCGCTGCGGTGTAACCGGCGAGCACGAAGCCATAGGCGCGGAAAGTGCGGTAGCGCATGGCGCCGGCCGAACACAGGCCGACCCAGATCGCCAGGCTCGGCAGGAACAGCTCGGTGTTCTGCGGGAACAAGGCGATCAGCGCGACCATCATCGACGAACCGGCCAGGGTGCCCAGCAGCCGGTAGAAGCTCTTGGCGAACACATGGCCGCTCTGCGGCTGCATGACGATGAACACGGTGATCATCGCCGTGCGCGGCTGCGGCAGTTCCAGGCGCATAGCCAGCCACAGGGTCAGGAAGGCGGCGCTGAGGACCTTGAAGATGTACACCCAGGTGACCCCGTCGGTGCGCACCCACTCAAAGAACCCGCGACGCCACTCCAGGGTGGCCAGCCAGCGAAACGGCAGGGTCAGTGCGCTCATTCGGCATGGCCCGGCTTGTCGAAGACTGCCAGGGTTACCGGGGTTTTCGGCGCCTGCTGACGGTCTTCGCCGGGCACATCGTTGCCCGCGCCCAGGCCGCCGCCCAGGGCCGTGACCAGTTCGGCATGGGCACTCAGGCGTGCGGCCTGGACCTGCTGCTGGATCTGCTGCTGGCGGAACAACTGGGTTTGCGCGTTGAGCACATTGAGGTAATCGGTCAGGCCGCGCTGAAAGGCGATCATGGCGATGTCGTAGGTCTTCTGCGCCGAGGCCACCGATTCGGCGGCAAAGTGTTGCTGCTCGTTCATCGACTCACGGCGAATCAACTGATCGGAAACACCCTTGAGCGCCTCGACCACGGTCTGGTTGTAGCGCGCCACGGCGATGTCATAACCGGCCGCGGCAACCCCCAGTTGCGAACGCAGGCGACCGCCATCGAACACCGGCAGGCTGATCGCCGGGCCGACGTTGTAGTTGAACTTGCGCCCGGTCAGAAACTCCAGCGGCCCGCCACCGGTGGCCATGAAACCGAGGCCACCGACCAGGTCGACGTTGGGGAAGAAGCCGGCATGGGCGACATCGATACCACGGGCCTGGGCCGCGACCTGCCAGCGGCTGGCGACCACGTCCGGGCGCTGGCCGACCAGTTCGGCAGGCAAGGCCGAGGGCAATTTCAGCGCAGTGCCAAGCACCAGTCGTGGACGCTGCAACTGCGCGCCCTCGCCTGGGCCTTTACCGGCCAGGGCTGCCAGCTGGTTACGGGCCAGGGCGATTTCTTCATTGAGGGCATCGAGCTGGCGGTGGGTTTCCGGCAGTGGCGTCTGCGCCTGGCTGACTTCAAAGTGCGTGCCGATGCCACCGGCCAGGCGCCGCTCGGCCAGGGCCAGGATCTGCTCCTGCTGCTCAAGCTCGGCCTTGACGATATCGCGCTGGGCAAAGTGCAGCGACAGCTGGATGTAGGCCTTGACGATGTTGTTCTGCAGCTCGAGCTGGGCCTGACGCGCCTGGGCCACGCTCATGTGGGCCATGTCCACGGCCTGCTCGCTGGCATTGCGCTCGCGGCCCCAGAGGTCCAGGGCGTAGCTCAAGCCAAGCGATGCATTGTTGTCCCAGGTGTTGGCCCCGGACAACGCGCCGGGGCCATAGAACTGGTCTTGCGGCCAGTTGTGGCGCTTGAGCGTCGACTGGCCGTTGACCTGCAGCTTCTCGGCCGACTCGACCACCCCGGCCATGGCCTTGGCTTCACGCACACGGGCGACGGCCATGGCCAGGGTCGGGCTGTCTTGCACGGCCAGGGCGATCCAGCGATCGAGTTGCGGGTCGCCGTAGGCCCGCCACCATTGCTGGTCGGGCCAATGGGCGTCGAGGGCGGCGTCACGGATCGCCGCGTCGGTGGTCAGGGTATTGGCTTGCAGCGTCTTGCTTTGCGGGGCAATGCCCCAGGTTCCGATACAGCCGCTCAAGGTCAAGCTAAAGGCACAGGCACTGAGCGCATTGAGCGCTCTGATGATGCGACGCGGCACAGCTGCGAATTCCCGACATAGAAGGTGGATGACGCTTGGAGACGCAATTCTAGGGGGCCGCCGCACTGGCGATAAGCGTGCATTACTGCGAATCTTTGTTACGAAAACAGTGATAATCCGGCTTTAGTCTGAAGACCGCCTCGGTTACTTCATGTCACAATTTGTCGTCTACTTTGAGAGCGACCCATGGACACCCTGCAAAACATGCGTGCTTTTAGTTGCGTCGCGCAAGTCGGCAGCTTCACCGCCGCGGCCGTGCAACTGGATACGACCACCGCCAACGTGTCGCGGGCGGTCTCCAATCTTGAAGCCCATCTGCAAACCCGCCTGCTCAACCGCACCACCCGGCGCATCGCCCTGACCGAAGCCGGCAAGCGTTACCTGATGCGCTGCGAACAGATCCTCACCTACGTCGAAGAAGCCGAAGCCGAGGCCAGCGACGCCCATGCGCGCCCGGCCGGGCAACTGAAGGTGCATTCGATGACCGGGGTCGGCCAGCATTTCGTCATCGATGCCATCGCCCGCTACCGTGAAACCCACCCGGACGTGACCTTCGACCTGACCATGGCCAACCGCGTGCCGGACCTGCTCGACGAAGGCTACGACGTGTCCATCGTGCTGGCCAGCGAGCTGCCGGACTCGGGCTTTGTCTCCCAGCGCCTGGGCATCACCTACAGCATCGTCTGCGCCTCGCCCGACTACGTGAAACGCCACGGCATCGCCCACAAGCCCAGCGACCTGCTCAACCACGCCTGCCTGCGCATGGTCAGCCCGGTGATCCCGCTGGAGAAATGGCTGTTCGACGGCCCCGAAGGCCAGGAAGTGGTCAACATCACCCAGGCGCCGTTCCAGGTGAACTCCGCCGACGCGATGAAAACCGCGATCCGCAGTGGCATGGGTGTTGGTGTGTTGCCGATCTATTCGGCCATCGAGGGCCTGCGCGATGGCTCGCTGGTGCGGGTGATGCCCGAGTACCGCCTGCAGGAGCTCAATCTGTACGCGATCTACCCGTCGCGCCAGTACCTGGATGCCAAGATCAAGACCTGGGTCGAGTACCTGCGCAACTCGCTGCCGGAAATTCTCGCCGCCCACGAAGCGGACCTGAAAACCCACGAACTGCGCATCGCCACCTGAAATCTTGCTGCACAGGGGCGGCGGAGAATGATAGCGTGCTACCCATTCTTCACCGCCCGCAGAGATTTCGCCGATGAAAAAGACCGTCCTTGCCTTCAGCCGCATCACCCCGGCGATGGTCGAACGCCTGCAGCAAGACTTCAACGTAATCGTGCCCAACCCCAAGCTCGGCGACATCAGTGCCCAGTTCAACGACGCCTTGCCCGAGGCGCATGGCCTGATCGGCGTCGGCCGCAAGCTCGGCCAGGCGCAACTGGCAAACGCCAGCAAGCTGGAAGTGGTCGCCAGCGTCTCGGTGGGCTACGACAACTATGACCTGGCCTACTTCAACCAGCGCGGCATCGCCCTGACCAACACCCCTGACGTGCTCACCGAGAGCACCGCCGACCTCGGCTTTGCCCTGCTGATCGGCGCGGCGCGGCGGGTGGCCGAACTGGATGCCTGGACCAAGGCCGGGCAATGGCAGGCCACTGTGGGGCCTGCGCAGTTTGGCAGCGATGTGCATGGCAAGACCCTGGGTATCGTCGGCCTCGGCAATATCGGCGCGGCCATCGCCCGGCGTGGCCGCTTCGGTTTCAACATGCCGATCCTCTACAGCGGCAACAGCCGCAAGCCGGCCCTGGAACAGGAGCTCGGCGCGCAGTACCGCAGCCTCGATGAGCTGCTGGCTGAAGCTGACTTCGTCTGCCTGGTGGTACCACTGGGGGCGCAGACCAAGCACCTGATCAGCACCCGTGAATTGCAGTTGATGAAGCCCAGTGCCTTCCTGATCAACGTGTCCCGTGGGCCGGTGGTGGATGAGGCGGCGCTGATCGAGGCCTTGCAGGCCGGCACCCTTCGCGGCGCCGGGCTGGATGTGTACGAGAAGGAACCGCTGGCAGCATCGCCGTTGTTCCAGCTGAGCAACGCCCTGACCTTGCCGCACGTCGGTTCAGCCACCGCTGAAACCCGCGAGGCCATGGCCAATCGCGCGATTGATAACCTGCGCAGCGCGTTGCTGGGTGAACGGCCGCGGGATCTGGTCAATCCGCAGGTGTGGAAGTAAGGCGAATCACCGGAACCACGGCTGCGTCGTTGTAACGAAACCTGAGCCCGCAGACTCCATCAGTCTGTTTGGGCCTCAGGACAACACCAGCATGGAAACCTTCTCGACTCACGGACTGATACGCCTCGGCAAGATCCTGATCACAGCGTTCATCGGGATCTTCAGTGCATTGGTGGTATTCGGTAACCTCAGCGACTACGCCAGCAACTTTCTCTTCGTCCAGCACACCTTGAGCATGGACACGACCTTCCCCGGCAATGCCCTGCTTTATCGGTCAATCACCTGGCCGCCTCTGCACCATCTGTTCTACTGGCTGATCATTGCCGCCCAGGCCCTCTGTACGATGTGCTTTCTGATCGGTGCCTATCAGTTGTTCAAACATCGATGTGCCGACGCCCGGGATTTTCACCAGGCCAAACGCTTCGCCGTTATGGGTTGCCTGCTGGGGCTGCTGATCTGGTACCTGTTCTTCCAGGTGGTGGGCGGTGAATGGTTTGCCATGTGGCAATCCACGCAGTGGAACGCCCTGGCCACTGCGGGGAGGATCGTCGACTTTCTGTTTGCCACGCTGATTTTCATCAGCCTCAAAATAGATGATTGAGGCCGGTTGCCAACAATGCTCCTGCTTGAGCCGGCCCCTGTGGGCTGGCTGTACTGGCCTCATCGCGGGGCAAGCCCGCTCCCACAGCTACCTCAAGGCCACAACCGGCTCGACCACCTTGGGCCGGGGCTTGCGAAACACCAGCACGTTGCCCAGCATCACCAGCACCAGGCCTGCCAACGCCGGCGCCGTCCATTGATAACCCTCGTAAAACGCCGAGACGTTCAACGCCACCAGCGGGAACAGCACCGTGCAGTACGCCGCCCGCTCCGGGCCCATGCGTCCGACCAAGGTCAGGTAGGCGGTAAAGCCGATCACCGAGCCCGGAATCACCAGGTACAACAGCGAGCCGATGTAGCGCGTGTTCCACTCCATCGCAAACGGAATGCCACTGACCAGGCAATACACGCCGAGCATGCTCGCGCCATAGAGCATGCCCCAGGCATTGGTGGTCAGCGGCCGCAGGCCGGCCTTTTGTTGCAGGCTGGAGAGCATGTTGCCGGCCGAAAAACACAGGGTGCCCAGCAGGGCCAGGCCCAGGCCGATGATGGTTTCGCGGCTGGCGGCATGCCCGGACAGCTCCGGCCAGAACAGCAGGCCCAGCCCGGCCAGGCCGAGGGCGCCACCGGCAAGCACATTGGCGGCAACCTTCTGGCCAAAGAATACCCGCGCATTCAGCGCGTTCCACAAGGTGGCGGTGGAGAACACCACGGCGATCAGGCCACTGGGAATCCACTGGCTGGCGGTCAGAAAGCACATGAAGTTGACGCAGAACAGGCACAGGCCCTGGGCCAGGCAGATCAGGTGGCCGCGGCGGTTCATCGGTTGCAGGCGGCGGCTGAGCAGCAGGATGACAAACAGCACCAGCGCCGCCAGGGCAAAGCGGTAGACGATCGACACGGGAATGGCGACCACCCCCAGCTGCAGCTTCAAGGCAATCCAGGTGGTGCCCCAGATCAGCACAGTGAGCAGGTATAACGACAGGTTCATGGCGGCACTCCTCGATTCCAGGCCACCAGTGTGCAACTGCAACCTCAGCCGGCACTTGCACATTCTTGCGCTTTTGCACAGGCAGCAGCTGTCAGCCCCGGCCTGGCGGAGTAGGATGGCCCACAGAGGTAAGGACCATGACGCCGTTGGACCAGCTGCAAGTCTTCAAAGCCATGCACGACTCACCCCATGCCCGCCTGGAACACAGCGCGCACCTGGGGGACGGCCTGGCAGCAGCCCTGTGGAACAACCGTCACGACGCCCGCGACTACGAAGCCCCCAGCCATCACACCCTGTCGTGTTACATCGCCGACGGCACCGGCACCTTTCGCCGCGACCGCCCTGGCCACACCGGCGCGCCCGACAAGCTGTGCATCATGCCGGCAGGGTCGGCCTCGCATTGGGTGGTCAACGGCTCAATCCGCCTGGCGCACCTGTACATCAGCCAGGAGCAATTCGCCCTCGGTTGCGTCAGCCTGCTGGACCGCGAACCGCGTGAACTGCAACTGCAGGAGGCGACCTTTCTCGACGACCCCGAACAGGCCCGGCGCTTTCGCCAGCTGATCACCCTGGACTGGGACGAACCGGGCGAGCGCCTGCTGACCAGCAGCCTGGCCCATGAGATTCTCGACCACGCCCTGCTCAGCCAGGTCGGCCTGCGCCAGGGCCTGCGTCTTAAAGGCGGGCTGGCCGCGCACCAGCGCCGGCAACTGCGCGAGTATGTCGAAGGCCACCTCGATCACCCGCTGAGCCTTGGCGAGCTGGCGGCGCTGTGCAACCTCTCCGAGTACCACTTCGCGCGGATGTTTCGCGAAAGCTTCGGCCTGCCGCCGCACCAGTACCTGCTGGCCCGGCGCCTGGCCAAAGCGCGGCAACTGCTGCGCCATGGCCAACTGCCGCTGGGCGAAGTGGCCCTGCTGTGCGGCTTTGCCAGCGCCAGCCATTTCAGCAACCGCTTCCGCCAGGCCCTGGGGGCCACCCCCGGTGCTTACCGGGCCGCCTTCAGCGCTTAGAACTCGAGGGTGCTGGACAGGCTGACCTGACGCGCATCGCCCACCGAGACAAAGTAACGGTTCACCGCCGAGCTGTAATAGGTGCGGTCGAACAGGTTCTTGACGTTCAACTGCAAGCGCACCTTGTGCTCGTCCAGGCGGGTTTCGTAGCTGGCGAAGGCATCGGCGACGGTGTAGCCCGGCAGCTCGAAATCATTCTCGGCGTTGCCCGCCCGCTCACCGACATAGCGCGCACCGGCGCCCAGGCGCAGGCGGTCGCCACCGAACAGGCTGCCCGCGTCATACACCGCCGACAGCGAGCCGCTGTGACGCGCTACGTTCTGCAGGCGATTGCCTTCGAGCGTGGGGTCCTGGGTGACTTCGGCGTCGGTAAAGGCATAGTTGCCGATCAGGCTCCAGCGCTCGCTCAACTGCCCGCTCAGGTCCAGCTCGACGCCCCGTGAGCGCACCTCGCCAGCGTTGCTGTAGAGGGTGTCGCCGGTTGCCGAGTCGAAGTTGGCCACCAGCACGTTGCGCTTGCGGATGTCGAACAGCGCCAGGGTGCCGGTCAGCGCCCCCGGCACGTCGAGCTTGGCACCCAGTTCCCAGGATTTGCCCTGTTCAGGTTCCACGCCCGAGTCCAGCACCAGGCCGCCGGTCAGTGGGGCGATGCTGGAATTGGGCTTGAACGATTCGGTGTAGCTGCCATAGAACGACAGCTGTTCGTCGACCTTGTACACCAGGCCCAGCCGCGGCACCCAGGCCTGGCCATTGCTGTTGGTGTTGGCCTTGAACGGCCGCCCGCGCCCGGCGAGCTGGTCGTACATCTGGTAGCGCGCGCCGGCGACCAGGATCCAGTGCTCATCGAGGTGGATCGAATCCTGGAAGAACAGCGAGTCGCTGCGCAGCTTGTCGGTCTGCGCGCTGTCGCTGTCACGTACGCTGGTACCTTCGACTTCGCGGCCATACACCGGGTTCAGGTAACTGAAGGTGCTCAGGCTGCTCTGGCGGATCAGGTCGGCGCGGTAGACCTTGCGGTATTCGTTATCCAGGCCGAACAGCAGGTCGTGCTGCATCCCCGCCAGCTGCACCGTACCCTCAAGGCTCAAGGTGGCGAAACGGTCGCTGCTGAGTGCGCCGTGGGTGCCGTCCATGCTGCGGGTCAGGGTGCCGCGCGCGGCGTTGACGCCGGTCACCCGCACCTGGCTGGCGTCGTAGGTTTCGCGGTTGTAACTGAAGCCAAAGTGGGCTTTCCAGTCATCCGCAAGCTGATGATCGACCTCCAGCCGATAGAGGTCCGAGCGCCCTTGCATGTCATTGAACGGCTCGTCCAGGCGCCGGGTGCTGGGGATATCCAGCGGGTGGTTGGTGCGCGGGTCGATGGCGGTGCCCCGGTCGAACGGATAGAGAAACTCGCGGTGCTCGTAGGCCAGCAGCACCTGGGTGTCTTCGCCGTACCAGGCCAGCGACGGCGCCACCAGTGATTCGCGGTGGGTGCCGAAGTTGCGCCAGTAGTCTTCATCTTCATGGTCGAGCACCAGGCGGTAGGCGAAGTTGCTCGCGCCCAGCCCGCCGGTGCTGTCCAGGCCGCCGCCGCTGCCGTTCTTGCCGCTGCCATAAGTAGAGCCGCGCAGGTTCAGGGCGTTGTAGCGTTGCAGTTGCGGCCGTTTGCTGACCACGTTGATCACCCCGCCCGGGTCCTGGATACCGTACAACAATGAGGCCGGGCCCTTGAGCACTTCGACCCGTTCGGTGGTGGCATTGAGGCTGCGACCCTGCACGATGGGCATGCCATCGCGCATGATCGAGCCGTCGCGGTTGTCGCCAAAGCCGCGCTTCATCACCGTGTCCTGGGTGCCGCCGAAGTTGTTGCCCTGGGTCACGCCGCTGACATTGGCCAGGGCATCGTCGAGGTTGCGCGGGGCCTGGTCCTTGAGCACCTGGGCCGGTACCACGTTAATGGCCTGGGGCGTCTGCATGATCGATGCCTGGCTGCGCATCACCGAGCTGCTTTGCGGCGGCTGATAGCTGTAGTCGGCGTCGGCCTGCGAGTTCACCGTGGTCGCCTCGAGCTTGAGCGCAGTGCCGGCATCGAGCGGTTCAAGGGTCAGGGTGCGGGCATCGACGCGGCGAACGGCGAAGCCGGAATTGCCCAGCAGTTGCTGCAAAGCCTGCTCGGCGCTGAGGCTGGCGTTGAGGGCCGGAGCGTTGATCGATGGCAGGTCGGCGGTGTAGATCACACTTTGCCCGGTCAGCCGGCTGAAGTCATTGAGCGCCTGCACCAGCGGCTTGCTCGCTTGGGAAAAGCTGTAGACCTGCTGCGCGGCGGCGACACCCAAGGGCAATGCGCAACCCGCAGCCAGCGCCGCGACACTGAGCCAGCGTGAAAAGCGACGCGCTGGCGAGGGTGTGAACTTCATGACCGATGACCTGTGAAGGAGTGATGTTTATGCGAATGAATCGCACTTTCACTCACTACACGGTTGTCGCACGAGGTTACCTCAGCACTTTTCTGAAAATATTTTTCAGCGGATCAGCGTGACCCGCTCCAGCAGGGTATTGCGCTTGAAACCGAGCACCGCACCGAGCGAATCCAGCGCCGCCAGTGGCTGGCTGGCCGGGAAGCTGGCGCTGACCTTGCGTTTGCCCAGCTCGCTGTCGAGCAGGATGATGCGCCCCGGGTAGTAGCGGGCCAAGTCATCGATCACCGTGCTCAGCGGCACCTGATAGTAATTGAGCCAGCCCTGGCGCCAGGCCAGGCGTGATTCGCTGTCCACCGCTTCGACGGCGCTGGCGGTGCCGTCGCGATAGGCGACCTGCTGGCCGCCGCTCAGCTGTTGCTGCAAACGCCCGGGGGCCGCCGTCACCGCGACCCGGCCATCGAGCACGGTGACCCGGGCCCCGCCGCTGTGCTTGCGGACCTCGAACCGGGTACCGAGCACCTGGGTCTGGCCGTTTGCCGCATCGACCACGAAGGGCTCACCGGTATGCATGACCTGAAAGAACGCCGCGCCCCGGCGGATCGTCACCTGTCGCACCCCGTGCGTGAAATCCACCGACACTGCACTGCCGGCATCCAGGGTCATGTGCGAGTTGTCGGCCAGCACCACCTCCTCAACCTGCCCCGCGGCTGTCACGTAATCCGCCTGCAGGTCGTCCAGCCAGTACCCCGGATGCCAGCCTGCCGCCGTTCCCAGCGCCAGCACCAGGCAGGCGGCTGCAGCGCAGGTGGCAACACGGCGCCAGGTGCGCCCCGGCGCCGGTTGCTGCATGGCGCGCAGGTAACCTTGCAGGGCCTGGTCCTCTTCGGCGGCCAGCAGGCTGGCCGGTGCTTTGCTCAGGCGCCACAACGCCTGGGCCTGGGCATAGGCCCGGGCATGCGCCGGGTTGGCCAGCAACCAGCGCTTGAACTCGGCACGCTCGGCCAGTTGCGGCTGTTCGTTGATCCGGCTCAGCCAGCCCAGGGCGGCCTGTTCATGCTCGGCGGTGATCTCGGTCATGGTGCTTTCCCTGGCTTGCGCGGGCTGGCTGACGGCAGCGCAACACTTGCCTTGCACGCCTCCAGAGCGCGCATCATGTGTTTTTCCACGGCGCTCTGGGACAGGCCCATGGCCTTGGCAATCTCGGCGTACTTGCACCCGTGGATGCGGTTGAGCAGAAAGATCTGCCGGGTACGCTCGGGCAGCTCCCGCAGCGCCGCTTCAATGCGCTGCAAGTCGCTGTTTGCCTCCAGGGCCGCTTGCGGTTCACTGACATGATCGTCGGCCACTTCCAGCTGCAGGCTGTCGGTGACCCGCTCTCGCGCGCCTTCGCTGCGCAAGTGATCAATGGCGATGTTGCCAGCACAGCGCAGCAGATAGGTATCGAGTGCCTCGACCTTGACCTGCGGGCGCCGCCAGAAGCGCAAAAACAACTCCTGGATCAGGTCCGAAGCCGTGGCCCGGCAACCGATACGGCGGCTGACCAGGGCTTCCATCTGCGCCCGCTGGGCGAGGAACACCTGCACAAAGCGCGCGCGACCGCTCGCCCCGTCGGCGTCACATGCACCGTCGGCGGGCAGATCGAGCGGCTCGTTCACCACCTTACAGTGATGCCATCGCAGTCAACGGCGCCAGCACCACGCTGGCCGTTGCCAGGCCCAGCAACAGGCGCGGCTGGTAAGGCAAGAGGAACACCCAGAGGGTGACCCCGGCCATCAGCACCGCGAACAGCTCGACCAGGCCCATGGCCCAGCCGCTGTGGCGCACGGCCAGTAGCAGCGCCAGTGCCAGCAGTACCCAGCCGGCGATGCGCAGGGCCATGAGCCGCGCATGACCGGGCTTGTGCCCGAGCAGGTCCTTGTAGTGCTTTTCCATGGCCAGGCACAGGGCGGCAAAGCCGGCAAAACCAAACAGGGCAATGGCCAGCATCAGTTCACCTCGCTTTCGATCAACGTGCCGGGAGCGCTCTTGGGCTCACGCGGCGCACGCTTGGCCGCCACTACCGGCGCCCGCCACATCTTGGCGGCGGCCCAGGCCAGGAACAGCCCGCTGGCCAATGCGCTCAGGTCGAAACCGGCCATGGCCCAATCACCGACGGCGATCGAATGGTTCAGGCCCTGCCCCGTGGTCAGGCCGTTGAGCAGCGGCATAGCCGCCCACAGCACAGCCCCCAGGCCCAGTTGCTCGGCCCAGGCACGACGCCCCGGGCGCAGCATGGCGTGCAGCAACGACAGCGCCCAGAGCAGGAAGAAACTGTTGATCTCCCAGTCGGCACGGCCCTCCAGGCCAATCGGCAACAGGCGGTTGGCCCAGAAGAACGCCGCCACGCCGATCAGCAGGCCGCTCATGCTGGCGATGTTCAGCACCTCGACCAGGCGCAACTCGAACGGCTGGGTGCCGCTCTTGGCATGCTTGAGCTGGCGCTTGCCCAGCCACATCACCAGGCCGGTGCCGATCACCGCCGTGCCGGCCAGGCCGAAGAAGAAGTACAACCAACGTAACCATGGGCCGGCGAAAACACCCATGTGCAAACCGTACATGCCGCCGGAAATCAGCATCGGCGTGGCATCGATCTGGCTGCCGCCCTGCAGGGTGCCGTTGACCCCATCGAACAGCCAGCCACCGCCACGCTGGTGAGCGATGCGGTCGCCGGCATGGCGCACAAAGCGTACCCGGGCGTTCTGGTCACCAGGGTTCTGCACCTCGACCCACGACAGGTTGGCCCCCGGCGCTTGCGCCTGAACCTTGGCGTACAGCTGCGGCAACGGCAGCAGCGGCGCCGGTGTACCCGCCACTTTGACCTCGTCGGGCGCACCGGACAGGTCACTGAAAAAGCCACGGGTATTGTCGCCATAGCTGGCAATGATGCTGGCCGGCATGACCATGGCCATGAAGATCACCAGGCTGCTGTAGCTGATCATCAGATGAAACGGCAGCACCAGCACGCCAATGGCGTTATGCCCGTCGAGCCAGGAACGCTGGCCCTTGCCCGGACGGAAGGTGAAGAACTCCTTGAAGATCTTCTTGTGGGTAATGATTCCGGTCACCAGGCCCAGAAGCATGATGAACGCAGCAAAGGTCGACAGCCAGCGGCCCCAGGGGTGAGGCATCTGCAGCTGGAAGTGGAAGCGATAGAAGAACTCGCCGCCACGGGTCTCGCGCGCCTGCAGTTCGGTGCCGGTGGCAGGGTCGAGGGTTTTCGAGGTGAAATCGCGGCGCCCGCCTCCAGGCTTGGGCCAGCCCACGCTCAATGCCGGTTCGCGGGCGTTGGGCAACTGGATGAACCAGCTGCCGGCCGTCGGCGCATGCTCCTGCAGGTAGCGCTGGGCCAGGTCCAGGCTCGCCGCCGGGTCCAGCGTTCGGCTGGGTACTTCCGGCTGCGTCCAGTGACTGATTTCTTCCTTGAAATAGGACATTGTCCCGGTCAGGAAAATCGCAAACAGCAACCAGCCGAAGATCAGCCCGGTCCAGGTGTGCAACCAGGCCATGGCCTGGCGAAAGCCCTCTTTCATGCGCTTTTCATCCAATAGGCCAGGCCGCTGATCATTGCCAGCACCAGGCTTGGCACCAGGACACCCAGCCAGGCCTGCCAGGCGCTACGACAAGCGAAGCACCAGAGGAAGGCCACCAGGTAGAACAGGAAGGACAGCATCATGCCGCTGATCACCGCCTCGGCACGCGGCACCGGCAGCAACAGGGTGATGCAGACGCTGGCCATGGCCGCCAGCAGATAGCCACCGAACACGGCAGCCAGGCTGCGGGAGGTCACGGCCAGGCGGTAACTGAGGGGCAGCCCGGCGGCTTTGCTTTTCATGGCATCCATCCATTACGAGAAGCGCACAATAATAATGATTTATATTCTCATAATCAAAGCCGCCGGCCAGACGGATCAAAACGACAGATCGACGCCCACGGTGTAGCGGCGGCCATCCAGTACAGTCTGGTAGTTTTCGTAGTCCACTTCCTTGTTGAAGACGTTGTACACACCGGCCAGCAGCTTGACGTTCTTGGTCACCCGATAGGTGCCGCCGAGGTCGACGAAGGTGTAGGACGGCGTGCCGTCAGACATGCTGGAGCGGCCCAGGTAATCCGAGGTTTTGCCGCGATAGTTCAGGCGTGCCCAGGTCCCCAGCTGATCTGTAGCCTGCCAGTCGAGGGTGGCGTTGAACATGTGCCGTGGCATCTGGTTCAAGGCCTTGCCCTTCTGCGGGCCGCTCTTCTGCTCGGACGCGGTGAAGGTGTAGTTGGTGGCCAGCGACACACTCTGGGTGATGTCCCAGTCCAGGGTCGCCTCGACGCCGCGCATCTGCGCCTCATCGACGTTGACCCGGTCACTGATGAACTTGTACGAGGTACCGCCGATCTGGCACTGGCCCGAGGCATTGCCGGTGCTGTCGGTGCAGCGGCGGGTCTCGGTGATCTTGTCCTTGAAGTCGGTGTTGAACAGGGTCAGGCCGGTGGAGAACCCTTCAAGGTTGTCCCAGATGAAGCCGATTTCCTGGCTCAGGCTCTTCTCCGGCTTGAGGCTGGAGTTGCCGACGATGATTGCCGGGTCGCCACCGCCACCGGTGATCTGGCCCCAGTCATCCACGGCGGCGCGGATGTCCGGCGAGCGATAACCGCTGGATACGCCACCCTT
The DNA here is from genome assembly GCF_024213215.1 of Pseudomonas sp. SBB6. Classification (NCBI taxonomy): domain Bacteria; kingdom Pseudomonadati; phylum Pseudomonadota; class Gammaproteobacteria; order Pseudomonadales; family Pseudomonadaceae; genus Pseudomonas; species Pseudomonas sp. SBB6. The sequence goes on along the minus strand of NZ_JANAVH010000012.1, from coordinate 86,988 downwards.
GATGGTCCATTGCTCGGTCGGGTGATAGACCCCGTACAGGCGTGGCGACCAGTGGGTGCCGTAGTTTTCATCGCGGTCCATGCGCAGGCCGCCGGTCAGGGCGAAGGCTTCGGTCAGGCGCCATTCGTCTTCGGCAAACAGTGCCCACGACCAGCGGGTCAGTTGGTTGACGCTGGCCGCCGAGGCCAGTTGGTTGCCCTCGTCGCTGAGGTCTTCGTACTTGTACTGGCCGCCTAGGGTGGTGATGTGCGAATCGCTGAAGAACGACACCTGCGAATTGAGCACGGTGTTTTCCAGCTCCATGCGCCGGCCGGGGTTCTCGATTTTCTCGCGCTGCAGGTAGCTTTCGCTGGTGAGGCTGTCCCAGCGCCCGGAATGGGTGATGGAGAAATTGGTGCGGTCGTAGTCACTACGGCTGTCGGATCGGCTCGCCGAACGGCCTTTGTGCGCGTTGCGCTCCTGCTCGGACTTGCCCGCTTCCAGGGTGATGTCGTTGTGCTCGTCCGGGGTGAACGACAGCTTGGCCGTGGCACTGTCGGTGCTCTGCTCGTTGAAGCCGTTGACGATATGGTCTTCGTCGCGGCGCGAACGCTGGCCGTACAGTTGCAGGCCGATCAGGTTGTCAACCAAGGGCCCGGAGATAAAGGCGTTGGTGCTGTTGTAGTTGCCCGAGTCGGAACGGTCCTGGAAGGTCGCTTCAGTGCGGATGCCGCCATACCACTGCGGGGTGACCTTGCGGGTGATGATGTTGATCACCCCGCCCATGGCATCGGAGCCGTACAGCGACGACATCGGCCCGCGCACCACTTCGATACGCTCGATGGCTTCCAGCGGCGGCATCCAGCCCTGCTCGATACCGGCACCGTCACTGTTCGGGCGGGTCGCACGCGAGTCCTGGCGTTTGCCATCGACCAGCATCAGGGTGTACTTGGAGGCCATGCCGCGGATGCTGATATCGCTGGAGCTGGCGCCACCGGTGACCACCACACCCGGCACATCGCGCAGGGCATCGGTGACGTCACGGTAGGATTTGTTCTCGATCTGCTCGCGGCTAATCACCGAAATCGAAGCCGGCGCATCCTTGATCTGCTGGGAGAAACCCGATGCGGTCACCACCATGTTGTCCAGCTCCAGTGGCTGGTCCTGGGCGGCGGCGTGCGCGGTGTACAACGAGCAGAGGGTGAGCGCGAGGCAGGATTTGCTGAAAGTCGGGGACACTGGGACCTCTTCCTGAGAAACGTAAAGGATTCGTAAAGTAATCAATGGGGCGAATACTATTCATTCGCAATTGATAGTAAAGCTTATTTACGCTTTTTACATTTTCACGGGCCTGCGCCAGCCCCGTCAGTCAGGCGGCGATTGCCGAGCAGTGGTACCTTTCACTACAATGCGAACAATTCTTATTCTGTTGCGCATCCCGGCGCCGGAGTGTTCACGGTGCCCAGCGCTCCCTCTTCCTCGCTCGAAGGCCTCTACCTCGACCATCACAACTGGCTGACCGGCTGGTTGCGCCGGCGCCTGGGCTGCCCCGACAGCGCCGCAGACCTGGCCCAGGACACCTTCATGCGCCTGCTCCAGGCCCGCGAAACGCCGCTGCTCAACGAGCCGCGGGCGTTCCTCACCACCGTGGCCAAGCGCGTGCTGTGCAATCACTACCGCCGTCAGGACCTGGAGCGCGCCTACCTCCAGGCGCTGGCGCAGTTGCCCGAAGCACTGGCGCCGTCGGAAGAACACCGGGCAATTATTTTCGAGACCCTGCTGGAGCTCGACCGCCTGCTCGACGGCCTGCCGTTGGCGGTCAAGCGCGCCTTCCTGATGGCCCAGGTCGATGGCCTGGGCTACAGCGAGATCGCTGCGCAACTGGGCATCTCCCTGGCCACGGTCAAGCGCTACCTGAACAAGGCGGCCCTGCGCTGTTACTTCGCCCTGTGAACGGCCATCAGGCGTTTTCCCCGCAGGTGGCCGAACAGGCGGTGTACTGGCTGATCGAGATCCAGGGCGGTGCCCTCGACCCACGCCAGCAGCAGGCCATGCAGCAATGGCTGCAGGCCGACGACAACCACCGGCGCGCCTGGGAGCACATCTTGCGAGTCAACCAGCGCTTGCGCGGCGTGGCGTCGCCGCTGGCCCACGCCACCTTACAGGCGCCACGTTCGGCCAGCCGCCGACGGGCGCTGAAAACCCTGCTGATCCTCGGTGTCGGCAGCGCCAGTGGCCTGGCCTTGCACTCGCACAACCCGCTGCCGACGCTGCTGGCCGATTACCGCAGCCCGGTCGGCGAACGCCGGCGCCTGGCCCTGGACGACGGCAGCCTGCTGCAGCTCAACACCCGCAGCGCCGCCGATGTGCGTTTCGACGCCAGCCAGCGCCTGGTGCGCCTGTTGGAAGGTGAACTGCAACTGACGGTGGCCGGCGACAGCCGACCGTTGCAACTGCTCAGCGCGCACGGCCTGCTGAACTTGAGCAGCGGCCGCTACAACCTGCGACAGTTTGCCGGGTACAGCCAGCTGGCGGTGTTTGCAGGCAGCGCCAGCCTGGCCGGGCAGGTGTTGCCCGGCGGCCAGCAAGCGCGCTTCAACGGCCCGCAATGGCAGGCCACTCAGGCGCTGGACAGCAACGCCGGGGCCTGGGTCGACGGTATGCTGGTGGCTGCGCACATGCCCCTCGGTGCATTTCTCGACGAGCTGGGCCGCTACCGGCGCGGTCAGCTCAATTGCGCGCCAGAGGTCGCCAACCTGCTGATCTCCGGCAGTTATCCACTGGCCGACAGCGAACGCATTCTCGACATGCTGGAAGTGGCATTAGCGGTGCGCGTCAGACGCTTTACCCGCTACTGGGTGACGGTCGAAGCGCGGGCCTGAAACATTTTTTCAACGGACCTGAGCCGTTTTCAATTCTCGCGTGACAGAGAAGGCAGAACCCTTTGCTTCGACCTTCTCAAGGACCTCCTGCATGCCCCTTCGACCGAGCCCACTTGCCCAGGCCCTGAGCACCCTGCTGCTGGGTGCCAGCCTGAGTTTCACCGCCGTTGCCGCCCAGGCAGCAGAGGCCCCGGCGCGCACCTACCAGATCGCCCCCACCAGCCTGGAGAACGCCCTGAACCAGTTTGGCCGCGAAAGCGGTGTGCTGATCTCGTTCGGCTCGCACCTTACCAGCGGCGTGCAGAGCCCCGGCCTGCAGGGCCAGTACAGCCCGCAGCAAGGCCTCGATGCGCTGCTGCAAGGCAGCGGCCTGCAAGCGCGTGCCGAGGGTGACAACGCCTTCAGCCTGCAACCGCTCGCGGCAACCCGTGCGCCGGTCGAGCTTGGCGCCTCCACCGTGGTCGGCGACTGGCTGGGCGCGGCGCAGCAGGACAACGTCTTCGAACATGCCGGCGCCCGTGATGTGATCCGCCGCGAGGACTTCGAACGCAGCGGCGCCACCACCGCGCGCGAAGTGCTCAATCGTATCCCCGGCGTCAACGCCCCGGAAAACAACGGCACCGGCAGCCACGACATGGCGCTGAACTTCGGCATTCGCGGGCTCAACCCACGCCTGGCCTCGCGCTCGACAGTGCTGATGGACGGCATCCCGGTGCCTTTCGCGCCCTACGGCCAGCCACAGCTATCGTTCGCCCCGATCAGCATGGGCAACATGGACGCGGTGGACGTGGTGCGCGGCGGCGGAGCGGTACGCTATGGCCCGCAGAACGTCGGCGGCATCGTCAACTTCGTGACCCGGGCGATCCCCGACGAGCCGACGGTGAAAGCCGGCTTCCAGACCCAGACCAGCCCGTCCTCCAGCCATGACGGTTTCAAGACCAGCGCCAACCTGCTCGCTGGCGGCACCAACGCCAACGGCCTGGGCGGCGCCCTGCTCTACTCCGGCAGCCGCGGCGGCGACTGGCGCGAGCACAGCGACACGCAGATCGACGACCTGATCCTCAAGGGCAAATACCAGCTCGATGAGGCCAACAGCCTGCACGCCATGGCCCAGTACTACGAAGGCGAAGCGCAGATGCCCGGCGGCCTGAGCGTTGCCGACTACGATGCCGACCCGTACCAGTCGACCCGCCTGCAAGACAAGTTCTGGGGCCGCCGGACGATGTTCAACTTCGGCTACGACTACAAAGAGGACGCCCGTCAGTTCAGCGTCAACAGCTTCTTCACCAAGACCCTGCGCAGCGGTTACCTGGACCAGGGCAGCTTCGTCTCGCTGTCGCCGCGCGAATACTGGGTACGCGGCATCGAAACGCGCTTCTCCCAGGGCTTTGCCCTCGGCGAGAGCTGGCACGAAGTCGGCGTTGGCTACCGCTACATCAACGAAGCCGGCCATGAGCTGCGCTACCGCGAACCGAGCACCGCCAACCAGCTGCCGACCACCGCCAGCCGCAACGACCGCGACACCCGTGGCAGCACCGAAGCTCACGCGATTTTCCTCGACGACCGCATCGACATCGGCCAGTGGACCATCACCCCGGGCATCCGCTACGAGATGATCGACTCCGAGCAGTCCAACAAGCTCAACGGCCAGCGCTACCAGGGCGACTACAACACCGCCCTGCCGGCGCTCAACGTCATGTACCACCTGACTGACAGCTGGAACCTGTACGCCAACACCGAAGGCTCGTTTGGCAGCGTGCAGTACAGCCAGATGCCCAACCGGGTCAGCAGCGGCGAAGTCAAACCGGAAAAAGCCCGCACCTGGGAACTGGGTACCCGCTACGACAACGGCAACCTGCAGGCTGAAATCGGCGCGTTCCTGATCAATTTCGACAACCAGTACGAAAGCAACCAGACCAACGATTCGGTGATCGCCCGCGGCGAAACCCGCCACCAGGGCATCGAGACCAGCGTCAAGTACGCCCTCGAAGGCCTGAACCCGGCACTGGCGGGTTTCGACGTGTACGCAACCTATGCCTTTGTCGACGCGAAAATCCGTGAAGACGGGCCGAACAAGGGCAATCGTGTGCCCTTCTCATCCCGCCACAAAGGCACCCTGGGCATCGGCTACAGCGAGGGCCAGTGGAAGCTCAACCTCGACAGCACCTACCAGAGCGACCAGTTTGCCGACAACGCCAACACCGCGGCCGAAAGCGCCGACGGCAGCACCGGGCGCATCCCCGGCTACATGCTGTTCAGCAGCCGCGCAGCCTATGATTTCGGCCCGCAACTGGCGAACCTCAACGTTGCCGTGGGGGTGAAGAACATCTTCAATCACCAGTACTACACCCGCTCGTTCGACGACAACAACAAGGGCAAGTACGTGGGTGAACCTCGTACGATATACCTGCAGACCTCCGTCGCATTCTGATCCAGCGCATGCAAAAGCCCGGCCGCCGCCGGGCTTTTTGCTACAAGATATTTTTATTTCAAAAGGGCTTGAATTGTTCGGCCAAGTGCCTGACCTTGTAGTCAAGAGGCGATGGTTCTCACAGGCCGCAAAGGCCCCATCGATTCTCTTGCGAGCTAGCTGAATAAGGGATTGAACTATGCAAATCCAAGTCAATAGCGACAACCATATTCAAGGCAACATCCGGCTGGAAGAGTGGGTCCGCAGCACGGTAGAAAGCACGCTCGAACGATTTGACGAAGACCTCACCCGCGTCGAGGTCCACCTGCGCGACGAGAACGGCGACAAGCCTGGTCCGCACGACAAACGCTGCCAGATGGAGGCACGCCCAAAAGGCCATCAACCGATTTCCGTAAGCCATAAGTCCGCCTCCCTCGACCAGGCTGTCGAAGGCGCCGCAATCAAACTGAACCACGCCCTGGAGCACTTCTACGGCAAACTGCGCAGCAAACGCGCGGTCACCCAGCAAAGCGACAGCGGTGCCCAGAATGACGGGCTGTTGCAGGAAGAGTTTCTGGAGAACGAGCAAGCTCGCAGCAACGGATAATCAGCAACGCAGACGGTAAAAAGGCGAGCCCCATGGGGCTCGCCTTTTTTTGCCTGGATTGCGAGCGCTACGCGCTCGATCGCGGGGCCAGGCCCGCTCCCACAGGGTCCAGTGCCCTGCTACTTCGCTTCCTCGATCTCCTTGCCACTGGCATCGATGGCCTTGGTCGACGGATAGCGGTACGAGGCGTAGCGCACCACCAGGATCGAGAACGCCAGCAGCAGGATGCCGCCGCACACGTACAGCAGGCCGGCGTCCGGCGCTTTGTGGTGCGACACATCGCCAATCAGCAGGCGGGTCAGTGCGGTGATCGCCACATACAGCAGGAAGCGGATCGGCATGTGGTTGGTCTTGAAGTAGATCCCCACCATGGCGCCGAGCTCGAGGTAGATGAACAACAGCAGGATGTCATCGACGCTGACGCCCTTGCCGAGCATCTCGATGAAGGTGGCCACGGCCGCGTAGGCGGTGATGCCACCGATGCCGAACAGGGCCAGGTAGTGGAACGCCTCGACGCACAGGTTACCCAGCGAGTCGGCCGAGCCATGCAGGCGCTTGCGCAGTTTGTCAGCCCAATTGATGCTCACGATACGGTTTCCTTGATACGGCTGGAAGGATGATGCGCCAGGCGCATGACGCTTGGTCTGCATGCAGTAAAAAGGCCAAGCCCCCTGCTTGAGAAGGCGACCGATTGCCGCAAGGCACAGCCATCGCTGGCTGTGCCCTTATCCTTGCAGTTCGCGGTTACCGAATCGTGTTTACTCCAGCGCCGACGCCGGGCCGAAGAATTCGTAGCGGCTCTGCTGCTCCGGCACCCCCAGGCCCTTGAGGTGGCGCTTGATGGTAGCCATGAAGGCTTTCGGGCCAAGGAAGTAGGCGTCCACGTCACGCTGTTGCGGCAACCACTGGCCGAGTTGATCGGCGCTGAGCAGGCCCACGGCGTCCGCCGGCTGGCTGACGCCATCGTCTTCGGCATAGCAGTAGAAGCGCTTGACCTGCGGGTGGCGCGCCGCCAGTTCATCGACCCAGTCGCGGAAAGCGTGCACCGCGCCGTTGCGCGCGCAGTGAATGAAGTGCACCAGGCGCCCGCTGTCCAGCGCCGCCTCGAGCATCGGCAAGGTCGGTGTGATGCCGACGCCGCCACTGATCAGCACCAGCGGTTTGTCGCTGGCACTCAAGGTGAACTCGCCCGATGGCGGGAACAGGTTGAGGGTGTCGCCCACGGCCAACTGCTCGTGCAGGTAGTTGGAGACCTTGCCGCCGGCTTCGCGCTTGACGCTGATGCGGTACTGGCCGGCAGTGCTCAGGGCCGACAGCGAGTAGTTGCGGCGCTGCTCCTGGCCGTCGATGAACAGTTGCAGGCCGATGTACTGGCCAGGCTCAGCCTGCAAAATCGCACCGCCATCGACCGGGGCGAAATAGAAGGAGACGATCTCGCTGCTCTCCTCGACCCGCTCGACCAGCTTGAACTCGCGCGCACCACGCCAGCCACCCGGGGCCGCGGCTTTTTGCGCATAGATATCGCCTTCAGCACCGATGAGGATATCGGCCAGTTGCTGATAGGCCGCGCCCCAGGCTGCAATCACTTGCGGGGTGGCGATGTCCTTGCCAAGCACTTCTTCGATGGCGCGCAGCAGGCAGCTACCGACGATCGGGTAATGTTCCGGAAGGATCTGCAAGGCCACATGCTTGTTGATGATCTGGCCGACCAGGCCGCCCAGTTGTTCGAGCTGGTCGATGTGCCGTGCGTACATCAGTACGCCGTTGGCCAGGGCCCGGGGCTGGTCGCCGCTGGCCTGGTGCGCCTGGTTGAACAGCGGACGCACCTCGGGGTACTCGCTGAGCATCAGTTTGTAGAAATGGGTGGTCAGCGCTTCACCGCCGCTTTCCAGCAGGGGTACGGTGGCTTTGACGATTGCACGATCCTGGGCATTGAGCATGGATGACTCCTGAGCCTGTGGCTTCTTGATGAATGCCTTGGTTATTACAGCTTTCGTGCCAACTATTAAATCTATATAAATCAACAACTTATAAAATAAAGAGTCATAAAGACAACGACTACGATATAGTCATATTGACCCACAGGAGTCCTTATGACCGCAAAATCCCTGCTCACCGCCTTGCTGCCGCTGGTCAGCGACCTGTCCCGCGAACTGCCCGAGCGCGAACGCTACCGGCGCCTGCTCGAAGCCATGCGCAGCCTGCTGCCCTGCGACGCTGCCGCGCTGTTGCGCCTGGACGGCGAATGGCTGGTACCGCTGGCCGTGGACGGCTTGAGCACCGATACCCTCGGGCGGCGCTTCAAGGTCGATGAGCATCCGCGCTTTGCGGCCATCCTCAGCCGCAGCGAGCCGACCCGCTTTGCCAGCGACAGCAAACTGCCCGACCCCTACGACGGCCTGGTCGAGGGCCTGCATCAGCACCTGGAGGTGCACGACTGCATGGGCTGCCCGCTGTTTGTCGATGAACGGCCCTGGGGCCTGATCACTCTCGATGCGCTGAACCCGGAGCAGTTCCAGCAGGTCGAGCTCGATGCCCTGCAGGCCTTTGCCAGCCTGGCGGCGGCCACGGTCAATGTCGCCGAACGCATCGAACACCTGGCCCTGCGCGCCGAAGACGAACACCAGCGCGCCGAGGTTTACCGCCAGGCCAGCGGCCAGCAGCACAAGGAACTGATCGGCCAGAGCAAGGCGCTCAAACGCCTGCTGGAAGAAATCCGCCTGGTCGGCAGTAGCGACCTGACGGTATTGATCACCGGCGAAACCGGGGTTGGCAAAGAGCTGGTGGCCCAGGCTATCCATCAAGCCTCAAGCCGCGCCCAGCAGCCGATGATCAGCCTCAACTGCGCGGCGCTGCCCGACACCCTGGTCGAGAGCGAGCTGTTCGGCCATGTCCGTGGCGCCTTTACCGGCGCGGTGGGCGAGCGGCGCGGCAAGTTCGAGCTGGCCAATGGCGGCACGTTGTTTCTCGATGAAGTCGGCGAATTGTCGCTGAGCGTGCAGGCCAAGCTCTTGCGCGTGCTGCAGAGTGGCCAGCTACAGCGCCTGGGTTCGGACCAGGAGCACCGCGTCGATGTGCGCCTGATCGCCGCCACCAACCGCGACCTGGCCGAAGAAGTGCGCGCCGGGCATTACCGCGCCGACTTTTACCACCGCCTGAGCGTATACCCGCTGCTGGTGCCACCGCTGCGCGAACGCGGGCGTGATGTGCTGCTGCTCAGTGGCTATTTTCTTGAGCAGAACCGCTCGCGCATGGGCCTGGGCAGCCTGCGCCTGAGCCCCGAAGCCCAAGCCGCGCTGATTGCCTACAACTGGCCGGGCAACGTGCGCGAGCTGGAACACCTGATCGGCCGTTCGGCGCTCAAGGCCTTGGGGCAGCATGCCCAGCGACCGAAAATCCTCACCCTGGATGCCGCCGACCTGGACCTGCGCCCGGTTGAATCGGCCCCTGCCCCCATCGACACCACCGCGTTGGCCGAGGCACCGCTGCCCGGCGGCGATCTGCGCCAGGCCCTGGATGACTACCAGCGCCAGCTGATCCAGGCGTGCCTGGAGCGCCACCAGCACAACTGGGCCAGCACTGCCCGCGAGCTTGGCCTGGATCGAGCCAATCTCAGTCGCCTGGCACGGCGCTTGGGTCTACGCTGATTTCACCGAGTGATTAAAGCCACGGGCCGCCGGGTCGATAACCTGGCATCTCCCCCTATTACTCTGCCCTGAAGGTGCCTATGGCGTCGCAAAATGCCCGCGCGGATTCGCTGTCGCTGCTGCTGTTTACCTTGCGCAGCGGCAAGCTGATGGCGATCAACCTGCTCAAGGTCAGTGAAATCATCCCCTGCCCGCCGCTGACCAAGCTGCCGGAGTCGCACCCGCACGTCAAAGGCGTGGCCACCTTGCGGGGCAACTCGCTGTCGGTCATCGACCTGTCCCGGGCCATCGGCGAACGGCCGCTGGAAGACCCGGACGGCGGCTGCCTGATCGTCACCGACATCAGCCGCTCCAAGCAGGGGTTGCATGTGCAGGCGGTGAGCAAGATCGTCCATTGCCTGAGCACCGACATCAAGCCGCCACCCTATGGGTCGGGCAGCAAGTCGTTCATCACCGGTGTGACCCGGGTCGACAACACCCTGGTGCAAGTGCTGGATATCGAGAAGGTCATCCACGGCATCGCCCCGCCGCCGCACGAGGTGGTGACCTCCGAGCTCAGCGCTGAAGACGCCGCGGTGCTGGCCGCCACCAACATCCTGGTGGTCGATGACAGCCAGGTGGCCCTGCAGCAGTCGGTGCATACCCTGCGCAACCTCGGCATCGAATGCCACACCGCGCGCAGCGCCAAGGACGCGATCAACACTTTGCTCGAACTGCAAGGCACCGAGCGCGAGATCAACGTGGTGGTGTCGGACATCGAGATGTCGGAGATGGACGGCTACGCCTTCACCCGCACCCTGCGCGAAACCCCGGATTTCCAGCACCTCTACGTGCTGTTGCACACCTCGCTGGACAGCGCCATGAACAGCGATAAAGCCAAGGATGCCGGGGCCAACGCGGTACTGACCAAGTTCTCCTCGCCGGACCTGACCGACTGCCTGATCGTCGCCGCCCGCACCGTGGCCTTCGAAGAGCGCTGATACATACCCGGGAAGCATTGCGCTTGAATGTGCCTGAGGCTCAGGCACAATTGTGCGCACGTTTTTGCGAGTATCCCGCCGATGAAAGCCCTTCTCTTCACCCTGCTCGGCTGCGCTGTGTTCAGCGCCGGCGCCCAGGCATCCAGCAGCCAGGCCTGGAGCGATCATCAACAGCAGGTGCTGAAAAGCTGCATCGGCGCCAGCCAGCTCAAACAGGTCAAGGCCCGGGGCAAGGCTGCCGAGTTCGACGACCGTGTGGGCTACAGCGCCCTGCTGCTCGAAGGCCGCTACCCGCAAAAGCACATGAACAACCGCAAAGGCACCGAACTGTGCCTGTTCGATAAAAAGCGCAAGGCTGCCTTCGTCACCGAATGGACACCTGGCCAACCGTGAATAGCGCGCCCATTACCGATATCCGTTTCGACTGCACCGGCTGTGGCAAGTGCTGCACCGGTCATCATGTCCCCCTGACCCTGAGCGAGGCCAGACAGTGGGCGGGCACCGGCGGCCAGGTCATCGTCCTGGCCGAAGCCTTCCTGGCCAATGGCCTGGGCCTGCCGGCAGAACAGCGCGAGCACGCCACGCGCCGCTCCTGGCCGGTGCCCTGCGGCAGCAGCGAGGCCTGGGTCACCATCACCTTTGCCGCCTTCAACCCCGGCCGCTGCCGCAACCTCGACGACGACAACCGCTGCGGCATCTACGAGATCCGCCCGCTGGTGTGCCGTATCTACCCGATGGAGATCAACCCGCACATCCCGCTGCGCCCCGAGGCCAAGGACTGTCCGAGTGAAGCCTGGCAAAGCGGCCCGGCGCTGATTCATGGTCAGCAACTGGTCGACCGGCGCCTGGCTGAACTGATCGAGCGTTCGCGCCAGGCCGATCGCGACGATATCCGCGCCAAGCTCGCCATTTGCCAGGCGCTGGGCATTGATGTCAGCGCGCTCAAGGGCAATGGTTTTACCGCTTACCTGCCCGACACCGCGGCGCTGGCCCAGGCCCTTGAGCAACCGCAGCTCGATCAGCCCGTGGCAGCATGGACGCTGCATGTGATCGATCCGGCCTTGAGTGCCGAGCTTGAGGCGTGCGGTGCGAAGACCCGCAGCGAGTCCGGCACCTACTACAGCTTCATCGGGTTCTGAACCGCCCTACTGACAACGCCGCCAGAATTCATCCGCCAGCCGGCGCAGGTCCTGCGCCAGCCCGGCCACGTCGGTGGCGCTCAGGTGGCTCTGCTGGCCGACCTGCACCGTGGCTTCGCTGGCCTGGCGGATGCTGATGATGTTGCGGTTGATGTTCTCGCTGACCTGGCTCTGCTGCTCTACCGCCGCGGCGATCTGCAGGCTCATTTCGCTGATCTGGTTGACCCGCAGGCTGATGCCGTCCAGGGCACTGGCGGCGCGCTGGGCCTGCTCGACACTGTGCCCGGCATGTTCGCTGCTCTGCTGCATGACCTGCACCGCTTCACGCGCGCCATTTTGCAAGGCGCTGATCATCCGCTGGATTTCGTGGGTCGACTGCGCGGTGCGCTGGGCCAGGCCGCGTACCTCGTCGGCGACCACGGCAAAACCGCGGCCCTGATCACCGGCCCGGGCCGCTTCGATGGCGGCATTAAGCGCCAACAGGTTGGTCTGCTCGGCGATGCCGCGAATCACCTCCAGCACCCCGGTGATCTCACTGCTGTGGCTTTCCAGATTGTGGATAACTTCAGTGGCCGAGCTCAGCGAGTTGGCCAGGTTCTGGATGGCGCTGCGGTTGAGGTCGACCAGTTGATGCCCGGCCTGGGTTTCACCCTCGGCCTGGTCGGCGGCCTGGGAGGCTTGCTGGGCACTGCTGGCGACCTGGGCGACGCTGGCGGCCATCTGGTTGATCGCGGTGGCCACCTGATCGGCTTCGCTCTGTTGTTCCAGGCTGTTGCTGTGGCTGCTTTGCAGCGATTGAGCCAGGCTACCGGTATGCCCGGCCAGGCGCCGCGAGGTGTCGCCGATACGGCCGACCACCGCGCCCAACTGGCCCTTGAGCATGCGCAGGGCAAAGTCGATCTGGCCAATGCCGTCGCGTCGGCCGGTGTACAGCTGCTGGCTCAAGGGGTTGTCGGCGATGGCCTGGGCCTGGACGCGCAAGCGCTCGAGCGGGCGCAAGGCGATGAAGATCATCAAGGCCGCCAGGCCACTGGCCAGGATCAGCTCCAGCGCACCTTGCCATGGCAGGGCTGGCAACAGCAGCCGGCTGAAAGCGAACACCGCCGCCAGCGCCAGGGTCACCCCGCCCCACAGTTGCCAGGCCAAACCAACCACCGGTAAACGCTGCCACCAGCGCAGCGGACCGCTGCGCATCCTCGCGTAACAGCGCTCGGCGGCCTCGACCTGCTCGGCACTGGGCTTGGTCCGCACCGACTGATACTCCACGGCCTGGCCATTGCTGGAGATGGGCGTGACGAAAGCGCTGACCCAATAGTGATCACCGTTCTTGCAGCGGTTCTTCACCAGCCCCATCCACGACTGGCCACTTTTCAGCGTCTGCCACATTTGCGCGAAGGCCTGGGGCGGCATGTCCGGGTGGCGGACGATATGGTGGGCGCTGCCTATCAGCTCTTCGCGGGTAAAACCACTGACCTTGATGAAGTCGTCATTGGCGTAAGTGATCTGGCTGGTCAGGTCAGTGGTGGAAAGGATATTGGCGTCACCGGGATAATCCACATTGCGACCGGTCACAGGCAAATTGCTCTTCATCGGAGGCACTCGTTATTGTCGGGAGAATCGGCAGGGCGTACGACTTTAGTGGCAATTTTTTGCCCAACCTTGATCCAGCGCAGGATATTGGCACTTGGCCACTACCGGTCGCGGGACAGGCCCGCGATTGAAACCCGCACAAATTCAATGACTATTACCTTTGACGCAATAGTGCTTATCCCAAAAGTAACTGTTTCTCTCACCCACTTCCGACTAATTTACTCAGACCTACTTCACACTTGCCAAGCAAGAAGGTTGTTGCAAATGTCCAACAGTATGGGTGTTGCCAGCGTATTCATCCTGTCCTCCCTGTTGCTGTCGCCACTGACCATGGCTGAAGAATCCCAGGCCTTTGTTGCCCGTAACGCCGAGCGTGCCACGGTTCTTCAGGAGGTCATCGCCAAGCACCAGTCCGAGCAGGCCCAGGGCCTGGAACAGACCGCTGCAAAAGCTGATGCGGATGACGCTTCCGAGAGCTGATCGGGCCCCGTTTCACCCCTTCGACTCCCTCGACGACAGCACAGGTGACTTGAGCGCCTGTACGGTTGTCTTTCAAAGCCGCTGCCGATCAGCGGCTTTTTTTTCATGTGTCGAAAAGTGCCAGCGCGCTGGCGCGTTTGTTCATGACAAGAGCGTCTTTCGTACAATAAAAACTGCCGTACATTCACCCCAAGGAGCCCACACCGGTGAACACTGCTTTACGCTTCACCCCGCTGTTCGTTGCATTGGCTGCAACGATGCCCTTCACTGCCCAGGCCGACGAGGAAAAGGCCGAAGGCTTTATCGAAGGGTCGAGCCTCAACGTGCACGCACGCAACTACTACCTGAACCGCAACCAGCTGCTGCCGGGTGTGCGTGACAACCGCGAATGGGGTCAGGGTTTTCTCGGCAAGTTCGAATCGGGCTACACCCCGGGCACGGTCGGTTTCGGCCTCGATGCCCACGCCATGCTCGGGCTGAAACTCGACGGCGGTGGCGGCACCTCCGGTTCCAGCATCCTGCCGATCAACACCAAAGGTGATGGCGAACCGGGCAAGGCCCATGATTCGTTCTCCACCGCCGGTGCTGCGCTCAAGCTCAAGGCGTTTGACACCGTGCTCAAGGCCGGCGACCTGTTCCTCACCAACCCGGTGATCGCCGGTGGCGAGTCGCGCATGCTGCCGCAGACCTTCCGCGGCGTCAGCATCACCAACAACAGCTTTGACGGGGTGATGCTCGAAGCCGGTCAAGCCAGCTTCACCAAGCCCTACAACCAGAGCGGCCATCGGCGTATCGACACCTTTTACGGCAAGCTGCAGGACGAGCGCGACAGCCGACACCTGAACTGGGCCGGCGTGGCCTGGAGCGGCGTGCCGAACCTGACCTCGAGCCTGTATGCCGCCGAGCTCAAGGACATCTGGAACCAGTACTACTTCGATGTCGACTACACCTGGCAGCTCAACGAGCTGGTCAGCCTCAACCCGGGCCTGCACTTCTATCACACCCAGGACACCGGCCAGGCGCTGCTCGGGCACATCGACAACAACACCTACAGCCTGCACTTCACCGTCAACGTCGGCTACAACAGCCTTACCGCGGTGTACCAGCGGGTCAACGGCAACACCCCGTTCGACTACATCAACCAGGGCGACAGCATCTTCCTGGACAACTCGCAGATCTACTCGGACTTCAACGGCCCCAACGAGCGTTCGTGGAAGCTCAAGTACGCCTATGACTTCGCCGGGGCCGGCATCCCGGGCCTGACCTCGATTGTGTCCTACTCGCGCGGTGAGCTGGACATGAGCAAGGTCGACCCCAACAGCGTCGGCTACGGCCACTGGTACAACGCCGATGGCGAGAACGCCCAGCACTGGGAACGTGACGTCGACCTGCAGTACGTGTTCCAGGAAGGCCAGCTCAAGGATCTCTCGGTGCTGCTGCGCTGGGCCTCGCACCGTGGCACCCAGGGCTACTCGCATATCGACAGCGATGTCGACGAGTACCGGGTGATCGTTGACTACCCGCTGAACATTTTCTGATCGACCCAACCCGGTAGTGGGAGCGGTGAATGACAAGTTGCTAATCCGAGGTGCCTAGAGCACATGTGGGAGCACAAACTGCCATTCACCGTTCCACTTTGGCGAGAGCCCGAACAGTTGGATGAGGGCCAAATCTCGAATCACAAGCGTGGGCCAAGCCAAAGTGCTCTCATTCGTTGAGGCTAAGAGGGTTTGGCCATGTCTTCCTCTGTCGGCATCGCTGTTTCCAGCACCAAGCTAGCGGTTCACATCCGTCCCGAGGGTGTGAGTTTCAATGTTTCCAATGACTTGAGCGGCTTCAAGCAGTTGGTCGAAAAAATCAGTGATGACCCGCGTTCCCAGGTTTTGCTTGAAGCCACGGGCGGCTACGAGTGCGCGGCGTTGAGCGCGCTTTACTTCGTGAGTAACTCCTGCGGCGGGACCGCTTTGTTCAGTCAGGTAGACAGCAAAAAAATCGCGGCGCTGGTGGGCGTCGCGCCCTTCAACCAGGACAGTGGCAAACACTCAGGCAAACGCACGATATGGGGTGGTCGGTCACGGGGCAGGCGAGCGCTGTACATGGCCTGCTGGATCGTTATTCGGCACAACAAGGACTTCAAGCAGTGGTTGCGTGCATGCGGGTATTGATCGTGCGATTGAATGCCATGCTCAAAAGCGGAACGCCCTGGCGAGAACAGCCGGCTTGAAGGCGGTTGAGTCCCTGTGGGAGCCAGCCTTGCTGGCGATGCCCGGCATAGCCGGGCCGGGGGTGCTACGCCCCCCATCGCCGGCAAGGCCGGCTCCCACAGTTAACCAGATGACAGACTGTTGCTCCCACCGCAAACAGTTGCATCTACTCGTCAGAAGACACGATTAAATCCTTGTCCGACAATCCCTGCCCCCCTAGAATACGGCCGCCGCGCAGTAACACCGCACTTTCTAGACGGTCTTCGGCATTAGTGACCATGACGTTGCCCACCCGATCCCAGCGATCCGCCCTGTACAAGTCTCATCCGGAGCTGATCCTCAATCTGGGCAGTTGCCTTGCAGTGCTCGCCATC
Source organism: Pseudomonas sp. SBB6 (assembly GCF_024213215.1). Lineage (NCBI taxonomy): Bacteria > Pseudomonadati > Pseudomonadota > Gammaproteobacteria > Pseudomonadales > Pseudomonadaceae > Pseudomonas > Pseudomonas sp. SBB6. The sequence continues at coordinate 70,696 of NZ_JANAVH010000012.1, read as the reverse complement.
GTCGCCATCGTCACCTTCCTGTTGATGCGCGAACGCAGCAGCGCCGAACAGGCCGCCGCGCGCTCGGCCAGCAATATCGTGCAACTGATCGAAAGCGACATCGTGCGCAATGTCGAACTCTATGACCTCTCCCTGCAAAGCCTGATCTGGGCCATACAGCGCCCGGAACTGCTCGCGGTGCCCACCGAGCTGCGCCAACAGATTCTGTTCAACCAAGCCGTTACCGCACCGGTGCGCGGCGATATCCTCTGGCTCGACGCCAAGGGTGATGTGGTCGCCGACTCCACCAGCGCCATCCCGCGCCAGGCTAATTTCGCCGACAGCAAGGACTTCCAGCAACACCGCGACAACCCCAACCTGGGTTTACTGATTGGCCAGCCGTTCAAAGCGCGGCTGGGCGACCTGGACTGGTGCATCAGCTTCAGCCGGCGTATTTCCGGGCCCCACGGGGAATTTCTCGGGGTCGCTGCCGGGGCCTTGCGCCTGTCGTACTTCAGCACGCTGTTCCAGCGCCTGGACATCGGCAGCGACAGCAGTATCAACCTGATGAACACCGACGGCGTGCTGTTGGTGCGTCACCCGGCTACGCCCGACGAGCCGCGCATCGGCCAGAACTACAGCGACCGGCCGAACTTTCAGCGCATGCGCGCGGATGTCAGCGGCACCTTTGCCGGGGTCTCCACGCGCACCGGCAAACAACGCCTGTTCACCTTCGCCCGGGTCGGCGACCTGCCGCTGATCATTATCGTTGCGCACTCCGCCGACGAGGTGTTCCAGTCGTGGCGGCGCACGGCGGTGCTGGTCAGCGTGGCCACCGGCGTGCTGTGCATCGGTATTCTCTGGCTGACCTTGCTGCTGGGCCGCGAACTGCGTCGCCGGCACAGCGCCGAACAAGGCCTGGCCGCCCTCGCCGCCACCGACAGCCTGACGGGCCTGGCCAACCGCCGGCGCCTGGACCAGGTGCTGCGCCAGGAATGGGCGCGCAGCCTGCGCAATGCCCGGCCGCTGGCGGTGTTGATGATCGACGTCGATCACTTCAAGGCCTTCAACGAGCGCCACGGGCACCCGGGTGGGGATGCCGCCTTGCGCCAGGTGGCCAGCGCCATCGCCAGCAGCATCCGCCGCCCGGCCGACCTGGCCGCACGCTACGGTGGGGAAGAGTTTCTGGTGGTGTTGCCGGAGACCGAGCTGCCCGGTGCCCGGCTCCTGGCTGAGCGCATTCGTGCCGCTGTCGAGGCGCTGCCGCCATTTGCCGATGACACCGCACCGGTCACCGTCAGCATTGGCATCGGTTGCCACACGCCAGGCGCCCAGCAAGAGCTTGCGACCTTGCTGGGCGATGCCGATGAGGCGCTTTACCGTGCCAAGGGCAACGGTCGCAACCGGGTCGAAGTAGCCGCTTAAGACTTGGCGCGCGCCTGGTTGCGCAGGGCCTTGACCTGGTCATGGTTGCGCTGCACGCCATGGTACTGACGTTCAACCAGGGCATAGACCTCGCTGCTTGGCAGGGTGTTGAGGCGGGCCAGTGTTTCCAGGGCGTCCTTGTAGGCTTTGAGAGCATGGTCCTCGCCGCGCTCGACTTCGTTGAGCACCGCTTCTTCATCCTTGCCGGTGAGCATCGACTTCAGGTTGACCCAGCCACGGTGCAGGTCACCGCTGACGCTGGTCGAGGTTTCCGGATCGCCACCGAGGATACGCACTTGCTGCTGCAGTTCCACAGCGGCGCTACCGCACTCACCAGAACGCTGGATGAAATAGCTTTTCAGCTCCGGATTCTTCACATCCTCGGCAGAGGTTTTGAAACCCTTTTCGCCATCCTTGCTGAATTCGATCAGTTCGTTGAGAACCGAGACGACTTCTTTGTTGGGAGTAGTCATGACATTGCTCCTTTGCATGAGGGAAGATGCAATAGATCGGAGCAGGGTTCGTGCCAGCCTGAGAACTTAGAAAATATCTTTAATTTTCAATAGCTTGAAATTAAATGAACTTATGACTTTCACGCGTTCTGCATGAACTGTCCTTTGGCCTTCATGCAGATTGCATGTATGTTGGCGCCCATCCATCCCAAGAATACCCTTGCCATGAACCCGGAAGCCCTCGTCCTGCTGGTCACCCGTGAAATGCCCTACGGCAAATACCAGGGCCGGCTGATTGCCGACCTGCCGGGACATTACCTCAACTGGTTCGCCCGCCAGGGCTTTCCCAAGGGCGAGCTGGGCGGCCTGCTGGCGCTGATGCACGAGGTCGATCATAACGGCCTGAGCGACCTGCTGGTACCCCTGCGCAAGAAGCACCCGCGCCCGCGCAGCTGATCAGGCCTTGGCCGGCTGCACCGCCAGCTCCACCCCTTCGCCGCGCTTGAGCACCGCATACACCAGCGCCGTCAGCAGGCTACCGGCGACGATCGCCAGCACATACAGCAAGGCATGGTTGATCGCATTGGGGATCAGCATGACGAACAGGCCGCCATGGGGCGCCATCAGCTTGCAGCCGAAATACATCGACAAGGCGCCGGTCAGCGCGCCGCCGACGACACTGGCCGGGATCACCCGCAGCGGGTCCTTGGCGGCAAACGGAATCGCCCCCTCGGAGATAAAGCACAAGCCCAGCACCAGCGCCGCCTTGCCGGCTTCGCGCTCGCTCTGGGCGAACTTGCGCCGGGCAATGAAGCTGGCGATGCCCAGGCCAATCGGCGGCACCATGCCGGCGGCCATGGTCGCGGCCATCGGCGCGTAACTCTGCGAGGCCAGCAGCCCGACAGAAAACGCATAGGCCGCCTTGTTGATCGGCCCGCCCAAATCGACGCACATCATCCCGCCGAGCAACACCCCGAGCAGAATCGCGTTGGTGGTGCCCATGCTGTCGAGAAAATGGGTCAGGCCTTCGAGCATGCCAGCCACGGGTTTACCGACCACGTAGATCATCACCAGGCCGGTGAACAGGCTGGCCAGCAGCGGGATGATCAGGATCGGCTTGAGTGCTTCCAGGCTGGTCGGCAAACGCGCCCAGCGGTTGATGGCCTTGGCGCTGTAACCGGCCAGGAATCCGGCGACGATACCGCCGATAAAACCCGCCCCCAGGGTGCTGGCCAACAGGCCGCCAATCATCCCCGGCGCCAGCCCCGGACGGTCGGCAATCGAATAGGCAATGTAACCGGCCAGCAACGGCACCATCAGCTTGAACGCCGCCTCGCCGCCGATCTGCATCAATGCGGCCGGCAAGGTGCCGGGCTCCTTGTAGGCCTCGATACCGAAGACGAACGACAGCGCGATCAGCAGACCACCGGCCACCACCATCGGCAGCATGAACGACACACCGGTGAGCAAGTGCTTGTACACCCCGGTTTTCTCGCTGCGGGCCGGGGCGGCGCTGGCACCTTGCGCGGCAGATTCTTCCCGGCCTTCAGCGAGGGCTTTTTTCAGCGTGGCCTGGGCCTGCTTGAGGGCCACGCCGGTGCCGCAGCGATAAATGCGCTTGCCGGCAAAACGCGCGGTGGGCACCTCGATGTCGGCAGCCAGCAGCACCACATCGGCTTCGGCAATGGCCGTTGCCGACAACGGATTGCGCGCCCCCACCGAACCCTGGGTTTCGACGCTGAGCTGGTAGCCCAGTTGCTGCGCCGCCTGCTGCAACGCTTCGGCGGCCATGAAGGTATGGGCGACGCCAGTCGGGCACGCGGTGACCGCGACGACTTTGGCGCTGCGCTCGACAGGGGCTTCCACCTGCTCAGCTTCGGGCTGATAGACCACAGCCTTGTCGGCCGCTTCACGCAAAAAGTTTTCCACATCCGCCAGCGCTTGCGCCGGGGTGCTCTGGTACAGCCGCTTGCCGGCAAAACGGCGAAGGTCCAGTGGGCCGGTGTTGATCACCAGCACCCAGTCGGCAGCGGCAATCGCGGCATCAGACAGCTGGCGCTCGGCTTGCTGCGGGTCGTGCACTTCAACGCTGGTGCTCCAGCCCTGGCGCAGCGCTGCCGCTTCCAGCAGGCGCGCACTGAGCACACTGGAGACCTGGCCATTGGGGCAGGCGGTGACGATGGCAATGTTCATCTGCAACCCTCTTGTTGTTCTGTCAGCTGCACCTGGCTTTCCAGCTGCGCCAGTTGTGCCCGGTCGTTAATACCGAAGCCGATCTGGGTCACCGCCTGGGCGGCAATCGCCGTGGCCCGGCGCAGGGTTTGCGCAGGGCTATCGGCGCTCAGCAGGCCATGGACCATGCCCGCCAGCAGCGAGTCACCCGCGCCGACGGTGCTGGCCACCGTGACCTTGGGCGGCACGGCGCCGAGGGCACTGCCCGGGTAGAACCAGTTGACCCCCTGCTCGCCCTGGGACACCACCACATGCTCGACGCCCTGGCCGATCAGGCGGGTCGCCGCTTGTTGCTGCTGGGCAAAGTCATGCACCGCACTGCCGAGCACTTCGCCCAGCTCGTCGGTGTTCGGCTTGACCAGCCACGGTGCGCAGGCAAGCCCGGCACGCAAGGCTTCGCCGCTGCTGTCCAGGGCCACTTTCAGGCCCATGGCCTTGAGCCGGGCCAGAAGCATCTGCAGCCACTGCGGGCTGATGCCACGCGGCAGGCTGCCTGCGACCACCACTGCATCGTGGCCGGGGGCGATCTGCTCAAGGCGGGTCAGCAGTTCCAGGCGCGCTTGCTCATCGACCTGCGGGCCGGGGCCGTTGATATCGGTGACCTGGCCGCTGGCTTCGACCAGTTTGATGTTGCAACGGGTCTCGCCTGCCACCCGCACGAAGCAATCGGCAAAGCCACGGCGGGCGATCAGCGCCTCGAACGGTGCCAGGTTGTCGCGGCCGAGAAAGCCGCCCACGGTCACGCTATGGCCGAGGTCGGCCAGCACCTGGGCGACGTTCAGGCCCTTGCCGGCGGCGTGGCTGTGCTGCGCCTGGCTGCGGTTGACCTGACCTGCATGCAGGCTGTCGAGGCTGACGGTAAGGTCCAGCGCCGGGTTCAGGGTCAGGGTTAGTATCTTGGCCATCAACGGGTCTCCACCAGTGCCCGCACTGCGCCGGCACTGCCCTGCAGCAACGCTTGGCGCGCGAGCTGCTGGGCATGTTCAAAATTCAGTTCACGTACTTCGGCTTTGACCTCGGCAATGCTGCGCGCCGCAACGCTCAGCTCATCGACGCCAAGGCCGAGCAACAGCGCCACCGCCTGCGGGTCGGCGGCCAGCTCGCCGCACACGCCGACCCACTTGCCATGGGCATGGGCGGCGCGCACGGTGATGTCGATCAGTTGCAGCACCGCCGGGTGCAGGCCGTCCGCTTGCGCCGAGAGGCTCGGGTGGCCGCGGTCGATGGCCAGGGTGTATTGGGTCAGGTCGTTGGTGCCGATGCTGAAGAAGTCCACTTCCTGGGCCAGTACCGGCGCCAGCAAGGCGGCCGACGGCACCTCGATCATGATCCCCAGTTGCAGGTCGCTGACAGCGATTTCCTCGCGCAGGCGCTCGACCATGGCCCGGGCCTGGCGCCACTCTTCGAGCTGGCCGACCATCGGGAACATGATCCGCAGCGGCCGGTCGCCGGCGGCCCGCAGCAAGGCGCGCAACTGGCTTTCCATCACGTGCGGGCGCTGCAGGGTCAGGCGAATGCCGCGCACGCCGAGGAAGGGGTTTTCTTCCTTGGCGATCGGCCAGTAAGGCAAGGGCTTGTCGCCGCCGACATCGAGGGTGCGCACCACCAGCGGCCGACCGTCGAGGCCATCGAGCACGCGGCGGTATTCGGCCTCTTGCACGGCTTCGTCCGGGGCCTGCTGGTGGGCCATGAAAATCAGTTCGGTGCGCAGCAGGCCGACGCCTTCGGCGCCCTGGTCGACCACCGCTTCGATCCCGGCGCTTTCACCGATATTGGCGAACACCTCGATGGCATGGCCGTCGCGGGTGATCGCCGGCTCCAGGCGCCGGGCCTTGGCGGCGTGCAGGCGTTGCTCGCGGCGGTCGCGTTCGGCCAGGGCACGTTCGAGCTCTTCAGCCGCTGGCGCCACCGCCAGGCGGCCGCGTTGGCCATCGAGCAGCAGCGGCGTGCCCGGGGCAATCAGCAGCACGGCATCGCCAGCGCCAACGACGGCAGGGATACCCAGGGCGCGGGCGACGATGGCGCTGTGGGCGGTGGCGCCGCCACGGGCGGTAAGAATCCCGGCCACCCGTTGCGGGTCGAGTCGCGCCACATCCGACGGGCCGACCTCCTCCATCACCAGCACATAAGGCTGCTCCGGCGCCGGCACGTCGGCTTCGCCACACAGTTGGGCCAATACCCGCCGACCGATATCGCGCAGGTCGGCGGCGCGCTCGGCGAGCAGCGCATCATGCAAGGCTTCCTGTTGGCGCGCGGCGGCATCGATCACCGCCATCCACGCTGCAGCGGCGCTTTCGCCCTGGCGCAGGCGCTGGTCGACTTCGTCGCTGAGGTCCGGGTCGGCGAGCATCTCCTGGTGGGTGACGAAAATCTCGCGGATGGCCTTGGCCGGGCTGCGCTGGGTCAGCGCTTCGATTTCGCGGTTAACATTGGCCAGCGCGTGTTGCAGGCGTTGCCGTTCAATCGGCAGCGACTCACCGCGCAGCGGGTAGTCGAACTCGCGCAGCACCTGGATATGCGCCGGGCCACTGGCAATGCCCGGTGCCGCGGCAACACCCTGGATCAGCGCCCCCGCTGCGGGCGCGACAAGTTCAGGCTCAGCCATCACTTCGATGACCGCCTCGACTACCGGTGCCAGCGCCTCGACCTCTTCGCCCAGGCCCGCTTCGATGGCGGCCAGCAGCGCGGGCAAGGCATCGTTGGCAATGCTCGGCTCGGCGATGATTTCCAGAATCTGCCCACGCCGCGCGCCGAGGCTGAGCAGCTTGCTCAAGCTCTTGGCCGACACCGCGGGCTGGGCGCTGTCGACCAGGCGCAGGCGAATCTCGCCTGCAAAATTTTTCGCCAGTTGCGCCAGCTCCTTGGCCGGGCGCGCATGCAGGCCGTGGGCATTGGCCAAGCCGATACGCGCGCTCGGCCAGTCGGCGGGCAACTCGCCGCCCAGCACTTCGAGCACCGTGCGGCTGTTGGTGGCGCGGCACAGCTCCTGGCCGCGGCCTTCGATCAACAGCGTGCACAGGCGCTCAAGCAAGGCCTGATGCGCAGCGCCGAGGCTGGCCAGGCAGAACAGGCCATGCACCGGCTGGCCGTTGTGGCGCAGCGGCTGTTGCGGGGTGACGAAGGCCAGGCCCGGCTGACGCACCGCCTGCTCGCTGTGCAGCCACCACAGGCCCTCGCCCAGCGGCAGCGGGTCGACCTGCTGCAACACCCCGGCAAAACCGCCGCCAACGCATTCTGCGCGGGTCAGCAAGCGCGCGGCGCGCCACACCAGCTCATCAAAATCTTCGGCGGGCACGCCCAGGCCGATCATCTGCGCATCCAGGGCCAGCTCTTGCGGCGCGCCTTGCAGCAACTTGAGCAAGGCTTCGGCGGAGCTGGCGCGGCGCAGGGCTTCGGCCAGGTCAGTCTCGCCCAGGGCGCGGGTCAGCAGTTGCAGCAGGCGCAGGTGCTCATCGGAGCGCGCGGCGATGCCGATGGCCAGGTAGACGATCTGGCCATCGCCCCAGTCCACCCCTTCGGGGAACTGCAACAGGCGCACGCCGGTAGCGTGCACCAGCTCGCGGGTTTCGGGGGTGCCATGGGGGATGGCAATACCTTGGCCGAGGAAGGTCGAGCCTTGCGCTTCACGGGCCTGCAGCCCGGCCAGATAGCCGTCGGCGACCAGGCCATCACTGACCAGGCGCTCGGCCAACAGGTGCAGTGCCGCCGACTTATCCACAGCCGACTGGCCCATGGATATCTGCTCCACGGTGAGCTCGAGCATGACCTTCTCCTTTGCAGCACCAGGTAGGTGCTGAGGTATTGTTGTGAATTGTTCAGCTGAGGGCCAGTTGCAATGACCCCGTCCAGGCGCTTGGATCGGCAGAAAATCGCCTGCTGAAACGTTTAATCTAAATTCACGAGCACGTTACTCGATAATGTGCGATCAATGAAGCCCTGCTTGTCGTATTGCTGGAGCTGCTATGCAGCTCATCGCCGGCAACGCCGGCTCCCACAGGTACTGCGCCAACTCTGTGGGAGCTGGCCTTGCCGGCGATCGAGCGCGAAGCGGTCGCAACCCAAGCGCCACCTACTTTGTTGGCTGCACTGGCCTCATCGCTGGCAAGCCAGCCCCCACAGGTACTGCGCCAACGCTGTGGGAGCTGGCCTTGCCGGCGATCGAGCGCGAAGCGGTCGCAACCCAAGCGCCACCTACTTTATTGGCTGCACTGGCCTCATCGCTGGCAAGCCAGCCCCCACAGGTACTGCGCTAACTCTGTGGGAGCTGGCCTTGCCGGCGATTGAGCGCGAAGCGGTCGCAACCCAAGCGCCACCTACTTTGTTGGCTGCACTGGCCTCATCGCTGGCAAGCCAGCCCCCACAGGTACTGCGCTAACTCTGTGGGAGCTGGCCTTGCCGGCGATCGAGCGCGAAGCGGTCGCAACCCAGGCACCGCCTACTTTGTTGGCTGCACTGGCCTCATCGCTGGCAGGCCAGCCCCCACAGGTACTGCGCCAACGCTGTGGGAGCTGGCCTTGCCGGCGATCGAGCGCGAAGCGGTCGCAACCCAGGCACCGCCTGATATGCTGGCTACCTGCCAATGACAGTTGCTCACACCGATGTGAACAACATTGCCCATATTGTCGGACAATTGCGACAATGGTCGTCTGCGCCACCCGCGTAGGATCGGCGACAATACCCGGTCAGGCTCTGCAGCCAGTCTCGGTAATAACAAGGAAAATGCGGTGAAACTCAGCGATATCGCGCGTCTGGCCGGTGTGTCCGTGACCACCGCCAGTTACGTCATCAATGGCAAGGCCGAACAGCAACGCATCAGCAACAGCACTGTCGAGCGGGTGCGGGCGGTGGTCGAAGCCCATGGCTTCACCCCCAACCCCCAGGCCGCAGGTTTGCGCAGCCGGCATACGCGCACCCTGGGGTTCATCCTCCCCGACCTGGAAAACCCCAGCTACGCGCGCATCGCCAAGCAACTGGAGCAACGCGCCCGGGCCCAGGGCTACCAACTGCTGATCGCCAGCAGCGACGACCAGCCCGAGAGCGAGCGCCAGCTCCAGCAACTGTTCCGCGCCCGCCGTTGCGACGCCCTGTTCGTCGCCAGCTGCCTGCCGCCGGAAGACGACAGCTACCGCGAACTGCAAGCCAAGGGCCTGCCGATCATCGCCATCGACCGCAGCCTGGACCCGGCGCACTTCTGCTCGATCGTCAGCGACGACCGCAACGCCAGCCAGCAACTGACCCGCAGCCTGCTGGCCACCAAACCCGCGCACATCGCCCTGATCGGCGCCCGCCCGGAGCTCAGCGTCAGCCAGGCCCGCGCCGGCGGTTTCGACCAGGCCCTGGAAGGCTTCAGCGGCAAAATCAGCCGCCTGCAAGGCGAAGCCTTCAGCCGCGAGTGCGGCCAGCGCCTGATGAACCAACTGATCGAAGAACTCGGCCGCCTGCCCGACGCCCTGGTGACCACCTCCTACGTGCTGCTGCAAGGCGTGTTCGACGTGCTGCAAGCACGCCCGGCCGACTCGCGCAGCCTGCAGTTGGGCACCTTCGGCGACAACCAGTTGCTGGACTTCTTGCCGCTGCCGGTCAACGCCATGGCCCAGCAACACGGCCTGATCGCCGAAACCGCGCTCAAACTGGCCCTCGCCGCTGTTGAACAAAAGCAATACGAACCGGGCGTGCACGCCATCGGTCGAACCTTCAAACAGCGAATCTTCACGGCCTGAACATGCGCCTGATCGACACCCACACCCATCTGGACTTTCCAGATTTCGACCCCGACCGCCCGGCCCTGCTGGCCAATGCCCGGGCCGGCGGGGTCGAGCGCATGGTGGTGCTGGGGGTGTATCAAAGCAACTGGCAGCGGGTCTGGGACCTGGTGCGCAGCGACGCGCAGCTGTACGCGGCGTTCGGCCTGCACCCGGTCTACCTCGACCAGCACCGCTCCGAACACCTGACCGCACTGGGCGACTGGCTGACCCGCCTGCAGGGCGAGCGCCAACTGTGCGCCGTCGGCGAATTCGGCCTGGATTACTACCTGCCCGAACTCGACCGCGAACGCCAGCAGGCGCTGTTCGAAGCCCAGCTGCAACTGGCCGTCGACTGCAACCTGCCTGCCCTGCTGCACGTGCGCCGCAGCCATGCCGTGGTGATCGCCACGCTCAAGCGCTACAAGCTCAAGCGTGGCGGCATCATCCACGCCTTTGCCGGCAGCGTTGAAGAGGCCCGCGAGTATCACAAGCTCGGCTTCAAGCTCGGCCTCGGTGGCGCCGCGACCTGGCCGCAGGCGCTGCGCTTGCACAAGGTGCTGCCGCAGTTGCCGCTGGACAGCGTGGTGCTGGAAACCGACGCGCCAGACATGGCGCCGGTGATGTTCCCGGGCGTGCGCAACAGCCCGGAGCATCTGCCGCAGATTGCCCAGGCGCTGGCTGGGATCATGGGGATCGAGGTTGAGCGGTTGGCTGAGGCGAGTACGGGCAATGCCTGTGAGTTGTTTGGCTGGAAATAACCCTGCCGCACGCCTCACCCTTCCTTGCTGAAATACCGACTCGGCGCCGCGCCCAAGGCTTTGCGAAAAACACTGGTAAACGCACTCGGGCTGCTGTAGCCCAGGTCCATCGCCACCCGGGTAACCGACTCGCCATTGCCCAGGCGTGCCACCGCCGCCAACAGGCATGCCTGCTGGCGCCATTCGACAAAGCTGATACCGGTCTGCTGGCGAAACAGCCTAGTGAAGGTGCGCCGGCTCCTGCCCACCTGCCGGGCCATGTCATCGATGCTCACTTCAAGCGACGGTTGCTGCAACAGCCGCTGGCAAGCCTGGGCCAAGCGCGGATCATCCGGCAGCGGCGCATTCAGCGACAGCGGCGCCATGCTGGCGATTTCGTGCAGCAGCAACGCCATCAAATGACCGTCGCGCTGTTCTTGCGCATACAGCGCCGGCACATCCGCAGCCTGGATCAGCAACTGACGCAAAAACGCCGAAACATCGAACACCTGACACAGCCCCGGCAAGCCAAGACGAGCTGCGGCCTCATTGCTGATATAGGTGTTGAGCATGGTCACCGGCCCGCTCATGACCATCTCATGGGGCACCTGCGCCGGCACCCAGATGGCCCGTTGCGGTGGCACCACCCAGTTGCCCTGGCGCGTGAACACGGTGATCACCCCACAGGCCGCATAGGCGAACTGCCCACGCTGATGGGTGTGCAGGGCGAAGTGATGACCATCGGCATAGTCAACGGCGGTTACCACCGCGTCGCGGGGAATGTGTTCAGACGGGTCAATTTCAATCATGGCCCGAATCTAACGACCTGTGACCCGATAGCGCAAGCGGGCCAGCACCTGCATTGCGCATAGTTGTGCCCTGCCCGCCTGTGGATAACAACACCATGCAACGAAAACACCTGCTGCTCGCCGTGTTGGTGACAGCCATCTGGGGCCTGAACTTCCCCATCAGCAAACTGGCCCTGGCCGAGATCGACCCGCTGTTGCTCACCGCCCTGCGCTTTAGCCTCGCCGCCCTGCCCTGGGTGTTCTTGATCAAACGCCCGCCCGTGGCCCTGGGCTGGCTGGCTGCCTACGGCTTGATCTTCGGCGTGGCGATGTGGGCGCTGATCAATTTAGGCATCAGCCTGGGCGTGCCACCGGGCACCGCTGCCCTGCTGATCCAGTTCAGTGCCTTCTTCACCTTGGGTTGGGGCGTGCTGCTGTTTCGCGAAGGCATGAGCCTTGGCCAGAGCATTGGCGTGGTACTCGCCGCCCTGGGCTTGATCTGCATTATCGCCAACAGCCCCGGCAAGGCAACGACCGCGGGGTACAGCGTATTGCTGGTCAGCGCCTTCAGCTGGAGCGTTGGCAACGTCATCATCAAACGCTCGAAAGTGCGTGAGATGTTTGCCTTTGTGGTGTGGGCCAGCCTCTTCCCGCCGATCCCCTTGCTGCTGCTCACCTGGCTCAGCCAGGGCAGCGCGCCGTTCACCGCCCTGGCCAGCCACGTTGAAGGCATCGCAGTGTTGTCACTGTTGTTCCAGGTCTACGCGGCGACGCACTTCTGTTACTGGGGCTGGAACCTGTTGCTGCGCGAGTACCCGGTTTCAACCGTCGCGCCGCTGTCGTTGCTGATTCCGATATTCGGCATCGCCGGCTCCATCGTCATGCTCGGCCACCACATCGACCGCAACGAAGGCATCGCCATTGCCCTCATTCTGGCGGCCCTTGCAGCGGGGCTGATCAAGACCCGCCCGCTGTTGCGCCGAACGGTCTAGAACCAACCGCGATCATCTTCCAGCTCCTGGCGACAGGCCTTGAGCTGGGCACCGTAGAGCCGCGACTGCGCCTCCACCTTGCGCGCCACCTGCATCAGCCACGGCTTGCTGCGATAAGTCCCACGACTAAAACCGCCGCGCCCTTCGTGATAGGCCAGGTACTGGTTGTAGGTATCCCACTTGGAAATCCCCAACTGGCGCTGGGTGCCGGCGGTGTACCAGCCAATGAACATCACCGCGTCATCGAAGTTATCGCGCGAGCCGCCATTGCCGGTACCGGACTTGTACTCACCCCAGACCGGGTCCTGGGCCTGTGCATAACCATAGGCCGAACTCACCCGCCCCCACGGGATTACCCACAGCAAGTAATCGCGGGGCGGCAGCGCATCGGAGACGAAACTGCTTTCCTGCTTCATGATCGCCATCGCCACATGTTGCGGCGTGCCAAACTGCTGCTGCATCTTCAGCGAATCTTCGTACCAGTCCGGGTACTGACGGTAGATATTGCACAGATTGTTCTGATCCCTCGGCGGCGCCGTGGCGCAGCCCGCCAAGACCACAACCGAAAGCACCAGCGCCCACCCTCGCCCTTGTTTCATCCATCGCCCCAGCAAAAAAGAGGGCTTTAGTTGCCCTTCGTATATAACGCAGCGCCTGGCCGGGCCAGGTTGCGGTGACCTCCTATGATGGCGTGGGTGATGGCAGGGTCACCAGTGTGTTGCGTGGATTTGTAACGAAGAGTCGCGAGAACGGTACTTTAGCGGCGGAAATCTTCAGAATTTCCTGATTCCCTGTAGTCCATTTCCCAATCATACTTTTGCCGCTTTCAAAGCATTGCAGTGGTCCCGGTAGGACTCTAGTCTCGGCCGGTCGTTGGCAATTCAACGACCGGTTTTGACAGGCCGATTTCTGAGTTCGGACCACATGTACGTCGCTTTATGGCGGCTGTACGTGGGGCACACTTGTGTGCGCCGAGTTCCGATATCCTCGGTCTGTCAACCCGCGTACAGCTGCCACCCATTTGTTTGACAGCAGAGACGTGGCAGCTCCACCGATGTCGGAGTTTGTCATGCTAAAAATCGTCCCAGATCCCCCGCACCACCCCAACCAAACCCTTGAAGACCTTCTTGTCCAGACTTCCGAATATCTAGTCTGCGCGCTGACTATTGCCCAACAAACGGTGCTACTGCATCCCAGACCGCCTGGGCAGGTACTGACCTTGGCCACCATGCATGAGATTGAACACGCCCGGAGCTTGATTGAAGTGGCTTTGAGCAAGGTTCAGTTGAAGCACTGAGGCCTTTTCTTTCAGACGAGCGCCAGTGTTGCTTAGGCGAGGCTGGCTGCTTGGGGCAGCGCATGCCTTGGGAGGTATGGATGAGCGAAGATCGTGCTTCAGTGCTGAAAACGATAGGTGTTGGTGGAGGATCTGGTGCAGGGGATGGTTGGATTTAACACTGAGCGTGGCACAGCTGGATTGCCCTAAGAAACGCCAAGCTTAAAGGAAGCTCAATTTTTGGTCGAAAGCCACTGATTTCTTACGGCTGCTTTCGACTGTGGATTCAACCCATTGCAGCCATTCGCAAATGCTCTGCACGCACTCCCAATCCGCAAAACGGATGACTGCCGCCCGTCATGCGCGGACCTGGTCGAATAACTGTTGCAGAAATACATCGCCTGCCACAGAGTCAGAAAGCAAGTAATGTCCAGACCAATTATCCCTGCAGCCGCAAGGTTGAACTCAGCATACTGGAAGCTTGGGTGAATTTGTTCACTCACGCCTATGACGGGTGACCCCATCCGTTTGAATCCTCGGCGTTTGATCAACTCTTCAGCAATCAATAGCCAACAAGCGTCTGACGACTCGTTAAAATCAAGCGCCAGATGACCATTAGCTGTCCACGGGCCGCTTGGGGCCGAAAGCAGTCGATTGAAAGTCATTGGCTAACCGGCTGCGATGTGCACATCACCGCAAACCCGTTGGCACAACACGCTCTCTAGTGCCAAGCAGTGGTCCCTTTGTTCATCCATAATTTAACGGCATGTTGAAGTCTTCACCTCAAGGACGTCCCATGACCATCCATACCTCCCCTCCCAAGCAAAAACACTTGGCAGTGTTAATCGACGCTGACAATGCCCCTGCGGCAATTGTCGAAGGTTTATTCGAAGAAATCGCCAAGTACGGCGTCGCCAACGTCAAGCGGATTTATGGCGATTGGACTGGCCCGCAGTTGGGTGGATGGAAAAAGGTGCTACTCGACCATTCGATTCAACCTATCCAACAGTTCGCGTACACCAAAGGTAAGAACGCAACAGACAGCACCTTGATCATCGACGCAATGGACCTGCTGTACACCCGACGCTTCGACGGTTTCTGCCTGGTTTCGAGCGACAGTGACTTCACCCGTCTCGCTTCTCGGCTACGAGAAGAAGGTTTGACCGTCTATGGGTTTGGTGAAGAAAAAACCCCCAGGCCGTTCGTGTCGGCCTGCGACAAGTTCATCTATACCGAATTGCTGCGTAGTGAAGTGCTTGTTGCGGCGAGCAATGGGCATGATCGCCCCGAACCTGAGCCACCCGCCGCAATCGAGGCCGTCAAAGTCGCCAGCATGCCCAAGGTAAAAAAGCTACCCAAGGCACCCGTAAGTTTCATTGCAAAGATCTTGGATGACATTGCCGACGAGGATGGCTGGGCTCACTTGGGAGCGCTGGGCACCAACATCAGCAAATTGAAACCTGAATTCGACCCTCGCACCCATGGTTATAAAAAGCTCAGTGAGTTGATCAAGGGGTATCCGGATACGTTTGAACTGCAAACCAGAGGCACGTCGGGCGTGGGTGGTTCGATACTCTATGCCCGGCACCGACAGCCGAACACGTAGCTGTGGTGGTCTAATGATTCCGGACACCCATTTAGGCGGCGAACACATGTACTGCCATCAATTTATTCAACGATGCTGCGTTTCACGCACAAACTCGATCAGCGCCTTTAGCGCTGGCGGTACGTGACGCCGGCTGGAGTAATAGATGAAAAACCTGCTTGGCAAGGCTTTCCAGTCTTCGAGAACTTCCTCCAGTTGCCCCCGAGCCATGTATTCCCTTGCCATCTCCTCATACACGTACGCGATCCCGGCGCCGTCCTTCGCCGCTTGAATCATCATGGTGTCATCTTCCAGTATCAACGGCCCTGCCACGGCCAGGCGCATGGGCTGCCCCTCAGCAAGATATTCCCACTTGTACAGTTTGCCGCTGGGAAAGCGTCGGCCAATGCAGGCGTGCTCAAGTAGCCTTTGCGGTGTGTCCGGTGTCCCGTGTCTGCTGAGGTAACTGGGGGCAGCAACGGTGACAAATCCCTGGGGTGGGCCCACCGGGACGGCGATCATGTCACCAGCCAGGCTCTCGCCGAAGCGCACTCCGGCATCGAACCCTTTGTCGACGATGTCGCTCAACCCATCATCGGTCACCAGCTCCACATTGATACGTGGGTAGGCTGCTGTGAATGGCGCCAGCAGTGGCGCAACGACGAGACGGGCAGCGGGCCGCGATACGTTCAATCGCAGCGTGCCGGTGGGAATTTCCTGTTTGAAGGTCAGTTCATGCAGCGCTTTGGCGACCTGTGCCAACGCCGGAACCAACGTGGCCAGAAGTTGATTACCTGCTTCGGTAGGCGTGACGCTGCGAGTGGTGCGATTGAGGAGTCTGACCCCCAGCTTGCCTTCCAAGGCACGCATGGCGTGGCTGAGGGCTGACGCAGATACCCCTCGCTCGTCGGCGGCTTTACGAAAGCTGTGATGGCGAGCCACTGCGGCGAAGGCGTCGAGTTCGGAAAGGTCGCAAGGGGATTTCATGAATTCAGCTCAGCAGTTCAAACACGATTAGCTATCTTATCGTCGGTAACCTCTCAATGAATACTCTGCGCCTCAATCGACGAGAGGTTTGCATGCAAAAGAATCGGCTAGGTACATCCGAGTTGTTGATTTCGCCAATTGGAATGGGCACTTGGGCCATTGCCGGGCAAGGATGGGAGTTCAGCTGGGGGGCGCAAGATGATGGCGATAGCCTGGCAGCATTGGAGTACGCGGTAGAACGCGGCGTGAACTGGATCGACACAGCAGCCGTATATGGACTCGGCCATGCCGAGATATTGACTGGGCAATTGCTGCGTCAGGTGCCGGCTTCGCGTCGCCCGCTGGTATTCACCAAAGGTAGCCTGGTGTGGGATCCCGAAACCCGTGAGATCTCTCATTCGCTCGCCCCCCAGTCATTGATGAAAGAAATCGAGGATAGCCTGCGTCGCTTGCAGGTGAATGTCATCGATCTCTATCAGATTCACTGGCCAGCGTTCCCGGCCGATGGAAACAGCGAAGGCATCGAGGAGGCTTTGGCGACCTTGGCCCAAGCCAAGGCTCAGGGCAAGATAAGGGCGATTGGCGTGTCAAACTTCGATGTTTCTCAGCTTGAGCGAGCCCGCTCCGTAACCGATATCGCCTCCCTTCAACCGCCGTATTCAGCTTTGATGCGTGATATCGAGGATCAGATCCTGCCTTATTGTGCAACAGCGCAGGTCGGCGTGATTGCCTACTCGACGTTACAATCTGGTTTACTGACGGGAAGCATGACCCGCGAGCGGATTGCACAGCTGTCCGACGATGATTGGCGAAAATCGCGGAGCGCCGACTTCCAGGAACCTCGTCTCAGCAAGAACCTCGCTTTGGTAGAAGTCATGGCAAATATCGGTGCCAGGCATGGGGTCAAAGCGGCGGCCGTAGCCATTGCTTGGGTACTACGTAATCGGGCAGTCTCCGGCGCTATCGTAGGCGCACGCAGGCCCGACCAAGTGAATGGATTGATCGACGCCACGAGAATTCGTCTTAGCCACGCTGAAATAGAAGAAATACGCCCCTATTTACCTGAAGGTATGGGTACAAATGTACCCAGCAGTGTGTCCTGAGCATCTGATACCCACCAGTTGATACGTTGATGACATAGCTTCTATTGCGGGCCGTGCGGATGCCGGTGAGCGATAGGGATCGCGGCCGACAAAACAGGGGCCAACATCGACCGTCCGGGTCGGGTCGATAGCAGCCGTTCGCGACGGACTGCTTGCGACCCATTATAGATAGCCCGTTCCCCCTTCAACAATACTGGTAACGGTTGGCAGGTAGCTGTCAACGAGGGTGGAACATGCATGCCTTTCTTGCCACATCCCAGGTATCGGTGCCGGTACTTGCAGTCAGCGCTCTGTATGGTCCAGTGGCATCAGCCCACTGTCCTTAATCGCTGCGTCAGCTTCTGGTGATGCCAGGTAGTCGAGGAGCGCCTGGGCTGCGGCATGGTGCTGGCTCTTGCTGACGACAGCGCCCGAATACATGGTCATTTTCTGCGCTTCAGCCGGGATCAGACCAACGATGTCGATGCCCTTTACTGGCTTGAGCTCACTTAGCTGTTGGAAGCCGATCTGCGCTTGGCCGCGAGCGATCACTGCGCCGACGGGCTCGGCTGGTATCATGTGAGCCTTGGCCGTGAACTGGTCACCGAGCTGCATGCGAGGGAACAGGGTCTTGGAGAGATATACGCCACTTGCGCTGTCGGAGTAGGCGACAGAGCTGCTGTTCTGCAGCGCCGTGCGCAAGCCCTGCATGGTGCCTATATCCGGCTTCGGTTCGCCTTTGCGTACGGCCATGGCAATGAACGATTTTCCGAGATCTACTCGGCTGGTTTTATCGGCTTGACCGCCGGCCACCAGGTTGTCGAGCGCCGAACCCACCATCAGGATAACATCCGCCTGCTCACCGCGGGCGAGCCTGTTCGGGACGGCCTGCGGGGTCTCCCCCATCGAAGGAGCGGCGAGAACTTCCAGCTTCACGCCAAATTTCTTCTCATAAGCTGGCGCCACTTCCCGGATAGCGCCCATGATGCCGCCGGAACTCAGAACGGTCAGCGTTTGCGTACCACCTTGCACAACGTCAGCAGCCAAGCAGACGAATGAAGTGGTCAAGAGGGCAGCAAAGGACAGCATTCGAAGCATGGGAACTTTCTCCACAGTAAAAGCGCGAAACTTTACCGGGCGAGGAGCACGCTTATGGTTAATCAGTTATTAAGAAAGTTTCACATTTTTATCCGCCAATAGCAGCTATGAGTTGTGGATTCAACCGGTCGTGGATGGCTGCCTCTGGTGATCGGCAGCTCACAGCCAGAAGCGGCCAAATCTCATCTTTGGTGAGTAGATCGGTTTCCAATGTGATTAGATACCGTTAGGAAAGAACTTTCCTGACCATTGAGTAGGGTTTAAAATCAAAATAGTTGACATTTATATTTGACAGTAGCCACTGCACCTTTAGGTAGTCTCTGAAAGCAACAGCTTTTGTATACCTATCACTTATAAAAAAGGAAGGTGCAAGACCACAAAGTATTTCTCTTGCAGTCTCATCAAAGATTGGGGTATCAATCGACATTGCATCTAAAAATGCAAATGAGCCTGCCCAGTGACGGACATGATATATTCCAACCGATGTAGCTCTATAATGCAGTTGATCATTCCGCTCATGCTCTGCAAGATGTATTTCGCGATAGTGTGCGTATGGTCCCTCTCGCGTGGTGCAGCATTCTTAACCTGCAAAGCCGTCAAAGGCATGCTGAGTACCCATAGATTATTGAACTAACCCAAGGGACTTGCAGAGGTACTCACAAGACAAGCGCTTGGATGAAACTGGATGGCACCGCATGAAGCAAGAAGCCCGCACTAGGCGGGCTTCTAAGGGGGGTCATGCTACTGCTTGGCACTGCATGAATCTATTGACTGGTGCGGAGACAGGAATCGAATCAGGCACCTACAGACCAGTAAATTCAGGATATCTAGCAAGCTAAAGCCGGCACTGTATACCTAAACATATACCTAAATCGAAAAGCACCCCGTTAGCGCCGTACTTAGCGGCGATCACAAAAAAGCCCTCCTGAGAGGGCTTATTCTTACGCTTTTTTCGGAGGCGGAGGCGGCGGCGGTGGTACGCGTCGAGGCAGATCCACATCACTCTTGATGTTTCTCATCGGCGGCGGCGGCGGAGGTGGCGGCTTTTGCTCGGACATGAAGTGCTCCTATGGTTGGGTTGATACGTAAATCGGAAGGAAGGAGATCAGTGACAAGATCACAGTGTAGATGACGTTCCTCGACAAGCCGTCCAGCTCGGAGCTTCGTCGATCGTTGTTGGTAGCATTTCTCGTTGCTCCCATGACGTAGTAATCCATCATGGTCTGCATGAAGAAGCTGTTGGCCTGCTCAACGCTTCCATCGTAGTAATCAATGAGCGTCTTTCGGTGGGCTTCTAGCTTTTCTGCCACCGGTATGGCCAAGTCATCGAAACGGACACGCCAGGCCCAGGCGAAATGCCACATCGCTCTGACGACGAAAACCCCTGCCCCTAGGTACAGAATCCAGAAATAGATTCCCGCGGTAGTTTCTGTCGGCGGGGCTTTGGGAAGAAGGTAGGAGAGGAAGCTCAAGAGGGCGACGATCAGCGCGAGCGGCAGATTCAATCTGGAGATCAGCTTCTCTTTCCGATCGGCCTCAGCTAGATAAATTTTCTCATACAGCTTGTACTCCTCGTCATCGGACCTCATGTCTCAGTGGCTCCTTGGCGCTCTGTGTGGCTCGTGGCCATCATCATCTGTGCGCGACTCACTGCCAAGAGCCGCGCCACGAAATCGAACCTCGCCATTTTGTGGCGCGCCCGGAACTAACCGATTGCTGGACAGTTAAATCTCCGGTTTGAGGCACGTAATCCTCCTGACTATGCCTCAGAATAGCCGAGAGCCGTTAGCTTGAAAGATTCACCGCCACGTATGATTTCGACCCAGCCCTTCTCTGCCGCGTGCTCCATACCTGGCTTGAAATCAGCCTCATGGAGGCCCCTTGTACGCCATACCGCAAGAAAGTTTTTGTGCTGTAACACATGGTCTGCTCGGCAGCCAAACCGTTCTACAAAGATGGTCAAAATCTCTCGAGCAGTTGCCTCATGGGAGGGTAAAGAAGCCATTGAAATCTCCTTGGCACGATGAGGGTCGCGCTAACCATAAGTGTGATGAAACCTGAAACTAACGAGGTCGAAGCTTCGCGTCAGAGCTATCCGACGCTTGCCGCAACCAGTTCCGCGATTCTTTGCCGCACGGCAATGATGTTGTCATCCATGGTGGTCAACGCACCATTGACGTTACCCACCACCGCCTCCGATCCCCGCTCGCCAACCCACTTGGCCAGCTCCTCTACTGAGGCCCGCAGTGCGTCTTGGTTGTGAATAAGTCGCTCAAGCACCTCAGCGACGAGCTTTAGCTCTTTCATGGGTGGGTCTCCGCTCGGTCGTACACTGGGCATCCCTGTTTAGGGTCGCTGGACCTGGATTGTCTAAAATCTCAGAATCACATGTACTCTTTTTGCCGCCTAATGAACTGACCCAGCAGCGGAACTGCAAATGAGTACTTGCCGTGACGGTTCTTATAAATCAAACCTGAATCGGCCAAACTCGAAAGCATTTGATTAACGTGACTGCTACTGAAAGGCTTCTCAAGTAGTTCCTTCGATTTGACTGTAACATCTTGAACGGAGAACTCTCCGTCACAATGCTCAAGCTCAGCAATAACCCCAAGCAGCTCACGCTGCCGATCTGTTGCCCTAGCCCATCGTCCAACGAAAAAGTCACTGTCGAGCTTACGCAGAATCTCATCAGCCGGAACACCGACCTGCGCACCGTTATCTATCTGCTGTATGAATACGTCATACACTTCCCTACAGATAAACTGAACAAAATACGGATAACCTCCTGAAAGCTGTCCAATCTGCTGCATTGAAGAATCAGATAGCTTAACCGGACATTCTTGCAGTGGAATCCGAATCGCGTCCTGTACGGCACTCTCGCTTAGTTTGTCGAGCATCACCACTCGGAACATACGCTCAGCGTAGGTCCGCGCTTCAACCAGTTTTGGGAAAAGCGTGGGCAACCCCGTCAGTGCCAACATAAAGGGAATCCCTTTTCGCTGTATAGACTGAAAGACGTCCAACAGCATAGAAAGTGGAAATTGATCTTTCTGCGCATGATCGGATAAGTTTTGCGCCTCGTCATACGCAAAAACTATTCCAGACACACCCAGGTCGGCGATAGCGCTCCAAACGATCTCCAGCACCCGCTTCACTTTGTCTTCCACCAGCCCCGGTGTTGACTCATATATGCTTTGAAGTGTCTGATAGCTTAAAGTTTGACTCACGGTGGATTCAGTTCTAGTGAAACCAATCCCCTCAGAGACTTTAAACTCCCCAACCTTTACTCCTGATGTCACCACCGAAAGATCGGTGAGCAGCCGGGTAGCGATACTGCCCTCATTAAGGCTAGCGCTTTCAGAAAGGTCGGTACCTACCCACAACCACTTGGCTTGCTGAGCCATGGGTTTGAAAGTTTCTAGTAGAACGGTCTTGCCAGTCCCGCGCAGGCCCGTGAGCACCAGGTTCTCCAAGATGGTCTTCTGACCTAACAGGCGCGCAAATTCCTTTTTTTCATCCTCCCGACCTGCGAGGTAGGGAGGCATGTGCCCCGCGCCCGGCTTGAAAGGGTTTTGAAATGCGGCCATGATTAGCTCCAGCTATAAACTTAGAAAGAATACTAAATTTACACCCTGAGCTTTAAATGTCAAAGCCCTTTTGTCGGCTATCACTTGACGGTGGCAAACTCCGTCGACTTAAGAGACTGCGTTGATTTTTCGTTAACCAGTTGCCCTTGACGAGCGCACCCAAATCTCTTGACGGCCGTTGGTCCCACAAAGCCCCCCGGCTTAGCTCTAGCGCTTCTACAACGCGGCTTACAGCTAATCTACCCGAGCACCAGGGGCCCAATCTGTCAAGAAGGGTCAATAATTTCCGTCAAGGCTGGTCAAGGATTCAATATGCTGCGATTCCATGCCATTCCGAGGTGATGCCAAAAATCCTACAGAACCGACGAGGCATACTTCCAGCGGTATTCCATCGGCGATTGCCCCCCCCTTTTAATTCACCCACAAAAAAGCCCCGCGGGGGCGCAGGGCTTTTCGTACAGGATGCTATTCCTGTTATGCGCAGGTAAAAGTCACCGCACCACCGCTGAATACCACTTTACGTGGTTGGGATCGCTCAGGCTCTTGACGTTGAGGCTCGTACAGAGGACGGGAGACCAAGCGGCCGCTTCGCTCGTGATCCTGAGGGGTCGAGGGAGTACCGGCGTGACTCGGTAAGCTTCCTGCGTTCATCAAGTCGTCATAGATCATGGGAGTACCCTGTATGATTGTGTGTAAGTTCTGGCTCATTGAGCATTCTGAAGCCCTCACCGCGCCGCAGGACACCAATATGGGTTCGCCCTCCGACAGTCGGTATACCGCTACCAAACCGCTGCATCCCTGACTGCGTATTGACTAGGAGCTCCACAAACTCAATTGCGTATTGAGTAGAGAGGTCCGAAAACTGAATGTCAGTCTGCGCAGATTCCCAAGATGGAGCTCGGCTTACGCCGGGAAAATCCATCTCAAAACCTTCTGGAATGTTGACCCCACTCTTGGTAAGAGATTCAACCATCGTGGTCAGCGCCTCAGTCGTGGCATCCTGAATCGTTTTGTCGAATTGCAACTGAACCGAATGTCTGACGCCATGATCTACCCCTAGCAAAAGGCGTTCCACGAAGTCGGACTGCCCGGCCCAAGTCGCTCCGCATTGATCTCCATCAGGGAACGTATCGATGCAAGACGGCGCTGTCACATCCAGTTTGAACACCCTCCCGACGTGATCATCTGGGCAGTGTCCTGCTACGATGAACTGTAGCGGCGGAAGAAAATTCCGCAAACTTGGATCAGTATTCTCGAAGTCAACGTCAGTTTCCCATTGAATCCGAATGAACGCCAAGAATTGATTCGCAACCTCCTCAACGCGAGTGAACTGCTCCCCCCGCTTTGAGTAGCAAAAGCGCTTCGCCCACTCGGCGACGGTAAGCCCGCAGAGCGTAGCTTTCCCAGCAGTCACGGCTGCGACAGAGAATCCATCATTCTCATAAAGAGAGAACATCTTGCTAACGCCACCATAAACATTGGTGACAACGCTTCTGACATGACCAACCGGAATGAGTCGCCTTCCCTCTGCATCGACCATCTCATTGCCCTGCACATCCCTAGCAAAACCCATGCCATTTCGAAGAGGGAATGCAGCGGTTTCCACCACGCTCGACAGGCTGTCACAACCCAAAATGATCGCGTCTCGAGTTGCTACAGCGATGTTAATCGTCACTGCTGAACTTCCATGTGAAAAATTAGGCCGGGGAGTATCGCTTTGATATCACTTTGACTGCAAATTCTTATTCGCTATAACTCTCCTTCCAGCCCAGTCTGTCACGAAGACAAATCGTGAAAATTTCAACGCCGGTAATGACTTACACAAAAAATGAAATTTCTTTTCTCATCTCATCAGTCGATACCTCCTTTGGGCGTTTAACAGACGGTACGGTCCAAACCACTAATGGCGCTCACAACGGGGCAGGACATCGCGTTTTGCGAGTTTGCGCGTCATCAGCGTTGCGACGATCCATCCAGAGCCTATCCAACGTATGCTCGCCGCCGTTTGACGAGCTGAGCTCGCAACTCCGCTGATTAAGCCACGTACCAGCCTTCAACCATTTTCTGCGTATTCTTGACGGCAAACAGCTTGAGCCACATGCGGTACCGGCTGAACGCTAAGCGGTCCGGAGCCAAACCCCATCGCGGCCAACCGATCCGTCCAGAGCCTGTCCAGAATTTGCCGCCCATATTTGACGAGGTGGTGGGTATCAGTACCACAGATTCAGCAGCGGCCCAGAACCACCCTAGGTTTGAGTACGATTCACTAGCAACAGCCCGTCTGCTTCTGTCTAGCGCCTGTCAAACATTCACTGCTGAATTTTGACGGTCCCTAAGCTGACGAAGGCGCCAAACCAGGTTGAATGCTCGATGGCATCGGCCCTCGGCGCAATTCCTCCCACCTGTTGCTGGCGCCGATCCGTCCAGAGCCTGTCCAGAATTCGGGCCTGGGCATTAGACGGGATAGCCCGAGCCAGCCCCTCACGTATAGGCCTAGGCCAAGCCCCTTGAGCCCATCAGGGCGGCTGTGCTGGTCGACCACCGTCTATTGCCGTCTAGTGCCGGTCTAGTTCCCCTGGCGATTCTGGACGAGCGTGTGGCCGGAGCAGCCCACCACTACACTGGCAGCCCAGCCATTACGCGCCATGCCGCCAGCACCACCGCGTAACACCAGCGACGACTCGTCCAAAGCTGTCCAAAATCCGTCTAAGGCCTGTCTGGGGTCTGAAACGGTCAGGGCCTTTACTTTGACGGCCTCCAGCACCGTGAAGACCTCAGACGCCCGGCCACAGAGGCTACGGCTATCTGCCTGGCCCGTGATCCGTCAAAGCGTGGTCAAAGTAGCGCCCAGCAATGTGAGACAGCGCCGACCACCAGCTTTACCGGCACGGCCTTGCGTGAGGCCGCGGGCGCCCAGGTCAAACGGTTTTCGTCTCATGCCCGTCTCACATTCCGTAAAGGCCCGGTAAAGGTACAGGCAAGGCAATCCATCATTGCTCATCAACAGGCTTGGTATCGATGACGGTAACGTTTGTAGATATCCGGAGTAGCTTTTGAACTTCAGATGCCGAATAACCCTTTGCGTGGAACGACTCACCCGCCTCTGTATAAATGATTACTTCTCGGCTTTTTCTCGCCTCAATCCACGCAACCACAACCTTCGCGATTGCATTCCAAGGCATCGCGTCAGACAAAGCAGTAATAGCTTCGACAAGCCCTGAGTTTTGAGGAGCACTTGAAAACATACGAACGGGGTCATGAGGAATACCAGCCTCGTCCAACGCGGACAAGAATGACTCCGCGCCGTGTTTGAAAAGCGTTAAGCGAACCACCGCACATTCCTGAGTGCTCATCCTATCCTCGCTTGCTGATTTGAAACGACTGTCGCGTGACTGCAGTAACTGCTGGCGTGGATAGTACTCGATGCCGTGCTGTAACGTGGAAACCACAGTGGAAACCAACGTCCGGCAACCTCAACATTTCTCAACAGGCAGGACGCCCAGGTTCGCGCCATGGTGGTTGCGAACGGCTGTGCGAACCCAGGGTGCGGACCTGCCCAGTACGCACCCCGGAATGCGTACCAGCGGTGCGTACTATGACGGGCTTCGCGCACTGCGCATGCGTGAAGATCGTGCGTGAAGCGCTGCGCGAAACAAGCCCGGCACTCCTTGCTGGAACCGCCCGTTTCGTGGATACCTCGGTGGATACCGGGCGCCAGCGATCTGACAAGAACCAACCTACGTGCCGGCGCCTGGGCCAGGCTGGACGTTGACAAATGTTGACATGGGAACGGCCCCGGGCCGCTGCCAGAGACCTCGCCCAGGTAGCAAATGTTTGTGCCTGGCAGGGGCTGGCCAACCCTCAATCCTGTTAACAATTGTCAAGGTTCCAGGCTGGCGCAGAGTGTGTCGGTGATGACCAGTAACCACGCCTGGGTGGTTACCAGAGTTGTTGCCGGGCGGTGCCCGCGGCGGCCTCACCGAACACAAACGAACCTTTGAACTGCGGAAAAATACAGCTCGTCAATGTCGAAACCCATAATGAAAGGATCTTGGCAGCCCTGTATACGGTAGAGGTAGGTCAGATTGCACACGGTCTTCGCTGCGAGCTTGATGATGTCGTCGTGATGAACTTGGTTAGCCTGATGCTCATATGTGTATCGGCTGCGTGTGAATAGGTCGCTATTTGTCCTTAGCGTCTGCAAGTCATGCTGATTAAACAGGTAGTTGCGAATCTCAGGGTCTAGCGCTTCAGCAAACTGAAGCAAGCCATGGCCATTTGAGCCTTTTGGCAGAAGGCCTCTGTCAAACTGATAGCTTTCGTTCAGCGCGCCTGGATTTGCTGTGACAACAGCGAAAAAGCTTTTGAGGCAGATTTCAAGGGAGAGAGCGGAAAGGACGCAGGTCAAGCCCATACGCTGATCAGCCGCTGTGGTCCCGATAGAATAGTAGTCGTAAGCCGTTTCAATCATGTAGGGCCTGAAATCGACCGTGGGTAGACCTTGAACATCAGGGCAAAAGCGTAAGTCCATTCACGTGATCCTTGGTTGATTGCGAAACTTTCTTGCGCAGCGAGACAGACGTTATGATCCTAGTCTCGCGCCACGTCTCCGCTCAAAAACCGGACCTCCCATTGCAGTAGATCAGGTTCGCGCGTTTGGGGTTGCGAACCAAAGTGCGAACCAGCAACGTCAGGCACGGCGCGAGAATCTACGAACAAGCAAACGCCGCCCGAAGGCGGCTGTCTGCCTTTTACATGGAGCTCGGGCGGATGTCGTTCCCATTTTGGGTTCCAGTGACTCTGAACCGCTGTACCTCTCCAACCCGCAAGTCAGTTGCCATTTCCTTCAGCGGCTGGCCAACCTGCATGGCGCACAATCCACTGCCATCGGCGTCACCCGCAACCCCAACGATATGACGGCCCGACTGCAGATGAAATCTTGCAACCTCCCCCGTATCGATACGCGCGGCCTTTTTGCCGTCGATGACAATCGTGGCGAAGCAGCCGCCAGACGCCCAGTAGCCGTTATCTCGCGTAATCACCAACATGCCCCCACCTTGCACCTCGGCTTGGTGTGCTAGAGCCCGATTTGCTGGTACGTTCTTGGCTGTGCCTGGGTCGACTGGGGTGCTTGAGCAACCAGCCAGGAATGTGATTGATGCAGCAGCGAGCAAGGTCCTGAGCATGATTCGTCCTCTGAATTGATTCGAAGACTCTACACCAGGTCGGCTACACCTTGTCTTCGGCATAGATCCCGGCGCTGATGATCGCGCCGCCCCACCGCCGATGGCCGATGCAGATAGGCACCGGGTTGCCGCTGGCTGTGGTGTTTTTTGCACTCCCAAACGCGTAGCTCGGGGTGTTCTCTGGGGCAGCGCTGGTGCTCAAGCCCCTTACCTGTGGGCTGAGCATCTGCACCACCCCGCCAGCCGCCAGCGCGATACCTGGTGCCATCGTGGCACCTCCGGTGAACGGACTGGCTATGATTAGGGCGATCCCGACGATGGTCTGCAGAATGCCCGCTCGCTTGCTCCCTTGGACGACCGGCACAAACTTGAGTTCACGTGCTCCCCCAAGATCGAGTTCGTCCTCACCGATGTTCTTACCATTCTTGAAGACTGCGAACCGAAGCCCCTTTAGCTGAGCATCGGCAATGTCTTTGGCAAACCCGGGGAAGTTCGCGTCCAACGCCCGCACTGCCTCCCTCGGGTCGCCTCGCCCGAGAAGCAAGTTGTACTCTTTGCCATATTTTTTACCCAAGAAACCGCCGAGGATAATTCTTGTTTTTGGGGTGTAGTTGATCGCTAAAGTGGACATTAGACAGCCTCCTGAGCTGGGTTAGTGGAAGACGGAACATTGAGCCGGCAAGCCAGCAGAGAGCGCGACATGCGAGCTTGGTCGCGGATCAGCTGCTCCCGCTTCGGATCTGGATTCCATGTCGCGCAGTGGCAGACGGAATAAGCCCTAGCGCCGCGGAATGTGCCGCGGAGCAAATCAGCAGAAATTCGGGCTTCGTCCTCGGTGAAGAAGGGACCGTCGATTTCGACGTGCTTACCATCCCGGACATAGCGCACATCCCACACGTCGTAACCGCTGATGGCCTTCGAATTGTCGGCGAAGTCGGTGGCCTTGCAGGCCTCTGTGAATCGTTCTTGGAACGTGGTCATAGATCGGTTTCTCCTTGGTATTGATCGTTCATGGATCTCTCTCTCGCATGGGCGCCACTGGCGCTGGTCATGGGCTGGTGCCCGGTGGTGTTGCTCTATGTCGCGCCACGTTTTCGCGCAGTTGCGTTTCGTGGCGCGGCCTATCCAATCAAGTTGCAAAGAATTGCCTCAGACTCCGCCATGTCGTTGCGCTGGCTGGCGATCAGGTAGCGGAACACCGCCAGCGCTTCGGCCTTATCACGGGGCCGGATCTGCGCCAGCAGGCCGAACACAAACCAGTCCCGTGCTGTTGCATCGGGCGGCCCGTCGCTGGCGTCCCGGTCCGCGGCGTGACGTAGGCGGTAGAGCTGATCCCAGTAGCCCAGCTCGTACAGGCAATCAGCCAGGGTGTGCGGCAGCAGCTCAGGGTGGGCGTTGAACCTGGCGGCTACCTGGCCCTTATCGAAGTCACCGAATTGGCCGGTAGCCTCCAGCCCGCGCAGCGCCTCGATACAGAACGTTTCCGCCACGGTGTCGGCCAGCAGGTCGTCACCGAAGCGGGCGGCGCCCTCCTGTCGTAGGTGGTGCTGCTCGATGGCCCGGCTGGCCAGCGCCTCGAGGTCAGCGAAGCCGAACGACGACATGGCAGCGAACAGGTGGCCGGGGTTTGCGACCACCAGGTAATCGCGGTACCGCTTCTCCAGCACATCGAGCGGCGTCCTGATCTTCTTGGCGCCCTCCATGGCCCGGTCAATGAGAGCGGTTTGGCCGGTACTGATGATCGAGCGCAGCCAGAGCACCGCATCCACCTCCTTGTCCCCGGTCACGACCTCCTGCGCCGGCAGCTCGGGCACGCTCGGCAGGGTCTCGGTGCTGGCGCTGATCGGCGGCAGGGTGAACATGGCGCGGTGCTGCTCGTTGTCGCGGAATGCCCCGGAGCGTGAAACCAGGGTCTTCACCGTTCCCAGCGGCAGGCCGGTCGCTTCGGCCACTTCGCGCAGCGAGTGACGGCGGCGCAACTCCAGCACCAGGTGCCGCTGCTCATCTGAAACCCGTTGTTTCGTCTTGGCGGCTGAATCCGCCTGTTTCATTGGCGTGGTCATGGCTCACACCACGCTCAGCTTGGGTGGCAACTTCGGCCCGAACGGTGCCCCGGGTGCGAAGGGATCGGGCAGCAGATGCTTGGGGCACTCCCTGATGAATTCCGCCATCGCCGCATGGCACGCGTTGAACAGCGGCGCGTCATTCCACTCTTGCCCCCGGCGTTCTGCGCTGTCCTCCAGCGCATGGGCGAACACCAGGTCTTCCAGGCTGGTGAAGCCCTCCCGCCTGGCCTGCTCGCGCTCAACGGTGTTAACGCTCAGCAGGTCGCACATACGCTCGAACCCCAAGGCACCGGCCAACCCGTCATTGTCGAACAGCAGTGATTGGCCGAACCCGGCCAGCGCGGCCAGGGCCTTGCTGCGTTCGTCCTCTCGGTGCGCTTGAGCCTGCTGCTCCAGATCGGCAATGGCCTGGCGGGTGAACGGCAAGAACGCTTTCAGCTTGCCTGCCTGGCGGCGCATGGCACGTTGCTCATCGCGGACCGAATCGAGGTTGCGGTTGATGTTGCGGCAGATGCGCCGGGTGGTGATGAGCTGCGTGCTGGCGCTGGCCCCTGGCTTCAGGGCGATATCGCACAGGCGCATTGTCTGTGTGGGCTTCATGGGTGGGCCTCCATGGGCGTGTTGTCGTAGGCGGTGCGCAGCTCGGCACCGGTCAGGCAATGGCGACCACCAGGCGCATAGCAGCCCCGGCAGGTCATAACGTGGTTGATGTACCGGTCACGGGCCTGGCGCCACTCGGGCGTGGCATTGGCGGCGTTGGTGTACGGGCTGGACGGCAATTGCGCGGGCTCAACCAGCACCAGGCGTGGGCGGTCCTGGGCGTGTTTCGCCACGGATGATTTGCCAGCGCCAGCAACGTTCGGCGGCATGTGATTGAGCAGGTCGGCAAGGAGGCTCATGGCGTCACCTCTCCCTGATTTCCATAACGCCCAAATGTATCTGTGAAAAAAATTGGGGGGAACGGGGGAACGCGGGGAACGCCCAGGGTTTCCGGGGCCTCCAGCGGGGGTACGTGTTCCCCACCCGAAAAACTGGGGAACAGTGATAACCAAACTTCAGGAACAGCATCGGCGCTTATATTCAAAAACATGTTTGTGTTCCCCCTGTTCCCCAACACTTCAATAAGGGGGAACGGCTACAGCCCCCGGACTTACTAGCTGTTCCCCCGTTCCCCCTGTTCCCCACGTTTTTAGGTTCCTGTGGATTCGGGCATTGGCGTTGGGTGGTGATGGCGGTCATAGGCCACCGCCTTCGCTGTCCATGGCGTCGGGGTCGATCACATACAGGCGGGCAGACCCACCAGCAGGCAGGCGATATTTCTTGGTCCTGCGGCTGTCTCGGTCGGTGTCGTGCTTGGCGATTGCGCCAGCGCCCTCCAGTGCTTTCACTACACGCGCCAATCCGTGCCCATGGGCTGCCTCGGTCAGCGCGGACTTGTTGAACAGGTAAAGCCGCTTGGTGCCGGCCACCTCCCAATACCCAGCACGGTTGAACACCTTGGCGTCTGGCGTTTGGTCTTCCACGTCCGAAAACCGGCTGCTGCCATGTTTGTCGATGAAGTCGAGGATGCCCGCCAATATCTGGCGGTCTTCGGCATTGCCGCTGCCCACCCGGCTCAGCCACTCGCCGTACAGCAACTGGCAGTCGGCCAGAGCGGTGCCCGGCGTCCAGGGCAGCAGGCCGTAGGCAATGGCCATTTCGCCCGCCAGCGCGATCACCGCGAAGCGATCTGCCACCCGCCCGGCCTGGGCGTTGTCTTCGACGAACTGGGCGCGGATTCCGGCGAAGTCCTCCAGCAGGCCGGGGCGGTCATCGCTGGCCAGCAGCTTCTCCACGAAGGCCGGCCCGATATGCCCATGGTTCGCTCCTACGGCCACCGTGAGCTGGCGGTGGAAGTCGGCGCCCTCCAGGCCGTGCAATTCATCGAAGGCGCGGTGTGTGCGGGTACCGGCGTTCACGTCCACCATGCGCAACTCAGCACCAGCATGGGCGGCGTTACCGCTGATGGCCGCGTGCTCAGATAGGGAGCGCTCGCCGCTGGATAGCGCCAGGAGGCGCCAGCTCAGTTTCCCGCGGGCTTCCCGATCGCGAGTCATGGTGCCCTTGCCCTGGCCGTTGGCGAGCGAGTAGGCCATCTCCTGTACGCGCTTGGGGTCGGCCCGCTTGATCTCGTCCAGGGGCAGCATGGTGTCGTTGCGGCTCGACGCCTCAATCTCCAGACCACCCTTGGTCATGTCCCATGACGCGGCGAATATGCCGGGGTCGCCCCATACCGACGAGCCGATCAACTGAGCCAGCGACTTGCCGCTGGAGCTATCGCCCACCAGGTGAACACCGCCACCCAACACGCCCACCAGGCTCAGTAGCGGGCCAGCGAGGGCGCAGCCGATCGCCAGGGTCAGCACCGGGTTTCCCTCGCACTTGGCCGCCACTTCGACCTTCCAGCCGTCCAGGCTCCCGCGCACGCTGAACAGGTTTTGGCCCTTGGCGCTGGCCTGATAGCGCACCTTGTCGCTACCAATGGTCCGCCCAGGCAGCACAAAGGCGCCTGACTCATGCCAACCGGGGCGGCAGGTGGTAGCGAACACCTCGGCGGGGCGCTGGTCCAGCAGGTACTCCATGAACTGGCCGCGCTTCTTCAGGGCGATGATGACGCCCATGCCGAACAGCGTCCGCCTGGCGTCCTCTCCGCTACCGCCGAACACCTCCATGGGAATGATCCACTCCTTGGGGCCGCTGTCGGTGAGCAGGCGCAGAAACCGGCCCTCGCTGCCGTCGTCGCTGTTGGTGGTGCGAGCGGCGACAGTCACGGGCGTGGATATCCACTCGTCAGTGATCGGGCGGTCGGCCTTGTCGTCGTCGCCGTCATCGTCGCTGGCGCTGCGCTTGAAGCCGTGCCAGTACACGCCGGGCTTGAGCCTGCGGCCTTTCTCATTGGTCACCCAGTGCTCATACACGCCCCAGCACGGGCGATCAGGCTCGACCTTGGGCGCCTCGGGCCGCAGGTTGATGACGTTGTTCTCAGGCGGGCGCATGGCGGTACCTCCAGGCGGCGAGGTCGTTGAAGTCGGAAAGGGTCAGCGGCGCATCGGCTGGCCACTCGGGGAAGGTCACCAGGCCGCCACACGCGGCAGCGGCCTCATGGGCGGCGGTGCGCCCCGGATTGCCCTTGCCTTCGGCTTCGGTCTGGCGGTCGTCGTCGCCGGTGACGATGATTTCTGAGCCGGGGTAGTCGGCCCGTAGCGCCAGCGCCACCGGTTTCAGGTTTCCGGCGTTCATCGCGCAGGCGACGGTGTAGCCGCTTTCGTGAAGCGTGGCACCCGTGGCCCAGCCTTCGCAGATGCACAAAGGCTTGCCCGGTGTGATGCGTCCCAATGGCGAATAGACGCCCTTGATGCGCCCGCCATACAGAAAGCGCTTGTCGCCGTCCGCGGCGATTCGTTGCAGGTTCACCAGCACGCCACCCGCATACAGCGGCACCAGCAGGTCGTCACCACGCTGGCGCAGGCCGTGGGAGCGAATACCCTTGGCGACCAGGTAGGGGTGGTCAGGATCAGCGCGGCGAGCGTCACGCCACCAGCGTTGAGCCTTGTTCGCCGCTTTGAGCTGTCGCCGTTGCCGTTCGGCCTCACGCTGACGCCGGGCCTGCTCGATGCGCTGGCGCACCTGCTGGGCTTCGCGGGCATCCACCGGCTCACGGCTACACCAGGTACTGGTGCCGCCCGTCTTCCAGCTCCCGAACGCACCCGAGGCGATGCCATCGGCAAACAGGCAGTACCAGCCGTTTAGGGTGCCGGACTTGTCGCCGGGGACGTGGAAGCGGTGAATATCGCCATCGTCTAGGGGCAGCCAGTCGAGCGGCCCATAGACCGACTGGAGCGCTTCACGGAAAAGGATCGTGGCGCCGGTCATGCGGCCCCCTGCGGCGGTGTGAAACGCTGGGCCAGCCGTTCCAGCTGGTTGGTCAGGCGCTCCAGCTCAGGGCAGTGACGGCCCGCGTCACCCTCGGCAAGGCGCAGCTCCAGGAAACCCACCAGGGTTTCCACCAACAGCGCATAGCTGGCGCTGTCGATGTGAGCGCCAGCAGTGGGTGGGCCACCGGCACCCTTGCGGCGAATAGGCGTGACCTTACTCATGGCTCACGCCCTCTCGATCAGCGCCAGCGAAGGCCCGGCAGACCTGGCCATTGTTCACCGTGTGCCAGTAGGTCAGTTCCTCCAGCGAATCGACGAGGCAAGCCGTCACCATGGCGTCAGCGCTACGCAAGACTACGCGCCCGCATTCGGCATCGGCCTGGCTGAGGAATGGCCCGAGCACAGCCCTAGAAGCCTTGGGATGAGTAACGTAAAACAGCTCGGTGGCTTTCTTCAGGCAAGCCGATCCCGTCGGCGCTGAAGCACCATTTTGAAGTTTCATGGTGTTACTCCCCGTCGAAGTCTTTAGGCGTGAAGCGTTCGGCGCCGTTGCGTACTACTCGCAGGCCAAGTGCGGCAGCCCTTGCCAATGCGTCTGCAAAGCCCAGCTCTAGATTGGTTGTACGCCCGCCCATGCCAGCAATAGCAAACCTGATGGCCTCATATGCTGCGGTTTCATCGTTCGCCGCTAGTTCGGCAATTTCACTGTCGAAAAAGGCGATGCCCTTTTCCCAGTCAGCGGCCACACCAGGGTTGTTGCGCGGCCAGTTGACCATACGCCCGCAATCGTCCCGGCTTGTGAAAGTGAGATCTTCGCGACAAACGATGGGAGCTTTAATCACGGCATTCACAGATCACCCCCTTGTTCGGCGATCACCCCGTCCAGCATTTCGGCCCAGGCC
The DNA here is from genome assembly GCF_024213215.1 of Pseudomonas sp. SBB6. Classification (NCBI taxonomy): domain Bacteria; kingdom Pseudomonadati; phylum Pseudomonadota; class Gammaproteobacteria; order Pseudomonadales; family Pseudomonadaceae; genus Pseudomonas; species Pseudomonas sp. SBB6. The sequence goes on along the minus strand of NZ_JANAVH010000012.1, from coordinate 36,664 downwards.
ATGGCGGTGTGCTGCGCCATCACGGCGGTGACGCGGGTGACGATGACAGGAGTGGCCGGCGAGGCGATCACCGCAAAGGCCATGCTCAGCAGCACCAACACGCCTAGCACGTCGCGCAGGTCGTCCTGGGTGTCGTCGGACATCTGGATAGGGGGATTCATGCGGTAGCCCTCCCGTCCATGTTGGCGCGCTTGCCTACGACGCCATACGAGGCGCCCAGGTGGCGGTGCTTCCAGCAGAAATTGGCGCTGAAGATGCGGATCTGCTCAAGGTGGCGGGCAACGTCAGAGGCAATGGTGTTTTCCTCCCGACACAGCAGCGGATCTAGCAGCGGCAAAAGGATGCGCTCCAGCTTGTCGAACTCTTCGCGGGCGAAGTTCATTGAACTCATGGCGTGGGCGTCGAGAACCGCTTTAGGTAGCACCTCGCCTTCAAGGATTGCAGCATTCGGGAAGCAGCTCATTGGACACCCCCGACACGAGCCGCGATCTTGAAGTGCTTTAGCAGCGCGGCACCTGGGCGCGATTGGTGTTGGCAATCCACCAGCATGGCTCTGACATCATCCGATACACGCAAGGCTTCATCCAGACCGTCCAAAGAGCACTGGCAGCGCTCTTGAATGCTGATTGAAGCGTCGGGGAAATATGAATGCAGCAAGCTGGCTATGGCGGAGGCTGAGCTGCGGCCAATTATTGCTGGAAGACGAAATGGCTCCTGGCCCGGTACGTTGATCACGACTCTGCATTCGATAAAGCCTGGAACGGCACCGGCTGCGCGGAGAGCATGAGTCATGCTGGCACTACCTTGCGCTTCAAGGGCGCGGGCAATCTCTGCGTGATGGTTGTAGCGTGCGAGGCGGACGGAAAGGGATGAGTTTGCGCGGAGTGCGCTCAGGGCCATACGGCGGTGAGCAAGGGCGCGGAGGCGGGCAGGAATACTCATTTGGCACCACCCTTCAGCCAAAAGCTGCGATAAACGTCATAGCTTGCATCGTTCAGACCTGGGACGAATCGCGTGGCTAGCGTCTTGCTGACTTCACTCTCAAGCGTTGCAGTGATACGGCCCAACTCGTTTGCTGAGGAATAGCGCAGCAACGTCTTCAACAGACGCGAGCAGTAGGCTTTCTGAAGTTCTGGGGAAATTGCGGACGGATTGAGGGCGTGCATGGGTGGAGCTCCTTCTGCTGTCGAGGAGCTGCCACGATCCTTCCTACGGGATTGGGTGGCAGCTGTGCACGGGGTAGGAATACCGGGGCAAAAGGAACCCGGCCAGGCCGAAGCCTGCCCGCACACAGCCGCCATAACACGGAGCTGCAGGCGAAAAAAAACGCCGGCAGTAGTGATCTGGGCGCTGTTGCGCCTTTTGCTCATCGGGTTCCTACGCCCGGCCGCTGAATTTGCAGCGACGGGCAAACCATACCGAGCAACACGACTGCCTGCAATAGAAAATATCGACCGGTCATCTTCTGTCTTGAGCGCCAGCATCATGCGACTTCACTCCTGAGGTGTTTAGCGCGCAGGCTCTGGACGTAGCTCAACAGAGCCTTTTTACGGGCTTCGAAGTCTTTCCCCTGGCCGATCAGCAGCACGTCGCGGATCTCGATGAGCGAGACCAACAGAAGCTCCTCAGCGCTCAGCTGATCACGATCACGACCGGCAAACCTCCCTGTGATCACTTGGTTGATCAACCGGGCCTCGTTGATAAAGTGGTGGCGCTGTGGCGTCTTGCCGCGCTCCTCGCAGGAGATGGCTAGGGCGTCACACAACCCGCGATAGCCAACGGCGGACTGCAGGCGGGCCTGCTGCCAGTTGCCTTGACCACCGCGCAGTAGGGCGTCGATCTGCTCGTCACACCAGACGGCAAAGTCCACAGAGAGCCACCGGGCGAAGACCACCGCCAGCTTCGGGTGAAGCCAAGTGCCGCCGTAGCGGCCACGCTTGGTCCTAACCAATTCCGGGAATTTCCCGGTTTTAGAAATGGCCGCCAGGTAGGAAGCGGTGTCGGGCAGGCGCAGCCACTCGTGAGGCTCTTTGCCGAACCTATCTGCAATCTCAGTGGCATGCAGCCAGCCGTCGGCGTCGAAGCGCACGGCGCGACCCTGGTAATCGAACGGAATGATCTTGGCCGTCATGCAACCACCTTCTGCGCCGGGACGGCGCTCAGGAAGTAGGTGGCCACCTTCTGGTGCTCACGGCCTTGGTCATCTTTCAGAGTACCCAGGTGGGTGACGATATTGTGACCCTGGTCCCGTAGCTCTGAGATACGGGCGCCCGGACGCAGTATGTTGAGCAGCGTGATGGCCTGAAAGGTGTTGATCGAACCATGCTGGCGCAGGTGTGCGAGAAGACGGATGCGTTGCGCGCTGCCGCTGGTATCATGAACGTGCATATCTTTGGGGCTGGCCTGTTGGTCGGCCTTTCTTTTGTTCATTAGGCGGCCACCTCGCGCAATGCGATGCGCTGGCGTACCCAGGCCTGAATCTCAGAAAGAACGAACCCCACAGGCGAGCCACGCGACTTGCTGTTGCTCAGCGACACAGGGCGGGGGAAAGACGGGTCATCCTTGAGGCGCTTGTAGACAGTGGCGCGGGCCAGGCCCGTGATGGCCTCGACCTCGGGGAAACGGATGATAGTGTTGGCAGGGTCGAACTGAGGGTGAGTAGCACCTGGAATTTGGCTGATGTTGCTCATGTCTGTATCCCGTTGTTGATGGCGACGGGATTCAGGTTTGCAGAGAGGATCGGGTGACCAGCAACCTTTCTAGGTGGGCAGTAGGTGGGCACATTCCGACTATTGCAGGTGCCCACTTGTGCCGCCGACTGAGGTGGGCACCTCAGCTGGAGAGCTTGGTTTCACTGGCTTTTTCAGGTGGGCGCCTTCTTCACTTTACGACCACCACGCCTCAAGTTGGCAGGACGGAGAATGAGGTTGACCGCGTCCGCCATGTTGGCCCCCGCGCCCTTTTCGCGAAGATACCTAATCACTTCCTCCTGTGTCGGCGCAGTGCTAGGGTCATCTTCGTCATAAGTCGACCACAGTTGCTTTATCGCATCCTCCACATACTCCAACCCTTCAGATCTATGCCCGTGATAAGGCAGTGTCAGCGGCTCGACCTTAGTCTCAATGATGGTTGGCGGTTCAGGATTGGACTGCTGACGAGGTGGGGCGACGACTCTAGGAACGGATGATCTTGGTCTGGCGAATTGAACCCGTTCAGTGCTTACCCAGTTGGCCAACGTGGCGCGAGTAATGATTGTATGTGATGCACTAATTTCCATATCACGATCAGATGGCTTCATTGCCACAGCTTCCCAGCCACTCCACTGACCGTTCTCTTCAAATATATAAGCGCGACACACGACAGGAGAGATAACCCCCTGCCGGATGGCTGAAACGATGGCAAGGGAATGAGCCCATGCCTGCTTCCAGCGTGGAACGCTGCGCTCCTTAGCTTCTACAAGGGATTCGATATCGAATGGATCAATGCCTGCCAGCAACAGGGCTGCTTGCTCCACAGTGAACTCCATGACCTGCTTCCAATGGTTCAGGTCCGGCAGGTCATCTTCGTACTCCATTCTCACGCCCTCCCAGGCGCTCCCATATTGGATAGATCGGCTGGCCAGGCGGATGGGAAATCCGCTTTTCACTCCGTCGAGCTAGGCCGGCCGAAAACCGTAGCCTGTTCGAATACTGGCCATCCAAACAGTAATGGCATTCAGTCTATATCTGTCTATGTGGACAATGGAAGGCCCGCATCAGGCCCTCTTGATCGGCACCACATTGGCATTCTGCTCAGCACGATGCGCGTAGTCGTATGGGGTAACGTGCTTCTCGCGGTTCGCACCGAGGTAGTCCGCCCACCACTGAACCATCAACCGGCGCTCCTCGATGTACTCCGCCTTGTGGATGTAAGCCGCCCGCACGCTGTTACGCTCCTGGTGGCTCATCTGACGCTCTACGGCGTCCTTGCTCCACAGTCCCGATTCGACCAGCGCGGAACAAGCCATGGCCCTAAACCCGTGGCCGCACACTTCGGTTTTGGTGTCGTAGCCCATGCGCCGCAACGCCTTGTTCACCGTGTTCTCGCTCATGGGTTTCCAGTGATTGCTGTCGCCAGCAAATACCAGGTCAAAGCGCCCGGTGAGCTGTCGCACCTGCTCGAGCGTGGTCAAGGCCTGGCGACTCAGGGGCACCAAATGGGGCGTGCTCATCTTGGAGCCGCGGTGCGAGTTCTTCACACCCTCGATTTGCTGGCGCTCACCAGGGATCTCCCACATGGAACGGCCAGTGTCGATCTCTGGCCAGCGAGCAAACCTCAACTCACTGGAGCGGATGAAGACCAGGAGGGTGAGCTGGGTTGCCAGACGGGTCAGCGGCCGGCCAGTGTCGCTATCGATTCTTTGCAACAGCTCGGGCAGACGATCCAGCGCCAGCGCAGGCCGGTGGACTGTTTTGCGCGTTGCGGTGGCGCCCTGCAGGTCTACGGCCGGGTTCGTGTCTATATGGCCATGCTGGACGGCCATGCGCATGATCCCTGTCATGTACTGCCGCAGCCGGCTGGCAGTATCCAGAACATCGCGCTTCTCCACGGCCTTGAGCGGCGCCAGCAAGTCGCGGGTCTTCAATCCGGCCACCGGTCGCTGGCCCAGGGCTGGGAGCAGGTAAGTTTCGATCCGCCGCCAAACCGTCGCGGCATGGCCTGGGGACCATTTCTTCGAACAGGCCTCGTGCCAATCCTTGGCCAATACGCCGAAGGTGTTGGCCCTGGCATTCGCCGCCTCGATCTTTCCCTGCCTGGCGTTCTCGATCGGGTCTTTACCGTGCGCCAGCAGCTCCAGCGCTTCAGCACGGCGCTCCCGCGCGGCCTTTAGCGTCAAGGCTGGATAGTTGCCGAATGTGGCCAGCCCTTCCCTGCCATCCGGCCGCTTGAACTTCATACGCCAGATCTTGCTGCCGTTCTTCTTTATCAGCAGGAACAGGCCCTGGCCGTCGAAAAGGGTGTAGTCCTTGTCCCGTGGCTTGGCAGCCTCGCATTTGGGGTCTGACAGGGGGGTAACGGTGCGTGCCATAGGTATACGTTTTCTCGTCGAACCGGCGTATACCCTAACGTATACCTAAAACTGGTATATGCCTAGAGACAGAACGAGACAGACAGAAACAAGAAAGCCCGCACATGGCGGGCTTTTCATGGGGTTCCGTATACAGGATGAAACGTATCGGAACAGCTGGATGGTGCCGGAGACAGGAATCGAACCTGCGACCTTCGCGTTACGAGTGCGCTGCTCTACCGACTGAGCTACACCGGCGTGGCGATAACGCTACCACTGCCGGGTCGCTTTCGCAAATCACTGTTTATTAACAGCAATTGCGCCGGTTTCAGAGGGCTTTGCAGCCTGCCGGGGCGAGGTCTTCGCTGAGGGTGCTGGTGCAGGCCCAACCGGTCGCGGCGCGGGTCAGGGTGATGGTTTTGTCGGTGGCGATGGCCGGGGCGTCGATCAGGGTGCAGACGATGCTGCCCACGCCCGTGGCCGCGGTGCCGCTGGCGGCAATGGCGCAGTGGGCGGTGCGCTCCTGGCCACCCAGGGCGGCGACGTTGGCGATGTCTTTGCCTTCGTTCAGGCGCAGGTCGAAGGCGGTCTTCAGGGCAGAAATTTCTACCAGGGCCGCCGTGGCTTTGGTGCGGACCTGGCTGTTGGTGTAAATCGGTAAGGCGATGGTCGCCAGAATGCCGATGATCGCCACCACGATCATCAGTTCGATCAAGGTAATACCGCGTTGCCCTTTCATGGACACTCTCCCTCACAAAATCAGTTCATGCCAGGCCGCAGTGGTGCGGCGCCAGCAGGCGCGCCAGTAGGCCCGAACAGACACCTTTTGTCACCCCGTGACGGTCATTCGGTCATCCTGGCTCGACTACTCTAGTGGGCGGCGGGCATCACTGCTCGCCGCTTGGGGCCTGGAGCTGTTACCAGGCTTGTGCAAGGCCGCGCAGCAAGGATGTGGCGATGACCGACAGCAACCAGATGTACAACTGGCAAGGCACCAACGCCCAGGGCGCCTTGATCAGCGGCCAGAGCGCCGCACGCAGCCCGGCGTTGATCAGGGCGCAGTTGCGCCAGCGGGGGATTCGCCCGGGGCGTATCGCCAGTGTGCGCCCGCCGCTGTGGCAATGGCGCCGGCCACTGGATGGCAAGGCGCTGAGCCAGTTCAGCCGCCAGCTGGCCACCCTGGTCAAGGCGGGGGTGGCGCTGCTGCAAGCGCTGGATGTGGTCGCCCAAAGCAGCGCCAACCCGGCGATGGCCCGCCTGCTGGGGGCGATCAAGGCCGATATTTCTGCCGGCAGCAGCCTGGCCACTGCGCTGCGCCGGCACCCGCATTACTTCGATCGGCTGTACTGCAACCTGGTGGACGCCGGTGAGCAGTCCGGCAGCCTGGAAGTGGTGCTGGCCCAGGTCGCGGCGCTGCAGGAGCAGCGCCAGGCCCTACGCGCGCGGCTTAAAAAGGCCATGACTTATCCACTGCTGGTGCTGCTGGTGGGCTTCGGGGTGTCGGCGCTGTTGCTGCTGGAGGTGGTGCCGCGCTTTCAGTCGTTGTTCGGCGGCTTTGGTGCCGAGCTACCGGCCTTTACCCAACAGGTGATCGGCCTGTCGCAGTGGTTGGGGGCGCACTTCTGGTGGCTGTTGATAACTTTTGGCAGCGCTTGTGCCGCGGGGGTTTGGGGTTATCGACACAAGCCTGCGTTGCGTTTGTGGCTGGTGCGCGTGGCCCTGCGTTTGCCGGTGCTTGGCAGCCTGCTCAAGCATGCCGCCCTCGCCCGCTTTGCCCGCACCTTGTCGACTTCGTTCGGCGCCGGGGTGCCGTTGGTGGAAGCGCTGGGGACGGTTGCCGGGGCGTGTGGCAATCCGGTGTATGAGCAGGCGCTACACAAGGTGCGCGAGGACCTGGCCAGTGGTCTAGCCTTGAACGTGGCATTGCGCGCCAGCGGCTTGTTCCCGGCGCTGGTGGTGCAGATGTGCGCCATTGGCGAGACAGCCGGCACGCTGGACGATATGCTCGCCAGGATTGCCAGCCACTATGAACAGGCCATCGACCACCTGCTCGACACCCTCACGGCCCTGATTGAGCCGTTGATCGTGCTGATCCTGGGGTTGCTGGTGGGCAGCCTGGTGATCGCCATGTACCTGCCAATCTTCCAGCTGGGCAATGTGATCTGACCATGAACCTGTTGAACTCCCTGGCCAGCCAGCCACTGATGTACCTGAGCATCGCCCTGTTGCTCGGGCTGATCATCGGCAGCTTTCTCAATGTGCTGGTGCATCGCCTGCCGATCATGCTCGAACGCCAATGGCAGGCCGAGGCGCGCGAGGTGCTGGAGTTGCCTAGCGAGGCACAAGCGCCGCGCTTCGACCTGTTGTTGCCGCCGTCGCAGTGCCCCCATTGCGCCCACCGTATTCGCCCCTGGGAAAACATACCGGTCATTAGTTACCTCGCCCTGCGCGGGCGCTGCTCCAGTTGCCAGGCGCGCATCAGCCCGCGCTACCCGCTGGTAGAGCTCGCCTGCGGGGCGCTGACCCTGTTTGTCGCCTGGCGCTTCGGCGTCACCGGCACCGCCCTGGCCCTGCTGCTGCTGAGCTGGGGCCTGCTGGCCATGAGCATGATCGACATCGAGCACCATCTGCTGCCCGATGCCCTGGTGTTGCCGCTGTTGTGGCTGGGGTTGATCGTCAATGCCTTCGAAATGTTCGTGCCGCTGGAGGATGCCTTGTGGGGCACGGTGGCCGGTTACCTGAGCCTGTGGTCGGTGTTCTGGGTGTTCAAGATTATTACCGGCAAGGAAGGCATGGGTTATGGCGACTTCAAGTTGCTGGCGATGCTGGGCGCCTGGGGCGGCTGGCAGATCCTGCCACTGACGTTGCTGCTGTCGTCCTTATTGGGGGCGTTGATCGGGCTGATTATGCTGCGCCTGCAGCGCAAGCAGGCCAGCACGCCGATCCCCTTTGGTCCCTATCTGGCCATCGCGGGCTGGATCGCGCTGCTCTGGGGTGGTCAAATAACCACTTCCTATCTGAAATATTCCGGATTCTGATGACCACCGCTGCTTTCACCCCCTGGATTCTCGGCCTTACCGGCGGCATCGGCAGTGGCAAGAGCGCCGCTGCGCAGCGCTTTGTCGAGCTGGGTGTGCACCTGGTCGACGCCGATCAGGCCGCGCGTTGGGTGGTCGAGCCGGGCCGCCCGGCGCTGGCCCGTATCGTCGAGCGTTTCGGCCCGGGGGTGCTGCTCGAGGACGGCCAGCTCAACCGCGCCGCCCTGCGCGAGCTGATCTTTGCCGACCCGCAGCAGCGCCTGTGGCTCGAAGCCCTGCTGCACCCGTTGATCGGCCAGGAGATCTTCAGCTACCTGGCCAAGGCCGAGTCGCCCTATGCGGTGTTCGTCTCGCCGTTGATGGTCGAGTCCGGCCAGTACAAGCGCACCAACCGCCTGCTGGTGATCGATGCGCCGCAGGCGCTGCAGGTGCAACGCACCCTGCTGCGCGACCAGACCAGCGCCGAACAGGTGCAGGCCATCCTCAAGGCCCAGGCCAGCCGCGAAGAGCGCCTGCGCCACGCCCACGATGTGCTGGTCAATGACCGCGACCTGGACTGGCTGCGCTCGGAGGTCGACCGCCTGCACCACTTTTACCTGACTTTGCGAGGAGGCCAAGCATGAGCCAACCGATGACCGTAGATTGCCCGACCTGTGGCGCCCCTGTGGAATGGAACGCGGATAGCCCGTTCCGGCCGTTCTGTTCCGACCGCTGCAAGCTGATCGACCTGGGTGCCTGGGCCGCTGAAGAGCACAAGATTCCGGTCGCCCCGGATGCCGAAGACGAGCTGTTCTCCGGCGAGCTCGACCCGCGCCACTGAGCCATCAGCGCCCGGGGTCGTCGTCCTTCCACGGGGCCTGCAGGTAGCGGGTCCGGTTGAAGGTCTCCAGCCACTCCGGGCAGAACACCACCAGGGCGCTGACCACCATGCCGTTGATAAAGGCCTCGGGGAAGATGATCAGCCACAGGTAGCCGATAAAGTCCTCGATCCACTCCGGCATGACGAAGCGCCCGTCCATCCACAGCAAACCCAGCCCACCGAGCAGGCACAACAGTGCCGACAGCGCCGCGGCAAAAAAGCCCGAACAGAAGATATAGACGAACAGGTTGCGCGGCTGTGCCCGCTCCACCAGCATCGCGCACACTTCGGTGACCAGCACCGGCAGGCCGATCAGCAACAGGCCGTTGACCCCCATCGCCGCCAAGTCCTGGCGCCCCAGCGCCAGCAGGCCGAGCTGCGCCAGCAAGCCACCGACAATCGCCAGCGGCCAGTCCAGCAGCAGGGTCACGGCGGTCATGCCGATAAAGTGATAAGACACCCCGGTGTCGAAGTCGCGCCGCACCAGCCACAGGGCAAACAAGGCGAATACCGTGCCGAACAGCAAGTGCTGGCGGCGGCTGTCGGCGAACAGTTCGAGCCAGCGGGTACGCGCCACCGCCCAGATCAGCACAGGCACGTAGGCGACCCAGGCGATGGTCAGGGTCTGACTCGAAAGCACGGCGGCACTGATCACGGCAAATAACCCTTGTTCGAGTGAGGCAATAGGCGTGGGGGCAGTCTACACCTCGGGGCTGGCATGATCAGCCTCAGCGGCTGCGGAAAATACAGGCGCTGTGCGGCGCAACGCACCTGAAGCAACCAGCAGCACAATGGCCGGGAGTATCACCATGCTGGCGCCCAGCATGGCGCCCCGCAGGCCAATACTCTCAAGCGCTCCACCGCCGATGATCACCCCCAGGCCGATCGCACCATTGAGCACTGCTGTATGCAGGGCCGTGGCCGGAACGGTATGGGCGCCGGCGATGCTCAACACCCAGGTCTGCAGACCGGTAAACAGCGCCGAGATGGCAACGCCCCAGGTCATCAGCAAGGCCGCCACGGCCAGCAGGTTCAACTCGGGCCCAAGCAGGCCCAGGGTCAGCAGCGCCCCTGCCATGGCGATCAGGGCCAGGAGGATGAAGGGTTTGAGGTGGCGGTCGATGAAGATCGCACTCAGCAGGTTGCCCAGAAAACCGGCGGCGCCAAAGGCGAAAAGCAGTGCCGCGACCAGCCACGGGGTCACATCTGGCACCTGACTGATAAAGGGCTCGACAAAGGTGTAGGCGGCAAAATGTGCGGCCGCCGTCAGCGCGGTTATGACGAAGGTGATCAGCAGATCCCGGCGCCGCAGCACCGCCGCATACCCGGTGCCGGGTGCTGCGGCGACCAGGCCCAGGTCAGGGACTACCAGGGCGATTGCCCCGGCACTGGCGACGCAGAGCAGCGCCAGGCAAGCAAAGGCGGTTCGCCAGCCGTCGTACTGGCCCACCAGGTTGACCAGTGGCACGCCCATGACGGTGGCGAGGGTGATACCGCCCAGCACGATCGAGGTGGCCAGGCCCATCTGCCGGGCAGGCGCAATAAGGGTGGCGGTGGCGGCCACGGTTGCCCAGAACACGCCATGGGCCAACGCCCCCAGTGCCCGGGCACCGAGCAGCGCGGCAAACTCCGGGGCGATTGCCGAGAGCGCATTCGATGCTGCCAGCATCAACATCAGGACAATCATCAGCGGCTTGCGGGCGATCCAGCGGCTCAGGCTGTTGGCAAGCAAGCCACTGACAGCGCCAATCCATGCATACAAGGTCACGCTGAGCCCGACCCTGGCCGGCTCCTGCGCCAGGTCGGCGGAAATCTGTGACAACAAACCGATAGGGGCGAACTCGGAGGTCACCATCGCGAAGGAAGCGATGCACAGCACCGTCACCGCGCTCCATATCCGCCAGGTTGATAAGGCCATGCGCACCTCCGTCCCTGTCATGAGTGGCTCTACACCTCGGGGTTGGCTTGATCAGCCTCGGCGGGTGCTTTCGGTGCCTCGAACAGGCGGAACACGGCGCCTTCAACCAGCCAGTCCGGCGGCTGGCAACTGGGGTTGCGCTGCTGCTCGATGACGCTGATGGTGGTCGCCGACACCTGCACATCGGCCCAGGCGCCGTAGCAGCCGAACTCGTTCAGGGTCAGGCGCAAGCGGTAGTCGCCGGGCATGACGCTGAGCACCTTGGGGTTGAACTCGGCGTAGCTGCGGACGATTTCATCTTCTGCGCCGCGATGATCGATGAGTTTGACGCTGTAGGGCGGTGAGTCGCCTTCCTTGAGCAGCACATAGCGGCCATCTGCAGTGTCGTAAGGCACGGTGGGCGTCCAGAACAAAAAGCCCACGCCGTACACCACCAGGGCACAGACCACCGTACCGGAACCGAATATGCCGCCCATTTTCACTACGCTCATGCTTCTTCCCTGACATTCACTGAGCCCACAACGGATGCGCAGTCTAGGCGCTGGTTTACATGCGCAGCAATGGCTTGCAGACATTTCCTGCAAAGCTCAATTGAACGCTAAGCTTGTGCCCATGGACGACTCAGACTATTTGCGCCTGCTCACCATTCAGGCCGAACAAGCCAATGCGTTTCTATCCAATGCCCGTAAATGGGAACGTGAGCGTTGGGTCTGCCAGCGCCTGCTGCAAGGCTTGAACATTCCCTACCGCAGCGAAGACTTTGCCGCCGCCGGGCAAGAACCGCCTGACGTGCTGTTTCGCGATGCCGCCTTCGAGGTGTTTTTTGTCCTCGATGAAGGCCGGCGCCTGAACGACGAATGGCGCGAAGAGCTGCAGCGCCGGCGCAGTGCCTTCTCGTTGAGCCAACTGGTGCGCCGCGAAGCCCGGCCCCGGCGGATCAGCGCCCAGGAACTGCTGCAGCGCCTGGCACCGACCCTGCGTAAAAAATCGCACAACTACCAAGAGCGCGGCCTGGACCTGAGCGAGCTGGACATCATTGCCTTTGCCAGCCTCAAGCGCGAAGTGCTCGACCTCAACAGCCACTTCCCGCCGCCCACCGAGTACCTGCGCCAGGGCTGGCGCTCGTTGTCGCTGGTGGGCCCGACCTTCGCCCGGGTGCTGTTTGCCCACCCCGATGCGCCGGACTTCTTGCGCGGCAATTTGGGGCGCAGCATCGTTTTTGATGTAGGAATAAGCCTCTGAGCTGGCCCCCTGCCAAAGCCCGATGGCATAAATTCTGTGCCGGTGATACAAAGCGCAATCATTCGTTATAAAGACAGCCAAGTGGCTGAACGCTGGGCGACCTTCGAGCGACTAGAGTGAACACTGTAGCGTTCCCACAGTCACAAGCGTCTATCTGACGAGGCCCTCATGACCAGCCGCCTGAATCCCGAAGACCAGCGTCGTGTCGATGAATACCTGCGAGCCCCCCAGCACCAAGTCGAGCGCAAGCCATTCCGGCCCTGGCTGCTCCTTCTGCTGGTGGTGGTCGTGACCGTTGCACTCGGCTTGTTGAGCCGCCTCTTGAGTCATCTGGTGCTATGAGCTGCCTTGCGCTCGCCCACAACGCCCGCCCCGCGCGGCCTGCCACTCAAGACCCGAATTCCGTAAACCTTATGAGATATCTCCATGACTCACCGTATTGTGATTGTCGGCGGCGGCGCCGGCGGCCTGGAACTGGCGACCCGCCTGGGTAAGACCCTGGGCAAAAAAGGTAGCGCCAGCATCACCCTGGTCGACGCCAACCTGACGCACATCTGGAAGCCGCTGCTGCACGAAGTGGCGGCGGGCTCGCTCAACTCTTCCGAAGACGAACTGAACTACGTGGCCCAGGCCAAGTGGAATCACTTCCAGTTCCAGCTCGGGCGCATGAGCGGCCTGGACCGCGAAACCAAGCAGATCCAGCTGGCTGCCACCCTCGATGAAGACGGTCGCGAGCTGCTGCCTGCGCGCACCCTGGGCTATGACACCCTGGTGATCGCAGTGGGCAGTAACACCAACGACTTCGGCACCTTGGGCGCGGCGCAGCATTGCCTGTTCCTCGACACCCGCAAGCAGGCCGAGCGCTTCCACCAGCAACTGCTCAATCATTACCTGCGCGCCCACGCCGGCGATCAGGCCAATGAACAAATCAGCGTGGCTATCGTCGGCGCCGGTGCCACCGGTGTGGAACTGGCGGCCGAGCTGCACCACGCGGCCCATGAGCTGGCGGCTTACGGCCTGGATCGTATCCAGCCCAAAGACATGCTCATCACCCTGATCGAGGCTGGCCCGCGGGTCCTGCCAGCGCTGCCGGAGCGCATCAGCGTGCCCGTGCACAAGACCCTGGAGAAACTCGGGGTGACGGTGATGACCAACGCGGCGGTCAGCGAAGTGACCGCCGATGAGCTGCGTACCAGCAATGGTGACGTGATTCAGGCCAGCCTCAAGGTCTGGGCGGCGGGTATTCGTGCGCCGGGTTTCCTCAAGGACATCGACGGCCTGGAAACCAACCGGATCAACCAGTTGGTGGTGCGTCCTACCCTGCAGACCACCCTGGACGACAACATCTTCGCCTTCGGCGACTGCGCCGCCTGCCCGCAACCGGGCAGCGACCGCAACGTGCCGCCACGGGCGCAGGCTGCGCACCAGCAGGCATCGTTGCTGGCCAAGGGCTTGAAGGCGCGCCTGGAAGGCAAGCCGTTGCCGACGTATGCGTACCGGGATTATGGCTCGCTGGTGTCGCTGTCGCGCTTCTCGGCGGTGGGTAACCTGATGGGCAACCTGACCGGCAGCGTGATGCTGGAGGGCTGGTTGGCGCGGATGTTCTATGTGTCGCTGTACCGCATGCACCAGATGGCGCTGTACGGGACCTTCCGTACGCTGATGCTCATGCTCGGTAGCCGGATTGGTCGCGGGACTGAGCCGCGGTTGAAGTTGCACTGAGTTTCAATTGTTAGTGGCAGTGCCGGCCTCATCGCCGGCAAGGCCAGCTCCCACAGGGTTCTATGTTTACCTCAACAAGCAGGCCTGACATCAATCCCTGTGGAAGCTGTAAGCTCTACTTGAGTACCCGATAGGTACTCTGCACAAAGCCGCTTTCAAAGGTGGTGCTGCGCATATGCTGCAGCGTCACGTCCTTCGCCAGGGCCCCGAATAGCGGGATGCCACTGCCCAGCAACACCGGTATGCGGGTGATGGTCAGTTCATCCAGCCGCCCTTCGCGCAAAAAGCTCTGAATCACCTGCCCGCCATCGAGGTACAGGCTCTTGGCGCCTGTGTCGCCCAGGTATTCAACCAGGTCGGCAAGCGGCCCGGGATGCACCTCAACACCTTTACCGAGTTCTGCCGGCACATCTGCTGCGCCCAGGGTGCTGCTCAGCACCACCACACGCTTATGCGGATACGGCCACTCGCCAAAGGTCAGGACCTTCTCGAAGGTGTTGCGGCCCATGACCAGGGTGTCGATGGTCGCCATGTACGCCGCATAACCGTGATCGTCACTGGAACTGGTGGCGACCATCAGCCAGTCCAGCTCACCGCTTTCACGGGCGATGTAGCCATCGAGGCTGGTGGCGATGTAGACGGAGGTTTTCAGGGTCATGGGGCAGCTCCCTTGCAGGAAATAGCCGGATAGTATCAGGCAGGCTGCAGAAACGAAAAAAGGGCACCTTTTGCAAGGTGCCCTTCTTTCTGAAGATGGTCGGGGTAAGGGGATTCGAACTCCTGACATCCTGCTCCCAAAGCAGGCGCGCTACCGGACTGCGCTATACCCCGGTAAAAAAAAGGCTCCAATAAAGGCGCCTTTTTTATGGCTGGCTGCTAATGGCAAACCAACCTTTTAAGATTTGAACCCAGCGTACCGGCTTCAAAAATGGTGGGTCGTGTAGGATTCGAACCTACGACCAATTGGTTAAAAGCCAACTGCTCTACCAACTGAGCTAACGACCCAAAAATGGTCGGGGTAAGGGGATTCGAACTCCTGACATCCTGCTCCCAAAGCAGGCGCGCTACCGGACTGCGCTATACCCCGGCTTGAAATTTGGCTCCGCGACCAGGACTCGAACCTGGGACCCAATGATTAACAGTCATTTGCTCTACCGACTGAGCTATCGCGGAACTATCAATTTCAATTACAACAGTGCTGCAATTTCGAGTGCTGTATCACTACCGCTTCGAACTCTTCGACCTTGTGCATCGCTGCGTTCATGTCTCTGAGGCGCGCTATTCTACAACCTTCAAAACCCTTGTCAACCCCTAATTTGCATTCAACTTACTGATTTGCAACTTTTTTTCAGATTCCCAATTTTGCCGGGAAGCTGCGGGGCGACATACAGCGGGGCGCACTTTACAAGCACTCGAGAAAAAATGCAAAGAAAAAAGGCCTCGAAAATCGAGGCCTTAGCGTAACCCACCGAAAACTCAGGCAAAGACGATCTCTTCGCCCTCCACTTTCGCCATGATGGCGCTGCCTGGCAGGAACTTGCCCGACAGGATCAACTGCGCCAGCGGGTTCTCGATCCAGCGCTGGATCGCCCGTTTCAGCGGCCGGGCGCCATAGACCGGGTCGTAACCGACAGCGATCAGTTTATCCAGTGCCTCAGGGCTCAGCTCCAGGCTCAGCTCACGTTCAGTCAGGCGGCTGCGCAGGCGGCCGAGCTGGATCTGGGTGATACCGGCGATCTGCTCGCGGCCCAGCGGTTCGAACACCACCACTTCGTCGATACGGTTGATGAACTCCGGCCGGAAGTGCGAACCCACGGCATCCATCACCGCCGCACGCTGCGCTTCACGATCGCCCACCAGTTCCTGGATCTGCGAGGAGCCCAGGTTGGAGGTCATGACGATCACGGTATTACGGAAATCCACCGTCCGCCCGTGGCTGTCGGTCAGGCGACCGTCTTCAAGCACTTGCAGCAACACGTTGAAGACATCCGGGTGGGCCTTCTCGACCTCGTCGAGCAGCACCACCGAATAAGGTTTGCGCCGCACCGCTTCGGTCAGGTAGCCGCCCTCTTCGTAACCTACGTAGCCTGGTGGGGCACCGATCAGGCGAGCCACGGAGTGTTTCTCCATGAACTCGGACATATCGATACGCACCATGGCCTCTTCAGTGTCGAAGAGAAACTCGGCCAGCGCCTTGCACAACTCGGTTTTACCGACACCGGTCGGGCCGAGGAACAGGAACGAGCCGCTCGGGCGGTTCGGGTCCGACAGGCCGGCACGCGAACGGCGCACGGCGTTGGAGACTGCCACCACCGCTTCTTCCTGGCCGATCACCCGCTCGTGCAGCAGGCTTTCCATTTTCAGCAGTTTTTCTCGCTCGCCTTCGAGCATCTTCGACACCGGGATGCCGGTCCACTTGGACACGACCTCGGCAATCTCTTCTTCAGTAACCTTGTTACGCAGCAGCTGGTTTTCCGCCTTGCCGTGCTGGTCGACCATCTGCAGGCTGCGCTCCAGGTCCGGGATCACCCCGTACTGCAGCTCGGCCATGCGGCTGAGGTCGCCCTTGCGGCGGGCCGCTTCGAGCTCCTGACGCGATTGCTCGATTTTTTGCTGGATCTGCGCCGAGCCCTGCACTTCGGCTTTTTCCGACGTCCAGACCTCTTCCAGGTCGGCGTACTCGCGCTCCAGCCGGGCGATCTCTTCGGTGAGCTTCTCCAGGCGCTTGATCGCGGCTTCGTCGTCTTCTTTCTTCAGTGCCTGGGACTCGACCTTCAGTTGAATCAGGCGGCGCTCCAGGCGGTCGAGCACTTCCGGCTTGGAGTCGATCTCCATGCGGATGCGGCTGGCCGCTTCGTCGATCAGGTCGATGGCCTTGTCCGGCAACTGACGGTCAGTGATGTAGCGATGGCTGAGCTTGGCCGCGGCGATGATCGCGCCGTCGGTGATCGCCACCTTGTGGTGCACCTCGTAACGCTCCTTGAGGCCACGCAGGATGGCGATGGTGTCCTCTTCGCTCGGCTCTTCAACCAGGACCTTCTGGAAACGCCGCTCCAGCGCGGCGTCTTTTTCAATGTACTGGCGGTATTCGTTAAGCGTGGTGGCGCCGACGCAGTGCAGCTCGCCACGGGCCAGGGCCGGCTTGAGCATGTTGCCGGCATCCATCGAGCCTTCGCCTTTACCGGCGCCGACCATGGTGTGCAGCTCGTCGATGAACAGGATGATCTGCCCTTCCTGCTTGGACAGCTCGTTGAGCAGGGCTTTGAGGCGTTCCTCGAACTCGCCGCGGAACTTGGCCCCGGCAATCAGCGCGCCCATGTCCAGCGACAGCAGGCGCTTGCCTTTAAGGCCGTCCGGCACTTCGCCATTGATGATGCGCTGGGCCAGGCCTTCGGCGATGGCGGTCTTACCGACGCCAGGCTCACCGATCAGCACCGGGTTGTTCTTGGTCCGGCGCTGCAGCACCTGGATGGTGCGGCGAATTTCGTCGTCACGGCCGATCACCGGGTCAAGCTTGCCGTCTTCGGCGCGCTTGGTCAGGTCGATGGTGTATTTGTCCAGGGCCTGGCGCGACTCTTCGGCGTTGGGGTCATTGACCGCCTCGCCGCCACGCAGGTTGCTGATGGCGTTTTCCAGGGCCTTTTTGCTTACACCCTGGCTGAGCAGCACCTTGCCGAGCTTGCTGTTCTCGTCCATGGCCGCCAGCAGCACCAGCTCGCTGGAGATGAACTGGTCGCCCTTCTGCTGGGCCAGGCGGTCGGCCTGGTTGAGCAGGCGCGCCAGGTCCTGGGACATGTTCACATCGCCCGTGGGGTTCTGGATTTTCGGCAGTTGGTCGAGCTCTTTGCTCAACGCCTTGCGCAGGCTGTTGACGTCAAAGCCGACCTGCATCAGCAGCGGCTTGATCGAACCGCCCTGCTGATCGATCAGGGCCTGCACCAGGTGCGCAGGCTCGATGGCCGGATGGTCCATGCCCACGGCCAGGGATTGGGAGTCGGATAATGCTAATTGCAGCTTGCTGGTCAAACGGTCTATTCGCATGGGTTACCTTCCTTTATGGGCAGGTCGGAGCGATGGACACACCTGATGAAGAAAAACCTGCCAGAGATACCACTGTAGATAAGGGTGATTCTGGAAGATTCAAGCTAGCCGGGCTTGATCCAGGTCAGCGCGGTGCCAGCCAGACCAGGGAAGCGAAGCGGCCACCCTGCGGGGTGCGCCGATAAGAATAGAAGCGCGGGTCGCTGACGGTGCACAAGCCACCACCATAGACGGCATTGACGCCGCGTGCTGCCAGGCGCAGGCGGGCCAGTTGGTAGATATCGGCCATCAGCTTGCCGGGCTGGGCACCGGGCACGAAGGCCCGGGCAGTTTCCGGATGAACGGTCGTGAACGCGTCGCGTACTTCCAGGCCAACTTCGAAGGCTTGCGGGCCAATGGCCGGGCCGAGCCACACCAGCACCTCGTCGGGCGGCAGCGCCAGGCGCTCCAGGGTGGCTTCGAGCACACCGTTGGCCAGCCCGCGCCAGCCGGCGTGGGCAGCGGCTACCCGGGTGCCGGCGCGGTCGCAGAACAGCACCGGTAAACAGTCGGCGGTCATCACCGTGCAGGCAATGCCCGGGGTCGCGCTGTAGCTGGCATCGGCTTCGGCGATAACACTGGGGTCGGCATCGGCCACCACCACGCCATGCACCTGCTTGAGCCAGGCCGGCTGAATGCCGAACTCGACGGTCAGGCGCCGGCGGTTCTCGGCCACCGCAGCTGGCGCATCGCCAACATGGTCGCCGAGGTTGAAGCTTTCATAAGGCGGCAGGCTGACCCCGCCGCTGCGCGTGGTGACGCAGGCGCGCACCCCGGCTGGCGCAGGCCAGTCGGGAAACAGCAGCGCTTGCGTCAACTCGCTCATCCGATGAACGCCTCACGGTCTTGCTTGAGCAGCGACAGCAGCCAGACGAAGTCATCCGGCAGCGGCGATTCCCAGCCCATGCGCTCGCCGGTCACCGGGTGATCGAGCTCCAGGAAGCGCGCATGCAGGGCCTGGCGCGGGAAGGTCTTGAGCGCGTCGACCATGGTCAGGCTGGCCGCTGGCGGAATACGGAAACGCCCGCCGTAGACCGGATCGCCGACCAACGGGAAGTTGACGTGAGCCATGTGCACGCGAATCTGGTGGGTACGCCCGGTTTCGAGCTTGACCCGCACATGCGTGTGCGAGCGGAAGCGCTCCAGTACACGGTAGTGGCTGACCGCCGGCTTGCCGCCTTCGGTGACCGCCATGCGCTGGCGCTGCCCGCCGTGACGGCCGATCGGCGCGTTGATCTTGCCGCCGGCCGTTACCACGCCGATCACGATGCATTCATAGATGCGGCTGACGCTGCGGCTCTGCAACTGGGCGACCAGCTGGGTCTGCGCCTGGATGGTCTTGGCCACCACCATCAGACCGGTGGTGTCCTTGTCCAGGCGGTGGACGATACCGGCGCGCGGCACATTGATGATGTCCGGCACATGGTGCAGCAGGGCATTGAGCAGGGTGCCATCAGCGTGGCCCGCAGCCGGGTGGACCACAAGCCCGGCAGGCTTGTTGATCACCAGGATGTGGTCGTCTTCGTAGACGATATCCAGCTCGATGTCCTGGGCCACCCACTCGCCCTGGGCTTCCTGCTCGGCGTCGAGCGCCAGCAGCGCACCGCCGTGGACGATATCGCGCGGACGCAGGACAGCGCCATCGACCGTCAGGCGCCCCTCCTTGATCCAGGTGGACAGGCGCGAGCGCGAGTGCTCAGCGAACAATTGGGCGGCGACTTGGTCGAGGCGTTGCCCGCCCAATTCGGACGGCACCTCTGCGCGAAGTTGAATGATCTCGGACATGCTCGAATCAGCGGGCGGCACAGCCTTTGGTTTCGACTGCACGCTTGTGGTTAAATACGACGTCTTTTGCCCCGAGGGTTGCATCGGGGTGCTCATCATAACAGGACGGCCACGCCCAAGACAGCGGCCGTCATAGGGACGCAAGCCGCCATGCAAGTGAAACACCTGCTGCTGATCGCCATCCTCGGACTGACCGCTGCTTGTTCTTCGAAGGAAGTCGTCGACGAAAACCTGAGCGAAGCCGAGCTGTACCAGCAGGCGCAGGCCGACCTGGACAACCACAGCTATACCAGTGCCACGAGCAAGCTCAAGGCTCTGGAATCGCGCTATCCGTTCGGCCGCTACGCCGACCAGGCCCAGCTCGAGCTGATCTACGCGAACTACAAGAACGCCGAACCGGAGGCTGCCAAGTCTGCCGCCGAGCGTTTCATTCGCTTGCATCCGCAGCATCCGAACGTCGACTACGCCTACTACCTCAAGGGTCTGACCTCTTTCGACCAGGACCGCGGCCTGTTGGCGCGCTTCCTGCCGCTGGACATGACCAAGCGTGACCCGGGTGCTGCCCGCGACTCGTACAACGAGTTCGCCCAGCTGACCAGCCGCTTCCCCAACAGCCGCTATTCGCCAGACGCCAAGCAGCGCATGATCTACCTGCGCAACCTGCTGGCTTCCTACGAAATCCACGTGGCCGACTACTACCTGACCCGTCAGGCCTATGTCGCTGCCGCCAACCGTGGCCGCTACGTGGTCGAGAACTTCCAGGAAACCCCATCGGTCGGCGACGGCCTGGCGGTGATGACCGAAGCCTACATGCGCCTGCATCTGGACGAACTGGCCGCCACCAGCCTGGAAACCCTCAAGCTCAACTACCCGGATCACCCGAGCCTGGTCGATGGCCAGTTCGTGCCGCAACAGAACGAGGCCGACACCCGCTCGTGGCTGTCCAAGGCCACCCTGGGCCTGATCGATACCGCCGCGCCGCTGCCGCCGGGCGAGACCCGCGCCAACCAGGACGTGATGAAGCAGTACCAGGACGCCAAGGACGCGATCCCGCAAGAGCTGCAGCCTAAAGATGCCAACGGTGACGTCATCAAGGAAGAGAACCACGAAGCGGAAGGCAACAACGAAGACCGCTCCTGGTTCAGCTACATGACCTTCGGTGTGTTCGACTGAGCCATCGTGTAAAAGATAAAGGGAGGCCAAGGCCTCCCTTTTTTCATGCCTGAGCCCTAGACTGAAGGCTCTTCACTGACAAAGCTGGACACCATGGTTCGCCTACTATTCTGGATTGCCCTGATTGCTGCCGCCTTCTGGCTGTGGCGCAAGTTCAAGGCCAGCAATGCTGCTGGGCAAAACAACAGCCTCGAAGACCCGCTGAAGATGGTCCGCTGCGCCCATTGCGGTGTGCATTTGCCCAGTGACCGGGCATTGCATCGCGGGGCGCAGTGGTATTGCAGCCAGGCGCACCTGGAGCAGGGGCCTGGGGCGCAGCGCTGAGTCCGGCAACCTTGGGCTGCTTCGCAGCCATCGCCGGCAAGGCCGGCTCCCACAAGTACAGCGCACACATGACACTGTGGGAGCCGGCCTTGCCGGCGATAGGGCCCTAGAGAGCAGCCACCCGCCCAGCCGGTGCATACGGCGCCGGGTCGATCATCGGCTCACGCCCCAGCAACAAATCCGCAAACAACTGGCAGGACGCCGGCGCCAGCACCAGGCCGTTGCGGTAGTGCCCGCAGTTCAGCCACAGCCCGGTATACCCCGGCACCTCACCGATGTACGGAATGCCCTCAGGCGACCCCGGCCGCAGCCCTGCCCAATGGGCCACCGGGGTGGCATCGGCCAGCGCCGGCAGCAATTCCACCGCCGAAGCCTTCAGGCTTTCCAGCGCCTCCTCGGTCGGGGTCTTGTCGTAACCGGCATGCTCCAGGGTACTACCCACCAGAATATGCCCGTCACGCCGCGGGATCGCATAGCGCCCCTTGGCCAGCACCATGCTCGGCAAAAAGTCTTCGGCGCACTTGTACAGGATCATCTGCCCTTTCACCGGCTCCACCGGCAGCTCCAGGCCCAGCGGCCGCAGCAAGTCGCCGCTCCAGGCGCCAGCCGTCAGCACGACGTGATCGGCCTGGATCGGCCCGGTCGCGGTCTCCACCCCGCTAATGCGCGCGCCCTCACGGCTGAAGCCGGTGATTTCGCAGTGCTCGCGAATGCTCACGTTCGGCAGCGCCAGCAAGGCGGCCTTGAGTGACTTGACCAGGCGCGGGTTACGCACGTTGGCAACCCCGGCCATGTAGATGGCGCGCCGGAAACCGCCGCCAAGTACCGGCACCGCGTCATAGGCCGCCGAGATATCCACAGCCGTCAACGGCCGCCCTTCGCGCTTGGCCCAGGCCAGCGCTTGGGCTTCGTCGTCCAGGTCCAGCCAGTACAGGCCGGTGGTGTGCACTTGCGGGTCAACCCCGGTGCTGGCGAACAGGCGCTCGCCCAGCTGTGGATAAAAATCCTGCGACCAGTGCGCCAGGGCCGTTACCGCTGCGCTATAGCGCCACGGATACAGCGGCGAGACGATGCCGCCACCCGCCCAGGAAGACTCCTGGCCGAGCGCGCCACGGTCACACAGCACCACCTGATCGACTTCGGCCGCCAGGTTGAACGCTGTCAGCAGGCCGATCACCCCGCCACCGACAATCACTACTTGCTTGGTCATGTATTGATCCAACGTCTGAAGTAAACCTCAACCACCCCAACAGCCACGGCCAGCATCAACGGCGCCGGGATTGCTGCGCACACCGGCCTGGTCGAGTACGAAATCAGCGCAGCGGTCACTGGTCATCAAACCACCCGGTATGCGCCGGGCGGTCAGGGTGAATGACGTCGAATGACGAACGGCTTGCAGCCGGTAGTGCTCGGTCCCGGACGCCAATGGGGTGACCAGGGCCTCGCTGTCGGCGTACTGGCCGGTGCGTGAATAGTGACGCTCCAGCAACTGCGCACTTTCGAACAGCAACCCGGCGATTTCCGTGCGTGCGGCCTTGCGGACCTGTTCGCTGTAGCTGGGATAGGCAATGCCCGCAAGAATGCCGACCACGGCGACGACAAGCAACAGTTCAATCAGGCTCAAACCTTTCTGCAGGTTGTACATAAGTCGAACGCCTAGTGAGTCTGCCGCCAGAGAATACGCCTGGGCTGATGGGTGCCTGCTTCTACAGCCTGCGCATAAACGCTTTCCAGCACGCTGCGCCCCGCCCCGCCATGGCTGACTGCGGTTATCCGGTACAGGGTGGCGGCGAGATTAGCCGGCAAGTGCGCTGCGCGGGTGCTCTGGCCAAGGTTCTGCACCAGGTAAAAGCCGCTGGCGCCGCGTTGCCAGCTCAGGCCGGACGTGGGGCCTTCGCCGCGATAAACGCCGGCCGCCCTCACTCGAGCGGCTTCCGGGGGCGGCAAGCAGTACGTGCACGGCAGCGCCAGCGACACGGCCGATTCCCCCAGTAGCAAGGTCTGCTCCGCCTGCTCGAAGCTTTGCAGGGTAGCCAGCAAATTGCCGGCCATGCGCTCCTGCAGGGTGGCACTGACCATGGCCGAGATGCCGAGCAACCCCAACAGCCCCAGCAACACCAGGCTGATCAGCAGGATCACGCCGCGCTGGTTGCCGGGCCTAGCCATTGCGCAGCGCTACCGTCAGTTGATACTGCTGCGGCCTGACCCGTGACTGCGGGTCAATCAAGGTCAGGCTCAGGCGCAAGCCGGCGATGCCCTCCGTGCCTCGCCTGAGAACATCCACCCGCAGTTCGCCAAGGTTATCGATCAACGGCGCATAGCTGGCGCCGCTTCCGAGCATCAGGCTGGCGCCATCAACGCGATAGATCTGACGCCGTATCGGTATCGCGTACTGCCCGGCGGGCGCCACGTGCACCTCGGGATAGACCCGCGCCTGCTCCGTGCAATCGGTGACCAGCGTCCAGTTCGGCCGGCCACCTGCACCCGCCATTTCGGCGCTGATGAGGCTAAGTTGCAACAGACGCCCATCCGCTGCCCGGGTTATTTCCAACGGGCGGGAAAAGGCCTGTGCCGAGGATGGATTCACATGGCTTGTGGCATCCGCGCGCAAGCAGCCGAACATGCCACTCATGCGAATGTCCTGGGCCATGCGCTGCAACGTCAGGCGCGCGTCCTCCTGCAATTGGGCCGCGATGCCCTGAGCCTGCCAGTTCTGGCTGGCGGCCAGGAACAAGCGGCTGACACCGAGTAGCAGCAACAACCCGAGGCTCAAGGCCAGCAACACTTCGACCAGGCCAACGCCGCCTTGCCGGTTCATCGGCCTGGCCCTTGCTGGGTGTCGTCGATACGCAGCTGTTCGAGCACGCCATGCTGCAGATACGCCGCCTGGGTACTCTGCAAGGCACTGTCGGTAGCCTGCAGCGCCCGCACTTGCGCGGCCGCCGCGGCAAACAGACCAAGCCCCAGCACCAGCATCGCCAGCAGCACCTCGATCAGGCTAATCCCTTGTTGCCGTCCGCCATCCATGGCGCCTTCCCTCCTGCGACTTTTCCACAGCCCTTTGCCAACCCGGCCGACTGGACGCTCCTGTCCGCCGGCCTGACTCTATAGAAGCACTTCCAGGGAGGAATGCACGGTGAAGCAACAGGGCGTAACACTGATACAAATGATGTTTGCGCTAGCGCTGGTGGGGATGCTCACGTACATCGGCGTACCGACCTACAGCGCCATGAGCCATGGGCTACAACAGCAAGCTGCCGCCCAGGACCTGGCTCACGCCCTGCGCACGGCGCGAGCCGAGGCCTTGCTGCGCAATCAGGTGGTACGCCTGCAAGCGTTGGAGGACAACTGGGGCAATGGCTGGCGCATGGTTCTGGAGCAGGATGGCCAACCTCTGCTGTACCAACAGCGTCGGCTCGAACGGGTAAGCATAATCGGTAATCAACCGGTGGCCCGGCAGGTACGCTTCAGTGGGCTGGGGGTGCCCTTGCACGAGGGTGGGGCGTTTCAGGCCGGGACGCTGTTCATTTGCCAACGCCCCGGGCCCTTCAGCCAGTACCGGGTGGTACTGGCGCACACAGGCCGGGTCAGCCTGCGCGAGGAGCCCGGCGAACAGCCGCTGTGCGCGGCTGCCGGGTCAGATCAATGAACGCACACGCAGCTCTTTGGGCATCGAGAAGGTGATGTTCTCCTCGCGGCCATCGAGCTCTTCGGCGCCGGTGGCCCCCCAGGCCCGCAGTTGCTCGATCACCCCACGCACCAGCACCTCGGGTGCCGAAGCACCGGCAGTGATACCAATGCGCTCGACGCCATCGAACCAGCTTTTTTGCAGGTCTTCGGCGCCGTCGATCAGGTAGGCCGGGGTCGACATGCGCTCGGCCAGCTCACGCAGGCGGTTGGAGTTGGAGCTGTTCGGGCTACCGACCACCAATACCACGTCGCATTCGTCGGCCAATTGCTTGACCGCGTCCTGACGGTTCTGGGTGGCGTAGCAGATGTCGTCCTTGCGCGGCCCGCCAATAGTCGGGAAGCGCGCGCGCAGGGCATCGATCACCCGGCTGGTGTCGTCCATCGACAAAGTGGTCTGGGTGACGAAGGCCAGCTTATCCGGGTCGTTGACCTGCAGGCTGGCAACATCGTCCTCGTCTTCGACCAGGTAGATGGCGCCACCATTACTGGTGTCGTACTGACCCATGGTGCCTTCGACTTCCGGGTGGCCTTCGTGGCCGATCAGGATGCACTCGCGGCCGTCGCGGCTGTAGCGCGCCACCTCGATATGCACCTTGGTCACCAGCGGGCAGGTCGCGTCGAACACCTTCAGGCCGCGCCCGGCGGCTTCCTGGCGCACGGCCTGGGAAACACCATGGGCGCTGAAGATGACGATGACGTCGTCCGGCACCTGGTCCAGCTCTTCGACGAAAATCGCCCCCCGCGCGCGCAGGTCCTCGACCACGAACTTGTTGTGCACCACTTCATGGCGCACATAGATCGGCGGGCCAAACACTTCGAGGGCGCGATTGACGATCTCGATCGCCCGGTCCACGCCGGCACAGAAGCCACGGGGGTTGGCGAGTTTGATTTGCATGGCGGACTCCAGGCTCACAGGGCCTTGACCGCGAGGATTTCCACCTCGAAGTTCAGGGTCTTGCCGGCCAGTGGATGGTTGAAGTCGATGGTCACCTGGGTATCATCGAACGCTTTCACCACACCTGGCAATTCGGCGTTGGCGGCATCGTTGAAGATCACCAGCAGGCCTTCGGACAACTCCATGTCCTGGAACTGCGAGCGCGGCATGACCTGCACGTTCTGCGGGTTCGGCTGGCCGAAGGCGTTTTCCGGGACCACGGTCACGGTACGCTTGTCACCGGTCTTGAAGCCAAACAGCGCCGCTTCGAAGCCTGGCAGCAGGTTGCCGTCGCCGACCTTGAACACCGCCGGCGCCTTTTCAAAGGTGCTGTCGACGGTGTCGCCGTTTTCCAGGTGCAGCGCGAAGTGCAGGGTCACTTCGGTGTTCTGGCCGATACGGGTCTCAGTCATGGACGGGTTCTCCGGACTTTTTGCTCTTGAACATGTCCAGCGCCAGCATCACCGCACCCACGGTAATGGCGCTGTCGGCCAGGTTGAAGGCCGGGAAGTACCAGCGGTTCTGCCAGTGCACGAGGATAAAGTCGACCACGTGGCCAAGCACGATACGGTCGTACAGGTTGCCCAGCGCGCCGCCGAGCACCAATGCCAGCGCGACTGCCAGCCAGGTCTCGTTGCGCCCCAGGCGCTTGAGCCAGATCACCAGCACGGCGCTGACCACCACGGCAATCAGGGCGAACAGCCAGCGCTGCCAGCCGGAGCTGTCAGCCAGGAAGCTGAAAGCGGCACCGGTGTTGTAGGCCAGGGTCCAGCTGAAGTAGTCAGGGATGACCACGATCTGCTGGTACAGGCTCAGCGCGCCCTCGAAGTAGAACTTGCTGGCCTGGTCGAGGACCAGGACCAGCACGCTCAGCCACAGCCAGCTGAGGCGCCCGAAGCGCCCCACACCAGGGTTAGGCATAGTGGCGCACCTCGCCATTGCCGCTGATGTTGTCGGCGCAACGGGCGCAGATTTCCGGATGCTCGGGGTTCGAACCGACGTCTGCGCGGAAGTGCCAGCAACGGCCGCACTTGGCGTGGCCGGACTTGACCACTTTCAGCTTGAGGCCAGGCACTTCGGTCTCGACCGCATCGGCTGGAGCCTGGGCGAACGGCGCAACGCTGGCCGCCGAGGTGATCAGCACGAAGCGCAGCTCGTCGCCCAGCTTGTTCAGGTCGGCGCTCAGGGCGTCGTCGGCGAACAGGGTGACTTCGGCTTGCAGGTTGCCACCGATGGCCTTGGCCGCACGCTGGTTTTCCAGTTCCTTGTTGACCGCAGTCTTGGCCGCCATCACGCGGTCCCAGTAGGCGCGACCCAGCTCGAAGCCTTCCGGCAGCTCGCTCAGGCCTTCATACCAGGTGTTGAGCATGACCGATTCGTTGCGCTCGCCCGGCAGGTACTGCCACAGCTCGTCGGCGGTGAACGCCAGGATCGGCGCGATCCAGCGCACCAGCGCCTCGCTGATGTGGTACAGCGCGGTCTGGCAGGAACGACGGGCAACACTGTTGGCGCCCGTGGTGTACTGACGGTCCTTGATGATGTCCAGGTAGAAGCCACCCAGCTCCTGCACGCAGAAGTTGTGGATCTTCGAGTAGACGTTCCAGAAGCGGTACTCGCCGTAGTGCTCTTGCAGCTCGCGCTGCAGCAGCAGGGTACGGTCGACGGCCCAGCGGTCCAGCGCCAGCATGTCTTCGGCCGGCAGCAGGTCGCGGGCCGGGTCGAAGCCGGACAGGTTGGAGAGCAGGAAGCGCGCGGTGTTGCGGATACGCCGGTAGGCGTCGGCGCTGCGCTGCAGGATCTGCTCGGAAACCGCCATTTCGCCGGAGTAGTCGGTGGCCGAAACCCACAGGCGCAGGATGTCGGCACCCAGGGTGTCGTTGACCTTCTGCGGCTCGATGGTGTTACCCAGCGACTTGGACATCTTGCGGCCGTTCTCGTCGACGGTGAAACCGTGCGTCAGCAATTCGCGGTACGGCGCATGGTTGTCGATGGCGCAACCGGTCAGCAGCGAGGAATGGAACCAGCCGCGGTGCTGGTCGGAACCTTCCAGGTACAGGTCGGCGCGCGGGCCGGTTTCGTGGCCGATGCTGTGCGAGCCACGCAGCACGTGCCAGTGGGTGGTGCCGGAGTCGAACCAGACGTCGAGGGTGTCGGCGATCTTGTCGTACTGGCCAGCCTCGTCACCGAGCAGCTCGGCGGCGTCGAGCTTGAACCAGGCCTCGATACCTTCTTTTTCGACGCGCTTGGCCACTTCTTCCATCAGCTCGACGGTGCGCGGGTGCAGCTCGCCGGTTTGCTTGTCGAGGAAGAACGGGATCGGTACGCCCCAGTTACGCTGACGCGAGATGCACCAGTCCGGGCGGTTGGCGATCATCGAGTGCAGGCGCGCCTGGCCCCAGGCCGGGACGAACTTGGTTTCTTCGATGGCCTTGACCGCGCGCTTGCGCAGGGTCTCGCCGTTGTCGGGCTGCTTGTCCATGCCGACGAACCATTGCGCGGTGGCGCGATAGATCAGCGGGGTCTTGTGGCGCCAGCAGTGCATGTAGCTGTGGCTGATGGTTTCGGTGTGCATCAGCGCACCGACTTCCGAGAGTTTGTCGACGATGGCCGGGTTGGCCTTCCAGATGAACTGGCCGCCAAAGAACTCCAGCGACTGCACGTACACACCGTTGCTCTGCACCGGGGTGAGGATGTCGTCGTTGACCATGCCGTAGCGCTTGCAGGTGACGAAGTCGTCTTCACCGTAGGCTGGCGAGGAGTGAACCACACCGGTACCGGCGCCCAGCTCGACGTAGTCGGCCAGGTACACCGGCGACAGGCGATCGTAGAACGGGTGACGGAAGTTGATCAGTTCCAGCGCCGAACCTGGCGCAGTGGCGATCACCGAACCTTCCAGCGCATAACGCTTCAGGCACGATTCGACCAGCTCTTCGGCCAGCACCAGCAGCTTGTCGCCGGTATCGACCAGGGCGTACTTGAACTCCGGGTGGACGTTCAGCGCCTGGTTGGCCGGGATGGTCCACGGGGTGGTGGTCCAGATCACGATCGAGGCAGGCTTGGCCAGCGAGGCCAGGCCGAAGGCGGCGGCCAGCTTGGCGTCATCGACTACCGGGAAGGCAACGTCGATGGTCTGCGATTTTTTGTCGGCGTACTCGACCTCGGCTTCGGCCAGGGCCGAACCGCAATCGAAACACCAGTTGACCGGCTTGAGGCCCTTGAACACGAAGCCGTGCTTGACCATTTCTGCCAGCGCGCGGATTTCACCGGCTTCGTTGGAGAAGTTCATGGTCTTGTACGGGTTGTCCCAGTCGCCCAGCACACCCAGGCGGATGAACTCGGTCTTCTGCCCTTCGATCTGCTCGGCGGCGTAGGCGCGGCACAGTTCGCGGGTCTGATCGGCGCTCAGGTGCTTGCCGTGGGTCACTTCGACCTTGTGCTCGATCGGCAGGCCGTGGCAGTCCCAACCCGGGACGTACGGGGCGTCGAAACCGGACAAGGTCTTGGAGCGGACAATCATGTCCTTGAGAATTTTGTTCAGCGCATGACCGATGTGGATCTTGCCGTTGGCGTAGGGCGGGCCGTCGTGCAGCACGAACTTCGGACGATCCTTGCCAATTTCGCGCAGCTTCTGGTACAGGCCAATGCTGTCCCAACGCTGCAGGATCTGCGGTTCGCGCTGTGGCAGGCCGGCCTTCATCGGGAAGGCGGTGTCCGGAAGGTTTAGCGTGGCTTTATAGTCGGTCATTTCAGGCTCTTCGTTAGCGGTTGACCGTGCCAATGGGCACGTGCGGCGGCGATATCCGCATCGATCGCCGACTTCAGCGCCTCCAGGGAGGCGAAACGCTGCTCTTCACGCAGCTTGTGGTGGAATTCCACCGTCAGACGCCGGCCATAAAGATCGCCGGCAAAATCCAGAAGATGTACTTCCAGGTGGGCTTTGCCATCACCTGAAACAGTAGGCCGTACGCCGATGTTGGCGACACCCGGCCAGTGCTTGCCGTCGAGTTCGACGCTGACCAGGTAGACCCCGCTGAGCGGTACGCGATGGCGCTTGAGCTGGATGTTGGCCGTCGGCGTACCCAACTGGCGTGCCAGCTTCTGCCCATGCAACACGCGCCCGCGGATGCAGAACGGCCGCCCCAGCAGACGCTCGGCCAGCTCGAAATCGGCGCTGGCCAGCGCATCGCGCACTTGCGTGCTGCTGACCCGCAGGCCGTCGAGCTCGACGGTTTGCGCCGCTTCCACGGTAAAGCCCTGGAGGATACCGGCCTGTTCGAGGAAGTCGAAGTCGCCAACACGGTCGCAGCCGAAGCGAAAGTCGTCGCCCACTTCCAGGTGTTTCACACCCAGGCCATCGACCAGGATGGTGTCGACGAACTCGGCGGCGCTGAGCTTGCTCAAGCGCTGGTTGAACGCCAGGCACAGCACCCGGTCGACGCCGGCGGCGGCCAGCAGGGCGACCTTGTCGCGCAGGCGGGCCAGGCGCGCGGGCGCGGTGTCGGGGGCGAAATACTCACGCGGCTGTGGCTCGAAAATCACCACGCAGCTGGGCATGCCCAACTCGTCCGCTCGCTCACGCAGACGCGCCAGGATTGCCTGGTGGCCGCGGTGAACACCGTCGAAGTTGCCAATAGTGGCGACACAGCCCCGGTGCTGGGGGCGCAGGTTGTGGAGGCCTCGAACCAGCTGCATAACGCGCTTCTTGCTCATAAAGTGGTCGATTATAACCACACCCGGGCGCTGACGACAGGCAGCAGCGTCACCCCGTGGCGTGGAATGTGTAAAACCGACGTCTGACCGCCATTACGCCTTAATGCAACGCCTTGCGGGCGAAGTCACGCGGGCGCAAACCAAACAGCAACAGACAGCCGAAATAGGTCACGACCCCGGCCAGGATCAGCGCACCCAGGCGCAGGAAGCGCTCGAACATCTGCCCTTCGGCCCAGGCCGGCATGTAATGCATGCCTACCAGCAATACCGCCGACATCAGCAACACCGCCACCACCAGCTTGGCGAGGAACCTGGCCCAGCCCGGTTGTGGCTGGAACAACTGCTGCTGGCGCAGCTTCCAGTACAGCAACCCGGCATTCAGGCAGGCACCCAGGCTGATGGCCAGGGCCAGGCCGGCATGCGCCAGGTGGGTAATGAACACCAGGTTGAACAGCTGGGTGCAGACCAGGGTGAAGATGGCGATCTTCACGGGCGTCCGGATGTTCTGCTGGGCATAGAAGCCTGGGGCCAGCACTTTGACCAGAATGATCGCCAGCAGGCCCACCGAATAGGCAATCAGCGCACGCTGGGTCATGGCCGCGTCGAAGGCGCTGAATTTACCGTACTGGAACAGCGCCACGGTCAACGGCTCGGCAAGAATCGCCATGGCCAGGGTGCATGGCAGCACCAGCAAAAAGCACAGGCGCAGGCCCCAGTCGAGGATCCGCGAGTACTCGTGGCGGTCGCGGTTGGCGTAGGTCTTGGCCAGGGTTGGCAGCAGGATGGTGCCCAGGGCCACCCCGAGCACGCCGGAGGGCAGCTCCATCAGGCGGTCGGCGTAGTACATCCACGACACTGAGCCAGCCACCAGGAACGAGGCGAAGATGGTGTTGATGATCAGCGAGATCTGGCTGACCGACACCCCGAGGATCGCCGGCAGCATCTGTTTGAGCACCCGCCACACGCCACTATCGCGCAGGTTCAAACGCGGCAGCACGAGCATGCCGATCTTTTTCAGGTGTGGCAGCTGATACAACAGCTGCGCCAGGCCACCGGCCAGCACGCCCCAGGCCAGGGCCATGATCGGCGGGTCGAAGTACGGCGTGAGGAACAGGGTAAAGCCGATCATCGCCACGTTGAGCAGGGTCGGCACGAAGGCCGGCACCGAAAAACGGTTCCAGGTATTGAGGATGGCCCCGGCCAGCGACGACAGCGAGATCAGCAATATATAAGGAAAGGTCACCCGCAACAGGTCGGTGGTCAGCTGGTACTTCTCGGTGCTGTCGACAAAGCCCGGCGCCGTTACCCACACCACCCAGGGCGCGGCAAGGATCCCCAGGGCAGTCACCAGGGCCAGCACCAGGGTCAGCAGGCCGCTGACGTAGGCGATGAAGGTACGGGTCGCCTCCTCGCCTTGCTGGGTCTTGTATTCAGCCAAAATTGGCACGAACGCCTGGGAAAACGCGCCCTCGGCGAAGATGCGCCGCAGCAGGTTGGGCAGCTTGAAGGCAATGAAGAAGGCGTCGGTGGCCACGCCTGCGCCGAACACCCGTGCCAGGATGGTGTCACGGACAAAGCCCAGCACCCGCGAGATCATGGTGATGGAGCTGACCGCGGCCAGGGATTTAAGAAGATTCATCGAAAGTTTTTCACGCCTGAGGATAAAGGGCTGTGCCGCAACGCGCCCAGTTGTGCGATACTCCGCGCCGCAACGCAAGCAGAGCAAAAGCTCCCGAGTTTACAGGTCGTGCCGCAGAAGGGAATCACTCCCTTGTACAGAACGACCACTCAGCGGAACCATGCAAGTGCCCTTGACAACCGATCAACTCATCGGCATGATTCGCGGCCTATTTTGTTTGCTATTTACCAAGTCTTTCGAGGAGCTCGACGGTGGCCAACTCACCTTCCGCCAAAAAACGTGCAAAACAGGCTGAGAAGCGTCGCAGCCACAACGCCAGCCTGCGTTCCATGGTTCGTACCTACATCAAGAATGTAGTTAAAGCCATCGACGCAAAAGACGCCGAAAAAGCGCAAGCTGCTTACACTCTGGCTGTTCCAGTTATCGACCGTATGGCCGATAAAGGCATCATCCACAAGAACAAGGCTGCTCGCCATAAAGGCCGTCTGAATGGCCACATCAAGGCGCTGAAAGAAGCTGCAGCTGCCTAAGCGACATGCTTGTTGAAAAACCGACCCTAGGGTCGGTTTTTTATTGCCTGTGATTCCTGAGATTGACCTTTAACCCTGTGGGAGCTGGCTTGCCAGCGATCGACCGCAAAGCGGTCGCAGCCCAGGCAACACCAGATGGATAGCCTGGACCGGCCTCATCGCTGGCAAGCCAGCTCCCACAATGGGCTGCAATGCAGCCCGGGGTGTTTGTTACTTACCAATCTGAATCTTCGGCGCCCACTGCAGCCATTCATCCTCGGCCTTGTCGAACAGGGCGAAGGTCTGCTGCGGACGAGCCGGGTTACCCATCTTCTCGCCGTCCGGCGTTGCAAAGGCAATTCCGCCCTCGATCAGGGTCTCCAGCGACTCGGTCCGCACCGTTGCGCCCTTGAACAGGCCGATGTCGAAGCCAAATCCACTGCTGTTCCAGAAACGGCTACCACCGCGTACCAGCGCTGCGTACCTGGGCTCGATCAGGATATGGATCAGCACCCGGTCGGCCGTCTGCCCCAACTCGAAACCGGTGACCTTGCCCACTGGAATCTCCCGGTAGGTCACTGGCACGCCCGGCTTGATCGAACCCCGCCGCGGTGCGCTGAGCACCAGCGCCAACCCGGCTTCGCGCTCGGAGAAGTCCGGCGCCTGTGGCAACGCATTGAAGTTGAGCTGCGGCCCTGCACTCCTGACTGCCGGCTGCACTTCCAGGTACTGGCCGGTGACCAGGGTTTCCAGGTTGGCGGTCTTGACGATCCCCAGGGCCGGCTTGACCACCCAGAACTGCGTACCTTCGCGGGCAATGCGCTCCGGCACCTCGGTGATCCGCGCCTTGAGCAGCACAGCCTGCAGATCCTTGGTCAGGTCGACCTGCTCGACCTTGCCGACATCCAGGCCCTTGAAGCGAACCGGCGTGCCAACCTTGAGGCCGTCTGCGCGATCGACACGGATGGTCACCGTGGTTCCGCTGCGGTTGGCTGTTTCCTGGCTTTCATGCAGGAGGAAGAACGGAATACGGCGTTTGAGCGCCACATTCGGGATGGGCGTGTCGAAGGCAATGCCGCCGGCCATCAGGCTCTGCAGCGACTCACTCTTGATCTGAATGCCCGACAGGCCACCGCTCAGGGTAATGCCGCTGGCATTCCAGAAGCGTGTCGAACCGTTGACCAGGCCGGCGTACTCTTTCTCGATATGCACGCCGATCAGCAGGCGCTTGCTCTTTTTGGAGAACTGGTAGCTCTGTACCGTACCGACCTTGACCTGACGGTAGAGGATCGGGCTGCCGACTTCCAGCGAACCGAGGTTGTCGCTGTACAGCACCAGGTGCAGCCCAGGCGCCTTGAGGTCCAGCGGCGGCGCCTTGGCCCGCGCCTCGAACTCACGCTGCGGGGTCGCGCCCTTGTCGCCCGGGCGAATGGCAATGTAGTTACCTTTGACCAGCGCTTCCAGGCCGGTGATACCGGCAAGGGAGATCGACGGCTTGACCACCCAGAACTGGGTGCCGTCGACCAGGTAGTCTTCGGCCAGCGGATCGAGGGTCAGATCGGCCATGGCGCTGGCCAGGTCGGCATCGACCTTGAGGGTCTTCAACGAACCAACCTGGATACCTTTGTACATCACCGGGGTACGCCCGGCCTGCAGGCCCTCGAAGTCGCTCAGCTTGACCTTGACGCGAATCCCGGCCTGGGCTGCATCGAAGTCTTCGTACAGGCGGAACGGTAAGCTCGGATCAGTTGGCGGGCTGTCCTTGCGGTGCTCGGGCGTGGCGAAGGCGATACCGCCGGCGACAATACTGGCCAGCGATTCACTACGGACCTTCACCCCGGAAAGGTCGGCATCGATGCTGACGCCGCTGGCGTTCCAGAACCGCGTATGTTTGCGCACAAGGGCGGCGTAAGCCGGCTCGATGTACACCTTGACCTCGACCGTGCCCTGGTCTTCGGCCAGACGATAACTCTTCACCCGGCCAACCTGGATCTGCTTGTAGAACACCGGACTGTCGCGATTGAGCGAGCCCAGGCGGTCAGCCTTGAGGACTAGGTGCAGGCCTGGCTCGCTATCAGACAGCGGCGGCGCCTCATCCAGCGCCTTGAAGCGCTTGGTCGGCTCGCCTTGCCCAGGGCTCACGGCAATGTAGTTACCCGAAACCAGGGTCTCCAGGCCGGTGATCCCGGCCAGGCTGACACTCGGCTTGACCAGCCAGAAGCGGGTACCGGTATTCAGGTGCGGCTCGGCTTCCTTGTTCATCTCGATGGTGGCGATGACCCCGGTATTGTTGCCCTTGGCATCCAGTACCAGCTCTTTTACCTTACCGACCGACATGCCCTTGAAGACCACTTCGGTCTTGTTGGCAACGATGCCCTCACCGCTTTCAAAGCGGACCTGGATGTTCACCCCTGACTCGCGATAGGCCTGCCAGCCAAGCCAGCCACCGATCACCAGGGCGATCAGAGGCAATATCCATATGGCCGACCAGTTCGAAGCTGGGCGGGTTTTAGCCGTAGGCAAATCACTCATGGTCGTCATCCGACTCCGTGTTATCCCAAATCAGTCGGGGATCGAAGGTTACTGCAGCGAGCATCGTCAGAATCACCACACTGGCGAAGGCGACGGCGCCCAGATTGGCTTCGACACTGGCGATCCTGCCGAAATTCACCACCGCCACCAAAATGGCGATCACGAAAATATCCAGCATCGACCAGCGTCCGATGAATTCGATGAAGCGGTACATCAGGATTCGTTGCCGCGCCGACAACGGCTGGTGGCGCTGCACCGAATAAAGCAACAGGGCAATGCCCACCAGCTTGAAGGTCGGCACCAGGATACTGGCGATGAACACCACCGCAGCGATCGGCAGCATGCCGTGCTTCATCAAGGTAATAACGCCGGACATGATGGTGTCCGGGCTGCCCTGGCCCAGCGCGCTGACGGTCATGATCGGCAGCACATTGGCCGGGATGTACAAAATTGCCGAGGTGATCAGCAACGCCCAGGTTCGCACCAGGCTGTTCGGCCGCCGCGCATGCACCACTGCACCACAGCGGGTGCAGGTTTGCGCGTCACTGCCCGGCTCCTGGCGATTCAGCTCGTGGCATTCACCACAAACCAGAATGCCAGCATCAATCGCACGCATGCAGGTCTTCCCCCGATAAAGCGCTCCATATCTGGTGGGGCGACATCACCACCTCCAGCCACACCTGCACCAACAACAAACTGATAAAGCAGGCCAGACCCAGGCCGAGGCTCAGATCCGCGAGATCGACCAGCTTGACCATCGCCACCAGCACGCCCATGAAATA
Source organism: Pseudomonas sp. SBB6 (assembly GCF_024213215.1). Taxonomy (NCBI): domain Bacteria; kingdom Pseudomonadati; phylum Pseudomonadota; class Gammaproteobacteria; order Pseudomonadales; family Pseudomonadaceae; genus Pseudomonas; species Pseudomonas sp. SBB6. The sequence continues at coordinate 680 of NZ_JANAVH010000012.1, read as the reverse complement.
CACCTCGAGCATGCCCCAATCGCGTAGATGGTGATAAATCCGATAGAGCAACAAGCCGTAACTGCGGCCGATGTTCAGGCGAATGCTCAACAGCACTACCAATTGGCACAACAGCTTGAGCAAGGGGATGGCCATGCTGCACAGGAATACCACCACCGCCACGCCGCGCATGCCGGTGTTGTACAGCCCGACCACACCGCTCCAGACGGTATCGTTGGAGCTTTGGCCGAGCAGGTGCAATTGCATGATCGGCAGGAAGTTGGCGGGTACGTAGAGCAGCAAGGCCGCCAGCACCAGGGCCAGGCTGCGCGGGACCACATTGTGTCGATGGGCGTAGAGCTCGTAGCCACAGCGCGGGCAGTGGGCCTTTTCGTCCTGTTTGAGCACAGGCTTACGCATCAGCAGGTCGCATTCGTGACAGGCCACCAGGTCTTCCAGGGGCAGGTCGGCGAGCTGAGGGGGGTCGGCAGATTCTGACATAGTGAACTTCTGAGTCAACGCGAGGGCGCTATTCTAACCGATGTAGGAGCGGGCTTGCCCCGCGATGAGGCGGCCCCCACAGTCGAGGTAAACGCCAGAAAGACAAAACCCCTACCTGCGTACGCAGATAGGGGTTTCGGAATTTAATCTTGACGATGACCTACTCTCACATGGGGAAACCCCACACTACCATCGGCGAT
>NZ_JANAVH010000011.1:0-223115 GCF_024213215.1 Pseudomonas sp. SBB6 | reverse complement strand
AGCTTGAAATGCTCTGAGTACTTGCTCATAACTCCCCCAAGGGTTGGATTGGTGTCCAACTTCTTGGGGGCAGTCCAACGCTGTGGGAGCTGGCTTGCCAGCGATGAATTCACCGCCTAGTTCGAACCTTCCCCCGCCAGCCGCCGCTCATACTGAAAGCGCCAGCGTACATACAGCAGGGCACTGACAAACAGCGCCAGGCTGATCGCCACTTCCAGCCAGCCAAACAGCGCCCGGGCCGGGTCGAATGCGGCCAGTACACCTTTGATGAAGTACAGGTTGACCACAAAGCAGGTCCAGGCATGGGCGCGGGCATTGCCCAGCAGCATGCCCGGCAGCAGCAGGGCCAGCGGCACCAGTTCGATTGCCAGGATAACCCCGACCCGCGCACCGTGCAGGTCGGCGAACAGCAGGTTGTTCAGGGTCAGCAAGGCGATCAGGCCGAAAAAGCTCGCCAGGCTCAGCGCCCGGGTCAGGCGCAGGCGCGGCGTCAGCCATTCGATCGGGGGCAGCACCTTGGGCTTTTTAGCCACGGCCGTTCTCCAGCAGTTTGGCGGTGCTCGCCAGGCGTTGGCCAAGGGCGCGGCACAGGGCGATTTCGTCGGCATCCAGGTCACGCTTGCCGTCGGCACCGGCATGGTGGCTGGCGCCGTAAGGCGTGCCGCCGCCGCGGGTTTCCAGCAGCGCCGACTCGCTGTAGGGCAGGCCCATGATCAGCATGCCGTGGTGCATCAGTGGCAGCAGCATCGACAGCAGGGTCGACTCCTGGCCGCCGTGCAGGCTGGCGGTGGAGGTGAATGCCGCCGCCGGCTTGCCCACCAGGCCGCCGCTCAGCCACAGGCTGCTGGTACCGTCGATGAAGTACTTGAGCGGCGCAGCCATGTTGCCAAAGCGCGTCGGGCTGCCCAGGGCCAGGCCCGAGCAATGGCGCAGGTCATCCAGGGTGGCATACAGGGCGCCGGTTTCCGGGATGTCCGGGGCGACGGCTTCGCACTCGGTGGAGATCGCCGGTACCGTGCGGATGCGCGCTTCCAGGCCGGCCATTTCGACGCCGCGGGCAATCTGCCGGGCCATCTCGCTGGTCGAGCCGTGGCGACTGTAGAACAGAATCAGGATGTACGGCGCGCTCACGGCAGGATCTCCAGCACCTTCTCCGGTGGCCGGCCGATCACGGCTTTATCGCCGGCAATCAGGATGGGCCGCTCGATCAGCTTGGGGTACTGGACCATAGCGTCGATCAACTGCACCTCGCTGAGGCTGGCGTCGGCCAGGTTGAGCGTTTTGTATTCGTCTTCACCGCTGCGCAGCAACTGGCGTGCACTGATGTTCAGCTTGCCGAGCAGGGCCTTGAGCTCGCCGGCAGTCGGCGGGGTTTCCAGGTAGCGCACGACGGTCGGGGCCAGGCCGCGGGCTTCGAGCAGCTCAAGGGCGCCACGGGATTTGGAGCAGCGCGGATTGTGATAGAGGGTCAGGTCAGTCATGTTCGGGTCGCATCCAGCAGGGTGTGGCGGCTATTCTAACCGTAGCGACTTCGCATTTTGTTTGAATCTTCGAGAAGGATTGACCCATGACAAGGCGTTTGGCAGCAGCACTGGCCATCACCGCGAGCCTGTTGCTCGGTGGTTGCGGTGCGGATTACGGCCTGGACCAGCACGGCCAGGCGGTGAAGGCCGAGCAGATTGAAGGGCACTGGCTGGTGCTCAACTACTGGGCGGAATGGTGTGGCCCATGCCGTACGGAAATACCCGAACTCAACGCGGCGGCCAAGCAATGGCAGGGGCAGGGCGTGCAGGTGCTCGGGGTGAATTTCGACGGCCTGCAGGGCGAAGACCTGAAGAAGGCCAGCGAAGCGCTGGGCATCGGCTTCACGGTACTCGCCAGCGACCCGGCCGAGCGTTACGAGCTGCCGCCTAGCGAAGCCTTGCCGGTGACCTACATCATCGATGACAAGGGCAAGGTGCGCGAACAGTTGATGGGCGAGCAGACCCTTGAAGGCTTGAACCAGAAGATCGAGGCGCTCAAGGGCGCTTGATCGGCGGCGCTACCATCGCCGGCAAGGCCGGCTCCCACAGGTTTTGAGTCCACCTCAATAATGCAGGGTGTCAGCAATCTCTGTGGGAGCCGGCCTTGCCGGCGATGAAGCCTGCGAAGCTCTTCAGCCTTCCTCAGGCCAGAAACGCAGTGGCTTGCCCTCGGCCGGCCAGAAACGCACCTGCTCGATCGGCGAGATGTCCCAGCGTTGCACGGTCTCCAGCGCCTGGAGGAAGCGTTTTTCCTGCTCCATCAGTGCCGGTGCGCAGAGCTTGCGGGTGCTGCCGACCTTGCCGAAGGTCAACTTCTCGCCCTCCAGCTGATACGGCGCGAACCAGTGGTTGCAGCCGGCGTTGCCATAGGCGCGGCCATCGGCGGCCAGGGTCAGGGTCAGGTGGCTGTAGTCCATCAGCGGACGTTCGCCAATCCACTCCAGCAAGTAGCTGCGTTCCTGTTCCAGCTTCATCGGCTCGGCGGCGCAACCCAGCAGGGCTGTGCCGATCAGGGCTGAGAGCAACAGCGTTTTCACTGGGCCGTCTCCTTGCATTTCGGGCACAGGTGCTTGTCGCCACGGCTGACCCAGCCCAGTTCGGCAATGCGCGCGCTGGCGGCCGGTTGTTGGGCCTTTTTGCCCAGTTTGGCATCGACCGCGAATTCGAAGCTCAGGTTTGCCTGGCAGCTGTCGCAGTTGACCTCCCAGGTGTGGATCGCCAGTTCGCCGAATACCGGGCCGCTGGCCACCGCGACCCATTGGCCGGTGGGGTTGATCAGGTGACGCACGGATTCCACGGTCAGGCGCATGGACAAATCCTTGCTGCCCTTGAGGGTCACCAGCAGAACGTCGTTCTTCTGGATCGAGCCGCCGTTGCCGGTCACTTGATAGCGGCCTGGCACCAGGGCGCGGCACTCGATCAGGGTGTGTTGCGGGTTAAACAGGGTGTAGCGGAAATCGTGTTCGACCATGGGTCCTCCAAATCTGCCGCGTATCCTAGCATCAACCCTCGACCAAGTTCTGCGGATTGCCTGCCGCCCAGCGGGTTATGTTGTCCAGGGTGGTGGCGGCAATGGCGGCCAGCGCCTCGCGGGTGAGGAAGGCCTGGTGGGCGGTGACGATGACATTGGGGAAGGTCAGCAGCCGCGCCAGTACGTCGTCCTGCAACGGCAGGTCGGAGCGGTCCTCGAAGAACAGCTGGGCTTCCTCTTCATAGACATCCAGGCCCAGGTAGCCGAGTTGGCCGCTTTTCAGCGCCTCGATCAGCGCGGGGGTGTCCACCAGTGCGCCACGGCCAGTGTTGATCAGCATGGCGCCGGGCCTAAGGTCAGCCAGGCTCTGGGCGTTGATCAGGTGGCGGGTGTCGTCGGTCAGCGGGCAATGCAGGCTGATGACCTGCGCCTGGCGCAGCAGCTCTGGCAGGCTCAGGTAGCGCGCGCCGAGGGCCAGCAACTCGGGGTTGGGGTAGGGGTCGTAAGCCAGCAATTGGCAACCGAAGCCGGCCATGATTCGCGCAAAGGCCGCGCCGATCTGCCCGGTGCCGACCACGCCGACGGTCTTGCCGTGCAGGTCGAAGCCGGTCAGGCCGTGCAGGGTGAAGTCGCCCTCGCGGGTGCGGTTGTAGGCCCGGTGCAGGCGCCGGTTGAGCGCCAGGATCAGCGCCACGGCATGTTCGGCCACGGCGTGGGGCGAGTAGGCCGGTACTCGCACCACGGCCAGGCCCAGGCGTTTGGCGGCGGCCAGGTCGACATGGTTGTAGCCGGCCGAACGCAGGGCGATCAAGCGCGTGCCGGCGGCCGCCAGGCGTTGCAGTACGGCAGCGCCGAGGTCATCGTTGATGAAGGCGCAGACCACTTCATGGCCGGCGGCCAGCGGTGCGGTGTCTTCGCTAAGGCGTGCGGGCTGAAAGTGCAGCTCCAGCCCCGGAGCGGGTGCGGCACCGGTGAAACTGTCCTGGTCGTAGGTCTGGCTGCTGAAAAACAGTACGCGCATGGGATCCTCCTGAAGGCTTTGCCTGAAAGTTTAACCAAGGGGCAAGGATCAAGCCTTGCCCCAGGTCAGCCAGGGTTCAGGCGCTCATGCGCGCCTGGGCCGTGAGCCGGGTAATGGCCCGGTCCAGTTCGTCGAGGGCTTGCGGGGCTTGTGGGTCATCTTGCTTGAGCAAGGTTTCACTGCGTTGGCAGGCCGCGCGCAGTTGTGGCACGCCGCAGTAGCGCGAGGCGCCATTGAGCCGGTGCACGCGCTCGATCATGCCATTGCGGTCGGCCGCCTCGCGGGCGGTGCGAATCGCTTCGCGGTCGGACTCCAGCGACGCCAGCAGCATCGCCAGCATGTCGGCGGCCAAGTCCGGTTTGCCCGCCGCCAGGCGCAGGCCTTCCTCGGGGTCGAGGACCTTCAATTCGCTGCTGTCGGGGATGCGCTCCAGCAGTCGTTCCGGGCGCGGTGCGCCGAGGGTCAGGCCGGTCCATTTGAGCACCACCTGGGCCAGTTGGCGTTCGCTGATCGGCTTGGTCAGGTAGTCATCCATGCCACTGTGCAGCAGTGCGCGTTTTTCGTTGGCCATGGCGTGGGCGGTCAGGGCGACGATCGGCAAGGGTGCGCCGCTCTGGCTGCTTTCCCACTGGCGGATTTGCTCGGTGCATTCGCGCCCGTCCATGCCGGGCATCTGCACATCCATCAGCACCAGGTCGAAACGCTCGTCCTGCACGGCCTGAACCGCCGCATAGCCGCTGTCGACTGCCAGCACTTCGGCACCGAGGTCTTCCAGCAGGGTTTGCACCAGCAGCAGGTTGGCCGGGTTGTCGTCGACGCACAGCACTTTCGGCAATGGCTGGTCGGACACCGGCTTGCTTTCGCTGCCCGGGCGCCGCGGTTGGACCATCTCCATCAGGGCCCGGCGCAATTTACGTGTACACGCAGGCTTGGCCTGCAACTGGCTGTGGGGGTTGGGCAGGTACGGATGGTAGAGCGCCTGCTCGGTAGTCGGGCACAGCACCAGGGCCTGGCAGGCAAGGTGCTCCAGTTGCTGGATGTGCTGGCCGAGGCGCTCTGGCGAAAGGCTGTCGAGGTTGACCCCGAGCACCGCCAGCTCGAAGGGTTGCCCGGCAAGGGTGGCGGCCTCGACCGCGTGCAGCAATTGTTCGACGGTGGCGAACAGGCTGACGCTCAGGCCGCAGTCTTCCAGTTGATGCTCCAGGGCCTGGCGCGCCAGTTCGTGGCTATCGACAATCGCCACCCGGCGGCCCACCAGCGGTTGCATGGGCAGGTCTTCGGCATCGTCACGGGCCTTGGGCAGGCTCAGGCTGATCCAGAACTGCGAGCCTTCGCCTGGCGTGCTGTCGACGCCGATCTCGCCGCCCATCTGTTCGATCAGGCGCTTGGAAATCACCAGGCCCAGGCCGGTGCCACCGGGCTGGCGCGACAACGAGTTGTCAGCCTGGCTAAAGGCCTGGAACAGCGCCCGCACGTCCTGGTTGGACAGGCCGATACCGGTGTCCTGAACGCTGATGCGCAACTGCACGCTGTCTTCGCGCTCGTCCTCGAGCATGGCCCGGGCGACGATGGTGCCTTCACGGGTGAACTTGATGGCGTTGCTGACCAGGTTGGTGAGGATCTGCTTGAGCCGTAGCGGGTCACCGACCAGCGACAGCGGCGTATCGCGATACACCAGGCTGACCAGCTCCAACTGTTTGGCGTGGGCGGCCGGGGCGAGGATGGTCAGGGTGTCCTGGATCAGGTCGCGCAGGTTGAACGGAATGCTGTCGAGCACCAGCTTGCCGGCCTCGATCTTGGAGAAGTCTAGGATCTCGTTGATGATGCCCAAGAGGCTGCCGGCGGACTTTTCGATGGTACCCAGGTAGTCGAGCTGGCGCGGGGTCAGTTCGCTTTTTTGCAGCAAGTGGGTAAAGCCGAGGATGCCGTTGAGCGGTGTACGGATTTCGTGGCTCATGTTGGCCAGGAACTCGGACTTGATCCGGCTGGCCTCCAGCGCCTCCTTGCGCGCCATGTCCAGCTCGATGTTCTGGATCTCGATGGTTTCCAGGTTCTGGCGAACGTCTTCGGTAGCCTGATCGATGCTGTGCTGCAGTTCTTCATGGGCGTTGTGCAGGGTTTCGGCCATGCGGTTGATACCCGCCGCCAGTTCGTCCAGCTCGTAGCTGCCCATTTGCGGCAGGCGTTCTTCCAGGTTGCCGTCCTTGAGCTGGGTGACGGCATATTTGATCTGGCCGATCGGGCCGTTGATGGTGCGGCTCATGCGCAAGGCCAGCAGCGCGGTGGCGGCCAGGCCCAGCAGAATCAGCAGCAGGCTGGTGAACAGGCTGCGGTAGCCACGCAACAGGGTGCCATCGTGGGACAGCTCGATTTCCACCCAACCCAGCAGGCGATCGGCTTCGCCAGGAATCAGCTCGCCGGCCAGGTCGCGGTGACGGCCGAACACCGGCAGCAGATAACGGGTGGCGTCATTGCCGGTGCGTTGCAGCAATTGCGTGCCGCCACCGGTGGGCGCCTGGTTGAGCATGCTCGGGCCGGCGTGGGCCAGGGCGTTGCGATCAGGGCCGAGGAAGGCCACGGCACGCACGTCGGACTGCTCCAGGGCCTGGGCGGCGATGCGCTCCAGCTGCGCCGGGTCGTGACGTACCAGCGCCGGCGCCACCAGCGGTGCCAGTTGTTCGGCAATCATCTTGCCGCGTTGCAGCAGTTGGGTTTGCAGCTCGTTCTGCTGCAACCAGGTGAAATAGCCGCCCAGCACCAGTGCCATCAGGCTGGCCGGCAACAAGGCGAGCAACAGCACGCGGCTTCTGATCCCCAATCTATTCAGCACGCCACTCTCCTGTGCGCGGTAAGCGCTGTAAGCCCCCGCCAGCTCCTGCTGACAGACCAAGTCGGAAAAGTACCGCGCCTACTCGCGTAATGCACTCATTTGTATCTGCTTTTGTCTATTCCAAGCGATAAGCCAGGCTTTGCCCGAGCCTTGGTTGCCTGTGCGCAGTGAATGCCCAATAATCGCGTGATTGAGAATTGCTAGCATCGGTCAATGACTTCTGTATCTACTGCCACGTCCAACATCCTTGCCATCGAGGACGATCCGGTCCTGGGCGCCTACCTGCGTGAGGAACTGCAGCGCGGCGGCTTCAAGGTCACCTGGTGCCAGAGTGGCAACGATGGCCTGCAGGTTGCCCAGCGCGGCTGCTTTGACGTGGTGTTGATGGACATCCTGCTACCCGGCCTCAACGGCCTGGATGTGCTGGGGCTGCTGCGGCAGAACAGTTCGACACCGGTGATCCTGATGTCCGCCCTGGGGGCCGAAGCTGACCGCATCACCGGCTTCCAGCGCGGTGCCGATGATTACCTGCCCAAACCCTTCAGCATGGTCGAGCTGCAGGTACGTATCGAGGCGATCCTGCGCCGCGTGGCGCTGGAGCGACGCCATCACCAACCGGCACAGGTACAGGCCGGGAAATTGCACTTCGATGAAGCGACCAGTGATGTCTGTTACGGCGAGCAATGGGCGGGGCTGACCCTCAGCGAATACCGCCTGCTCGATACCCTGCACCGCAGCGATGAGGAGGTGTTGAGCAAGGCCTTCCTTTACCAGCACGTGTTGCAGCGCGGCTATGCCCGCCATGATCGCAGCCTGGACATGCATGTCAGCCAGATTCGCCGCAAGCTCAAGGCCATCGGTTATCTCGAGCGCGAAGTGCGGACGGTGTGGGGCAAGGGGTATGTGCTCAGTGGCGCAGAGGTGCACTGAAGTGCCCAATCGTCACTCATTGTTCTGGAAACTGGCGATCCTGCTGGTCGGCTTCTGCCTGTTGATGATCGGCCTGAGCTGGACTTGGGGCCGGCATATGGAAACCCAGAACGCGTTCCTCTCGGAACAGGCCAAAAGCACGTTGCAAGGCTATGCCAGTGAAGCCGAGCAGGCCTGGGCGCGTGGAGGGCAGGCCGGTATCGACGCCTGGCTGGCGGCAGTACGCGACAAGGAGTCTGGCTGGGTCGGGGTGATCGGCCCGGACCTGCAGTCCTTGAGCAGCACGCCGCTCAACGAGGTTGAAAGCCGGCGCCTGACCTTTCTGCGCGGTATCGACTGGCCGGTGAGCCCGCGGTCGATCGGCATGCCATGGATGCGCCTGCCGTTTACCGAGCAGCCGCACCTGGGCACCCTGGTCATGGAACTGCCGCAACGTCTGGCGCCGGGGCAGTACCGGGTGCTGTGGCGGGTGGTCACCAACGGCATCATCCCCGGGCTGTTCACCTTGCTGCTGTGCGTTGGCCTCTACCGCATGCTGATTGTGCCGCTGATCCAGTTGCGCGAGCAGGCCAATGCCTGGCGCGCCGACCAGCTCTCGGCACGGGTGGCCAGCAGCACCACCAGCCGCCAGGACGAACTGGGTGAACTGGGCCGCGCTTTCGATGACATGGCCGAGCGCCTGCAGGGCACGGTCGCCCTGCAGCAGCAACTGTTGCGTGACCTCTCCCATGAGTTGCGCACACCGTTGAGCCGTTTGCGCGTGGCCTGTGACAGCGAAGCCGATGCGCAGCACCTGCGCGAGCGTCTGGGGCGGGAGATCGACTGCATGCAGCGGCTGGTCGAAGATACGCTGCAACTGGCCTGGCTGGACACCGAGCGTGCGCCGCTGAGCAAGGAGCCCATCCAGGTCCAGGCCTTGTGGGACATGCTGGCCGAAGATGCCTGCTATGAAAGTGGCTGGCCCGCCGCGCAACTGCATTGTGCGCTGGACGCCTCGTGCTGGGTGCAGGGTAACCTCAACAGCCTGGCCCAGGCGCTGGAGAACATCTTGCGCAACGCCATTCGGCATTCCCCCGCCGGGAGCGTTATCCGCCTGGACGGGCGGCGTCAGGGCGATCACTGGTTGATCTGGCTGCAAGACCAGGGTGGTGGGGTGGCGCAAAGCGAGCTTGAGCGCATTTTCGCGCCCTTTACCCGTCTGGACGGTTCGCGGCCCGGCGATGGCGGCTTCGGGCTGGGCCTGAGCATTGCCCGCAATGCCATCGTCCGCCAGGGCGGGCGGTTGTGGGCGCAAAACACTGGCCAGGGCCTGCGGCTGAACATGCAACTGCCGGCGGTGTGATTCCCCACAGGGTCTAGGTGCATGCAAATTCACTGTAGGAGCGGGCTTGACCCGCGATAAGGCCGGAACAGGCACCATAAATTCCTGCTTATAGCTTGCAGCTATAACCCCAACACATTGCGTGATATGGGCAAATCCCGTTTGCCGGTATGATAGGCGCCCCCGCAGTCTGGATTGCGAATACGCCATGACCTTGCAGTACCCAACCATCGCCGATTGCGTCGGCAACACGCCTCTGGTCCGCCTGCAGCGCATTGCCGGCGACACCAGCAATACCCTCCTGCTCAAGCTCGAAGGCAACAACCCGGCAGGCTCGGTCAAGGACCGGCCGGCGCTGTCGATGATCACCCGCGCCGAGCTGCGTGGGCAGATCAAGCCGGGCGATACCCTGATCGAAGCGACCTCGGGCAACACCGGCATCGCGTTGGCCATGGCGGCGGCGATCAAGGGTTACAAGATGATCCTGATCATGCCCGACAATTCCAGCGCCGAGCGCAAGGCGGCGATGACGGCCTACGGCGCCGAGCTGATCCTGGTCAGCAAGGAAGAGGGCATGGAAGGCGCCCGTGATCTTGCCGACCGTCTGCAGGCGGAAGGCCGTGGCCTGGTGCTCGACCAGTTTGGCAATGTCGACAACCCTGAAGCTCACTATGTGAGCACCGGCCCGGAAATCTGGCGCCAGACCCAGGGCACCATTACCCACTTCATCAGCTCCATGGGTACCACCGGCACCATCATGGGCTGCTCGCGCTACCTCAAGGAGCAGAACCCGGCGGTGCAGATCATCGGTCTGCAACCGATGGAAGGCTCGGCCATCCCTGGCATCCGCCGCTGGCCGCAGGAATACCTGCCGAAAATCTACCAGTCCGAGCGCGTTGACCGCGTGGTCGACATGACCCAGAGCGAAGCCGAAGAAACCACCCGCAGGCTGGCCCGAGAAGAGGGCATTTTCTGTGGCGTGTCCTCCGGTGGTGCAGTGGCAGCCATGCTGCGCTTGTCCCGCGAGCTGGAAAACGCCGTGATGGTGGCGATCATTTGCGACCGTGGCGACCGTTATCTGTCGACCGGCATTTTCGATTCAGTGAACTGATGTCCAAGAACAAACGTAACAGCGGCCTGCGCTTTCAGCCGGCCGGTGGCACCCGCGCGCCACAGATCCCTACCGGCAAAAAACAGCGCCTGAGCATCGAGCGCCTGGCCGGTGACGGCCGCGGTATTGCCTTTCTCGACGGCCGCACCTGGTTCGTCAGTGGCGCCCTGGCCGAGGAAGAGGTCGAAGCGCGGGTGCTCAATACCCACGGCAAGGTGGTCGAGGCCCGTCTGGAGCGTGTGTTCAATGCCAGCCCGGCGCGCCGCAAGGCCCCGTGCAAGCACTTCGACCGCTGTGGCGGCTGCAACCTGCAGCATCTGCCCCATGCCGATCAACTGGCGCTCAAGCAGCGCCTGCTGGCCGAGCAGTTGCAGCGGGTCGCTGGCGTGCAACCCGAGCGCTGGGCAGCGCCGCTGACCGGGCCGGAGTTCGGCTACCGGCGCCGGGCGCGGGTTGCCGTGCGTTGGGACAACAAGGCGAAGAATCTCGAAGTAGGTTTTCGCGCCGAAGCCAGTCAGGACATCGTCGCCATCGACGATTGCCCGGTGCTGGTACAACCTTTGCAGTCGATCATGCGTCACCTGCCGACGCTGTTGCGTAGCCTGAGCAAGCCGCAGGTGGTTGGCCACGTCGAGCTGTTCAGCGGTACCGCGCTGGCGCTGCTGTTGCGTCACACCGGGCCATTGGGCGAGGGTGACCTGGCGCGCCTGCAGGCGTTCTGCGTCGAGGCGGGGGTACAACTGTGGTTGCAAGGCGAAGGTGAACCTTTGCCAGTGGATGCCGGTCAGAGTCTGGGTTTTTACCTTGAACCCTGGAACCTTGAGCTTGCCTACCGGCCCGGCGATTTCGTCCAGGTCAACGCCCAGGTCAACACCGCGATGATCGAGCAGGCCCTGGCCTGGTTGGCGCCGCAGGCGGATGAACGCGTGCTTGACCTGTTCTGTGGGCTGGGCAACTTCGCTCTGCCGCTGGCCCGGCAGGCGCGGGAAGTGGTGGCGGTGGAAGGGGTACAGGCAATGGTCGAGCGGGCGGCAGCCAATGCTCGTAGCAACAATTTGCATAACACGCAGTTTTTTCAGGCCGATTTATCGCAGCCTTTGGCGGCGTCGGGCTGGGCCGCAGGAGGCTTTTCTGCGGTACTCTTGGACCCACCGCGCGACGGCGCTTATGAGGTGGTGCGAAAAATCGCAGACCTTGGGGCGAAACGTCTTGTTTATGTATCGTGCAACCCGGCGACCCTGGCCCGCGACACCGTCGAACTGGTCAGGCAGGGTTACCGGTTAAAATGTGCCGGGATTCTCGACATGTTTCCTCAGACGGCGCATGTCGAAGCCATGGCGTTATTCGAAGCGGGTTAGCCAGGCTGACGCGTTCGGCGCTGCACCTTGGGTCCGGCAGGGGCAGCACCAGTGATTTCAAGCGCATCGCGAATGCGCTGTAGGGAAAGGTAAACAAAGATGGTACAGGTGAGAGTGCACCAGCCGGTCAATACCGACGGCAGTATCAATCTCGAAGCATGGCTGGATCATGTGGTGAGCGTCGACCTGGCGCTGGACCGGGAGGCCCTCAAGGCCGCCTGCGAGTTCGCCCAGGACGTCGAGAAGAAGGGCAACCCGGCCAAGCATTCCTGGGCCGATGGTACGTCGAGTTTTCAGGCCGGCCTGGAAATCGCCGAAATCCTCGCCGACCTCAAGCTCGACCAGGACTCGCTGGTTGCCGCGGTCATCTACCGCGCCGTGCGCGAAGGCAAGGTAACCCTGGCTGAAGTCGGCCAGCGCTTTGGCCCGGTGGTCTCCAAGCTGATCGACGGCGTGCTGCGCATGGCCGCCATCAGTGCCAGCCTCAGCCCGCGCCAGTCGCTGGTGCTGGGCTCCCAGGCGCAGGTCGAGAACCTGCGCAAGATGCTCGTGGCCATGGTCGACGACGTCCGTGTGGCATTGATCAAGCTGGCCGAGCGTACCTGCGCGATCCGTGCGGTCAAGGGCGCCGACGACGAGAAGCGCAACCGCGTCGCCCGCGAAGTGTTCGATATCTATGCGCCGCTGGCCCATCGCCTGGGCATCGGTCATATCAAGTGGGAGCTGGAAGACCTGTCCTTCCGCTACCTCGAACCCGACCAGTACAAACAGATTGCCAAGCTTTTGCATGAACGCCGGCTGGACCGCGAGCGCTTTATCAGCGACGTGATGAGCCAACTGCAGAACGAGCTGCTGGCCACCGGCGTCAATGCCGATATCAGCGGTCGGGCCAAGCATATCTATTCGATCTGGCGCAAAATGCAGCGCAAGGGCCTGGAGTTCAGCCAGATCTACGACGTGCGCGCGGTGCGCGTGCTGGTCCCGGAAATGCGCGACTGCTACACCGCGCTGGGCATCGTCCACACCCTCTGGCGGCACATCCCCAAAGAGTTCGACGACTACATCGCCAACCCCAAGGAGAACGGCTACCGCTCGTTGCACACGGCGGTGATCGGCCCTGAGGGCAAGGTGCTCGAGGTGCAGATCCGTACCCATGCCATGCACGAAGAGGCCGAGCTCGGCGTCTGCGCGCACTGGCGTTACAAGGGCACCGACGTCAAATCCAGCTCCAACCACTACGAGGAGAAAATCTCCTGGTTGCGCCAGGTGCTGGAATGGCACGAAGAACTGGGTGACATCGGCGGCCTGGCCGAACAGTTGCGCGTCGATATCGAGCCGGACCGGGTCTATGTGTTCACCCCGGATGGCCACGCCATCGACCTGCCCAAGGGCGCCACGCCGCTGGACTTCGCCTACCGGGTGCACACCGAGATCGGCCATAACTGCCGCGGGGCGAAGATCAACGGCCGTATCGTGCCGCTCAACTACAGCTTGCAGACCGGTGAGCAGGTCGAGATCATCACCAGCAAGCACGGTAACCCCAGCCGCGACTGGCTGAACTCGAACCTGGGCTATGTCACCACCTCGCGGGCGCGGGCGAAGATCGTCCACTGGTTCAAGTTGCAGGCCCGCGACCAGAACGTCGCCGCCGGCAAGACCCTGCTCGAACGCGAACTCAACCGCCTGGGCCTGCCGCAGGTCGACTTCGAGCGCCTGGCGGAAAAAGCCAACCTGCGCACCGCCGAGGACATGTTTGCCTCGCTGGGCGCCGGTGACCTGCGCCTGGCGCACCTGGTCAACGCCGCCCAGCAACTGGTGGAGCCGGAGCGCAGCGACCATGTCGAGCTGGTGCCACGCAAGGCCACCGGCTACAAGCCAGGCAAGCGTGGCGACATTCAGATCCAGGGTGTCGGCAACCTGCTGACGCAGATGGCCGGTTGCTGCCAGCCGCTGCCGGGCGATGCGATCGTCGGCTACATCACCCAGGGCCGCGGCGTCACCATCCACCGCCAGGACTGCGCCTCGGTGCTGCAACTGGCCGGGCGCGAGCCGGAGCGGATCATTCAGGTCAGCTGGGGCCCGGTGCCGGTGCAGACCTATCCGGTGGATATCATCATCCGTGCCTACGATCGTCCGGGCTTGCTGCGTGACGTTTCCCAGGTCCTGCTCAACGAGCGGATCAACGTGCTGGCGGTCAACACCCGCTCGAACAAGGAAGACAACACCGCATTGATGTCGCTGACCATCGAGATCCCTGGCCTGGATGCCCTCGGGCGCTTGCTGGGGCGGATCTCGCAGTTGCCGAACATCATCGAGACGCGGCGTAACCGTACGCCGTAAGACTGCTATCGCGGGTCAAGCCCGCTCCCACAGGCATCCTCTGTGGGAGCGGGCTTGACCCGCGATAAGGAACCCAAGATGTATACCCTAGACGACCTGCTCCACCTCATGGCCCGCCTGCGCGACCCGCAGCACGGTTGCCCCTGGGATCTCAAGCAGACTTACGCGACCATCGTCCCCTACACCCTCGAAGAAGCCTACGAAGTGGCCGATGCCATCGAGCGTAGCGACTTCGAGCACCTGCAGGGTGAGCTCGGCGACCTGTTGTTCCAGGTGGTCTACTACAGCCAGCTGGCACGGGAAGAGGGCCGCTTCGAATTCGACGGCGTGGTCGACAGCATTACCCGCAAGCTGATCCGCCGTCACCCGCACGTGTTCCCTAGCGGTGAGCTCTACGCCGCGCTCGACACGCCCAAGCTCGACGACACCCAGGTCAAGCAGCGCTGGGAAGAAATCAAGGCCCAGGAGCGCGCCGAGAAGGGCGAGCCCGAGCAGTTGTCGTTGCTCGATGATGTGCCGGCAGCCTTGCCGGCGTTGTCGCGGGCGGCCAAACTGCAAAAGCGCGCGGCCCAGGTCGGTTTCGACTGGCCGGATGCCTTGCCGGTGCTCGACAAGGTCCGTGAAGAGCTCGATGAAGTGCTCCAGGCCATGGCCGACGACGACAGCGTGGCCCTCGCCGACGAGCTCGGTGACCTGTTGTTCGCTGCAGTGAATCTGGCCCGGCACCTTAAGGTCGACCCGGAAAACGCCCTGCGCGGGGCCAACAAAAAGTTTGAACGACGTTTCCGTTTTATCGAACAGGCATTGCGCGACATAGGCCGTCCGATCGAAGATTGCACCCTCGATGACATGGACGCGCTCTGGGGCGAAGCCAAACGTCAGGAAAAGAACCTGCCCAGCTGCGGCTGAGCTGTTGCATAAGTGAGTGAACGATGAGCCTTTCCCTTCGCGACCAATTGCTCAAGGCCGGTCTGGTCAACCAGAAACAGGTCAAGCAGGTCAGTAAAGAACAGAAGAAACAAAAGCGCCTGGAGCACAAAGGCCAGGTCGAGGTCGACGATACCCAGCAGCGGTTGGCCAAGGAAGCCATGGCCGAGAAAGCCAAGCGCGACCAGGAGCTCAACCGCCAGCAGCAGGAGAAGGCCGAGCAGAAGGCCCGCGCCGCCCAGGTCAAGCAATTGATCGAGGTCTCGCGCCTGCCCAAGCTGACCACCGAGGACTACTACAACTTCGTCGACGACAAGAAGGTCAAGCGCCTGTCGGTCAACGCCCTGATGCGCAGCAAGCTGAGCAGCGGTTCACTGGCCATCGTTGCCCATGCTGGCGGTTATGAAGTGATCCCCCGTGAGGCGGCGCTGAAGATCCAGGAGCGCGACCCACAGCGTATCGTCCTGCTCAACACCCAGGTTGAAGAGCCGGATGCCGACGATCCGTACGCGGCCTACGTGATCCCTGACGATCTGATGTGGTAATAACGACAAACCCCGCTTCGGCGGGGTTTGTTTTTTTGCATGGGGTTATTGCTGTTGCCGCCTGGTCTCGAGGTATTCCAGCTCGATGCGGTAGCTGTGGGCCTCGTGCTCGTTGTGGAACATGCCGACCAGCTCGCCCTGCTGATGCACATCCCAGATGCGCACGCCTGCAGCCAGGCCTTCGTGAGACATTTTGCTTTCGTCGCGCTCAGTTACTTTGACAGTCATCTGCAAACTCCACTTTCAGTTAACTGCGGCACCGTGTCGCAGGTCTCTTTTATAGAATTTGTTAGCAGGCTAAGTAAATGACTGGCGCATGAAACATCTTTCACGTAGGCGCGGGCTCTTGGGGGCTGACTGGCCAAGGGCAATAAAAAACCCCGCACCAGGCGGGGTTTCGGCTGCTACCAGCAATCAGGGCTATCAGTTGCCCTTGACCGCCTTGCCATCGACCGTACCGTCCTGCAGCACGATCACGTACTCCTTGCCGTCCGTTTCGACCTGACGCAGTTGTACCAGCAGGTAGTCCCAGTCCTTGGCGAACCACAGTTCGGTGATGCGCTTGCTCTGGCTCGGGTCGCGCACGCGCTCGACCTTGATAGCGTCGACCTGGCCGGTCTTGGTGGTGACCTTTTCCGTACCCAGGACGCGGAAGTCATAGGTGTCGATCTCGTCGCCATCGACCACCTGGTAGCTCACGCTCTTCTTGCCCGCTGCCACGTCGTGCTGCAGGGCCAGTTGATAGGTGGACTTGTCCAGCACACCGCGGTTGAGCGGCAGGTTGATCGCGTCGCCGCGGTCAGTGCCGGTGATCTTCTTGCTGTTCCAGTCGAAATCCAGATCGACCTTCTTGGCCTTGCCCAGGCCGCCACGTTCGAAGTGGTAGGTCTGAGGCAACAGGGTGTCCTTGTCCAGGCGCAGGGTACTTTGCTCAGTCAGGCTGGCGATCATCATCGACGCCTTGAAATTGAGGTTCCAGGTACCGTTGGCGTTCTTTTCCAGGCTGCGCTCGGCAGTGCCGCTCATGGGCAGCTGCTTCCAGTCGGCGGTGTAGCTGGCCGAGAAAGGCTTCAGATCGGCTGCCTGCAGCGGCAAGGCGAGCACGGCGAGAGCGAAGAGCAGGGCACGACGCATAATTTCTCCTAGGGTCGAATCAAGTGGCCGCTGGCCGCCAGAGGCTGGCCATCCAGTAGAGCACCGTGCTCGCCCAGGCGCAAACGGCCCTCGGCAAACCAGCGCACCGCCAGCGGATAGATCAGGTGTTCCTGGCTGTGAACCCGCTGTGCCAGACATTCTGGCGTGTCATCCAACTCTACCGGTATTACTGCCTGTACGACCAGCGGCCCGCCATCGAGTTCCTCGGTGACGAAGTGCACGCTGCAGCCATGCTCGGCATCGCCGGCTTCGAGCGCCCGTTGATGGGTGTGCAGGCCTTTGTACTTGGGCAGCAGGGAAGGGTGGATGTTCAGCAGGCGGCCCTGGTAGTGACGGACGAAACCGGCACTGAGGATGCGCATGAAACCGGCCAGTACCACCAGCTGCGGCTGGTAGCCATCGATCAGCTCGACCAGCGCCGTGTCGAACGCCTCGCGGCCGTCAAAGGCCTTGTGGTCGAGCACGGCGGTGGCGATGCCGGCGTCTTTGGCGCGCTGCAGGCCATAGGCGTCGGCGCGGTTGGAGATGACCGCGCAGATCCGCACCGGGCTGTCGCCGGTGCGGGTGTTGTCGATCAACGCTTGCAGGTTGCTGCCGGTGCCGGACAACAGCACCACGACATCACAGGTCGTGCTCGGCATCAGTGCGCCTTGACGTTCTTCAGCTCGACCTGGGCAGCGCCTTCGGCGGCTACGCCGATCTGGCCGATCACCCAGGGCTGCTCGCCGGCTTCACGCAGGACGTTCAGGGCGTTGTCGACCTGGTCCTGGGCAACGCAGATGACCATGCCGACGCCGCAGTTCAGCACGCGGTGCATTTCGTGCTCGTCGACGTTGCCTTGCTGCTGCAGCCAGTTGAATACCGCCGGGCGTTCCCAGCTGGCCACGTCAACCACGGCCTGGGCGCCTTTTGGCAGCACCCGCGGAATGTTGTCGAGCAGACCGCCACCCGTGATGTGGGCCATGGCCTTGACCGCGCCGGTGTCCTTGATCAGCTTGAGCAGCGGCTTGACGTAGATGCGGGTCGGGGCCATCAGCAGTTCGGTCAGCGGTTTGCCGTCGAGCTGTACGGTTTCGATATCGGCGCCGGAGACTTCGATGATCTTGCGGATCAGCGAGTAGCCGTTGGAGTGCGGGCCGGACGATGGCAGGGCGATCAGGGCGTCGCCGGTGGCAACCTTGGAGCCGTCGATGATTTCGGCTTTTTCCACCACGCCGACGCAGAAACCGGCCAGGTCGTAGTCTTCGCCTTCGTACATGCCTGGCATTTCAGCGGTTTCACCGCCGACCAGGGAGCAGCCAGCCAGTTCGCAGCCAGCGCCGATACCGGTAACCACGGTGGCGGCAACGTCGACATTCAGTTTGCCGGTGGCGTAGTAGTCGAGGAAGAACAGCGGCTCGGCACCACAGACCACCAGGTCGTTGACGCACATCGCGACCAGGTCCTGGCCGATGCTGTCGTGCTTGTTCAGGTTCAGCGCCAGACGCAGCTTGGTGCCGACGCCGTCGGTACCGGAGACCAGAACCGGCTGCTTGTAGCCGGCCGGGATTTCGCAGAGGGCGCCAAAACCGCCCAGGCCGCCCATGACTTCCGGGCGCGCCGTGCGCTTGGCAACGCCTTTGATGCGTTCGACCAATGCTTCACCGGCGTCGATGTCTACACCGGCGTCCTTGTAGCTCAGGGAGGGTTGCTTGCTCATGATCCAGGCCTTTAGGGGGAGGGATTCGGGGGAATCGACCGTGACCTGCCAGGCAAGGCGGAGGGAAATCCGGCTGCCCGACCGTCGCCGGTCTGCGAAGGCGCGCGATTTTATCAGGGTTGCCCGGTAGCGGCCATCCTCAGGCCGACGGGCAGAGCTATTATCTGGCTAAAAATACGCTTTAACAGTGCGTGACTGGTTGCCACGGCGCAGGCTGTATAAGGTATAGCAAAGGCGATGGGCACAATTTAGTGCTCGCGGTTGAATGATTTGCCGGGGGCTGCGGTCTGAGCTGCATCCGTTTGTTGAGCCCACGCTTCTTTATTTTCAGGACAGGAATCCTTCATGCGTTTGCGTAATTACCTGGCCGCCAGCTGTCTGGCCCTGTTCGGCCTCTTGGCTCAGGCCGAAACCCTCTCCGGCCTGTACCAGGTCCGCGAACCGGTCAGCGGCCAGGGCGCCGAGGCCCGTACCCAGGCCACCGAAAAAGCCCTCGAGACCCTGGTGTTGCGCCTGACCGGCGATGCCAAGGCGGCGCAAAGCCCGGGCCTGGCGGCACTGCGTAAAGATCCGCAACAAATTATCAGTCAGTTCGGTTTCGAGGCCGGTCCGCCGGAAACCGTACTGGTCGACTTCGACCCGGGCAGTACCGAGCGCGCCTTGCGCCAGGCTGGCCTGGCCCTGTGGGGTAACAACCGGCCATCGATCCTCGGCTGGTGGTTGAACGACAGCGCCGAAGGCTCGAGCCTGGTTGGCGACGGCCAGGGCAGTGCCGAACCGCTGCGTCGTGCCGCCCAGCATCGCGGCTTGCCGCTGCGCTTGCCACTGGCCGATTTGCAGGAACAACTGGTGGCCACCGGCAAGAACCTTGAAGGCACAGACCCGGCGCCGCTGCGTGAGGCTTCCGAGCGTTATGGCGCCGATGCCTTGCTGGCGGTGCACGCCAGCGAAGCCGATGGCAAATGGCAGGGTAAATGGCGCCTGTGGTTGGGTGAGCAACGCGAGCAGGGCACTGCCGAAGGCGCTGATCAGGCTGCCCTGGCCGATGCGGTGATGCTTGCGGTCAGTAACCGCCTGGCTCCGCGTTTTGTGGCCCGTCCAGGCGCCAGCAGCGAGATGCAGGTGCAGGTCCAGGGCATGACCCTGGAGCGCTATGCCGAACTGGGGCGGGTGCTCGAGCCCTACGGTGCACGCCTGAAGGCCGTGCAGGGCGATACCCTGACCTACCAGGTCACTGGCAACAGCGATCAGCTGCGCGCGCAACTGGGCCTGGCCAAATTGCAGGAACTGCCGCCCGAAGCGCCAGCGGCACCTGCCGCCGTCGATCCGGCCCACCCCGGGGCAACCCAGGCTGCGGCTGCGCAAGCTTTCAACGGGTTGCGTTTTCGTTGGTAAACCCTGACCTGGCCGGGAGCCGTTCATGACTGATACACGCCGCTGGGTATGGGTAGGCGGGGCGCTGCTGTGCGCGGCCTTGCTCTATTGGCTGCACCCGATTCTTTCGCCGTTTCTGGTCGGCATCCTGCTGGCCTACCTGGCCGACCCGCTGGTCGATCGCCTGGAGCGCGCCGGCCTGTCGCGCACCTGGGGCGTGGTGGTGGTCTTTGCCCTGTTCACCCTGCTGTTGACCGTGTTGCTACTGGTGCTGGTGCCGATGCTGGCCAAGCAACTGGTGCGCCTGTACGAGCTGGCGCCGCAGATGCTCGACTGGCTGCAGCATGTGGCCTTGCCCTGGGTGCAGGCACGCCTGGGCCTGGCCGACGGCTTCTGGAAGTTCGACAAGATCAAGGCCGCCATCAGCGAGCACATGGGCCAGACCACCGACATCGTCGGGATCATCCTGTCCCAGGCCACGGCTTCGGGCCTGGCCCTGATCGGTTGGCTGGCCAACCTGGTGCTGATTCCGGTGGTGAGCTTCTACCTGTTGCGCGACTGGGACCTGATGATGGCCAAGATCCGCAGCCTGCTGCCGCGTCAGCGCGAGGAGCGGGCGGTGGCGCTTGCCGGTGAGTGTCACGAGGTGCTCGGCGCCTTCGTCCGCGGCCAGCTGTTGGTGATGCTGGCCCTGGGGATCATCTATGCCTCGGGGTTGATGCTGGTGGGCCTGGAGCTTGGCCTGTTGATCGGCCTGCTGGCGGGCTTGGCGGCGATCGTGCCGTACATGGGCTTCATCATCGGTATCAGCGCGGCGATGATCGCCGGGTTGTTCCAGTTCGGTGGCGACCCCTATCCATTGCTTGGCATCGCTGCCGTATTCATGGTCGGCCAGGCGCTCGAAGGCATGGTGCTGACGCCGCTGCTGGTGGGTGACCGTATCGGCTTGCACCCGGTGGCGGTGATTTTCGCGATTCTCGCCGGTGGTGAAATGTTCGGTTTTACCGGGGTGCTGCTGGCCCTGCCGGTGGCGGCGGTGATCATGGTGCTGCTGCGCCATGTGCATGACCTGTATAAAGAGTCGGATATTTACGCCGGCGAAATCGACCCGGATCTCTAGCTTGATAGCACCTGGCTTGTATTGGCGTTTGTACGCTTATGCAAGCCTTTGATTTTACTTGTGGTCTGCGCCGATTGTGCGACCGGCGCCACGGGTATAAACTTTGCAGACTTTTCACAAAAGGCCCCTTGCGGTTCCCCGGAACTGCCCAGCCAGCATGAAACCGATCCAGTTGCCCCTGGGTGTGCGTCTGCGTGATGACGCCACCTTCATCAACTACTATCCGGGTGCCAACGCCGCCGCTTTGGGCTACGTCGAGCGACTCTGCGAAGCCGACGCCGGCTGGACCGAAAGCCTGATCTACCTGTGGGGCAAGCAAGGTGTAGGCCGTACCCACCTGCTGCAGGCTGCCTGCCTGCGCTTCGAGCAACTGGGGGAACCGGCGGTCTACCTGCCCCTGGCGCAATTGCTCGACCGCGGCGTCGAACTGCTCGACAACCTCGAGCAGTACGAACTGGTCTGCCTCGACGACCTGCACGTGATTGCCGGCAAGCCAGAGTGGGAGGAGGCCATGTTCCACCTCTTCAACCGCCTGCGCGACAGTGGTCGGCGCCTGCTGCTGGCAGCCTCCAGCTCGCCCCGCGAACTGCCGATCAAACTGGCTGACCTGAAGTCGCGCCTGACCCTGGCACTGATCTTCCAGATGCGTGCGCTGTCGGATGAAGACAAGCTGCGCGCCCTGCAATTACGCGCTTCGCGCCGTGGCCTGCACCTGACCGACGAGGTCGGGCACTTCATCCTCACCCGTGGTACCCGCAGCATGAGCGCATTGTTCGACCTGCTCGAGCGCCTCGACCAGGCCTCTTTGCAGGCTCAGCGCAAGCTCACCATCCCGTTTTTGAAAGAAACGTTGGGCTGGTAAGGCAGGGGCTAGAGCCTCGGCACATAAAAGTCACATTTTTTTCGATTGAATTTGCAAATCGATGCGATAGAAGGCATAGTCTCGGCTTCTTTAAATTCCAGACACGGTCGTGCCCATGCTAAATCGCTTCGCACCCCTCGTGCCCCTCGCACTCGTGACCCTGCTTTTTGGCTGCGCGACCACCGGTCCCGTATCGCAGCAGCAGGTTCAGCAGCAACCGGTTTCCGCTCAGGTTTCGACCAAGTCCTCCGTCCAGGCGACGTTCGAGGAAGAGCTGGCCACCGAAGCAGAGCTGCAAGATTTCGCCAGCAGCAAGCCTTACCAGCTGCCAGCCCTGGCCGACAACATTCTCGAGCGCGGCATGTCGCTGATCGGTACCCGCTACCGTTTCGGTGGTACCTCCGAGAACACCGGCTTTGATTGCAGCGGCTTCATCGGCTACCTGTTCCGCGAAGAAGCCGGCCTCAACCTGCCGCGCTCCACCCGCGAAATGATCAACGTCAAGGCCCCGCTGGTTGCTCGCAACAACCTCAAGCCAGGCGACCTGCTGTTCTTCAGCACCAATGGTCGCGGGCGCGTCAGCCACGCCGGGATTTACCTCGGTGACGACCAGTTCATCCACTCCAGCAGCCGCCGCAGCGGTGGTGTGCGCATCGACAAGCTCGGTGATCGCTACTGGAGCAAGACCTTCATCGAAGCCAAGCGTGCACTGGCCATGGCTCCGGCCGCGACCACCATTTCGCGCAACTGATCCTTCGACAGGTTCGACCACGGCGACGTAGCTGAAAAGCTCGTCGCCGTGCGTGTTTACAGAAAGCGTCTAATCTAAATTCTCAACTCTTTTCGGCTCTGGCCGGAGCGGCTTCAGACAGGATGTTCTGACCATGGCGATGATGGCGCGCTTCGCGGTACTTTCCCTCGCGGCACTGCTTGGTGCCTGCTCAAGCCATGCCCCGGCCCCGCGTAAAGTGGTCGAGCCTGCGGTGATGGCGCCGCAAGTGTACTTCTCCCCGGTTGCCGAAGACGTGCTGTTCCGCGCCCTGGGCCTGGTCGGCACGCCTTACCGCTGGGGCGGCAACACCCCGGATTCGGGTTTCGATTGCAGTGGCCTGATTGGCTATGTGTATCGCGATGCCGCCGGTATCTCGCTGCCCCGTTCGACCCGCGAAATGATCGGCATCCGTGCGCCGAGCATCGAGCGCAACGAACTGCAGTCCGGCGACCTGGTGTTCTTTGCCACCAATGGTGGATCGCAAGTCAGCCATGCCGGTATCTATGTCGGCGAAGGGCGCTTCGTCCATGCCCCGGCCACCGGTGGAACGGTGCGCCTGGACTACCTGTCCAACAGTTACTGGCAAAAAACCTACCTGAACGCCAAGCGCGTGCTGCAGCCGGCGCATCTGGCGCGTAACCCCTGACCTTCGCGAGGTAGACGATGACCGCTCAGACGCTCTACCTCGACGACCCGCTCTACCACTACCTGCAAAGCGTATCGCTGCGCGAATCGCCCTTGCTCGCCCGCTTGCGTGCCGAAACCCAGGCCTTGCCTGAAGCGCGCTGGCAGGTGGCGCCGGAGCAGGGCCAGTTGCTGGCGCTGCTGGTGCGCATGATCGGCGCCCAGCGGATCATCGAGGTGGGCACGTTCACCGGCTACAGCGCCTTGTGCATGGCCCAGGCCATGGCGCATGGGCAGTTGCTGTGTTGCGACCTTGAAGGCAGCTACAACGCCGTGGCCTGGCGCTACTGGCAGGAAGCCGGAGTCGCTGAGCGCATTGAGCTACGCCTGGCACCCGCCTTGCAGACCCTGGCGACACTGCCGTCAGAACGCTATGACCTGATCTTCATCGATGCCGATAAGGCCAATTACCCGCAGTACCTGGAAGAATCCCTGCGCTTGCTGCGTACTGGCGGGCTGGTGCTGTTCGACAACACCTTGTGGAGCGGACGGGTGCTTGAGAAAAAGCCGGACAGCGAAGACACCCGGGCCATCCAGGCACTGAACCGCAAGCTCAAGGATGACCCGCGGGTGGACCTGTCGATGTTGCCGATTGGTGATGGCTTGACCCTGTGCCGCAAGCGCTGAGAGGGCGCAGGGTAACGGTGCATGCGATCTGTGTGGGAGCCGGCCTTGCCGGCGATGGGCCGCATAGCGGCCCCCAGGTCACTTGGCCTTGCTCACCCGCCAGATCTTGTTGCCCACATCATCAGCCACCAGCACACCACCACGCTGGTCATTGATCACCCCCACCGGCCGGCCCATGGCCTTGCCCTCGTCATTGAGAAACCCGCTCAGCAGGTCAATCGGTTTGCCTGCGGGCTTACCAGCGGTGCTGAAGGGCACGAAGATCACCTTGTAGCCACTGTGCGGCTTGCGGTTCCATGAGCCATGCTGGCCGATGAACGCACCTTGCTCGAACGGCGGCGGCAGCACGCCGGGTTCGGCAAAGGTCAGGCCCAGCGAAGCCGTATGCGGCCCAACGGCATAGTCCGGGGCGATGGCGCTGGCCACCAGGTTCGGATCGGAAGGGGTGACCCGCTGATCGACGTGCTGGCCGAAATAGCTGTAAGGCCAGCCATAGAAGCCGCCATCCTTGACTGAAGTGATGTAGTCGGGCACCAGGTCGCTGCCGATCTCGTCGCGCTCGTTGACCGCGGTCCACAGCTGGCCGGTGTGTGGTTCCCACGCCAGGCCGTTGGGGTTGCGCAGGCCAGAGGCGAAGATGCGCTGCTGGCCGTTGGCCGGGTCGATTTCCCAGATCGCCGCACGGCCTTGTTCCTGGTCCATGCCGTTCTCGCCGACATTGCTGTTGGAGCCGACAGTGACGTAGAGCTTCTTGCCATCCCGGCTGGCGATCACGTTCTTGGTCCAGTGATGGTTCAGCGTACCGCCCGGCAGGTCAGCCACCGGCGTGCCGGGACCGTTGATCGAGGTGGCGCCGGGTTCGTAGTGAAAGCGCAGCAGGCGATCGGTATCGGCGACGTAAAAGTCATTGCCAACCAGGGCCATGCCGAAGGGGGAGTTGAGGTGCTCGATAAAGGTCGTGCGGGTTTCCGCCACGCCGTCATGGTCGCTGTCGCGCAGCAGGCTGATACGGTTGGCACTGGGGACGCCGGCGCCCGCCCGGTCCATGATCTTGCCCACCACCCAGCCACGAATGCCCATGCCGTCATCGGGCTTGGGCGGGGCATTGGTTTCGGCAACCAGGATATCGCCATTGGGCAGGGCATAGAGCCAGCGCGGGTGGTCCAGGCCTTCGGCGAAGGCCACTACCTGGGTGCCGGGGGCGGCCTTGGGCGTCATGCCCTGGGGCCAGCCTATAGCAGGGGCGATGTTGACGGTGGGGATCAGGGTCTTGTTGGGTTCAGGCAATTGCGGCGACGGGCCAACTCCGTCGCTGACATCCAGGCGCGCGTGTTCGCCGCAGCCGCTTAACCCCGCAGTCACTGCCAGCAGCAGTGCAATCGGCTTGATACCCATGTCGTTTCCCTCGCAATATTGGCCGCTATTGCCAGTAGAGGCGGGCCAGGCGTGGGAGGTTCCCCGCTTCAGACCTGCTTGAGCAACAGGGCGATACCGGGGTGATACTGGCCGGCTTCGTTGTGCAGCTTGCGGTAAGCGTAGGGGAAGTACCAGGCGATGGCGCAGGTGTTGTGCTTTTGCAGGTCGTCGACCAGGTCCTGCAGCTCTTCGGGGCTGGCGTGCTGGCCGGCTTTCCAGGGGCTGGCGAACAGCGCGGCAACCTTGAGCTGGCTGGGCGCAGCGATCTGCCGGGCGGCGTAAACGGTCTCGGCCAGGGCGTTGTTCAAATCGAGCTTGGCAATCTTTGGCCAGCGCTGGCTGCCTTGCAGGTAGGCGGCTTCTTCGTGGTTGGCGATGTACAGGTCGCAGCGGCCTTCACGATCACCGTCCTCGCGCTGCTTCTTGCTCTGGTGCTGTTGCAGGGTGACCAACTCGGCTTGCCAGGCGGCGGCCGAGAGCAGGCCGAGGTTGGCCTGGGCGCCGTGCCAGTAGGGCGCCTCGCCATCGCCGAGGGTCTGGTTGAAGCGGTCGATGCAATCAACCCAGCGTTCCAGGGCGGGGCGCAGGAACTCCAGGCGCGCGTTATTGATGATCAGGCCTTGCATGCTGCTCTCCCTTATAGTTGTGATCGAGTACAGCCGAAGTTATGGCTATTTGATATCACTGAAGTCAGTGTTACACAAGATGACAAAGGCGCCATTGATCCAGGCCAGTTCAGCGCCTTTCATTGACGCTCCGGGTGCAACCCTCTAACCTTCGCGACTTGTTTCAGGTGCTCTGTGGGCTATGGCCTGGCAGGGTGAAACAGGGAAGCCGGTGGGCGTGCAAGGCGCGCGAATCCGGCGCTGCCCCCGCAACGGTAGGTGAGTCAAGGCCGCGCAGGGCCACTGGGTGTTCAACCCGGGAAGGCGCGCGGTCCCGGGTGTTCATGGCCCCGCTCACAAGCCCGGAGACCGGCCTGTAACAGCCAACGGCATCACGGAGGGTGATGCGCGGTTCCTCCGGCCTGTGCCGCAGCCCTGCGCGTTTTCCGTCTGCCATATCCATTCATCTGTCACGCCGTTTCCTTCGCGATCCCTGAGCAACCACAGGCTGCCAGGCTCGTTGCAGGCCGGACGACAGTGGTTTGCGGAGAACCTCATGACTGAATCCACCGAGCGCGACGAACGCCACCTGGCCCGTATGCAGCGCAAGAAGGCCGTCATCGACGAGCGCATCGCCAATTCGCCCAACGAATGCGGCCTGCTGCTGGTGCTCACCGGCAATGGCAAGGGCAAGAGCAGTTCGGCCTTCGGCATGCTTGCCCGGGCCATGGGCCACGGCATGCAGTGCGGTGTGGTGCAGTTCATCAAGGGCCGCAACAGCACCGGTGAGGAGCTGTTTTTCCGCCGTTTTCCCGAGCAGGTGCGCTACCACGTGATGGGCGAGGGTTTTACCTGGGAAACCCAGGACCGCCAGCGTGATATCGCCGCCGCCGAAGCCGCTTGGGCGGTGTCGCGGCAGATGCTCCAGGACCCGTCGATCGCCTTCGTGGTGCTCGATGAACTGAACATCGCCCTCAAGCACGGTTACCTCGATCTGGACCAGGTCCTCAGCGACCTGCAGGCGCGCCCGCCGATGCAGCACGTGATCGTCACCGGTCGTGCGGCCAAGGATGAAATGATCGAACTGGCCGACACCGTCACCGAAATGGGCATGATCAAGCACGCTTTCCAGGCCGGTATTCGCGCCCAGAAGGGCGTCGAACTATGAGTGACGCGCGCCATTGCCCGGCGGTATTGATTGCCGCACCGGCCTCCGGCCAGGGCAAGACCACAGTGACCGCCGCGCTGGCGCGCCTGCATCGCAACCAGGGGCGCAAGGTCCGGGTGTTCAAGTGCGGCCCGGATTTTCTCGACCCGATGATCCTTGAGCGCGCCAGCGGTGCGCCGGTGTATCAGCTCGACCTGTGGATGGTCGGCGAGCAGGAAAGCCGCCGGTTGTTGTGGGAAGCGGCGGCTGAGGCCGACCTGATCCTGATCGAAGGGGTCATGGGGTTGTTCGATGGCACGCCATCGAGCGCTGACCTGGCCCGTCATTTTGGCGTGCCGGTGCTGGCGGTGATCGATGGCACGGCCATGGCCCAGACGTTCGGCGCCCTGGCCCTGGGCCTGGCGCGCTATCAGCCGGACCTGCCGTTTGCCGGGGTGCTGGCCAACCGCGTCGGTACCCTGCGCCATGCCCAGTTGCTCGAAGGCAGCCTGACCGAAGGGTTGCGCTGGTATGGCGGCCTGTCACGGGAAACCGGTATCGAGCTGCCCAGCCGCCACCTGGGCCTGGTGCAGGCCAGTGAGCTGAACGACCTCGATGCCCGCCTGGATGCGGCTGCCGCTGCCCTCGGTGCCAGTTGCGATGCGGCCTTGCCGCCGGCGGTGAGGTTCGCCGCGCCGACCGAGCGGGCGATCGAGCCCTTGTTGCAGGGTGTGCGCATCGCGGTTGCCCGCGACGAAGCCTTTGCCTTCACCTATGGCGCCAACCTCGACCTGTTACGGGCCATGGGGGCGCAGCTGGCGTTCTTTTCGCCGCTGCATGATGCCAGCCTGCCGGATGCTGACAGCTTGTACCTGCCCGGTGGTTACCCGGAGCTGCATCACCAGGCGCTGGCGAGCAACACACCGATGCTCGAAGCCATTCGCGCCCACCATCACGCCGGCAAGCCATTGCTGGCCGAATGCGGCGGCATGCTTTACCTGCTCGAGGCCCTTACCGATGTCGGCGGCGAGCGTGCCGAACTGCTCGGCCTGCTGGCCGGCGAGGCGGTGATGCAGAAGCGCCTGGCCGCCCTGGCTCTGCAGGCGGTGGAGCTGCCCGAAGGCACCTTGCGCGGGCACACCTACCATCACTCGCTGACCAGCACCGAACTTGAACCGATTGCCCGTGGCCAGAGCCCCAACGGTGGCCGCGGTGCCGAGGCAGTCTATCGCCACGGGCGGCTGACGGCGTCCTACGTGCATTTCTACTTTGCTTCCAACCCCCAGGCGTCGGCGGCGCTGTTGTGTCCATGAACGAACATGCTTTTACCGAAGCCGAACGCGCGGCGGTCTATCGCGCGATCGGCGAGCGCCGTGACATGCGTCATTTCAGCGGCGGCGAAGTCGCCCCTGAACTGCTCGCCCGTTTACTTGAGGCTGCGCACCAGGCGCCCAGC
Source organism: Pseudomonas sp. SBB6 (assembly GCF_024213215.1). Classification (NCBI taxonomy): domain Bacteria; kingdom Pseudomonadati; phylum Pseudomonadota; class Gammaproteobacteria; order Pseudomonadales; family Pseudomonadaceae; genus Pseudomonas; species Pseudomonas sp. SBB6. The sequence continues at coordinate 194,821 of NZ_JANAVH010000011.1, read as the reverse complement.
GTCGGCCTGATGCAGCCCTGGCGGTTTATCCGCATCACCCAACGGGAACTGCGCCAGCGTATCCAGGCCCTGGTGGAAGAGGAGCGGTTGCGTACCGCGCAAGCCCTGGGCGAGCGCTCCGACGACTTCATGAAACTCAAGGTCGAAGGGATCAACGACTGCGCCGAACTGCTGGTCGCCGCGCTGATGGATGAACGCGAAGCGCATATCTTCGGCCGCCGGACCTTGCCGGAGATGGACCTGGCGTCGCTGTCCTGTGCGATCCAGAACCTCTGGCTGGCCGCCCGCGCCGAAGGCTTGGGCATGGGCTGGGTGTCGCTGTTCGAGCCCCAGGCCCTGGCCGAGTTGCTGGGCATGCCGGCCGGCGCCAAGCCGCTGGCGATCCTTTGCCTGGGCCCGGTGCAGGCGTTTTACCCGGCGCCGATGCTGGTGCTCGAAGGCTGGACCACGGCGCGACCGCTGCACGACATGCTGTTTGAAAATCACTGGGGAGAGTCTTGATGAGTGTGGCATTGCTGACGGTGGCCGGGGTGGCGCTGGATGCGCTGCTGGGCGAGCCCAAGCGTCGGCATCCACTGGTGGCCTTCGGGCGCCTGGCCGGGCGCCTGGAGCAACGCTTGAATGCCGGTGGCCGTGGTTGGCGCAGCCATGGTGTCAGCGCCTGGTTCCTGGCGGTGGTGCCGCTGACCTTCGTGGCCATGCTGCTGTCCTGGCTGCCGTACATTGGCTGGCTGGTCGAAGTGCTGGCGTTGTACTGCGCCCTGGGCCTGCGCAGCCTCGGCGAACACGTGATGCCAGTGGCCGAAGCCCTGCGCCAGGGCGACCTGGAAAAAGCCCGGCAGCGCGTAGGCTATCTGGTCAGCCGCGAAACCCGCGAGCTGGATGAAACCGCCGTGGCCCGCGCCGCCACCGAATCGGTGCTGGAGAACGGCAGCGATGCGGTATTTGCCGCGCTGTTCTGGTTCGTCGTCGCTGGCGTACCGGGGGTGGTGCTCTATCGCCTGAGCAACACCCTCGACGCGATGTGGGGCTATCGTAATGAACGCTTCGAACGCTTCGGCTGGGCCGCAGCGAAAATCGACGACCTGCTCAACTACATTCCCGCGCGGCTGGTGGCCCTGACCTACGCGCTGCTGGGCAAGACCCGCCTGGCCCTGAGCTGCTGGCGGCGTCAGGCGCCGTTGTGGGACAGCCCCAACGCCGGCCCGGTGATGGCTGCCGGGGCCGGGGCGCTGGGTGTCGAGCTGGGCGGCCCGGCGGTGTACCACGGCGAGCTGCACCAGCGCCCGCAACTGGGCGAAGGCCCGCAGGCCGATGCCGAGGCCATCGAGCGCGGTTGGCGCCTGGTTTGCCAGGGCGTGTGGTTGTGGTTGCTGTTGGTGTGCCTGGGGGCTGAATTCTATGCTTGAACACGGTGGTCGCCTGCAACGCGCAGTGCAGCAGTACGGCATTGCCCGCGAAGACTGGCTGGACCTGTCCAGCGGCATTGCCCCCTGGCCTTATCCAATCCCCGAGATCCCGCTGCGCGCCTGGGCGCGCCTGCCCGAGACCGACGACGGCCTGGAGCGGGCGGCCTGCGAGTATTACCAGGTCGACCAGCTGCTGCCGGTGGCCGGTTCCCAGGCGGCGATCCAGGCCTTGCCGCGTCTGCGCCGCCCCGGCACGGTCGGCGTCCTGTCGCCATGCTACGCCGAACACGCCGAAGGCTGGCGCCGCGCCGGGCACCGGGTGCGCGAATTGCCTGAAGATCAGGTCGACTACTACCTCGACAGCCTCGATGTGCTGGTGGTGGTCAACCCCAACAACCCCAGCGCTCGGTTGATATCTGCCGAGCAACTGTTGGAATGGCACGCGCGCCTGGCTCGCCGGGGCGGCTGGCTGCTGGTCGATGAAGCCTTCATGGACAACACCCCGCAGCACAGCATCGCCGCGCACGCCGAGCGCTCCGGGCTGATCGTGCTGCGCTCGTTCGGCAAGTTCTTTGGCTTGGCCGGTGTACGCCTGGGCTTTGTCCTGGCTGAACGTCATCTGTTGCAGCTGCTCGCCGAACAGCTCGGGCCCTGGACCATCAGCGGCCCGACCCGGATCCTCGGCCAGGCCTGCCTGCTCGATGGCGTCGCGCATCAACAGCAGATTGTTCGCTGCGCCGCTGCCAGCCAACGTTTGGCCGCTGTACTCAGCGCGGCAGGTTTTGCCCCCCACGGCAGCTGCGACCTGTTCCAGTACCTGGTCACCGATCAGGCGGCGCAACTGCATGAATTCATGGCCCGGCGTGGCATCCTCCTGCGCCTGTTCACCGAGCCGCCCTGCCTGCGCTTCGGCCTGCCGGCCAGCGAGCAGGACTTCCAGCGCCTGGCCCTGGCCTTCAGCGAATACCGCAAGGAACAACCATGACCACCCTGATGGTGCAGGGCACCACCTCCGATGCCGGCAAAAGCACCCTGGTGACCGCGCTGTGCCGCTGGCTGCTGCGCCAGGGCGTTGCGGTGGTGCCGTTCAAGCCGCAGAACATGGCGCTCAACAGCGCCGTGACCGCCGAAGGTGGCGAGATCGGCCGGGCCCAGGCGGTCCAGGCCCAGGCGGCCGGCCTGGCCCCGCACACCGACATGAACCCGGTGCTGCTCAAGCCCAACAGCGACACCGGTGCCCAGGTGATCGTCCATGGCCGCGCGGTCACCAGCATGAATGCCGTGGCCTATCACGACTACAAGGCCATCGCCATGCAGGCGGTGCTGGCCTCGCACCAGCGCTTGAGCGCGGCCTATCCGCTGGTGATGGTCGAAGGTGCCGGCTCGCCGGCCGAGATCAACCTGCGTGCCGGCGACATCGCCAACATGGGCTTCGCCGAGGCGGTGGACTGCCCGGTGATCCTGATTGCCGACATCAACCGCGGCGGGGTCTTCGCCCATCTGGTCGGCACCCTGGAATTGCTCTCGCCGAGCGAACAGGCGCGGGTCCAGGGCTTTGTCATCAACCGTTTTCGCGGTGATATCGCTTTGCTCCAGCCGGGCCTGGACTGGCTCGAAGCACGTACCGGCAAACCGGTGCTGGGCGTGCTGCCCTATGTGCTGGACCTGCACCTGGAAGCCGAAGACGGCATCGACCAGCGCCAGGGCATCAAGGCCGGGCGTCAGCTCAAGGTCATCGTGCCGGTGCTGCCGCGTATCAGCAACCACACCGATTTCGACCCGCTGCGCCTGCACCCGCAGGTCGATTTGCAGTTCATCGGCCCCGGCCAGCCGATTCCGCCGGCCGACCTGATCATCCTGCCCGGCTCCAAGAGCGTACGCGGCGATCTGGCGCAGTTGCGCGAGCGCGGTTGGGACGAGGCGATCAGCCGCCACCTGCGTTATGGCGGCAAGGTGCTGGGCATTTGCGGCGGGCTGCAGATGCTCGGCCAGCGTGTGGAAGACCCATTGGGCCTGGAAGGGCCTGCCGGTGCCAGCGATGGCCTGGGGCTGCTGGACTTTGTCACCGTGCTGGAAGCCGAGAAGCAGTTGCGCAATGTCGCGGGCACCCTGCAACTGGAACAGGCAGCCATCAGCGGCTACGAGATTCATGCCGGCGTAACCCAGGGGCCGGCCCTGCAGCGCCCGGCGGTGCAACTGGACGATGGCCGCGCCGACGGCGCCCTCAGTGCCGACGGGCAGATCTTCGCCACCTACCTGCATGGCCTGTTCGAGGCGCCGCCTAGCTGCGCCGCGCTGTTGCGCTGGGCTGGGCTGCAGGAGGTAGAGCAAATCGACTATCACGCCCTGCGCGAACGCGACATCGAGCGCCTGGCCGACCTGGTCGAGCAGCATCTGGACACCGCGCGCCTGCGCCAACTCTGCGGACTGAACTGACATGCTCAACCTGATTCTTGGTGGCGCCCGTTCGGGCAAGAGCCGCCTGGCCGAACAGCTGGCCAGCCAGAGCGGCTTGGCGGTCACCTACATCGCCACCAGCGAACCGCTCGATGGCGAGATGAATGCACGGGTGCAGTTGCACCGCGAGCGGCGTCCGGCCGAGTGGGCATTGATCGAAGAGCCGCTGGAACTGGCTCGGGTGCTGTGCGCCACTGCCCGTGCCGAACGTTGCCTGCTGGTCGACTGCCTGACCCTGTGGCTGACCAACCTGCTGATGCTCGACAACCCCGAGCGCCTGGCGGCTGAACGCTCGGCGCTGCTCGACTGCCTGGCGGGCCTGCCGGGCGAAATCATCCTGGTCAGCAACGAAACCGGCCTGGGCGTGGTGCCCATGGGCGAATTGACCCGCCGTTATGTCGATGAAGCTGGCTGGCTGCATCAGGCCATTGCCGAGCGCTGCCAGCGTGTGGTGCTGACCGTCGCCGGCCTGCCACTTACCCTCAAAGGACCTGCACTATGAGTCAAACCTGGTGGCTTGAAGCCTGCCGTCCTGTTGACCAGGCTGTTCGCGAACAGGCCCTGGCGCGTCAACAGCAACTGACCAAGCCGGCCGGCTCGCTGGGCCGCCTGGAGCAACTGGCGGTACAACTGGCCGGCCTGCAGGGCCAACTCAAGCCGAGCGTCGAGCAGGTCTGGATCGCCATCTTCGCCGGCGATCACGGCGTGGTCGCCGAAGGCATCTCCGCCTATCCGCAGGCGGTGACCGGGCAGATGCTGCACAACTTCGTCAGTGGCGGTGCCGCTATCAGTGTGCTGGCGCGGCAGTTGAATGCTCAACTGGAAGTGATCGACCTGGGCACCATCGACCTGGCGCTGGAACTGCCGGGTGTGCGCCACCTGCGCGTCGGCCCCGGTACGGCCAACTTCGCCCAGGTGCCGGCGATGACTCACGAACAGGGCCTGCTGGCCCTGCAGGGCGGGCGCGAGAGTGCCTTGCGCGCCGCTGCCAGCGGTGCCCGGCTGTTTATCGGTGGGGAGATGGGCATCGGCAACACCACTGCCGCCAGCGCCCTGGCCTGTGCCTTGCTCGGCTGCCCGGCTGTAGAGCTCAGCGGCCCGGGCACAGGGCTGGATGCCGCTGGTGTACGGCACAAGGCCGAGGTCATCGAGCGTGCCCTGAAACAGCACGCGGACCTTGGCGACGACCCGCTGCAACGGCTGTTGTATTTTGGCGGCTTCGAGATCGCCGCGCTGGTCGGTGCCTACCTGGGGTGCGCCCAGGCCGGTATCGCGGTGCTGGTGGATGGTTTTATCTGCACCGTCGCCGCCCTGGTGGCCACGCGCATCAACCCGCAGTGTCGTGACTGGCTGCTGTTCGGCCATCGCGGCGCCGAGCCCGGGCATCGCCGGGTGCTTGCCGCGCTCGACGCCGAGCCGCTGCTGGAGCTGGGCTTGCGCCTGGGCGAGGGCAGTGGCGCGGCGTTGGCGGTGCCGCTACTGCGCCTGGCTTGTGACCTGCACGGGCAGATGGCGACCTTCGCTGAAGCCGCGGTGGCGGACCGTCCGGCATGATCATCGACCTGCTGCGCCACGGCGAAACCGAACGGGGCGGCGGCCTGCGCGGCAGCCTTGACGATGCTCTGACCGACATGGGCTGGGCGCAGATGCGGGCGGCGGTGAAGGCTGCGGGGCCCTGGGATGCACTGGTCAGTTCGCCATTGCAGCGCTGCGCACGCTTTGCCGAAGCGTTGGGCACCCAGCTGGGCCTGCCGCTGCAACTGGCGCCGGGGCTGCAGGAGTTGCATTTCGGCGAGTGGGAAGGGCGCAGTGCGGCAGACCTGATGCTCACCCACGAAGCCGAACTCGGGCAATTCTGGGCTGACCCTTATGCTTTCACACCGCCGGGCGGCGAGCCCGTGGCGGATTTCTCCGCACGGGTATTGCAGGTCATCAGCGCCTTGCACCAGGGGCATGCCGGCAAGCACTTGCTATTGGTCACTCATGGCGGCGTGATGCGTCTATTGCTGGCCCGCGCCCGTGGCCTGCCCCGAGAACAATTGCTGCAAGTCGAAGTGGCCCATGGCGCCTTGTGTCGCCTTGAGCTGCTGGCCGACGGCAGCCTGCGGGAAGTGCACTGAGATGCTGGCGTTCTGGATCGCCCTGCAGTTTCTCAGCAGCTTGCCGGTGCGCTTGCCGGGCATGCCGGCGCCGGAGCAGATGGGCCGCTCGCTGCTGTTCTACCCATGGGTGGGGCTGTTGTTCGGGGCGCTGCTCTGGGCGCTGAACGCGCTGCTGGCTGGCAGCCCGTTGTTGCTTCATGGTGCTTTGCTGCTCAGTGCCTGGGTGCTGCTCAGCGGTGCCTTGCACCTGGATGGCCTGGCTGACAGCGCCGATGCCTGGCTGGGCGGTTTCGGCGACCGCGAGCGCACCCTGCTGATCATGAAAGACCCGCGCAGCGGGCCGATTGCCGTGGTTACCCTGGTGCTGGTGCTGCTGCTCAAGTTCTGTGCCTTGCTGGCGCTGGTCGAGCGCGGCGAGGGGCTGCTGCTGTTGCTCGCGCCGTTGATTGGCCGTGCGGCGTTGCTGGGCTTGTTCCTCAGCACGCCGTATGTGCGCAGCGGCGGGCTGGGCCAGGCCTTGGCGGATCACCTGCCGCGTCGGGCGGCCACGCTCGTTTTGCTGCTCAGCGCGCTGGCCTGTGTGCTGCTGGCAGGGCTCAAAGGCCTGTGGGCTGTGCTGGTTGCCGCAGCGGTCTTCGCCTGGCTGCGCCGGTTGATGGTCCGTCGTCTGGGCGGTACCACCGGTGATACCGCCGGGGCCATGCTGGAGTTGCTGGAGCTGGCGGTATTGATCGCCCTGGTGCTGTGAGCGGCGAATAAAAGCTTGCAGTTGCCCAGGTGCGGGTATATACACGCATTATGTTGACCAGCGAATGCATCTGCACCCACCTGCGCCGCGCCGCCCGCGGGGTGAGCCGACACTATGACGAGGCCCTCGACGGCTTCGGGATCAATGTTGCGCAGTTTTCCCTGCTGCGCCATTTGCGGCGCCTGGACCAACCGAGTATTTCCACCCTGGCCGAGGCCATGGGCCTGGACCGCAGCACCCTGGGGCGTAACCTGCGGGTGCTGGAGGCCGATGGCCTGGTGGCGTTGGCCGAAGGGCAGGACCTGCGCAATCGCATCGTCCTGTTGACCGAGCAGGGCAGGGCCCGCCTACAGGCAGCGGAACCGGCCTGGGAGCAGGCACAAAGCGATTTGATCAACACCCTCGGCGAAGGCCAGCGCGACGAACTGGTGCGCCTGCTGGAGCTGCTGGCCTGAGCTTTTTACGATTATAAGCGGGTATATACCCGCATAACCTTGCGGCACTGGAGACAACAAAAATGACATCGGTATGGCGAACCAGTGGGTGGATTCTCCTCGGCGCGGCGCTGATCCTGGCGCTGTCGTTGGGCGTAAGGCACGGCTTTGGCCTGTTCCTGGCGCCGATGAGTGCTGACTTTGGCTGGGGCCGTGGCGTGTTCGCCTTCGCCATTGCCTTGCAGAACCTGATCTGGGGCCTGGCCCAGCCGTTTGCCGGCGCCCTGGCCGATCGCCTGGGGGCGGCCAAGGTAGTGATGGTCGGCGGTATTCTCTATGCCGTCGGCCTGGTGCTGATGGGGATGTCCGACTCGGCCCTGACCCTGTCGCTCAGTGCCGGCCTGTTGATCGGTATCGGCCTGTCGGGTACTTCGTTCTCGGTGATCCTCGGCGTGGTCGGCCGTGCCGTACCGGCGCAGAAGCGCAGCATGGCCATGGGCATCGCCAGTGCCGCCGGCTCCTTTGGCCAGTTCGCCATGTTGCCCGGCACACTGGGCCTGATCGGCTGGCTGGGCTGGTCGGCGGCCTTGCTGGTGCTGGGTTTGCTGGTGGCCTTTATCGTGCCGTTGGTAGGGTTGTTGCGCGATCGGCCGTTGCCCAGCGATGGCGATGAGCAGACCCTCGGCCAGGCCCTGCGCGAAGCCTGCTCGCATTCCGGCTTCTGGCTGCTGGCCCTGGGCTTTTTCGTCTGCGGTTTCCAGGTGGTGTTCATTGGTGTGCACCTGCCGGCCTACCTGGTCGACCAGCACCTGCCGGCCACCATTGGCACCACCGTGCTGGCGCTGGTTGGGCTGTTCAATATCGTCGGCACCTACACCGCCGGCTGGCTGGGCGGGAGGATGTCCAAGCCGCGCCTGCTGACCGCCCTGTACCTGTTGCGCGCGGTGGTCATCGTGCTGTTCCTGTGGGCTCCGATCACTCCGTTCAGTGCCTATCTGTTCGGTATCGCCATGGGCCTGCTGTGGCTGTCGACCGTGCCCTTGACCAATGGCACCGTGGCCACCCTGTTCGGTGTGCGTAACCTGTCGATGCTGGGTGGGATCGTTTTCCTCTTTCACCAGTTGGGCGCGTTTCTCGGTGGTTGGCTGGGTGGGGTGGTGTATGACCAGACCGGTAACTATGACCTGGTCTGGCAGATTTCCATCCTTCTCAGCCTGCTCGCCGCAGCGCTCAACTGGCCGGTACGCGAACGCCCGGTCGCGCGCTTGCAGGCGCAAGCGGCATGAGCCCTATGGCCATTCGCACCGTGCTCGGCCTCGCCGCCCTGCTGGTGCTGGCGCTGGCCTGGTGGGGCTGGCATGAAGGCGGCCTGGCGTTGATGCAGTTGGGCATGGGCGTGTGCTAGGAGTACTCTGATTTCTCCAGGCCCGTTTCAAGGAGAAAAAAGATGCGCACACGCTGGATGTTGGTTCCACTGTTGACCCTGGCCGCCGCTGCCAATGCCCTGGCCGGCGAGTGCCCGGCGCTGCTCGACAGTACGCTGCCGGAGCTGCGCGGCAAGGAGCAGATCAACCTCTGTGAGCGTTTTGCCGGCAAACCGCTGGTGGTGGTCAATACTGCCAGCTATTGCGGCTTCGCCCCGCAGTTCAAAGGGCTGGAGAGCGTCTATCAGCAGTACCACGGGCAGGGCCTGGAAATGCTCGGGGTGCCGTCCAACGACTTCAAGCAGGAAGACGCTGACGCCGAGAAGACCGCCAAGGTCTGTTACGCCAACTACGGCGTGACGTTCACCATGACCCAGGCCCAGCCGGTGCGCGGCAGTGATGCCACGCCACTGTTCAAGGAGCTGGCTGCGCAGAGCAGCGCGCCGAAGTGGAATTTCTACAAATACGTGATCGACCGCCAGGGCAAGGTGGTGGCTAACTTCTCCAGCCGAACCAAGCCGGATGATCCGGCGTTCAAGGCGGCGATCGAGAAGGCCATCGCTTCCCAGCCCTGAGCTGCCTCAGTGGCTGGCGTGCACGGTCCAGGCCACCAGCTTGAGCACGATCGGGCGTACCACCAGCACGCAGGCAAAGGCCACCGGCATGGCCAGTTGGTAGGCCTTGAGCACGTTACCCAGGTACTGCTCGTCGATGCCGGCGTTGGCGGCGGTAATCACAAAGCACATCAGCAGGGCCATGATCGCCGACATGTAGAAGGCGAACACGTAAGGGGTGGCGCGAACGCCGAGCTTGCGTCGGCTGCGGACGCTGGTCTGGGCCGTCATGCGGACTCCGTTGGCAGTGGATGAGGGCGCAGCCTAACAAGGCTGCCTGTGGCTGGGGTAGACGCCTTGGGCTTAGGTCTTTATAAATAAGATCTTACGAATGCCCGGAAGCCTGTCATGAACCTGCTTGGTTCGATCAAGAGTTTCATCAAGGTTGTCGAAGCCGGCAGCATTGCCGGTGGCGCCCGTAGCCTGGGCCTGAGTGCCGCCGCCGTGAGCCAGAATATCGCCCGCCTGGAAGCCCACCTGCAGGTGCGCCTGCTCGCGCGTACTACCCGTAGCATGGCCCTGACCCCCAGTGGCAGCCTGTACTACGACAAGGTCAAACACATTGAACGCGACCTCGAGCAGGCGCAGCAGGCGGTCACCACCCCGGATTGCGAGCCCAAGGGGCGCTTGTGCATCGCTTCGTCCTCGGCGTTCGGCCGCCACGTACTGGCACCGTTGATTCCGGCGTTCAGCGCGCGCTATCCGCAGCTTTCAATTGAGTTGGTTACGAATGATCGGCGCATCAACCACGCCCAGGAAGGTGTCGATGTCAGTCTGCGTATCCAGCCGCAACTTGAAGATGGCCTGCTGGCCCGACACATCGCCCGGGTGCCGTTCATTTGCTGTGCGTCGCCGGGTTACCTGGCGGCAGCCGGATGGCCGCAATCGCCAGAGCAACTCAAGGCGCACCGCTGCCTGGTGTTCCGCTACCCGGTGGACGGTCGTTTTCTGCGCTGGGGTTTTGTCCGCGAAGGGCTGCGCTTCGATGCCGAGTTCGACAAGGTGCTGATCAGTGATGACATCGACGTGCTGACCCAGATGGCCGTGCAGGATGGCGGTATTGCCCGCCTGGCCGAGTTTGTCGCCCGGCCCTTGCTCGAGCGCGGCCAACTGGTGGCGTTGTTCGAGTATTCGCAAGCGGCCAGGGCCTATGCCCAGACCGAGCCGATGGACGTCTACCTGTGCGTGGCCGACCGCTTTGCCATGACGGCCAAGGTTCGGCTGTTCATGGACTACTTACAGGGCCGCCTGGCCCACCTCTGGCCTTGCGAGCAGGCATGAAAAAACCGCCAGGATTGGCGGTTTTTCTGCGGCGTGGAATGAATCAGAAGCGGTAGGTGAGCGATGCTCCCAGGCCGTGAGCGCTGTTTTCGTACTTGGCGTTGTAGGAGCCTTTGAAGTGCGCCGGGTCGGTAGGCGAAGTGTTCTGGCGAACCTTGACGTCTTCTTCCATCAGGTAGGAGTAGGCGATGTCGACAGTCATGTCGTCGTTCGGGCTCCAACCTGCACCGAGGCTGAACACCTTGCGGTCGCCTGTAGGGATGCGTGGCGAGCGGTTGGTATTGTTGGTCGGCGACTGGTCGACGCTGAAGCCGGCGCGCAGGGTCCATTCCTTGTTCAGCTTGTAAGCTGCGCCGATGGCGTGAGCCCAGGTATCGTGCCAGTTCTGTTCTTCGCTGATCTGCCCCAGGGCAGGTGCCAGGGGGGCAGGAACACCTTCGTTGTTGACGGTGATGGTTTCCAGGCGGCTCCAGCGCGTCCAGGTGCTACCGACATAAAGTGTCCAGTTGGCATCCAGCTCGTGAGTGACGGAGAAGTCGACCGATTCCGGCGTTTTGATCTTCAACGAGGCATCAAACTTGCTGCCGCTCAGTGGGCCAAAGCCGGAGCCGCTGATTTTGGTGTCACCCTCGAGCTTGTAGTCGACCATCGAGTGGTAGGTCAGGCCTACGCGGGTGCTGTCGGTTGCCTGTACCAGCACGCCGATGTTGTAGCCGATGGCGGTGTCATCACCGGAGATCTTGACCTTGCCGTCATTTCTGCCCAGGGAGGCGCGGTTCAGCGAGGCGGATTCCAGGGTGCCGTCGATACGGTTGATAGTCGGACCGAAACCGATCGAGACCTTGTCGTTGAAGGCGTAGCTGATGGTCGGCTGCAGGGTGATGACCTGGACTTCGCTGTTGCTGCCGAAGTAGCGGCCGGCAAAGCCGCTTTCATAGTCGGTTACCAGGCCGAACGGCACGTACATGCCGATACCGAAGGCCCAATGGTCATCGATAGGTTTGACGTAATAGCCCATCGGCACACCGACGACCGGAACCATGTCGCCGTCGTTGCTGCCACCGAAGGTGCCGCTGCCGCTGATATCGGACTTGGCGATGATAGCGGCGCCACCGACGGTGACTTGCTCGCGTTTCAGGCGCGACATGCCGGCAGGGTTGCCGAATACGGTGCTGGCATCATCGGCAGAAGAAGAACGACCCGCGAAACCTGTGCCCATGCCGCTGATGCTCTGTTCGTTGAGGGCGAAGCCGCTGGCGAACAGTTGAGTCGAGGCGAGAGTGACGGCGAGGCTGAGAGAGGTTTTGAGCATGACTTTTTTCATTATTAGAACTCCTTGGGATCTCCGGGGCGAAAACTACCAACATTTCGCCCGCAGCGCTATAGGCTATATCGCAGGAGATAGAGCCGTTTTGTAGGACAATCCTACCAAGATGGCGGGAATTTTCCGATTATGGGAAGTGGTGACTCTCAGCAGGCCTGAAGAGTCACAGGGGCGATGCAGGTTTGCCAGGCGCTGGTGAAATCGCGCAGGCGACCCTGGGGTTGGAAGGTTTGCCGCCAGATGCGTGCCAGGCCCAGTAAATCGTCGGCGGCGGGTAGTTCAGGGGCCTGTTCTTCGATCAGCATCCAGGCGATGGCGGTGGCGTAGCGCAGGTTGACGGTCAGTTCCAGGTGTGGGCCGCTGAGAAAGGCGTGCTGGCTGGCCAGGCCGCGGACCAGGCTGGCAAGGTCCGGGTCGCGGGCCAGGAACTGGTCCCAGAGGCTTTGGTGGCGCAGTTCGCCGATGCGGTACAGGCCGTGGCCGCGGCGGTCGTGCAGGGCCGAGCCGAGGGCCGACTGGCTGGCGGCGACACCGAGCAGCAGGGCTTCGGCGCTGGCGCAGTGACGGCCCAGATAAACCAGGGTCGGACGAATGACAAATTGGCTCAACTCGCTCGCGGCGATACCCATGATGCCCTCGAACTTGAAATTGACCGGCGGACGCTGGAGCTTGGCAGCTGGTGAGTCGGTCTGGCCCGCCGGAAGCGGCCTTTGCCGCTTGAGTTGAAGTTTAGTGTCATGTTCGTGCTGTAAAGGCCTGTTTTTAAAACATTTACGGCTTTTAGTTATAAATCATATGCCGTGTGGCGATTACATAGTTCCTTTGTAGGAGCGGGCTTGCCCCGCGATGAGGCCGGCCATCTGCGCGCCTGATCGCGGGGCAAGCCCGCTCCAACGGGCATAAAAAAGCCCCGCCAGAGGGCGGGGCTTGAGCGTTTGCAGCATCGTGCGGATCAGGCCACCAGGGCCTGACGGGTGCGCTCGATGACGGCCTGCAGCGGCTCGGCTTCGGAGTATTGCTCCGGGTACAGGCGCTCGCTGTGACGGGCAATGCCGTGCTCGTTGACCAGGGTGAAGCTGAAGCCGCCTTTGCGCGACGCCAGGATCAAGCAGTTCAGAGGGGCAAATGCCTGGGAAAGGGTGCGAATGGCAGCCTGAGTATGGATAGAGTGATTCATAGTTATTAGATGTTCCTGCAATAGACACGGTTTTGATCCGTGCACATATAAAACGTTCCAGTAACGCAGGCATTTAAGCCGGTGCGAAGAACCTGACTGGAACAGGGCAGCCAGTTTTGGGCGCATTTATCATGTGGCGCTGGGGCTGACTGGTAGGTACGTCAGAGGACAGGCAACACACCAGGGTCGGGTTCAATGCCGCTGGGTGAAGATCCTGATCAATCTGCAGGTTGGCTCGGTCAGAGTAAGAAGTGATTTACCTGGGGAGCCATCGAGTGGGCCGGTCCTGGTTTCAACAGGCCTGTCCGAAGTGAGGGGCAGGGCACTGTAAGGACTGCTTTGGCCAGAATTGACTTTCAGCTTGGTACTAACGGCGGCAAGACTACAGGAGTCTGCCGTTCTTGGCAAGCTTTGTGAGTTTTCGTCTGGCTAGCCGATCAGTATGTCGCGTTCCTGGCTCGCTGTGAAGTGCTATTTCACCACCTTTCCAGCGCTGTAAGGCAGGGAACGTGCCAATTTCGTGCAGGGAAATGCCTCGCTTCGGGGCGGTTGTGCACACATGGGGCAGCCGCTGTTACAGTCCCGCAACAACGCGGCAAGTGGCCGCCAATGACTTGGCTGTTGCCTTAAGTCAATGAAAAAAAACACTTATTTTAGCTGGTGAAAAAATCGACAGTTTGACTGAAAGCCCCATTTTATAGGGGTTTGCGGGGTGGTTTAGGGGGTTGTCCACCGAGTTATCCACAGCTTCTGTGGATTGTCCCGAGCGCTTGCTCTAGGACGGGCGTGCCAGCTTTTTAGCCGGTGTCCGACAATCCTTCGGCAGTCTTCTGTCAGGGACAAAATGCCCGCCCTGACGTCAAGAAAAAACGCTGAAATATTTTGAAAAAAAGTGCAAAAAAGCACCGGGCCATTGTCAGAAAAATGGAGTAGAGTGGCGCGCCTCTCGAGTTGCCTTCGCTGTTTTTTATGAAGTTTCGCTCCAAAACCCTCGTTGCCCCTGCTGCCCAACCGCCCCTGCCCGAGCCCAAGCGCTTCTCCTTGAAGGTTGCCTTGTGGTTGCTCGACAGCCCGCGCCTGGGTGACAACCCCAACGTCAAGCACTTCGCCGGGCGCCTGCTCAAGCAGCCGGCGCGCCAGGGGGTGGTGGTCGCCCAGAGCCGCCTGGGGCAGATGCTCTGCCGTGACTGCGGCAATGCCCGCGACCGGCGTATCGGCCATGAACTGCTGCGCCAGGCGGCGCGGGCCGGTGACCGTCGGGCTCAGCTCGAGTACGGCCGCCTGTGTGCCCAGGGGCAATTGAATGAGCCGGCCCAGGGCCGTTACTGGCTGGAACAGGCGGCGGCCCAGGGCTCGCAGGAAGCCGTGCGCCTGCTCAGGCAATTGCCTGACGCCTGAGTGCGGCGCGCAGGCCCAAGGCTGATAAGCTGAGCCGTTGATCGTAGGCCGAGGGAGATCGGGGTGGCTATGGCAGTGGATCTGACCAGCATTCTGCTGGGTATCGTGGTAGCGGCCGTGCCGTGCCTGACGCTGATGCTACAGGTGCAGCGGCGCCTGAGTGCGCGCCAGGCGCAAGCGGCCTTGCTCGAGGAGCGCCTGAGCAGCGTGCAACTGGCCCAGGAAGGCCTGCTCGCCCAACTGGATGCCAGTCGCGACGAAATCAGCGACCTGGGCCAGGCCAACGCCGCCAAGCAGGCCACTCTGGCCGCCCAGGCCCGTGAACTTGAGCTGTTGCAGATCGATCGCGACAACGCCCGCGACGCCGCCCACGCCTGGCAGCTCGAACGCACTGCCCGCGAAGCCGAGTTGCGTCGCCTGGATGCCCACAGCGCAGCCCTGAGCGCCGAGCTGCGTGAACAACAGGAAAGCCATCAGCAACGCCTCGACGACCTGCAGGGCTCGCGTGACGAGCTGCGTGCGCAATTCGCCGAAATGGCCACGAAGATCTTCGATGAGCGCGAGCAGCGCTTCGCCCAGACCAGCCAGCAACACCTGGGGCAGTTGCTCGACCCGCTCAAGGAACGCATCCAGGCCTTTGAAAAGCGCGTGGAAGACAGCTACCAGCAGGAAGCCCGCGAGCGCTTCTCGCTGGCCAAGGAGCTGGAGCGCCTGCAGCAGCTCAACCTGCGCCTGAGCGATGAAGCCACCAACCTGACCCAGGCGCTCAAGGGCCAGAAGACCCAGGGTAACTGGGGCGAGCTGATTCTGGAGCGGGTCCTGGAGCACGCCGGGCTTGAGAAAGGCCGCGAGTACCAGACCCAGGTCAGCCTCAAGAGCGCCGACGGTGAGCGCTTCCAGCCCGACGTGCTGATCATGCTGCCGGGCGACAAGCAAGTGGTCGTCGACTCCAAGGTCAGCCTCACCGCTTACCAGCAATATGTTGCCGCCGAGGACAGCGAGATCGCTCAGGCCGCGCTCAAGCAGCATGTGCTGTCGCTGCGCAATCACGTCAAAGGCTTGTCCGGCAAGGACTACAATCGCCTCGAAGGGCTGCACAGCCTGGATTTCGTTTTGCTCTTCGTGCCCATCGAAGCCGCGTTTTCGGCGGCCTTGCAGGCTGAACCGAATCTGTTCCAGGAAGCCTTCGACCGCCAGATCGTGATTGTCAGCCCGACCACGTTGCTGGCCACCTTGCGGGTCATCGACAGCCTGTGGAAGCAGGAACGCCAGAGCCAGAACGCCCGGGAGATCGCCGAGCGCGCCGGCTGGCTGTATGACAAGTTCGTGCTGTTCATCCAGGACCTGGACGAACTGGGCAACCGCCTGCAGCAGGTCGACAAAGCCTACAGCGCGGCGCGCAACAAGCTCTGCGAAGGCCGTGGCAACCTGATCAGCCGCAGCGAACAGCTCAAGCTGCTCGGCGCCCGGGCCAGCAAGAGCCTGCCTGCCGACCTGCTCGAACGGGCCATGGGCGAAGCCGACCCGCTGGCCGCCAGCGCCCTTACTGGGCCAGGCTCAGATGCCGATTGAGCAGGGCGCGCAGGGCCGCCGGCTTGACCGGCTTGGCCAGGTAGTCGAGGCCGGCGGCATGCACCTGGGCGACCATCTCGCTGCGCCCGTCGGCGCTGATCACCACGCCAGGTACCGGCTCGCCGAGGCGGGTGCGTAGCCAGGCCATCAATTCGGTGCCGATCTCGCCGTCGTCCAGGTGGTAGTCGACCAGCGCCAGGTGCGGGCGCAGGCCGTTTGCAAGCAGGGCATCGCATTCTGCGCGGTTGCGCGCGGTGGACACCTGGCAACCCCAGCGGCTGAGCAGGCTGTTCATGCCGATGAGAATGCTGTCTTCGTTGTCGACGCACAGCACCTGCAGGCCCGCCAGTGGCTGCCCGGCCTGTTCGGCGGGGCTGGCCACCGCGACTGCCGGTGCCGTGGCCAGTGGCACGCTGACGCGGAACACGCTGCCCTTGCCCGGCCAGGAGCGCACCTCAAGCGGATGCCCGAGCACTTTGCACAAGCCGTCGGCGATTGCCAGGCCCAGGCCCAGGCCTTTTTCCGCGCGGGTCTGGTGGCTGTCCAGGCGTTTGAACTCCTCGAAAATCACCTGCAGCTTGTCATCGGCGATGCCGCTGCCACGGTCCCAGACCTCCAGCCACAACCGTCCTTGCTGGCGGCGCACACCCAGCAGGATCGGGCTCTTGCCGTAGCGGAAGGCGTTGGTGAGGAAGTTCTGCAAAATTCGCCGTAGCAGTTTCATGTCGCTCTGCACCCGCAGGCGGCTGCCGCGCAGGCGAAAATCCAGGCCTTGCTGCTGGGCCAGGACCTTGAATTCGGCACCGAGGGTGTCGAACAGCTCGTTGAGGGCGAAGGGCTTGGCGTCGGGGGTGATCTTGCCGTTTTCCAGGCGCGAGATGTCCAGCAGGTCGCTGATCAGCTCTTCGGCCGAGCGCAGCGAGCTGTCCATGTGCTGGACCAGTTGCTGGGCGTCGGCCGACAAGCCATCGCCCTGATGCGACAGCGCCGCCGAGAACAACCGCGCGGCGTTCAGCGGCTGCATCAGGTCGTGGCTGACCGCAGCCAGGAAGCGAGTCTTGGACTGGTTGGCGGCTTCGGCGTGGCTCTTGGCTTCGGTCAGCGCCTGGTTCAGTTGCGACAGTTCATGGGTGCGTTCGGCCACCCGTTGTTCGAGGCTTTCGTTGGCACCCTTGAGGGCCTGTTCGGCCTCACGGAACGGGGTGATGTCGGTAAAGCTCATGACAAAGCCACCGCCGGGCATCGGGTTGCCGATCAGCTCGATCACCCGGCCATTGGGGAACAGGCGTTCTGAGGTGTGCGCGCGGCCCTGGCGCATCCAGTGCAGGCGCCTTGCCACGTGCACCTGGGCCTCGCCCGGGCCGCACAGGCCGCGCTCGGCGTTGTAGCGGATGATGTCGGCAATCGGCCGGCCGACGCTGATCAGCCCGTCGGGGTAGTTGAACAATTCCAGGTAGCGGCGGTTCCAGGCCACCAGGCGCAGCGACTGGTCGACCACGCTGATGCCCTGGCTGATGTTCTCGATCGCCCCTTGCAGCAAGGCGCGGTTGAACTGCAGCACCTCCGAGGCTTCGTCGGCGATGCGCACCACATCCTCAAGCTGCATGTCGCGGCCTTCGATGGCCGCCTTGACCACCGCGCGGGTCGAGGAGGTGCCCAGTACGCCGGCGAGCAGGCGCTCGGTGTGTTCGATCCAGTCGCCGTCGGCGTTCTGGTTGGGGTTGAAGCCCTTGCCCTGGCGGTAGGCAAAGCGGATGAAGCTTTGCCGGGCGCGTTCTTCGCCGACAAAGCGTGCGGCCAGGTGCAGCAGGTCGTCGATTTGCACTGCCAGCAGCGAACGGCTGCTGGGGCGGGCGCTGGTCTGCTGGCCGATGAAGCGCCCGGCTTGCCAGTGCTCGGACACCCGGGTTCGCGAGAGGATCGACACCCAGGCGAACAGGGTGAAGTTACCCGCCAGCGACAGCACCACGCCCTGGGTCAGCGGGGTGATCGGCAGGTTCAGCGGGTTGCCGTGCAGCCAGGCCAGGCCCGGGAACAGCGTCAGCGACCAGCCCAGGCTGTGGGCGGCAATCGGCAGCACCAGGGTGTAGAACCACAGGAATACCCCGGCGGCCAGGCCTGCGAACACGCCGCGGCGGTTGGCCTGCTTCCAGTACAGGGCGCCGAGCATGGCCGGGGTCAGTTGGGTCACGGCGGCAAAGGCCACCTGGCCGATGGTCGCAAGGCTCGCGGTGGAGCCGAGCAGGCGGTAGCTGACATAGGCCAGCAGGAGGATGACGACGATGGTCACCCGGCGCACCGAAAGCATCCAGTGGCGGAAGGCTTCGAACGGCCGCTCGGCGTTGTTGCGGCGCAGCAGCCAGGGCAGCAGCATGTCGTTGGAGACCATGGTCGACAGCGCCACGGCTTCGACGATAACCATGCCGGTGGCCGCCGAAGCGCCGCCGATAAAGGCCAGCAGCGCCAGCGCCGGATGGGCTTCGGCCAGCGGCAGGCTGATGACGAAGGAGTCCGGTAGCACCGAACCTGGCAGCAGCATCTGCCCGGCCAGGGCGATCGGTACCACGAACAGTGCGGCGAGGATCAGGTACATCGGGAACACCCAGCGTGCCAGGCGCAAGTCCTGGGGCTCGATGTTCTCTACCACGGTGACGTGGAACTGGCGCGGCAGGCAGATGATCGCCATCATCGCCACGCCGGTCTGCACGATCATCGACGGCCAGTTGATGGTCTCGTTCCAGAAGCCTTCCAGGCGCGGCGCCAGTTGCGCCTTGCTGAATAGGTCGTCGAAGCCGTCGAACAGGCCGAAGGTGACAAAGGCGCCGACGGCGAGGAAGGCCAGCAGCTTGACCAGGGATTCAAAGGCAATCGCCAGGACCATGCCGCGGTGGTGTTCGGTAACGTCCAGGCTGCGCGTACCGAAGACGATGGAGAACAGCGCCAGCACCAGCGATACCACCAGCGCGGTGTCTTGCACGCGGCTGCCGGTGGCATCGGCGCCAGCTCCGATCAACAGGTTGACGCCGAGCACGATGCCCTTGAGCTGCAGGGCGATGTAGGGCAGCACGCCGATCAGGCAGATCAGCGCCACCACCACCGCCAAACTCTGGGATTTGCCGTAGCGCGCGGCGATGAAGTCGGCGATCGAGGTGATGTTTTCCTGTTTGCTGATCAGCACCATCTTCTGCAGCACCCAGGGGGCGAACAGCAGCAGCAATACAGGGCCCAGATAGATCGGCAGGAACGCCCAGAGTTGTTCGGCGGCCTGGCCGACGGCGCCGAAGAAGGTCCAGCTGGTGCAGTACACCGCCAGTGACAGGCTGTACACCCAGGCACGCAGGCGCGGCGGCAGCGGCGTGCTGCGGCGGTCGCCGTAGAAGGCGATGGCGAACATGATGGCCATATAGGCCAGGGCGACCACGGCGATCAGCCCACTGGACAGCGACATGACAACTCCGAAGCAAAAGGGTGATTCAGCCCGACAGCGAACCTCGATCAATCAGTCTGGCACGCCGCAGAGGCTTCGTCAGCGCCGACGATGGTCGCAGTGGCAGAGCGTCGCAGGGGGTTGTACGCAAGGGCTCAAGCCAGGGCCAGGTCGACCAATGCAGGCAGCTGTTGAGCGCTTGGCGGTGCTTCGGCAAACAGAATGCGAAACACTGTCGGCGCGACCAGCAGGTCGAGCAGGCGGTCGAGGTCGGGCAGGGCCTCGGCGCGCGCCTCGGCGCGGTCGAGGATGACCTGCAACTGGCCACGCAGGATGCGCGTGCAGTAGCCCGGGCAGGCGCTGCTGATCACATCGCGCATCATGTTGCGGCCGACCTCCGAGCTCATTTCGTCCAGGTACTGTTCAGCCCAGGCCAACAGGTCGCCGCGCAGGCTGCCGGTATCGGCCGGCTCGCCATCCGGGCGCAGCCGCTCCAGGGCGACATCGGCCAACAGTGCCGCCAGTTCGCTCCAGCGCCGGTAGATGGTCGACGGGGTCACGCCGGCACGGGCGGCAATCAACGGAACGGTCAGGCTCGCCCGGTCCTGCTCCTGGAGCAACGCGCGTACGGCCGCATGGACTGATTGCTGCACACGGGCACTGCGGCCGCCCGTGCGGATACCTTCTTTGATCGCCATGGGCCAAACCTTAGCACAAAGGGTTTGCGTTAAGGCTGGAGGGCGCGCACACTACGCTAAAGCTAACCGTTAGCTTTTATGGAGAGTGCTGATGGCTTTTGAGTCCATAACCCCGGGCGCCCGGGGTTTTCGCCTGGTGTACCTGGCTGTTGCTTTGCTGGGCTTTCTCGCCGCCTCCAGTGCGCCGACGCCGTTGTACCACCTGTACCAACAGGCCTGGCAGTTCTCGGCGGCGACGTTGACGCTGATTTTTGCCGTCTATGCCCTGAGCCTGCTGGCGGCGCTGCTGACGGTCGGCTCGTTGTCGGATTACCTTGGCCGCCGGCCCTTGATCCTTGCGGCCTTGCTCCTGGAAATCGGCGCCATGGGCCTGTTCATCGTCGCCGACAGCGTCGCCTGGTTGCTCGCTGCGCGGGTGCTGCAGGGCTTTGCCACCGGCATGGCCACCAGCGTGCTGGGGGCGGCCTTGCTCGATACCGATCGCCACCAGGGGCCGCTGGTCAACAGCCTGGCGCCGTTACTGGGTATGGCCTGCGGTGCGCTGGGGACCAGCCTGTTGGTCGAATACGCTGCATGGCCATTGCGCCTGGCCTACTGGCTGCTGCTGGGCTTGTTTGCCGTGCTGACCCTGTTGCTCCTGCGCCTGCCGGAAAGCGTCAGCCGCCAGCGCGGAGCCTGGGCGTCCCTGCAGCCGGCCTTGAGCGTGCCGGTGCAAGCCCGTCGCGCCCTGTGGCGGATGCTGCCAGTGGATATCGCGGTGTGGGCGTTGGGTGGATTCTTTCTGTCGCTGGCACCGTCGCTGGTGCGCGAAACCACGGGGTCCACCTCCAACCTTACCGGCGGGGCGCTGGTCGCCGCGCTGACGTTGAGCGGCGCGGCGGCAATCTTCAGTCTGCGCCAGCAACCGGCACTACGCGTTCTGCGTCTGGGCACGGTGCTGCTGGCCAGTGGTGTGGCGCTGATTTTGCTGGCGCTGCACAGTGCTGCGCTGGGTGTGTTCTTCATCGCCACGCTGGTGGCCGGCAGCGGCTTCGGCGCCGGCTTTCTCGGTGCCTTGCGCAGCACCCTGCCACTGGCCGAAGCTCACGAGCGGGCCGGGTTGATGTCGACCTTCTATGTGCTCAGTTACCTGGCGTTTTGCCTGCCGGCCTTGCTGGCCGGCTTCATGGTTCGCCACTTTGGCCTGATCGCGACTAGCCAGGTGTATGCCCTGGGCTTGTTGGCCCTGTGTCTGCTGGCCGCGTTCGGCCTGTTCGGTCAGCGTTCGGCCGCCACCTGTTCGGCTTGAGGTGTGGCAGGGCGGGCCCCCAGGTAATAGAACAGCGCCGCCAGCAACACCGAAAAAATCAACAGGTAAAAGGTCGCCACCGGCACCAGGTGCGCCAGGGCAAAGCCGCAGATTACCGGGCCCAGCGCCGCGCCGAGGTTGGACAGGTTCTGCGCGCCGTAGTACACGCCACGCAGATGCTCCGGGGCAATGCTGTCGATGAACATGTACTCGGCGGGGATGACGATGATCTCGCCGAGGGTGAACACCAGCATCGCCAGGCACCAGACCAGCAGCGACTGGGCCAGCGAGAAACCCAGCAGGCCGACCAGGAACAGCGCCATGCCGGCGATCAGCCAGGGCATCAGCTGGCGGCTGCTGATGCGCCGGCCAATCACATACTGCAAGGCAATCACCGTCACCGCGTTGGTCGCCACCAGGTAGCTGATGTAGCGCGCCGCCTCGCTGGCGCTGCTGGTTACCACCAGGTACTGCGACAGGTAGGCGGTGAACTGGCCGAACACCACCGCGCTGAGGGCACCGCCGAGGGTGAAGCAGATCAGCCGGCGGTCTTTCACCAGCTGCACGCCAACACTGAGAAACCCGGCCTGTTCGCTGCCTTCGACCCGCGCTCGCGCCGCGCGCTCGCCCCAGCGCCGGTAGCTCAGGCACATGGCCAGGCCGAGCAGCGCCGAGAGCAAAAACGGCAGGTGATCATCGAGCAGCACCAGCGCCACGCCGACGAAGGGCCCGACCGCGTAGGCGACGTTGCTCAGGGTGTACTTGATCGAGAACACCTCGCTGCGCTCTTCCAGCGGCAACAGCGCGCAGAAGCCGGCCTTGGCGGCAATGTCCACCACCGCCAGGGCCAGGTTGATCAGCACCAGGCAGATGAAGAACAGGCTGAGTTCGCGGCTGACCACCGCGCCAATGAAGGCCAGGGTAAAGGTCAGGGTCGCGGCGATGATCACTGTGTAGCTGCGCAGGGTATCGATCAGGTAGCCGCCGTACAGGCTCAGCAATGAGGCGACGATCAGTGCGCCGCCGATCATCAGGCCGATGCCGCTGATGTCCAGGGCGAAGTTCTGTGCAAGGTAGACCACCAGGTAGGGCAGGGTGATCGCCCGGGCCAGGGTCAGGATGAAGGTGGTCGCCAGCAGCAGGCGAACCTGTGCCGAGTAGCCTTTGATAGCGGTGAGCATTGTTAACCACGTCCTTGTTGTTATCGGTGCTGAGCATACGCGTTGGGCGAGGTAATTTGTATATCTGTAAAACCGATAACAGATAGAGGAAATACCCGTTATATAGATATATTTTTCAGGCATAAGATGGCCTCAACCTCACCGGAGGACAGGAGAATCCATCATGCCTTGCAGCCAAACCCGCACCTCGCCGTTACGCCCGCTGAGCCAGCTGGCGCACCCGCGCGAAGTGATCCGTCAGTTCACCCCCAACTGGTTCGCCGCGACCATGGGCACCGGCGTGCTCGCCCTGGCCCTGGTGCAGGTTGATGTACCAGGCCTGCGCGGCCTGGCCGAATCCCTGTGGTTGCTGACCATCGGCCTGTTCGTGCTGTTTACCTTGCTGTACACCGCGCGCTGGGTACTGTTCTTTGACGAAGCGCGGCGGATCTTCGCCCATTCCACCGTATCGATGTTCTTCGGCACCATCCCCATGGGCCTGGCGACCATTCTCAACGGTTGCCTGGTGTTCGGCATCAATCGCTGGGGCGAAGGCATCCTGCCCTGGGTCGAGGTGCTGTGGTGGTTCGACGTCGGCCTGGCGCTGCTGTGTGGCGTGGCCATTCCCTACCTGATGTTCACCCGCCAGGAACACAGCATCGACCAGATGACCGCGGTGTGGTTGCTGCCGGTGGTGGCGGCCGAAGTCGCCGCCGCCAGTGGCGGTCTGTTGGCGCCGCACCTGGTGGATGCGCACACGCAGTTTCAAGTGCTGATCACCAGTTATGTGCTGTGGGCGGTGTCGTTGCCGGTGGCGTTCAGCATCCTCACCATCCTCATGCTGCGCATGGCCCTGCACAAACTGCCGCAGGCCAACATGGCCGCGTCGAGCTGGCTGGCCCTGGGGCCGATCGGTACCGGTGCCCTGGGCATGCTTCTGCTCGGCGCCGATGCCCCGGCGATCTTCGCCGCCAACGGCTTGGGCAGCCTCGGTGAAATCGCCCGTGGCCTGGGCCTGATTGCCGGTATCGTGCTGTGGGGCGCGGGCCTGTGGTGGTTGCTCACCGCAGTGCTGATCACCCTGCGCTACATCCGCCACGGCATGCCGTTCAACCTCGGCTGGTGGGGCTTTACCTTCCCGCTCGGGGTGTACACCCTGGCCACGCTGAAACTGGCGGCCTGGCTGGGCCTGGGCTTCTTCCATGAGTTGGGCATGCTGCTGGTGGTGGCCCTGGCCGCGCTGTGGCTGCTGGTCACCGCCCTGACCCTGCGCGGTGCCTGGCATGGCGAGCTGTTCGTGTCGCCGTGCATTGCCGGCCTGAACAAGTAGATTGCATTTACCTGGGTGTTTGTGGCTTTGTGCGGCCTGCGCGTATCCAATAACAAAGCCTCACTCAGGTACACGGACGATGAGTCAATCTTCACAATTCAGCCTGCTTGGCAAACGGCGCTTCTTGCCGTTCTTCGTCACCCAGTCGCTGGGTGCGTTCAACGACAACCTGTTCAAGCAGTCGGTCATCCTGCTGTTTCTCTACAAAATCGCCAGCGCCAACGGCCAGGACAGTACGATCTGGGTCAACGCCTGCGCGTTGATGTTCATCCTGCCGTTCTTTCTGTTCTCGGCGCTGGCCGGGCAGTTTGGTGAGAAATACGCCAAGGACGCGCTGATCCGCGTGATCAAGCTGGCCGAGATCGCGATCATGGCGGTCGGGGCCATTGGCATCATGACCCAGATGCCCTTGCTGATGCTCCTGGCGTTGTTCGGCATGGGCACCCATTCGGCCATGTTCGGCCCGGTGAAGTACTCGATCATGCCCCAGGCCCTGCGCGAGGAAGAGCTGGTCGGCGGCAACGGCCTGGTGGAAATGGGCACCTTCCTGGCGATCCTGGCCGGTACCATTTGTGCCGGGGTACTGATGTCCAGCGCCGATTACGGCGTCTGGGCGTCATCGGCGGTGGTGCTGGTGGCGCTGCTGGGCTACCTGGCCAGTCGCGGCATCCCGCGCGCCGCAGCTTCTACGCCGGAGCTGAACATCAACTGGAACATCGCCAGCCAGACCCTGGCCACCCTGCGCATGGGCCTTCAGCAGACACCCGCGGTGTCGCGCTCGATCGTCGGCAACTCGTGGTTCTGGTTCATCGGCGCGGTGTACCTGACGCAAATCCCCGGTTACGCCCAGCAATGGCTGCACGGCGACGAGACCGTGGTGACCCTGATCCTTACCCTGTTCTCGGTGGGCATCGCCGTCGGTTCGCTGTTGTGCGAGCGCATGAGCGGGCACAAGGTGGAAATCGGCCTGGTGCCGTTCGGCTCCTTCGGCCTGAGCCTGTTCGGCCTGCTCTGGTGGTGGCACTCCGGCGAGATCCTGCCAGCTGCCGCGCCGTACGACTGGCTGGCGGTACTGGGCATTGCCCAGGCCTGGTGGGTGTTGGGGTCGATTCTCGGCCTGGGTGTGTTCGGCGGCTTCTATATCGTGCCGCTGTATGCACTGATCCAGTCGCGCACCCCGCAAGACCAGCGTTCGCGGGTGATTGCCGCCAACAACATCCTCAATGCACTGTTCATGGTGGTCTCGGCGATCTTCAGCGTGGTGCTGCTGAGCTTCTTGGAGCTGAGCATTCCGCAGCTGTTCCTGGTGGTGTCGCTGCTCAACATCGCGGTGAATTTCTATATCTTCCGCATCGTCCCCGAGTTCACCATGCGTTTCATGATCTGGCTGCTCAGCCATTCCATGTACCGCGTCGAGCACCGTGACCTGCAGCAGATTCCTGATCAGGGCGCAGCACTGTTGGTCTGCAACCACGTGTCGTTCGTCGATGCGCTGCTGATCGGTGGCGCGGTGCGCCGGCCGATTCGCTTTGTCATGTACTACAAGATCTACCGCTTGCCGGTGCTCAACTTCATCTTCCGTACCGCCGGGGCGATTCCGATTGCCGGGCGCAGTGAAGATATCGAGACCTACGAGCGGGCGTTCAAGCAGATTGCCGCGTACCTGGCTGACGGTGAACTGGTGTGCATCTTCCCCGAGGGCAAGCTGACCAGCGACGGTGAAATCGACGAGTTCAAGGGCGGCCTGAGCCGGATCATCGAGCAGACACCGGTGCCGGTGATTCCGATGGCGTTGCAGGGCCTGTGGGGGAGTTTCTTCAGCCGCGATCCGGCCAAGGGCTTCTTTCGCCGCTTGTGGTCGCGGGTGACCCTGGTGGCCGGTTCTGCCGTCCCGGTGGAAGCGGCAGAGCCGGTAATGCTGCGCGAGCGGGTCAGCGCACTGCGCGGCGACTCACGCTGAAGCGGCGGGGCAGGGTCAGCTGGTGCTGACCTTGAGCCCGACCAGGCCGCAGATGATCAGCGCCACGCTGACCAGCCGTACCAGGGCCATGGATTCACCGAACAGGATGATCCCGGCGATCACCGTGCCGACTGCGCCGACGCCGGTCCAGATTGCGTAGGCAGTGCCCAGCGGCAGTTCTTTCATGGCCAGGCCCAGCAGGCCGAGACTGATGACCATCGCGGCGACGGTCAGTACGGTGGGCAGGGGGCGGGAAAAGCCGTCGGTGTACTTCAGGCCGACGGCCCAGCCGACTTCGAACAGGCCGGCGAAAAACAGGATGATCCAGGACATGCAGAGTCTCCATCAAGTGATGGGGCCGTCCCCGGAATGGTCACGCGGTGCGTCGTGAGGCCGTCCTCACAGTGGGCGGTATGGTGCCCAAGTTGGTTTTCGACTGCAAGCTGGGCTGTCAGCCCCATCGCATCGCGGGTCAGGAAGATCAGGCCACCGGGTGTACGGCAGGCTTTATCTCCGGCTCTTGCATGCGCCGAAACCAGGTCGACAGCAACGCCCCGGAAATATTGTGCCAGACGCTGAACAGTGCACTGGGCACCGCCGCCAATGGCGAAAAGTGTGCACTGGCCAGGGCCGCGCCCAGCCCGGAATTCTGCATGCCGACTTCCAGCGCCAGCGACTTGCGCTGTGCCAACGGCAGCTTGAACAGCTTGCCGGTGATATAGCCAAGCATGAAGCCAAAGCCGTTGTGCAGCATGACCACCGCCATGATCAGTACGCCGGATTCGGCGATCTTCGCCTGGCTGGCGGCCACCACGGCGCAGACGATCATCACGATGCTGACCACCGACACCAGCGGTAGCACCTGCACCGCCAGTTGTACCCGCGCGCCCAATAGGCGTTGAGCCAGCACGCCAAGCACGATCGGCAGCATCACCAGTTGCAGGATCGACCAGAACATGTCGAGGAAAGACACTGGCAGCCAGGCCGAGGCCAGCAGCCAGATCAGCGCCGGGGTCAGCAGCGGGGCGAGCAGGGTGGTGACGGCGGCAATCGCCACGGCCAGGGCCAGGTCGCCCTTGGCCAGCCAGGCCATGACGTTGGATGAAGTGCCGCTGGGGCAGCAGCCCACCAGGATCACGCCCACGGCGATTTCCGCCGGCAGCTGGAACAACTGGCACAACAGCCAGGCCACGCCGGGCATGATCATGAAATGCGCGACCACGCCCAGGGCCACGCGCCAGGGCTGGCGGGCGACGGCGGCGAAGTCATCAAGTTTGAGGGTCAGGCCCATGCCGAACATGACCAGGCCGAGAAGCGGCACGATGGCGCTTTTAAGGCCGATGAACCACTGCGGTTGCAAGAAGGCCAGGATGGCGAACAACAGCACCCACCAGGCGAAGGTATTGCCGACGAAGCGGCTGAGGGCAGCGAGGGCACGCATGGCGCAGGTCCTTCTTATTATGTACAAATACTGTGGGAGCCAGCACGTCAAGTGTCGTCTGGAACACGACCGCTGCGCGCTCGATCGCTGGCAAAGCCAGCTCCCACCGGTTCGGCGTACACAGATCCATTGTGGGAGCCGGCCTTGCCGGCGATGAGGCCGGCAAGGTCGCTACACTACTCAGATCCCCTGTGGGATTTCTTCCCCACCCAACGCTTCGAACAGCGCCGGCAGGAACTCGCCAAAGGTCAGCATCATCAGGGTGAAGCTGGCATCGAGCTGGCCCAGGGCCTCGTCGCCGCCGTCTTCTTCGGCCTGGTCCTGCAGCAGCTCTTCAAAGCGCAGGCGCTTGATGACCATCTTGTCGTCGAGCACGAACGACAGTTTGTCCTGCCAGGCCAGCGACAGTTGCGTCACGACCTTGCCGGTGCCCAGGTGCAACTGGATCTCGTCACTGGTCAGGTCCTGGCGCTTGCAACGGACGATGCCGCCGTCTTCGTGGGTGTCGCGCAGCTCGCACTCGTCCAGCACGTAGAAGTCAGGCGCCGCTTGCTGGGTCTTGACCCAGTCGGTCATGGTCGCGCTCGGGGCGATCTTCACGGTCACCGGGCGCACCGGCAGCGAGCCGATGACTTCACGCAGGGTCGACAGCAGGTCTTCGGCACGCTTGGCGCTGGCCGAGTTGACCAGGATCAGGCCTTGCTTGGGGGCGATGGCGGCGAAGATCATCGAGCGACGAATAAAGGCGCGCGGCAGGAAGGCCTGGATGATCTCGTCCTTGATCTGGTCGCGCTCCTTCTTATAGACCTTGCGCATCTGCTCGGCTTCGATCTCGTCGATCTTCTCCTTGACCGCATCGCGCACCACGCTGCCCGGCAGAATACGTTCTTCTTTACGTGCGGCGATCAGCAGGAAGTCACCGCTGACATGCACCAGCGGTGCGTCTTCACCTTTACCGAACGGGGCGATGAAGCCATAAGTGGTCAACTCCTGGCTGGCGCATGGGCGAGCCGGCTTGCTGGCCAGAGCGGTTTCCAGTGCCTCGGGGTCGAACGGGATGTCCTGGGTCAGGCGGTAGGTCAGCAGGTTTTTGAACCACATGGGGTGAATCTCTCCTCAACACATAAGGAGGGCATTATTCTCCGAGCAGGCGCTTCAGGCCAAGTCCGCTAAGTCTTTGGAACGCCTGAAAATTTTTTTTAAAAAAGTGCTTGCCAGAGTGTGCGGTGCTCCGTAGAATGCGCGCCACACCGAGACGAAGGGTGATTAGCTCAGCCGGGAGAGCATCTGCCTTACAAGCAGAGGGTCGGCGGTTCGATCCCGTCATCACCCACCACTTCTCAGTGTATCGCGCAGCGGTAGTTCAGTCGGTTAGAATACCGGCCTGTCACGCCGGGGGTCGCGGGTTCGAGTCCCGTCCGCTGCGCCATATTTAGCTTCCAGGGCCCACTGAACACCCGGAAGCCACAAAGAAAGCGACCCTAGGGTCGCTTTTTTTGTTTCTGGAATTCGTCCAGAATCCACCAGTACGCTGGGACGCTACTGTTTTTCTCCGTGCCAGCCCCACTTCTGAGCAAGAGATCGAACATGCAGGATGCAAGCACTTCCCCGGCGCCAATGCTGGGTATCGACCTGGGTACCACCAACAGCCTGGTGGCGGTCTGGCAAGATGGCCGGGCACAACTGATTCCCAATGCCCTTGGCGACGTGCTCACCCCTTCGGTGGTCAGCCTCGACGAAGATGGCAGCATCCTGGTCGGCAAGGCTGCGCGCTCGCGCCTGACCACTCATCCGCAACGCACCGCAGCCGCCTTCAAACGCTTCATGGGCAGCGAAAAAAAGATCAATCTCGGTGACCAGACCTTCAGCCCCGAAGAACTGTCGGCGCTGGTGCTCGGTTCCCTCAAGGCCGATGCCGAAGCTTTTCTCGGCTGCCCGATCAGCGAAGCGGTGATTTCCGTGCCGGCTTACTTCAGCGACGAGCAGCGCAAGCGCACCAGCTTTGCCGCCGAGCTTGCCGGGCTGAAAGTCCAGCGCCTGATCAACGAACCGACGGCCGCGGCCATGGCTTACGGCCTGCACGAGCAGAAGTTCGAGCGCACGCTGATCTTCGATCTTGGCGGCGGCACGTTTGACGTCACGGTGCTGGAGTACGCACTACCGCTGATCGAGGTACACGCCTCGACCGGCGACAACTTCCTCGGCGGCGAAGACTTTACCGCCGCCTTGCTGCAGGCCTGCTTGCAGGACTGGCAACTCAAGCCTGCGATGCTTGCGCCCCAGGCCCTGGCCAGCCTTGCCGATGCCATCGAGCAGCTCAAGTGCAAACTGGGCGAGGGCGAGCAGCAATTGAGCTGGAACGGTGACGGCGTCAGCCGCCAGTGGTCGCTGGATGACACCCGTGCGCAGAAGATCTGGGCGCCTTTGCTGGCGCGGATTCGTGCGCCGATCGAGCAGGCCCTGCGCGATGCGCGCCTGCGCGCCAGCGACCTCGACAGCCTGGTGCTGGTCGGCGGTGCCACGCGCATGCCGGTGATCCAGCAGATGGTCTCGACCCTGTTCGGCCGCCTGCCTTACCGTCACCTCGACCCGGACACCATCGTTGCCCTCGGCGCCGCCACCCAGGCGGCGTGCAAGGCGCGCGATTCGGCGATCGAAGAGCTGATCCTCACTGATGTCTGCCCCTACACCCTGGGTATCGCCGCGGTGGATGGTGAATACCAGAGCGAGATCTTTGCGCCGATCATCGACCGCAATACCGTGATTCCGACTTCACGGATCAAGCCGTTCTATAGCACCCACATTGAACAGAAAATGATCAGCATCCGGGTCTATCAGGGCGAGCGACCGAGGGTCGAAGACAACATCTTTGTCGATTCCTTCAAGGTCCCGCTGACGCCAAACGGCAAGCTCCAGCGCCTGGACGTGCGTTTTAGCTACGACATCAACGGCCTGCTGGAAGTCGATGTCACCTTGCCGGGTACTGGTGAGCAGTTCAGCCACGTGATCGATCGCAGCCCTACCGGGCTGGATGAAGAAGCGCGCCAAGCCAGCCATGCGCGCCTTGCCGGGCTGAAGATCCACCCGCGCGACGCATTGCCCAACCGGACCTTGCTGGCCCGCCTGGAGCGCGCCTGGGCGCAGACCCTGGGCAATGACCGCGACCTGATCGGTGACTGGCTCAACGAGTTCAGCTCAGTACTGGCCGGCCAGCAATCGACAGAGATCGCCAACGCTCGCCAGCGCCTCATCGAGGCGCTGGACGAACTGCGTTACTGACCGTTGAGCCGCCGCAGGGCGGCTTGCAGGCCACTGTGCAGGCTGTCCTGTGGCTGATGGACGGGCGGTACACCGTAGCGGTTGGGCAGCGGTTCGCCTGGCAGTATCAGCAGCACCAACGGCAAGAAGTGCAGGAACGGGAGCAGCATCGCGAAGATGATCATCGTCGGGATGCCCCGGCCAATATCGTGCAGACGGCGCAAGGTGGCACTGCCGAGCAGGCCGAAGAACAGCAGGCCGAAGAAGGCCTGCCCGAGCGAGGTGCTGGCCGTCAGGGTGAGGATCGGCCCGAGCAAGACGCTGCCGACCACCTGTACGCCATAGCCCTTGCGACCCAGGCGGCTGCCCAGTTTCCATAGGTGCGAGGCCGGTACCGGCTGGCTGCCGGTGTTGGCCAGCAGCAGGCGCTCAGACCACGACAGCAATGCCGTCAGTGCTGCGCGGATGCCGGCGTCCATGCCCGGGTAATCCTTGCCGCGCTGCAGCTCCTTGAGCACCTTGGCCCGCGGTACCCCGGCGCTGCCGTAGCGTGCCAGGTTCTTGAGGGCGTCGAGCATGCTGTAGAACAGCGTGCTGTTGATCAGCTCGTCTTCTTCCAGCACCTTGCGTGGCGGGCGCACCGGTTCGCCCTTGATCAGGCCGCTGCGAAACGGTTCGAACCAGGCATCCGGGCAGGTCAGGGTGGAGATGCGCCGCAGCAGGCTGCCATGCTGTTCGGCGCTCAGGCTCGGGTCGTGATAGAGGATGCCGCACAGCACCATCATGCCCAGCACGTCATCGTCAAACGCGTGCGGGTCGTGCTCCAGGCAGGCATACAGTTGCAGGTTGCTGGGCAGCTTGGCGCTGTCCAGGGCTTGTTGCACGGTGAGCAGGCGCTGGCTGATAAAGTGCTGCAGCGGATCGTTGTCGTCCAGCCAGCCCAGCAGGCCATTGACGTTGCCTTGCTGGCTCTGCAGGCGTAGCAGCAACTGCTGCAACCCGGCGAACGGATGGCCAGGCGCATACGGTAGGCTTGCCAGCAGTTGCGTCGGCACCATCGCCAGCCAACGCTCGGGTTCATCGATCAGGGCGAGCATGAACAGGTTCTGCCGGTGCCAGGTCCACAGGCCGTCGTCGGCAGGCGGGCGCGGCAGCTCGATACCGGCCTCGGCCAGTTCCGCAAGCAGCTGTACGCCATAGGGCTCGGGCATCAGGTTGCCCGGCTTGATCAGCTCGGTGAGCTTGGGCAGGGTTGCGGCCGGGTAGCTGCGTACCCGCCGCAGCCAGTCGCGGGCCACCGACAGGCCGCTGCCTTCGCACAGCACCTCGGGCAGTTGCGGGTGCGCCGAAGGGCTGTTGATGAAGGCGGTCAGGGCCAGGGCCAGCGGCGACTGGTTGAGCCAGCGCAACTGTTGCTCGGCCTGGTACTTGAAGCCTTCGAGGATCAGGATCTCCAGCGGATCATCGCCCAGCGGTTCGTCCAGGATCTGCCGCAGCAGGCCGCTGTCACCGCGGGTCAGGGCCCAGGCGTGGCGGTACAGGCGCTGCAACTGACGGTCCGGTTGATCGTCGAGCAGCCAGGCCAGCAGCGGCAGTTCATCTTCGCCGTCCAGGTACCATTTGACGAAAATCCCGGCGATACCTTCGTACTCGTTACGCGCGGCTTCGACCAAGCGCGTCACGGTTTCCGGGCGCTGCGACGGGCTGCCCCAGATCTGCCCAGGGTCGTTCAGGTCTTGCGGCCATTCGTATACCGGATCCAGGCGATCCATGGCCTGGATCAGCAGCGGCAGGCGCTGCGGTTGGTGCTTGGCGCACAGGTTCAGCAACCAGCGGGCGGCTTCCGGGTACTGGTGTTCGCGCCACAGGCGGGTCCAGCACTGGCGGGCCAGCTCTACCTGGCCGGTGTCGCTGGCCTGGCAAGCGAGCATATACAGCAGGTCGATATCGTCCGGCGCCTGGCGTTGTTGCTCGGCGATCAAGGCAAACAAGCAGGTGTTGCCGATGCCGGCCTGGCACAGCTGCGCCAGCAGGCGCTGGATATAGGCCTGGTCATCCGGGAACGGCATGCAGGTGTACAGGGTGGCGAAGCTCTCGAATTCGAACAGCGGCCGGTTATGGTAGAAGTAATCCAGGTTCCTGGCGAACCACAGGGCTTCGACCTGCGCTTCGGCCGACCAGTGTTTCATTACGCGGGTGTCGAACGGGTCTGGCTCGCTGATACTTTCGAGGAATTCGTCGGCCTGACGCGGATCCTCCAGACGCAGCACTTCGTTTTCCCAGCCCAGGTGAGTGGCCATCAGCTGCACGCAGGCGTGCGACAACGGGCCGGCCTCCATCAGGTTGTACAGAAGGTGCCAACTGATCTGTTCCTGGTCACCCAGGGTCAAGCTGCTGAAACCATCGATGAAGGCCTGCCAGGCCGGCGGATCGAAGCGCCGGGTCGGGTCGGCGAGCAGCTTGGCGAAGTCCGCCATGGTCTGTTCGATCAGTGTATTGCGCGCAGGCACCGGATCGTCGTGCTCAAGGTCCTCATCCTGCTCGTCGCGGGCCAGGCGCAGGGCGTGCTCATAGGCTTCGCGCAGGGCCTGGAAACCTTGCGGGTCGGTTTCCGGGTGGTGCTGCGGCAACAGTGCGCGGTAAGCGCCGCGGATGACATCGGGATCGTTGGTTGGCTCGATGCCCAGGCGAATCCAGCAGCTCATGACCAGCAATCCTTCGGCAGGGTGTCAGGGCGTTCAGGCAGGTTCAGTGGCAGGTCCCAGGGGATGTTGGCGAAAAAGCCCAGGGCGTTTTGGCTCAGGTTCATCATGATGCAACGGTTCCTGTGTTCGCTGCCCTGGCGTTCCAGGCTCCGGGCCAGTTCCTCGTCGCTGCTGCTGGAGCAGTTCCACAGCGCCCTGCCACACAGGTAACCGGCCAGGTAGCGGTCCCAGTCGTTGTAGTAGTGGCGTGCACGCAGGGCCAGGCGGCCGTGCAGCCAGAGGCTTTCATCGAGGCTGACGTAGCCCCTGCGCAGGCCGGCGCGCAGCAGGTAGCTCATGCGCCCGATGTCCCAGGCGCGTACGCCGCCCTGGCCGCAATCGGCGAGGGTACGCAGGGCGAACTGGTACTCGATGCGTTGGCGTGGGCTCAACAGCTCAAGCACCCGCTGCCATTCGCTGGGCAGGCAGCGCGCGGCTTGCCAGTAGGCGTCCTTGACCCGATGGGCGTGGCCGGTGTCGGCCATGCTGAGCATGTCCAGCAGCTCCTGGCGATTGGTGATGCTCCACCACTTTTTCAGGTCGGCCCCGTCCTCCTCGTCGAGTTCGAAGTAAGTCGCCGCGGTGTAGCTGGCGCCATTGAGGGCGACCATGGGCGCGGAAAGGGCGTACAGCCAGTGCTGCTCGATTTCTTCC
The DNA here is from genome assembly GCF_024213215.1 of Pseudomonas sp. SBB6. Lineage (NCBI taxonomy): Bacteria > Pseudomonadati > Pseudomonadota > Gammaproteobacteria > Pseudomonadales > Pseudomonadaceae > Pseudomonas > Pseudomonas sp. SBB6. The sequence goes on along the minus strand of NZ_JANAVH010000011.1, from coordinate 160,921 downwards.
ATGAAAAAGCTCCGGGGCCGGTAGAGGAGTGTGCGGGTGCCGGCCGTAATGGCGCGGATTGTAGAGAGCCGCGCGATGCGCGGCAAACCGGATTCGCTGCGTTAAGCGCTGGCCAGCATGGCGCGCTCTTCTTCGCGCAGGGTCAGCACTTCAAAACCGTCGGCGGTGACGGCGATGGTGTGTTCCCATTGCGCCGACAGGCTGCGGTCGCGGGTGATCACCGTCCAGCCGTCCTTGAGGGTGCGCACGCCACGTCCGCCCTGGTTGATCATCGGCTCGATGGTGAACACCATGCCGGGCTTGAGCTGCAGGCCGCTGCCCGGGTGGCCGTAGTGCAACACTTCGGGCGCCTCGTGCATCTGCCGGTCGATGCCGTGGCCGCAGTACTCACGCACCACGTTGTAGCCAGCGGCTTCGGCGTGGCGCTGGATGGCGTGGCCGATATCGCCCAGGGTCGCGCCGGGGCGCACTTGGCGAATGCCTTGCCAGAGCGCGGCATAGGTGGTGTCGACCAGTCGCCGGGCGGCGGCATCGATCTGCTCCAGGCAGTACATCTTCGACGAGTCGGCAATGTAGCCGCCTTGCTCCAGGGTGATATCGACGTTGACGATGGAGCCGGCCTTGAGCACCTCATCGGCGTGCGGCACGCCGTGGCACACCACGTGGTCGACCGAGGTGTTCAGCGAATAGGCAAAGCCGTACTGGCCCTTGCTCGCCGGGCGCGCCTTGAGCACATCGACGATGAACGCCTCGGCCCGGTCGTTGATCTGCAGGGTGCTGACCCCGGGGGCGATGAAACTGTCGAGGTGGGCGAACACCTGGCTCAGCAACTGGCCGGCAGTGCGCATCAGGGCCAGCTGTTCGGCGTTTTTCAGGACCACTTGGCTCATGGGGGAAGGTATTTCGTCTCTTTGAATGTACGCCAATGATACGGCCACGCCTGCTGGCTGTGCCATCCGATGGTGCAAGCGGGCCCAATGCGGTGCAGCCTGGCAGCCGCCGGTGAGCGCCCGAGCCCCACACAGCAAGGCCTTGCCGATTCTGGCGCGGCCCTTGCTATAGCTTGAGCATCCGGCAATCAACGCAGATTGCCCCGTTCACGACAAAGGCGCCGTGTTGCCCCGCTTGTTCATTCAAGCCGGGGCAGCAGGGCGCCTTTTTGTTTGCGCAATCAGGAGGTAGGCCGATGAGCAGCACCAGCGTGCGCAGCGTGTGCCCGTATTGTGGCGTCGGTTGTGGCATCGTCATGACCGTGGAAGGCGGGCGGGTGACCAAGGTCAGTGGCGACAAACAGCACCCCAGCAACTTTGGCCGCCTGTGCACCAAGGGCCTGACCGCCCATCAACCGTTGCGCGAGTCCGGGCGCATGGAGCACGCCTACTTGCGTGACCAGCGTCAGCGCGACCCGGTGCAGCGCGGCATTGAGACCGCCATCGAACAGGCCGCGCAGCGCCTGCGGGCGATTATTGATGAGCATGGGCCCGACGCCCTGGGGTTCTATGTCTCCGGGCAGATGTCGTTGGAGGCCCAGTACCTGATCAACAAACTGGCCAAGGGCTTTGTCCGCAGCCGGCATATCGAGTCCAACTCGCGCCTGTGCATGGCCAGTGCCAGCAGCGGCTACAAACTGTCGCTGGGCGCCGATGGGCCGCCGGGCAGCTACCAGGATTTTGATCGCGCCGAGGTGTTTTTCGTGATTGGCGCGAACATGGCCGATTGTCACCCGATCCTGTTCTTGCGCCTGCTCGACCGGCTCAAGGCCGGCGCGCGGCTGATCGTCGTCGACCCCAGGCACAGCGCCACCGCCGCCAAGGCCGACCTGTTCCTGCAGATCAAGCCAGGCACCGACCTGGCGCTGCTCAATGGCCTGCTTTATCTGTTGCGGCAGAACGGCCAGTGCGACGCCGAGTTCATCCAGCGCTACACCGAAGGCTGGGAGGCGATGCCAGCCTTTCTCGAGGACTACACACCCGCGCGGGTCGCCGCCATCACCGGGCTGCGCGAAGCCGATATCCGCCAAGCTGCAGCGTGGATCGGCCAGGCTCCGGAGTGGATGAGTTGCTGGACCATGGGCCTGAACCAGAGCATCCATGGCACCTGGCAGACCAATGCCCTGTGCAACCTGCACCTGGCCACCGGCGCCATTTGCCGGCCGGGCAGCGGGCCGTTTTCTCTGACCGGCCAGCCCAATGCCATGGGCGGGCGCGAAATGGGCTACATGGGCCCCGGCCTGCCAGGGCAGCGTTCGGCGCTGGTCGCGGCAGATCGTGCCTTCGTCGAGCACCTCTGGCAGATCCCTGCCGGCAGCCTGCGCAGCGAAGCCGGTGACGGCACGGTGGCGCTGTTCGAAAGCCTGGCGGCCGGGCAAATCAAGGCCTGTTGGATCATCTGCAGCAACCCGGTGGCCAGCGTCGCCAACCGCCAGCAGGTGATCGAAGGCTTGCAGGCGGCGCAACTGGTGATCACCCAGGATGCCTTCCTCGACACCGAGACCAATCGCTACGCCGATATCCTCCTGCCCGCCGCCTTGTGGGCCGAGGGCGAGGGGGTGATGGTCAACTCCGAGCGCAACCTGACCCTGATGAACCAGGCCGTCGAGGCGCCGGGCGCGAGCTTGCCCGACTGGCAGATCATTGCCCGTATCGCCTGCGCCATGGGCTATGCCGAGGCGTTCAGCTACGCCAATGCTGAAGCGGTGTTCAACGAGTTGCGCCAGGCCTGGAACCCGGCCACCGGCTACGATGTGCGCGGCGTCAGCTATGCCGGCTTGCGTGAGGCAGCGCAGCAGTGGCCGTGTGAACCCGGGCGCGAGCATGATCGCAGCCCGCTGCGCTATCGCAACGACGGTGTCAGCCAGGTCCTGCTGCGTGATGCGCAAGGCCAGGTGCCTGCCATTGCCTTCCCCACCCCCAGCGGCAAGGCACGCTTCTTTGCCCGGCCTTGCCTGCCCAGCGCCGAGCGGCCGGACGCTGACTTTCCGCTGGTGCTCAACACCGGCCGGGTCCAGCACCAGTGGCACACCCTGACCAAGACCGGCAAGGTGGCGGCGCTGAACAAGCTCGACCCCGGGCCGTTCGTGGAGATTCACCCGGACGATGCCGAGCGCCTGGGCATCGCTGAAAAGGATCAGGTGCAGATCCGTTCACGACGCGGGCAGGCGCTGCTGCCGGCACGGATCACCACCCGGGTACTGCCGGGCAACTGCTTTGCGCCGTTTCACTGGAACGACGTCTACGGCGACAACCTGGCGATCAATGCGCTGACCAGCGACGCGGTCGATCCGCTGTCGCTGCAGCCAGCCTTCAAGTACTGCGCGGTGGCCCTGAGCCGGGTCGCTGGCGAACGTATCGAGGCCGTCCAGGTCGATCAGCAGCACGCCTCGGTGCAGGACAAACACTTGCTGCTCTGGGCCTCGCAAACCGGCAACGGTCAGGCCCTGGCCGAACAGTGCGCCGAGCGCTTGCGCCAGGTCGGCTTGCCGGTGCAGTTGCGCTGCATGGAAGACGTGGCTGTGGAGCAATTGGACAATCCCGCCAGCTTGCTGCTGATCGCCAGCACCTTTGGCGACGGTGACGCGCCGGACAGCGGCGCGGCGTTCTGGCGCGGCCTGCATGGCGAGCACTCCCAACGCTGCGCCGGTGTGCCCTATGCGGTGCTGGCCCTGGGGGATTCCAGCTATGAACAGTTCTGCGGGTTTGGTCGCAAGCTCGATCAGCGCCTGGCCGAGTTGGGCGCCGAGCGCTTGCTGGAGCGGGTCGACTGCGAGGGCGATTTCAATGAGCCGGCGGGGCAATGGCTGCAGGCACTGCTGGGTAAACTGGGGCACGGCGAGCTGCTCCTCGGTGCGCCGGTGGCGGCGCCTGCGGCAAGCGCTTTCAGTAAAACCCGGCCATTGGCAACAACCCTGGTTGGCAACCGTCTGCTCAACAGCCCGGGGGCGATCAAGGAAACCCGCCAGTTGGTGTTCGACCTGGGCAACAGCGGTTTCAGCTATCAGGCCGGTGACGCCCTGGGGGTGTGGCCGCGCAACTGTCCGGCGCTGGTCGACGAGCTGCTGACTGCGACCCGCTTCGATGGCAGCCGCTGCGTCAGCCTCAAGGGCCAGGCCGACATGCCGTTGGCCGAGGCGCTGCTGGAGCACCTGGAGATCGCCCGCATCACGCCGCCGTTGCTTGAGGCCTTCGCGGTTGGCAATGCGCAGCTGCGCGAGTTGCTTGCACCGCACAACAAGGCTGCGCTAAAGGACTGGCTGTGGGGCAAACAGTTGATCGACCTGGTGCACGCGTGCAAACCCGAGCTGAGCCTGGATAGCTGGTTGAGCCTGCTCAAACCCTTGCAGCCGCGGCTGTACTCGATCAGCTCAAGCCAGAAGCTGCATCCGCATCAGGTGCACCTGACGGTTTCCACCGTCCGTTACGGCCAGCGCAAGGGCGTGTGCTCGACCTACCTGGCCGACCGCAGCGAGCCCGGCCGGGTCGAAATCTTCAGCCAGCCGACCGCGCACTTTCGCCTGCCCAGTGATAGCTCGGCGCCGGTGATCATGGTTGGCCCCGGCACCGGTGTGGCGCCGTTCCGGGCGTTTCTTCAGGAGCGTCAGGCCGAGGGTGCCACAGGCCGCAACTGGCTGCTGTTCGGTGAGCAGCAAGCGGCCACGGACTTCTACTACCGCGACGAGCTGCTGGCCTGGCAGCGGGACGGCCACCTGAGCCGCCTGGACACCGCGTTCTCCCGCGATCAGGCGCAGAAGATCTATGTCCAGCAGCGCATGCTCGAACACGGCGCCGAACTCTGGCGCTGGCTGGAGGAGGGCGGGCACTTCTATGTCTGTGGTGACGCCGAGCGCATGGCCAGGGACGTCGATGCGGCGCTCAAGCAGGTGGTGCATCAGCACGGTTGCATGAGTGTGGAGCGGGCCGAGGCCTATGTCAGCGAACTGAGCCGCGCCAAGCGCTACCTGCGCGACGTCTACTGAATGCCCCATAAGGGGGAGGGCTGCACCAGCCTGGGTCGATAACGGCCCGGACGGATAGCGTAGAACCCCCGGTTTCAAAGGCTTTGGCAGTTGGCACGCTACCTGCTTTTGCTTGCTTACAACGTCCTCGCGGGTCAATGGCGATTCGCAACCGGGACTACATAAAACAACCAGGCAAAGGCGCCTGGAGCTTCGGCTCCAGGCGCCTTTTTTGTTTTTCGGGGTTGGCCCCCAGCAGCAAAGCCACCGTGAATGGCCTTGAGTGAGGATCGGGTATGAATGGGTTTACCAGCATCGAAGCGCGGCAACAGCTGATCATCGTCGGCAACGGCATGGTCGGTCATCACTGCATCGAGCAACTGATCGAACGCGGTGCCCTGGGCCGCTTCCAGGTGCGGGTGTTCGGCGAAGAGCGCCAGCGCGCCTACGACCGTGTGCACCTGTCGGAATACTTCAGTGGCAGTGATGCCGAGACCCTGGCGCTGGGCGAGGCGGGTTTGTATGCCGGGCACGGCATCCACCTGCACCTGGGTGAGCCGGTCCTGGAGATCGACCGCGAACGCTGCGAAGTGGTCACCCGCGCCGGGCGCTACCCTTATGATCAACTGGTCCTGGCCACCGGCTCCTATCCGTTCGTGCCGCCGATCGAAGGCTCGCACGGGGCGGCGCGCCTGGTCTATCGCACCCTCGATGATCTCGATGCCATCCGCGCCGCCGCCAGCGGTGCCCGCCGTGGCGTGGTGGTCGGTGGTGGCCTGCTCGGCCTTGAGGCGGCCAATGCCTTGAAGTCCCTGGGCCTGGAGGCCCACGTGGTGGAGTTCGCCCCGCGCTTGATGCCGGTGCAACTGGATGTCGAAGGCGGCGCGGCCTTGCGTGCGCAGATCGAAGCCCTGGGGGTTGGCGTGCACCTGTCGCGGGCGACCCAGGCCATCGTTGCCGGTGCAGACTATCGCTACCGGATGAACTTCGACGGCGGCGAGTTTCTTGAAACCGACCTGATCGTGTTCTCCGCCGGTATCCGCCCACAGGACGCCCTGGGTCGCAGCAGCGGCCTGGACATCGCGCCGCGCGGCGGGGTGGTGATCGACAGCGCGTGTCGCAGCAGCGACCCACGGATCTTCGCCATTGGCGAATGCGCCTCATGGAACGGCAGCGTATTCGGCCTGGTCGCGCCGGGCTACAGCATGGCGCGCAATGTCGCGGCGGCCCTGGCCGGTGAAGACGCTGGCAATTTTACCGGCGCCGACATGTCGACCAAGCTCAAACTGCTCGGCGTCGATGTCGGCTCCATCGGCGACGCTCACGGCACCACGCCGGGCGCACGCAGCTATCGCTTTATCGACGAAGCCGCATCGGCCTATCGCCGGCTGGTGGTCGATGCCAGCGGCAAACAGGTGATCGGCGCGGTGCTGGTCGGCGACAACAGCTACTACGACACCCTGCTGCAATACGTGCAGAACGGCATTGCCCTGCCAGCCGACCCGGCCGGCCTGATCCTGCCGCAGTCGGCCGGCGCGCCGGCACTGGGCGTCGATGCCTTGCCCGCCAGCGCGACCCTCTGCTCCTGCCACAACGTCAGCAAGGGCGCGGTCTGCGCGGCTATCGACAACGGTTGCGGCGACCTCGGCGAGCTCAAGCAGCAGACCAAGGCCTGCACCGGTTGCGGTGGTTGTGCGGCGTTGCTCAAGCAGGTGTTCGAGCATGAACTGATCGCCCGTGGGGTCAGCGTCGACAAGAGCCTCTGCGAGCACTTCGCCTACACCCGCCAGGAGCTGTACGCGCTGGTGCGGGTCGAGGGCATCCTCAGTTTTGACGAGATGCTCGCCAGACATGGTCGCGGCCATGTCGGCTGCGATATCTGCAAACCCACGATCGGCTCGATTCTCGCCTCGTGCTGGAACCAACCGATCATGGACCCGTCGCTGGTACCACTGCAGGACACCAACGACACCTTCATGGCCAACATGCAGAAGAACGGCACCTACTCGGTGGTGCCGCGGATTCCCGGCGGCGAGATCACCCCCGAGAAGTTGATCGTCATCGGCGAAGTGGCGAAAAAATACGACCTCTATACCAAGATCACCGGCGGCCAGCGCATCGACCTGTTCGGCGCCCAGTTGCATGAGCTGCCGGAGATCTGGGCCGAGCTGATCGCCGCAGGCTTCGAGACCGGCCACGCCTACGGCAAGTCGACGCGCACAGTGAAGTCCTGCGTGGGCAGCACCTGGTGCCGCTACGGCGTACAGGACAGCGTGCAGATGGCCCTGACCCTGGAAGACCGCTACAAGGGCCTGCGCTCGCCGCACAAGCTCAAGTTCGCGGTGTCCGGCTGCACCCGCGAATGCGCCGAGGCGCAGAGCAAGGACATCGGCGTGATCGCCACCGAGAAAGGCTGGAACCTGTACATCTGCGGCAACGGCGGCATGCGTCCGCGGCATGCCGAACTGTTCGCCACCGACCTGGACGACGCCAGCCTGATCCTCATCATCGACCGCGTGCTGATGTTCTACATCCGTACCGCCGACAAGCTGCAGCGCACCTCGGTGTGGCGCGAAGGCCTGGAGGGCGGGCTGGACTACCTCAAGCAGGTGATCCTCGACGACAGCCTGGGCCTGGGCGCCGAGCTGGAAGCGCAGATGCAACTGGTGGTAGACCGCTACGAGTGCGAGTGGGCCAATGCCCTCAAAGACCCGGAGAAACTCAAGCGCTTCCGCACCTTCGTCAACGACCAGCGCCCGGACCCAGGTGTGCACTTTGTCCGCGAGCGCGGCCAGCGTCGCCCGATTGGCGCTGGCGAACTTCACTTGATCCCGACCACCGAGGAGGTGCTCTGATGAGCCAGACCAACGCTGCGATAACTGTTCAGGCGCAACACTGGCAGGCGGTCTGCAGCCGTGCCGACCTGATCGCCCAGTCCGGGGTGGTGGTGTGGTTCGACGGCCGCCAGGTGGCGCTGTTCTACCTGCCCGGGCAGGCCACGCCACTGTTTGCCGTGGACAACCACGACCCCAGGTCCGGTGCCAATGTGATCGGCCGCGGGCTGCTGGGCGAGTTCAAGGGCGAGCTGGTGGTGGCGGCGCCGTTGTACAAGCAGCATTTCTGTTTGCGTGACGGGCGTTGCCTGGAGGATCCGCAGCAGGCCTTGCAGGTGTGGCCGGTGCGCATCAGTGGCGAGCAGGTAGAGCTGGGTCGCTATTGATGGCCTCATCGCTGGCAAGCCAGCTCCCACAGAGTCTGGGGTATGCAGTACCTGTGGGAGCCGGTCTTGCCGGCGATCGACCGCAAAGCGGTCGCAGTCTTGTCGGAGCCCCGATAAACTCCCGGGATGAACCTCGACACCCGGATCAAATTCCGCCACTTGCTGTGCTTTCTCGAAATCGCCCGCCAGGGCAGTTTCGCCAAGGCTGCCGACGCCATGGCGATCAGTCAGCCGGCTATCTCCAAGACCCTCAAGGAGCTTGAAGAGCTGCTTGAGACGCGGCTGTTCGAGCGCAGCAAGCAGGGCGTCGAGCTGACCCCGGCCGGGGTGCGTTTCATGCGCTACGCCGGTCCCAGCGTGCAGGCCCTGCGTGAAGGGGTGAGCACCCTGCGCGGTGAAGAGCATGCGCCGCCCCAGGTGCGTGTCGGCGTGCTGTCGACCGTCGAAAGCCTGCTGATGCCCGAAGTGCTCTGCCGCCTGTACCAGCGCCATGACGCCCTGGTGGTCAGCGTCGCCACCGGCCCCAGCGCCCACCTGCTCGGGCAGTTGCACGTGGGCGAGCTGGACCTGGTGATCGGACGCATGACCGACAGCCCGCAGATCCAGGGGCTGATGTTCGAGCACCTGTACAGCGAGTCGATGTCGCTGGTGGTGCGCCCAGGTCACCCTTTGCTGGGTCGCCAGCCGCTCGAGCGCAGCCAGGTCGGTCGCTACCCGCTGGTGTTGCCGCTGGCCGGAACGACCATCCGCAAGCACGCCGACAGCCTGTTCGTGCAGTGCGCCATCGAGCAACCCGCGCAGCGCCTGGAAACCCTGTCGCCGGCCCTTAGCCGGCGTTATGTGCAGGGCAGCGATGCAGTCTGGGTTGCCCCCCGGGATGCGGTGCGCGTCGACCTCAGTCGCGGTGAACTGTGCGAGCTGGACCTGGGCGTCAGCGAGCCCGGCGGCTCGGTCGGCATCTGCAGCAACGCCGCCTTGCCCCTGGCGTTGCCGGCACAGTGGCTGTGCGAGGTTTTACGCGAAGTCGCGGCGCAGTACCGCGACGGCCACTACCCTTGAGCGCCCGCTGAGAGCAGGGCATTGATCTCCTGCAGACCGGCATCGCCCAGGCTGCCGCTGGCGGCCAGCAGCTTGAGCTGGGCCAGGACGATCGCATAACGCTGCTCGGCCAGTTGCTGTTCGGTCTGGGTCACCTGCTGTTCGGCGTCCAGCACATCGGAACTGATCCGCGCGCCGGCCTCGAAGGCGTGGGTGGTCGAGGTCAGGTTGGTCTGGCTGGAACGCAGCGCCTGCTGCAGCGCCGCGTACTGGCTGATGCCGCTGGTCAGGGTCAGGTAGGCCTGGCGCGCCATCAGGCCGGCCTCGCGGCGTGCGTCCTCGACTTCGTCCAGGGCCACGCCATGCAGGGCGCGGGCTTCGCGGGTGCGGCTGGAGGTGCCGCCACCGGCATACAACGGCAGGCTGACCTGCACACCGACCACCGTCTGGGTGTACTTTTCTTCGGGCAGGGTGACGTCGTACAGGCTGCCGCCCACCGAGGCGAAGCGCCCGTGAGCGGCCACCAGGTCGACCGTGGGCAAATGCCCGGCCTGTTGCTTGTCGATTTCCTTTTCTGCCACCAGACGTTTGATCTGCGCCACCTGGACCTTGAGATTGTGCTGTTGCGCCTGCTCGGCCCAGGTGCCGATCAGCGCCGGCTGCGGCCCCTGGAAGCGCACCTGCGGGTCCAGTCGGGCCAGGGACGCAGGTACGCTGCCGGTCAACTGCGCCAGGGTTTCCTGGTGCAATTGCACAGCATTGTGCGCGGCCATCTGCCGGGCATAGGCCAGGTCGTAGCGGGCCTGGATGCGTTGCACCTCGCTTTCGGTACCGGATCCAGCCTGGTAGAAGCGCTCAGCCTTGCTGCGCTGCCCCTGCAGGGTACGCACCTGCTGGCGGCTGGTGGTGAGCAGGTCTTCGGCCAACAACAGGTCGAAGTAGGCGTCAGCGACCCGCAGCATCAGGTCCTGGCGAGCGGCCTGCAGGTTGATTTCTCCGGCCAGCACCTGGGCTTTGCTCTGGTCATGGCCGATCACGTTCTGCCAGCTCAGCAGCGGCTGGATCAGCACCAGTGCGTAGGCATTGGAGTTGTCGCGATTGCGTGTCGCCGCACCGCTGTCGTCGCGGTCGACCCAGGCGGCGCCCCCTTCAAGCGACAGGTTGGGCAGCAGCAGGGCACGGCCCTGGGGTTCTTTTTCGTTGCTGGCACGTTGCTGTTCGATGGCCGCAGCGTATTTCATGTCATGGGCCAGGGCTTTCTGATAGAGCTGGTAGAGGTCATCAGCCCGGGCCTGCTGGCTGCTGGCGAGCAGTGCCAGGGCCATCAGGCCTGCGCGGATTCGCAAACGTTGTTCGAGCACGGTTAGCCTTCCTGTTCGGGGGGTACGATGGGTTTGCGGTTGCGCATCAGCAGCACCATCGGCACGCCGACCAGCATCACCGCGCCGAGCAGGCCGAACAGCTGGCTGAAGCCGAGCATCTGCGCCTGGTTCTGGGTTTCGCGGAGCGCCAGCAGCAGGGGATCGAAGCGGGGGTTGGCGCTATCGAGCGGTGGCGATTGCCAGGCACTGTTGCCCAGCGTGGCTTCGCTGACCTGTTCGGACAGTTGCCGATAACGCGCCCAGGCCCCACGCTCGAGCAGGCTGACGGCAACGGCGATCCCGACGCTGCCGCCCAGCTGGCGCATCAGGTTGAGGACGCCTGAGCCCACCGCGACCAGCGCCGGCGGCAGTTGGCGCATGGCCAGGTTGGTCAGTGGCACGAAGATCATGCCCAGGCCCAGGCCGCGGATGATCAACGGCCAGTACAAGGTGTCGGGGCTGCTCTGCAGAGTGAATTGGGTGTGCAGGTACATCGCGTAGGCGTAAATCACGATGCCGATGCTGACGAACACCCGCTCGTCGATCTTGTTTTCCTGTGACAGCTTGCCGATCACCAGGGTGCTCACGGCGCTGGCCAGGGCCCCGGGAAAGATCACCATGCCAGCTTGGTAGGCGCTTTGCGCAAGCAGCGTCTGCAACAGCAACGGCACCATGAACAGGGTGCTGTACAAGCCGAAGCCGACGCAGAAGGCGCACACCGAGCCCATGAAGAATTCACGGTTGCGAAACAGGGCCAGGTCGACGATGGGGGTGGCGGCCCGCCGCTCCCAGTAGCAGAAACCCGCCAGGCCAAGGCTTGCCAGCAGCAAGCAGAGCAGGGTCAGGTCCGACTCCAGCCAGTCCCAGTGTTCGCCGCGCTCGAGCAGTACCTGCAGGCTGCCAACGCCCAGGGCGAGCAGGGCAAAACCCAGGTAGTCGATGTGTTGCGGGCGCCGTTCGTTGGCCGAGTCGTGCACGCACAGCCAGCACAGGAGGATGGCGAATGCGCCGATTGGCAGGTTGATCAGGAAAATCCAGTGCCAGGAATACGTGTCGATCAGGTAGCCGCCCACCGACGGCCCCAGGGTCGGCCCCATCATCACCCCGACGCCATAGAGAGCCAGGCCGGTGCTGACCTTATCCTTGGCAAACACGTCGTAGATGATTGCCTGGGATATCCCCAGCAAGCCGCCACCGGCCAGGCCCTGGACAATCCTGCAGGCCACCAGTTGCCAGAGCTCGGTGGCCAGTGCGCAGCCTAGCGAGGCGGCCACGAACACTAGCGAAGAGCCCAGGTAATAGCGGCGCCGGCCAAACCAGGCCGACAGCCAGCCGCTGGCCGGGAGGATCACCACGTTGGCGACGATATAGCCGGTCGAGACCCACGAGATCTCATCCACCGAGGCGCCGAAACTGCCCATCAGGCTGGGAATGGCGACGTTGACGATGGTGACGTCGAGCAGCTCCATCATCGAGATCAGGGTCACGCTGAAGGCGACCAGCCAGGGCGACTTCATAGCCTGTGCTCATCGCGCGTATCGACTTCGACCAGTGCGCTCATGCCCTGGCTCATGGCGGCCCGGTAAGGCTGTGCAGCCTGCTCGAATTCAATCCGCACCTGCAGGCGCTGGACCACCTTGGTGAAGTTGCCGCTGGCGTTTTCCTGCGGCAGTAACGAGAAGCGCGAATCGGTGGCTGGCACCAGGCTCTGCACGCGGCCGCGGAACACCGTATCGGGAAACGCGTCGAGGGTGATGCGTGCCTGCTGGCCGACCCTTACGCGGTTGATCTGGGTCTCCTTGAAGTTGGCCACCACCCACAGGTGCTCGGTGGCCACCAGGCTCAACAACTTTTGCCCGGCGACCACGAACTGCCCGGGTTCGACGTGTTTGTCGGCGATGATGCCGGCGAGCGGCGCGCGGTGACGGGTGTCCTGCAGGCGTATCCGCGACAGCTCCAGGTCGGCCTGGGCGGCTTCGATTCGATAGCTTTCCAGGTTCAGCGCCGCCTGCTGCGCCAGGCTGCCCTGCGTCGCGGCCTGGGCGCTGTTACGGGCGCCTTGCAACTGATGGCCGAGGGCATCGAAATGGGCCTTGGCGGCTTCCAGGTCCTGGTTACTGAGCACGCCTTGCGCGGCCAGGCGCCGGGCGCGCTGAAAGTCGCCGCGGGCCTGGTCAAGGCGGGCGCTGAGCTGGCCGATGGTCGCGGCGGCGGCCTGGCTGTTGGCGGCGGCGCTGCGTGCCTGGCTATCCAGCAGCCCAGGCGCGCCTTGGCTGCCGGTGGCTGCCCGCAGCCCGTTCAAGGCGGCCAGGGCCTTGTCTTGCTGGCGTTGGTATTCGTCATCGCGCAATTGCAGCAACAGGTCGCCGCTGGCCACCTGGCTGTTGTGGCGCACCGGCACCTGCACGACGATGCCCGACAGCCTGGCGCGGATCGGCACGATGATGCCTTCGACTTCGGCATTATCCGTGCTGACGTATTGCCTTGCGTACTGCCAGCGCTGCCAACCGAGCAGCGCCAGGCTGCCGATCACTGCCGTGCAGACAACCAGTTTCAGGTAGTTAGGCTTGCCCATGAACTGTGCCCCGAATCATCAAGAGGGGCCGAGCATGGCGTTTGCAGCGTGTCAGGTATTGAACGAATCGCTCGTACGCGTCAGCACGGCTGCCGCCTCGGCGGGAGACAGACCGAGCATGCGTCGCATCATTCGGCTCAGGTGCGCCTGGTCGGCAAAGCCGCCGTCCAGAGCCGCGTCACTGAGGCTGCAGCCAGCGGCCAGGGCGTGCCCGGCGCGCTCCAGTTTGCGCCAGATGATCCACTGCGACAGCGGCACGCCCATGTCGCGCGTGGCCACATGGCGCAGGCGCGGGCTGGACAAGCCGACGGCCTCGGCCGCGCGGCCGACGGCGCCGCTGCCGCTGCAATCTTCACGCAGCAGTGACAACGCGCAGGCCAGGCGCGGGTCGAAGCCGGCAGCGCTGCCGAGGGTGCGGTTCAGCGCCGCCACGGTCTGTTCGATGCAGCGCTCATGGGCAAAACAGTCGACGATGGCCTGGCTGGCCATGGCGCTGCCATTGAGTGGCAGTTGGGCGTTGAGCGCACGCCCCAGGGGCGACTCCGGGTAGATGAACAGGAACGCCAGCGGTTGTGGCTGCTGCACCGAGCGGTGTTTGACGAAGGGGCCAATGATGACGCCGGCGCCTTCCAGGCTGTGCTGTTCAAAATCCACCCGCACCGGGCCGTGAATACCGATGCACAGCTGAATGGCGACATGGCTGTGGGCCGAGGAATCCTCACTGTGGCCCACGTAGCCGAACCAGTAGTCGCTGAAGGTAACCCTGCCGTCCCACATTGCTGCTGTCCTTGCCGCTGCTTCGCTGCCCTGGATGATAACCGCCACCTGCGTTGCATCGATACAAACTGCTACAAAACCTCACCTGCGGATTTGCCCAACCGTCCGCTCCCGTCAATACTGGCCACTGGCTGCAGCCGAGGATGAAGAAGGTTTAATCTGGCTGAACTTATCCGGCGTTTCTCGCTCTCATGCCGGTAGCCATTGGTCGTGGCCGCCTGATAAGCTCGCGGCTTTACTCGATTGCCCTATTGGCGCATGAACAAGGAAATAGCATGAAACAGCATCGGTTGGCGGCTGCGGTTGCCCTGGTTAGCCTGGTACTGGCGGGTTGCGATTCGCAGACCAGCGTCGAGCTGAAGACCCCGGCACAGAAAGCCTCCTACGGTATTGGCCTGAACATGGGCAAAAGCCTGGCTCAGGAAGGCATGGACGACCTTGATTCGAAAGCTGTCGCTCAAGGTATCGAAGATGCCATCGGCAAGAAAGAACAGAAGATCAAGGACGAAGAGCTGGTTGAAGCCTTCGCCGCCTTGCAAAAGCGCGCTGAAGAGCGCCTGGTCAAGATGAGCGAAGAGTCGGCTGCCGCCGGCAAGAAGTTCCTTGAAGAAAACGGCAAGAAGGCTGGCGTGGTCACCACCGCTTCGGGCCTGCAGTACGAAGTGATCAAGAAGGCCGACGGCGCCCAGCCCAAGCCGACTGACGTGGTCACCGTTCACTACGAAGGCAAGCTGATCGATGGCAAGGTGTTCGACAGCTCCGTCGAGCGCGGCAGCCCGATCGACCTGCCGGTCGGCGGCGTGATCCCGGGTTGGGTCGAAGGCCTGCAACTGATGCACGTGGGCGAGAAGTACAAGCTGTACATCCCGTCGGACCTGGCTTACGGTGCCCAGAGCCCGAGCCCGATGATCCCGGCCAACTCGGTACTGGTGTTCGAGCTGGAATTGCTGGGCATCAAGGACCAGGCCAAGGCTGATGCCGAGCCTGCCGATCCAGCTGCCGAGTAAGGCCAGCTGATACCTGCAACGCCCCGTCTCGACGGGGCGTTGTCGTTTCTGGGTTTTACCGAACCCTCGGGGCCGTGCAGGGTCTTAAGCGCTGCACCTGTTGATGGATCAGCGCGCGGCGGGCAAAACGTTTGCGTGATTGAAACAGGTGTGTAAAAAACGCCCGATTTAACCCGGACCCTTGCCGGGCGGGCGCCTTGAGCCTGAAACTGAGCTCTGTTCACAAGGTTATCCACAATTATTGTGGATAACCTTCCTTGGCACTGGCCCTGGAGGCCGTATGAAAGCACCGTGGAACTTCGCCCGATTTCTGCCCCTGGCCGAGCGTCTGCTCAGCCGCGGACGTTTGCCGGCGCTGATTTTTGCCGTGGCGCGCAAAGGCCCACGGCTGGGCAAACTGCGCGAGGACGTGCGCCTGATGCAGGCCCTGTGCCTAGCCTGGTGGCGCGGCGAGTACCGGGCGATCAGCCCCAAGGCGCTGATCACCGTGGTGGCCGGGCTGCTGTACTTTGTCAGCCCGCTGGATGCAATCCCCGACTGGTTGTTGGGCGTCGGCCTGCTCGATGACATCGCCGTACTGGCCTGGGTGATGAAAGCGGTGGCCGATGAACTGGCCGCCTTCAGCGCCTGGCGCAACCGTCAGGCACCGGAAAAACTGCGGGTGGTCGAACGCCTGCCCGACACCCCCGAAGCCCTGCGCCTGGAGCAAGAAAAAAGCTGATCACATCACGGCCCTGCACACCCTTGTTGGCTGGTAATATAATTGGCATAAGGATTATGCCTACCGATTACATATCGTAATCCTACAAGGGGGTTGTAATGGGTATTCAGGTCATCAGCCGAGACGGTCAACCCGAGTACGCGGTTGTTCCCTGGGAGCAGTACCAGGCGCTGCTTAAAGCCGCCGGGCAAGGCGAGCCGGGTGCCGCTGAAAGCACACCATCGAACATTACCGACAGCGCCAGCTTACCGAGTTTCAGTGAGCTGGCGCGTTTGCGTGAGGGCAAGGGCCTGGCGCCGGAGCAGTTGGCACGCAGCGTTGGCATCAGCCCGGTGTACCTGGCGCTGATCGAAAGCGGTGAGCGCCAGCCGGATGCCGCGATTCGCCGCAGCCTGGCTTGGGAACTGGGTGTGGCCGGCTGGAGCGAGCCGTCGTGAGCGTTCGGATCAGCCGCCAGCACTGGGAAGGCCTGCTCGGCGAGCTGGACGTTGCCCGCCGCCAACGCCACCTGCTGACTTACCGTGCCTTGCTTGAGCGCCTGCAATTGCCCAGCCCGGCCATGCAGACCCTGACCGCTGCCCTGGAGCACCTGGCGGCGCTTGATGCCCGCGCCGAGCAGCCACTGCGCAGCTCGCTGGTGATCAGCCAGGGCGCCAGCCGCTTGCCGCGTACCGGGTTTTTCGAGTGCGTCGAGCGCCTGGGGCGTTTCTCCGGCCCCTCCGATGGCATGGCTGCGGCCTCCTGGCATGCTTCGGAAGTGGTACGGGTGTTCGAGTACAGCTACCCCGAACACGAAGAAGCCTGAGCGGCGGGCGCGGTATCGATCAGGTACAGGCTGTGCCCCGGCACATCCTTGGCCTGATGCTTGGCCTGTGAGGCCAGCTCGGCCAGTTGCCCGGCATCGAGCCCGGCACAGGCCTGTGGGTGCAGTTGCACCACGCCGATCGACAGCGACAGCAAGGCGAATTCCTGGCGCCGGCCCTGACGGTCGGTGGCAATGAAGCACCCGGCTTGCAGGTGCTCGGCACGGTAGAAGCGCCGGCACTGTTTGTGAAAATCCTCCAGCAACAGCTGCAAACGCTGTTGCCAATCCTCTGAACCGAGCACCAGCATGAAATCGTCGCCTCCGATGTGGCCGACGAAGTCCCGGCTGGGGTCGACCCGTTCGTTCAGGCACTGAGCCAGGCACAGCAGCACTTCATCGCCGCGAGCGTAGCCGTAGATGTCGTTGAACGGCTTGAAGCTGTCGATATCGACGTAGCAGATCGCCGCAGTGCGCTGCTGTTGCAACAGGCGGGTCAGGCACTGCTGGATCGGCACATTGCCTGGCAGCAGGGTCAACGGGTTGGCGTAACGGGCCTGCTGGATCTTCTGCTCGGTGATCAGCTTGAGCACGTCGATCACCCGGCCCAGGCCCAGGTAACGGCCGTTGTGGGTGATGATGAAATCTTCTTCGATACGCTGACGGGCGCGGCTGGTGAGCAGGCGGCTGACCTGCTGCAGCGACTGGCCCAGATCCACGGCGAGAAAATCATCGCTCATCAACCGGCTGATCGGCTTGCGCGCGAACAAATCGGTGGCAAACGGCTTGAGCAGGGCATCGGAGAGCGAGTGGCGATGCACGATGCCACACGGCTGCCCATGCGCGTCGAGCACCGCCAGGGAATTGAGATTGGCCTGGTTGCGAAACAGTTCGAGCACCTGCGGCGTGGGCGCCTCGCGGTTCACCGCGGGCTGTTCGATCAGCAGCGCGGCGAGGTTGCCGCTGTCTTCATTAAGGCTCTGCAGCGCCTGCGTCGGCTGTCCGAGCATGTTCTGCACATCCCGCGCCGCCTGTTCCTGCGGGCGGCCCAGCAAGTAGCCCTGGACCAGGTCGACGCCCATCTCGGTCAGTACCTTGAGCTCTTCGGCCAGTTCGATACCTTCGGCAATCACCTGGGCGCGCGAGGCCCGGGCGATTTGCAGGATCGAGCCGACGAACTCGCGCTTGACCGCATCCAGGTGAATGCCGTCGATGAAATGGCGGTCGATCTTGACGTAGTCCGGGCGCAGCTCCGACCACAGGCGCAGGCTCGAGTAACCGGCGCCCAAGTCGTCGAGGGCAATTGAGAAGCCCATGTCGCGGTAATGGTGCAGGGCATTGAACAGCAGTTGGAAGTCGTCGGTGGGAGTCTGTTCGGTCAACTCGATCACCACCCGGCTGGGCGGCACGCCAAGCTCGTGAAGCATCTTCAGGGTGCGTCCGGACTGGTACTGCGGCTCGAGCAAGGATTCGGGCGAGACGTTGAGAAACAGCTTGCCCTCAAGGTTCTGCTGGCTGAAGCGCCGGCAGGCGTTTTCCCGGCAGGCCACTTCCAGTTCGGTCAGGCGTCCGGCCTGGCGGGCCACGGCAAACAGGTTGATCGGCGAGTGCAACGGGCTGTTGGATGGGCCGCGGCTGAGGGCTTCGTAGCCAAGGATGCGCCGTTCGGAAAGGCAGACAATGGGTTGGAACAGGCTGTGCAAGCCGCTTTGAGCGAGGATGGTGCTCAACGCGCTGAGCTGTTCGTTGACGGTCATTGTCAGGGCTACCTTGAAAAAAAGGGACTGGGCACCTACGGCGCTCAGTCCCTTATTTCACGACAGTCTGATGACTATTTGATGACGCAATGACGCGCAGTCACATTATTTTGCCATCACCGCTTTCACGGATTGTTTTTCGCCACTGCCGAATTCAGACCCAGGTAATCCAGCAGGATTCGTCCGGATTCCGCCAGGTAGGCGTCGTCTTCCGGCTTGGTATCGTCCGGCTCGACCGGCAGGGCGTCTTCGTCTTCCTTCTTCAGTTCCTTGAGCGGTTCTTCGCCCTTGGCCTTGCGGCGGGTGTTTTCCAACGCCAGCTGCTTGCTTTCGATATCGGCGTGCTGCGCACGGCGTTCGGCTTCGTTGAGGCTGACGGTTTTCTCGTTCATCAGCTTCTGGGTCAACGCCAGGCGGTCGCGGATGTAGACGAACTCCGGATCCTTGGCCGTACGGGTGTCGTGACGGGCCTTGAGCTGGGCCAGGAACGGCTTGAACGGGTCGAGCGCAGGCTTGATCGCCGGGCGGATGGTGTCCCATGGCATGGCTTCGGGCAGGGCGCTTTCGCCGATTTCCTTGGTGTCGATGATCGACGGGTAATCGATGTCCGGCAGCACGCCCTGGTGCTGGGTGCTTTGCCCGGACACCCGGTAGAACTTGGCCAGGGTCAGCTTCAGCTCGCCATGGTTGAGCGGCTGGATGGTTTGCACGGTACCTTTGCCGAAGGTCTGCCCGCCGAGGATCAGCGCGCGGTGGTAGTCCTGCATGGCGCCGGCGAAAATCTCCGATGCCGAGGCTGACAGGCGGTTGACCACCAGTGCCAGCGGGCCTTTGTAGAAGGCGCCGCTGTTTTCGTCTTCGAGCACGTCGACGCGGCCGTCGCTGTTGCGCACCAGCACCGTCGGGCCCTTGTCGATGAACAGGCTGGTCAGCTCGGTGGCTTCCTGCAGCGAGCCGCCGCCGTTGTTGCGCAGGTCGATGACCACGCCGTCGACTTTTTCCTTCTGCAGTTCAGTCAGCAGTTTCTTCACATCGCGAGTGGTGCTCTTGTACTCGGGATCGCCAGCACGGAAGGCCTTAAAGTCCAGGTAGAAGGCCGGGATCTCGATGATGCCGAGCTTGTAGTCGCGCCCGTCCTGCTTGAGCTTGAGCACCGATTTTTTCGCCGCCTGCTCTTCGAGTTTCACCGCTTCACGGGTGATCGGCACGATCTTGGTGGTCTGGTCGTTCGGCGCATTGCTGGCCGGGATGATCTCCAGGCGCACCACCGAGCCTTTCGGCCCGCGGATCAGCTTGACCACTTCATCCAGGCGCCAGCCGATCACATCGACCATTTCCTTGTTGCCCTGGGCCACGCCGATGATCTTGTCGGCCGGTGCCACCTGTTTGGTCTTGGCAGCAGGGCCGGCCGGTACCAGGCGCACGATCTTGACCTGGTCGTTATCGCTTTGCAGCACGGCACCGATACCTTCGAGCGACAGGCTCATGTTGATATCGAAGTTTTCCGCGTTGTCGGGCGACAGGTAATTGGTGTGCGGGTCGTAGGACTGGGCGAAGGTGTTGATGTAGGCCTGGAAGATGTCTTCGGCACGGGTCTGGTCCAGACGCGTGAGCTGGTTCTTGTAGCGCTTGGTCAGCAACTCCTGGATCGCCTTGGGCTCTTTGCCGGCGATTTTCAGGCGCAGCACTTCATCCTTGACGCGTTTGCGCCAGAGGTCGTCGAGCTCGGCCTGGTTCTTCATCCACGGCGCGTCCTTGCGGTCGATCAGCAAGGTCTCTTTGGTGGTGAAATCGAAGTTGTCGACGCCCTTGCTCAGCTCGGCCAGGGCGAAGTCCAGGCGCGATTTGACCCGGTCCAGGTAGCGCTTGTAGATGGTGAAGCCGGGGTCGAGATTACCGCTCTTGAGGAAATCGTCGAATTGGGTCTTCCACTTGTCGAACTCGGCGATGTCGCTGGCGGTGAAGTAGCTGCGCGCAGGATCGAGGAGTTTGAGGTAGCTGTCGTAGATGATTACCGAGCGCGCATCGTTGAGCGGCGGCTTGCTGTAGTGGTGGCGCTTGAGCAGCTCGACCACGTTGAGGCTGGCGACCACTTCATCGCGGTCGGGCTGGAGCTTATCCCAGCTGTTGGCGGCCCATGCACTGTCTGCCAATGGCAGACTGCCCAGACCGATCAACAGGGCGAGGGTGGTGCTCGGCAGAAAATGCTTCATGCTGATTCGACGTAGGGACAATTGATCACGCATATTAGGCCGTCTTTGAATTCGCCGGTTCCATGAAAACCGGACGCATAATGCAAAAAGCCCGGGGCTACAGCACCCGGGCTCAGTCATGACTCAACTATGGAGGCACTGTGAAGGCATTGCAAGGCGTTGACGGACATGTGGAGTGGGTTGCGACGACAAGTCCAGCTTGCGATATCGGTCAAGTACGAATTCGCGTGGCCGCAGCCGGCCTCAATCGCGCCGACCTGCTCCAGCGTGCCGGGCTCTACCCGCCACCGCCGGGGGCCAGCGAGTTTCTCGGCCTGGAATGCTCGGGGGTGATCAGCGAAGTGGGCGCCGGCTCGTCCTGGCAGGTCGGCGATCGGGTCTGTGCCTTGCTCGCCGGTGGCGGCATGGCCGAGGAAGTGGTGGTCGATGGCCGTCACGTGCTGCCGGTACCCGAAGGCCTGAGCCTGCAGGAAGCGGCGGCGATCCCCGAGGTGTACGCCACCGCCTGGCTCAATGTGTTTCAGCTGGCCGGGCTCGCGCCGGGCGAGAAGGTCTTGCTGCATGCCGGTGCCAGTGGTGTCGGTTCGGCGGCGATCCAGTTGTGCAAGGCCTTTGGCAGCCCGTGCTGGGTCAGCGTCGGCTCGGCCGAGCGCCTGGCGTATTGCCAAGGGCTGGGTGCCAGCGGCGGCGTGGTGCGCGGTGAAGACCTAAACGCGCTGAACGATTTTGCCCCGTTCAACGTGATCCTCGACCCGGTCGGCGCCAACTATGCCGAGCTCAACCTCAAGCTGCTGGCACGGGACGGACGCTGGGTGATCATCGGCTTGATGGGCGGGCGCAAGGCCGAGCTGGACCTGGCGCAGTTGCTGGGCAAGCGCGTGCAGGTAATGGGTTCGACCCTGCGTACCCGGGACGATCAGTTCAAGGCTGACCTGCTCAGCGACCTCGGCCAGCAGGTGTGGCCGCTGTTCGGTGAAGGCCGGCTCAAGCCGCAACTGGCCAAGGCCTTCCCGATCCAGGATACAGAAGCGGCGTTTGCCGAGCTTGCCAGCAATCAGGTGTCGGGCAAGCTGGTGCTGGTGATCGACGAGAGCCTGGTGTAAACCGCCAATCACGGGTCAAGCCCGCTCCCACATGTAGGAGCGGGCTTGCCCCGCGATGGCTTCAATCATTTCCAGCTATGAATCGGCCAGCCATGAGTCTCGGCCTGCTCACGCAACACCGGGTCCGGATTGACCACATGCGGGAAATCCACCTTCAGCAGCAACGGCAGATCGTTGCGTGAATCCGAGTAGAAGCTCGCGCCCTCCAGGTTCTCTTCCTGCTCATCCAGCCAGTCCAGCAAGCGGGTGATCTTGCCTTCGCGGTAGGTCAGCACGCCGGTGGTCTTGCCGGTATAAACGCCGCGCTCAACCTCCAGCTCAATGCCGAGAATCTCATCGATGCCCAGGCGTTCGGCAATCGGCTTGACCAGGTGGGTGCCGGAGGCGGAGATCACCAGAATCCGGTCACCGGCCTTGCGGTGGGCGGCAATGGTTTTGGTGGCGTCACTGAAGATGATCGGTTCGATGAAATCTTCCACCCAGGGTTCGACCAGGTGCTCGACCTCTTCCGGGGGGCGGCCAATCAATGGCTCGAGGCTGAAGGCCATGTAGTCCTCCATGGCCAGGTGACCCTTGCCATAGGCGTCCATCAGTGCCTTGTCACGGCGCAAAAAGGATTCGCCATCGACCCAGCCAAGGCGGACCATCTGCTCGCTCCACAGCGACGCGCAGTCACCGTGGATCAGGGTTTCGTCCAGATCGAAAATCGCTAGTGCCATATTCAGAGCAACTCCTGTGCAACCCTCAGGCGACTTCGCAGAGGGCGGTGGGATCGATCGACAAGGCTACCCGCTGGCCGTCCGGATGCAGGTCGGCGGACGAGCGGTTGAGCACATCGACCAGCAATTCTACCCCGCGCGCTTCGACCCGGTAGCGGATCACGTTGCCAAGCAGGCTATGGCTGCGCACCCGCCCCTCCAGCTCGCCTTCCAGGCCCAGGGCGATGGCCTCCGGGCGGATCGCCAGGCGGCTGCTCACCGGGCGCTGCAGCAGGCGGCTGGCGCTGTCGGCGTCGAGCAGGTTGTAGTTGCCGATGAAGCCGGCGGCAAACACGTCCACCGGTGCGGTATAGAGGGTTTCGGCATCGCCGCTCTGGACGATGCGGCCCTGGTTCATGAGGAAGATGCGGTCGGACAGGGTCAACGCTTCTTCCTGGTCATGGGTGACGAAGATGGTGGTCAGGCCCAGCTCGCGCTGGATGGCGCGGATCTGCTCGCGCAGGTGTTTGCGAATGCGCGCGTCCAGCGCCGACAGCGGCTCGTCGAGCAGCAGCAGGCGCGGGCGGGTGACCAGCGAGCGGGCCAGGGCCACGCGCTGGCACTGGCCGCCGGACAGCTGGTGCGGGTAGCGGCGGGCAAAATCCTGCAGCTCGACCAGGTGCAGCACTTCGCGGACCCGCGCCTGGCTGTCGTCGCTGTTGACCTTCTGCATGCGCAGGCCGAAGGCGACGTTCTGCTCGACGGTCATGTTGGGGAACAGCGCGTAGCTCTGGAACACCATGCCGATCCCGCGCTTTTGCGGGCTTAGCGGCACCAGGTCGTTGCCATCGAGCAAGATCCGCCCGCTGTCCACGGCGGTCAGCCCGGCGATGCAGCGCAACAGGGTGGATTTGCCGCAACCGGAAGGGCCGAGCAGGGTGACGAATTCGCCGCGTTCGATCTGGCAGTTGATGTCGTTGAACACCGGGCTGCCGGCATAGCTTTTTTGCAGGTTCTGTACGCTGACAAAGCTCATATCAGGACTTGTCCTTGTTCAGGCGGTTGGCTGCCCAGGTCAGCACCAGCACAAAGAGGAAATAGGAAACCACCAGGGCACTGTTGAAGTGGCCGCTGCTGTTGCGCATGTTGTTGAGGTACACCTGCAGGGTCTCGTAGCGGGTGCCGACCAGCAGGTTGGCGAACACGAACTCACCGAACAGGAACGAGAACGACAGCAGCAAGGCCACCATCAGGCCCTTGCGCAGGTTCGGCAACACCACCAGGAAGGCGGCCTGGAAGGTGCTGGCACCCAGCAGCTGGGCGGCGTCCATCAGGTCGCGCAGGTTGATCGCCTGCAGGTTGTTGGTGATCGCCCGGTACATGAACGGCAGGGCCACGGTGAAGTAGCAGCCGATCAGGATCCACGGCGTGCCGACCATGGCCATCGGCCCCGAGCCGTAGAGCTGCAGCAGGCCCACCGACGACACCACCGGCGGCACCGCGAAGGGCAGCAGGATGAGGATGTTCATCAGCGCATCGAGCCGCGGGAAGTGGTAATGGACCACGAACAACAACGGCAGTATCAGCAGCACCGACAGCAGCAGGGCGCCGACACAGACCAGCAGCGACTGGCCGAAGGCGGCGAGAAAACGCGGGTCGCTCCACAGCGCCAGGTACCACTTGAAGGTCAGGCCGCTGGGCAACAGGCTGGCCGACCAGCTGGTGGCCAGCGAGTAGAGCAGGGTGCCGGCCAGTGGCAGTAGGAGGATGATGAACAGCAGGTAGACCACCAGGCGGTGGTACAGCGACGAGGTGCCCGGTTCAGCGCGCGACATGGTAGCTCCGCTTCAACAGCCATTGATGGACGAAGGTCACCAGGGTCATCAGCCCGACCAGGATGACCGCCAGGGCGCTGGCCAGGTTCGGGTCCAGCGAGATATCGCCGGCCACCAGCGCGGCGATGCGGATCGGCAGCACGTTGAAGTTGCCGGTGGTCAGCGCATAGACCGTGGCGTAGGCGCCCAGGGCGTTGGCCAGGAGGATCACGAAGGTGCCCAGCAGGGCCGGTGTGAGCACCGGCAGGCCGATGTGCCGCCAGTATTGCCAGGCGCCGGCACCGAGCAGCTCGGCCGATTCACGCCAGTCCTCGCGCAGGGCGTCGAAAGCCGGGTAGAGCAGCAGCACGCCAAGGGGGATCTGGAAGTAGGTGTAGAGGATGATCAACCCGCTCTTGGAATAGAGGTTGAAGTCTTCGATGATCCCGGCCTGCTTGAGCAGCATGGTCAGCGCGCCGTTGAAGCCGAGCAGGATGATGAAGGCAAAGGCCAGCGGCACGCCGGCGAAGTTGCTGGTCATGTTGGCAAAGGCGTTGACGAAGTCGCGCAGGCGCGAATCGACCCGGCGCAACGAGTAGCTGCCGAGGATGGCGATGAGGATGCCGAACAGGCTCGACCAGAAGCTGATTTCCAGGCTGTGCTGGATCGCTTGGCGATAGAACTTCGAGCTGAACACCTTGCTGAAGTTATCCAGGCCCCAGTTCGATTCCACCTGCACGCTGTGGAGCATTACCCAGGCCAGCGGGGCGATCTGGAAAATGATGAAAAACACTGTGAAAGGCAGCAGGCAGAGCAGGGCCAGCCATTTGCCGCGCGTGATCGAATTCACTTGAGCAGCTCCCGGCACACCGGTTTGTCGTGGGGCACGCCGAGCAGTTCGCAGAGGGTGCCGCACAGCTCGGTCTGCAGGGGCTTGGCGACCGGGTCGAGGCTGAACGCCTCGCCGAAGACGAACAGCGGTACTTCGCGTTCCTCGGCCAGCAGGCCGTTATGCGAGCGGTCGTTGTTCATGCCGTGGTCGGCGGTGACCAGTACCTGGTAACCCTCTTCGAGCCAGGTGCGCAGGTAGTCGGCCAGGAGGATGTCGGCGCTGCGTGCGCTGTTGCGGTACTGGCTGCTGTCCAGGCCGTGGCGATGCCCGGCGTCGTCGATGTTCATCGGGTGCACCAGGAGGAAGTTCGGTGCATGACGGCGGCGCAGGTATTCGGCGTCGGCGAACAGGTGCGAATCAGGGTAGTGATCGGCGTAGTAGAACAGCCCGTGCTGGATCGGCAGCTTGGGCGCGTGGGTATGGCGGTCGCGCAGCGGGTCGAAGGGCGAGCGGTTGTACAGCTCGCTCATCCAGTGATAGGCCGCGGCTGCCGTGCCCAGGCCGGCTTCGCGGGCGTAGTGGAACACGCTGCGCTGGTTGGACAGGCGGTTGACGTTGTTGTGGACGATGCCGCTGTCGATGGGCGCGACACCGGTGAGGATGCATTCGTACAGCGGCCGCGACAACGACGGCAGCTCGCATTCGACCCGGTATAGCGCGGCGCGGTCGGCTTCGACATAAGCATGCAGATGGCCCATGGCGTGGTGCGCGACCTGATGGTTGAGGCCATCGAGCAGGACCAGGATGACGTTGTGGTTCATAGGGACTCCGCAATTGTGGCTGACCTCATCGCAGGCAAGCCAGCTCCCACAGGTACTGCATACACCGGACCTTGTGGGAGCTGGCTTGCCAGCGATCGGGGCGGCAGGGGCTGCCTGACACCCCCCAAAGGTTCACTCCATCTCGATGATCACTTGCTCCTGCCACTTCTGCGGCAGGGCCTTGGAGGTCGCTTCCCACGCCGCCGCATCCTTGATCGGCTGTACGGCGCGGTACTGCTCGTTAGGCAGCAGCTTGGCCTGAACCTCGGCCGGCAACTTCAGGTGCTCGGCACGGATCGGCCGGGCGTGGCCTTCAGCCAGGTTGATCTGCCCGGCATCGCTGAAGATGTACTCGCGGGTCAGCTTGGCGGCGTTGGGGTTTTTCGCGTACTTGTTGATGATCGTGGTGTAGCCGGAGATCACCGAGCCGTCAGACGGGATCAGCACCTCGAAGCGTTTCGGGTCGATCTGCTGGCGGTAGCTCAGGCCGTTGAAGTCCCAGACCACACCGACTTCGATCTCGCCCTTTTCCAGGGTCTGGATGGTCGGGTTGGCCAGCGACAGGCGCTTTTGCTGGGCCAGCTTGGTGAACAGCTGCAGGCCCGGTTCGATGTTTTTCTCGTCGCCCTTGTAGGCAATGGCGGCGGCCAGTACGCCGTTGGCGGCCTGGGCGGCGGTACCGACGTCACCGATGGCGACTTTGTACTTGCCTTTTTCCAGGTCATGCCAGGTTTTCGGCATGTCTTGTTCCTTCACCAACTGCTTGTTGATGATGAAGGCGATGGTGCCGGTGTAGGCCAGGGCCCAGTGGCCGTCTTTATCCTTGGCCCAATCCGGGATCTGCGCCCAGGTGCTTGGCTTGTACGGCTGGGTCACGCCCTTGGCCACGGCGATCGGGCCGAAGGCGGCGCCGACGTCACCGATGTCGGCACTGGCGTTGTCTTTTTCAGCCTCGAACTTGGCCACTTCCTGGGCCGAGCTCATGTCGGTGTCGATGTGCTTGAGGCCGTATTTTTTCGCCAGGTCGTCCCAGGTGCCTTTCCAGTTGGCCCAGGCATCGGGCATGCCCACGCTATTGACCACGCCTTCCTTGCGGGCAGCCTCCTCGAGGGCCTTGAGGTCGGTGTCGGCGGCCATGGCCGTGGTGCACAGAGCAATGCTCGAGCCTAACAGTGACGCCAGAAAAAACTGTTTCATCCGAAGCTCCTTGATGGGGTGCCTTGCAAAACGCGAATGGTGTTGTTGGACGTTGTTGCGGTTCGGTTGGTCTAGGTCAGCAATACCTGAGCCAAGGTAGGCCTGTTGCATGACAATTTGATGTCCAGGCGTGCTGCCGGCCAGGGCTTGCGCCCCTGAAAATCAAGCGTAGACCACCCTGGCTGTCATCTGGCATTCATCTGCAGTGCCTAGGCTTGCACTATTCTCATAGCCCTGAAGGCGCCAAAAGTGGGCGCTGCCGGTGCTGGACTAGTCCAGATAGGTAACCTTTGATGCAGCCACTGCCACCGCGAGCAGTAACAGCCATCTGTCATGCCCTGCAGGAGCAGATCGAGCATGGCCTCCTGTCGCCCGGCTGCAAGCTGCCGGCCGAACGCAAGCTCAGCGAGGTGTTCGACACCACGCGCATCACCCTGCGTGAAGCGCTGGTGCAACTGGAGGCGCGCGGCTTGATTTACCGCGAGGAGCGGCGCGGCTGGTTCGTCGCGCCCGAGCGGCTGACCTACGACCTGATCGAGCGCAGCCATTTTCACGCCATGGTCCGCGACCAGGGCCGCGAAGCGCGCACCGAGCTGTTGTCGGCGCGCCTGCAGCCGGCGGCGGCAGCGGTGTGCGCACGGTTGCAGCTGGCGCCGCTGTCGAGCGTGATTCAGATCTGCCGGTTACGCCGGATAGATGGCCGTGCGGTGCTGTATGCCGAGCACTACCTGAACCCCGACTACTTCCCGGGGATTCTTGAACACGACCTGAGCCAGTCGCTGACCGAGCTTTATGCCCGTCGCTATGGCATCGAATACGGCCGGGTGCGTTTCGAGATTTTGCCCACCGCCTTGCCGGTGGCGGCGGCCACGGCGCTCAAGGTCTCGGCCGGCAGCCCCGGCCTGCACATCACCCGGGTCAACAGCGACCAGCACGGGCGGCTGATCGACTGTGACCTGGAGTACTGGCGCCATGACGCGATCCGCATCAAGGCCGAAGCCGGTTAGGCCTTGGTGGGGGTTTCGCTGAACGGGGTGCTGGCGTCGGCGCTGATCACCTGCACGCTCAAGCGCGGGGTGGCCAGGTCCAGGCCAGCTTCGTCGAGCTGACGCTTGAGCGCCAGGTTGAAGGCACGCGACACTTCCCACTGCTTGATCGGCGCGGTCTTGAAGCGGGCACGCAGGATTGCCGAACCCGACTCGAAGCTCTCCACGCCTTGCAGCTCCAGCGGCGACCAGATGTTGCGGCGCATCAGCGGATCGTTGCGCATCTTCTGCCCGACATCGCGGATCAGGGTAATGGCCTGGTCGATGTTCATGCTGTGCGGGATGGCCACACGGAAGATCGCGTAGCCGAACTCGCGGGAGTAGTTCTTGATGCTTTTGATTTCGCTGAACGGGATGGTGTGGACGATACCGTCGATGTCGCGCAGGCGCACGGTGCGGATGGTCAGGCCTTCGACCGTGCCCAGGTGGCCGCCGACATCGACATAGTCGTCGATGGCCAGGGAGTCTTCGATGATGATGAACAGCCCGGTGATCAGGTCGGCAACCAGCGATTGCGCACCAAAACCGATGGCCAGGCCGATGACACCGGCACCGGCCAGCAGCGGGGTGACGTTCATTCCCATGTTGGCCAGGGCGACGATCACCGCAATGATGAAAATCGCCACGAACAGCACGTTGCGGATCAGCGGCATCATGGTTTGTGCGCGGGCGTTGGCCAGGCCTTTGCGCGAGCGGGTCAGGGCGTGGTGAACGGCGGTGTCGGAGAGAATCCAGACCAGCCAGGCGGCGATCAAGGTGCCGGCCAGGCCGAGCAGGCGCACCGCCACTTCATGGCCTTCGCCTTCGGCAAAGCCGATCAGCGAGAAGCCCCAGACGCGCAGGCCGAGTTCGATGAACACCAGCCAGATGCTCAGGTGCACCAGGGTGTAGACGAAGCTTTTCAGGCGCTCCGAGTACACCGCCTGGCGGCGGTTGGCCCGTTGCGGCTTGAGAGCGTGGCGGCGGACCAGGCCGTTGATGACCATGCACAGGATCACCAGCACCGTGCACATCAGCGACTGACGCAGGGCGGTGCTGGTGTCGCCGGCGGAAATAAAGGTGGCGAACAGCGAAATCGCCACCAGCACCAGCGCTGGCAGGTACCAGAAGGTGCCGAGGATTTCGATGGTGTCGCTCAGCGCCCGGCGGGTCAGGCGCCGTGACA
This sequence comes from Pseudomonas sp. SBB6, assembly GCF_024213215.1. Lineage (NCBI taxonomy): Bacteria > Pseudomonadati > Pseudomonadota > Gammaproteobacteria > Pseudomonadales > Pseudomonadaceae > Pseudomonas > Pseudomonas sp. SBB6. The sequence goes on along the minus strand of NZ_JANAVH010000011.1, from coordinate 131,823 downwards.
GCGGCTGGTTGCGGATCAGGTGGGCAATGGGCCGGCGAAAGCGCAGGATGAACAGCCCGGTGGACAACCCGGCGAGGATGTTGGCCAGGGTCGCCAGGGTGTGCGACAGGTGATCGCCCAGGGCACCGGCCATGCGCGGGTCGTTCATGGCCTCGCCGAAGGCGGCGAAGCTGCCAATCAGCCACAGCGGGCGGAAGGCCTGGTGGCGGAGGATGTGCAAGGCGCGGTGACGGTGCGGGCCGTCGAGCAGGGAGAAGGCGATGACGCAGATCGCCGAGAAGCAGGTGCCCACCACCAGCGCATAGGCCAGGACCATGGCCATCGACTTGCCCAGTGACGAGGGCAGGGCGAAGCTCAGGTACACGGTGATCACCAGCGCCACCAGCCAGGGCCCGAGCTTGCGCAGGGCAAAGCGCACCAGGTCCCAGGTGCGTGGATGTTGCGGCAGTTCTTCGGTGAGGCCAAAGCGCAGGCGCAGCTGGTGGCCGACCCAGTTCAGGGCGTAGGCCAGCAGGCTCCACAGGGCAATGATCGCGGCAAAGCCGAAGAGGATCGGCGGCCATTCGTGCCAGGGCACCAGGCGGGCGTCGAGCTCGATCTGCGCCAGCTCCAGTTCGCGGGTCCAGCGGTTGAACGGGCTGGCCTCGCCACTGAACTGTTTTTCCAGCTCGTTGAAGGTGCTGCCGATCAGGCCCAGCACGCCTTGCTCGGCACTGGGTTGCGCTTGCTTGGTGCTGTCGCGCAGTTTTTTCAGGTCGGCCAGCAGCTTGCTGCGTTGCTGGTCGTTCTCCAGGGTCTTGATCACTTCGTCCAGCGACTGGCCCAGGGGCTCCGTGGCTTCGGGCTGGGCCTTGCTGCCGCCGCCGAGCAGGCCCGGCAGGCCGGCGGCGTGCGCTGGCGCAACGAAGAGCAAAGGCAGGAGCAGGAGAACAACGCGGAAAAAGGCAGGCACCGGACAATCAACCTCAAAACGATCAATCGCCCGAGTGTAGTGTATTTGTCAGTTGAGTTTCTCGAGGATCTTCCAGCACATGATGCCGATCATGCCCAGGGTACCGATCCACATCATCAGCACGCCGATATTGCGGTCGCGCAGGTTGAAGCCCACGGTCAGCAGGATCAGGCCGGCGATGACCGGAAGGAACAGGGATTGGAAGGCTGACATGCGGCAAGGTCCTTGTGCTTGAAAGTTATGGCTCAAGCATAGCGGGAATCGCCGGGAAGGGGGTTGATCGGGGTCAGGCTGGTGGATCTCATCGCGGGGCAAGTCGAGCCGTCGCACCGCCGCTCCCACAGTGATCTCTGTGGGAGCGGCTTGCCCCGCGATGCTTCTATCAAGGCAAATCGCGACTGCGATAGAACGCCGTCAGCACCTTGACCAGATGCGCCAGGTCATGGCTGCCGCACAGTTCGCGGATCGAGTGCATGGCGAAGGTCGGCAGGCCGATGTCAACGGTGCGCACGCCCAGATGGCTGGCGGTGATCGGGCCGATGGTCGAGCCGCAACCCATGTCGCTGCGCACCACGAAGCTCTGCACCGGTACTTCCTCGGCCATGCACAGGTGGCGGAAGAAACCGGCGGTTTCGCTGTTGGTGGCGTAACGCTGGTTGTTGTTGACCTTGATCACCGGGCCGGCATTGAGCTTGGGTCCGTGGTTGCCATCGTGCTTCTCGGCGTAGTTGGGGTGCACGCCGTGGGCGTTATCGGCCGAGACCAGCAGCGAACGCTGGATCGTGCGGACAAAATCGTCGCCGTCGGGCAGCAGGCGGCGCAGGGTCTGTTCGAGCATCGGGCCGTCGGCGCCACAGGCCGAGCAAGAGCCCACCTCTTCGTGGTCGTTGCATACCAGCACGCAGGTTTCATCGCTGTCGGCAGTGAGCAGCGCCTGCAGGCCGGCATAGCAGGACAGCAGATTGTCCAGGCGGGCACCGGCGATGAACTCGCCGTGCAGGCCGACCAGGGCGGCGTTCTGGGTGTCGTAGAAACTCAGTTCGTAGTCCAGCACCACATCGGCGTTCAGGCCGTGCTCGCGGGCCAGTTGGTCGGTGAGCAGGGCGCGAAAATCCACGCGCTCGTCACCGGCGACCTGGGCCAGGATCGGCGGCAGTTCGGTCTGCGGGTTGATTGCCCAGCCTTCGTTGGCGGTGCGGTTGAGGTGGATCGCCAGGTTCGGGATCACCGCGATCGGCAGCTTGAAGTCGACCAGCTGGCTTTCGACCTTGCCATCACGGCGGAAGGTCACCCGCCCGGCCAGCGACAGGTCGCGGTCGAACCACGGCGCGAGCAGGGCGCCGCCATAGACTTCCACGCCCAGTTGCCAGAAGCCCTGGCGTTGCAGCTCGGGCTGCGGCTTGACCCGCAGGCACGGGCTGTCGGTGTGGGCGCCGACCAGGCGGATACCGTCGAGCAGCGGCGAGTGACGGCCGAGCTTGAAGGCGATGATCGAGGAATCGTTGCGGGTAACGTAGTAGCGACCGCCGGCCACGGTGGCCCAGCTGTCGCGCTCGTCCAGGCGCTGGTAACCGGCGGCATCGAGGCGCTGGGCCAGGGCGGCGGTGGCATGGAACGGCGTAGGGGAGGCCTTGAGGAAGTCGATCAGGCCTTGGTTCAGTGCATCGCGCATAGGTCACTCCAGACAGCAGTGGCGCGAGTTTAGCGTACTTGGCTGGGGATTTGTGCGGACCCCATCGCCGGCAAGGCCGGCTCCCACACAGGTCCTGTGGGAGCCGGCCTTGCCGGCGATTGGAGCGCTGCGGTCGATCAGAACGGCGCCGGACACTCGAAGCGCAGCCGCTCCCCGGAGACCGGGTGGGTAAAGCTCAGCATGCTCGCATGCAGGCACAGCCGCTCATGGGCCGCCAGCGCCTCGGGGCAGGCATACAGGCGATCGCCCAGCAGCGGGTGACCGATCGACAGCATGTGCACGCGCAACTGGTGCGAGCGCCCGGTGATCGGCGTCAGCTCGACCCGGCAATGATCGCCACAGCGCTCGACGATACGCCAGAACGTCAGGGCATGCTTGCCTTGCTCATGGTCGACCACGTGGCGCGGCTTGGTCGGCGGGTCGTAGCGCAGCGGCAGGTCGATGCTGCCGCTGTCCAGCTCCGGTTGGCCCCAGCACAAGGCGGTATAGGCTTTTTCGGTTTCACGGTCGTGAAACTGGCGGGACAGTTCGCGGTGACTGTTGGCGTCGCGGGCCAGCAGGATGATCCCCGAGGTTTCCCAGTCCAGGCGATGGACGATCAGGGCATCGGGGTAGCCGTTTTCCTGCAGGCGGGTGATCAGGCAATCCTTGTTGTCTTCGGCCCGGCCCGGCACGGACAGCAGCAGGGTCGGCTTGTTGACCACCAGGATGGCGTCATCTTCATGCAGGATGTGAACGTTGGACAGCGGCATTGCGTGTTCCAAAATAGTTGTGGGAGCGGGCTTGCCCCGCGATGCGATATGACTGACAGATCGCTATCGCGGGGCAAGCCCGCTCCCACAGGGTGCCCGAAAACGCTATCAGCGATCGGGCAGGGTGATGTTGAGTTCCAGGATCGAGCAGCTGCCCTGGTTTTCCAGAGCGACCTGCACATCATCGGAGCCGATGTTGACGTACTTGCGGATTACTTCCACCAGTTCCTTCTGCAGGGCTGGCAGGTAGTCCGGAGTACTGCGCTGACCGCGCTCGTGCGCCACGATGATCTGTAGACGCTCTTTCGCGACCGAGGCGGTGCTTACTTTTTTGCTGGCACGAAAGAAGTCAAAAAGGTTCATTGGTTAGTTGCCTCCAAACAGGCGCTCGAAGAATCCCTTCTTCTTCACATCAAGGAACCGATGTTCCACGTTTTTGCCCAGCAGGCGGTCAACGGTATCGCTATAGGCCTGGCCAGCATCGCTCTGGTCGTCAAGGATCACCGGCACGCCCTGGTTGGATGCCTTGAGCACCGCCTGGGATTCCGGAATCACGCCCAGCAGGGTCACCGAAAGGATTTCCTTGACGTCTTCGACGCCGAGCATTTCGCCCTGGCTGACGCGCTCCGGGTGGTAGCGGGTGATCAGCAGGTGTTCCCTGATCGGGTCTTCGTTGCGTTCGGCGCGGCGCGATTTGCTCGCCAGCAGGCCCAGCATACGGTCCGAGTCACGTACCGAGGAGACTTCCGGGTTGGTCACGACGATCGCTTCGTCAGCGAAGTACATGGCCAGGTGGGCGCCTTTCTCGATACCGGCCGGCGAGTCGCAGACCACGTATTCGAAGTCCTCTTTGAGCTGCATCAGGACTTTTTCCACGCCTTCCTGGGTCAGCGCGTCCTTGTCGCGGGTCTGGCTTGCGGCCAGCACGTAGAGGTTTTCAAGGCGCTTGTCCTTGATCAGTGCTTGCTGCAGGTTGGCTTCGCCGTTGACCACGTTGACGAAGTCGTACACCACGCGGCGTTCGCAGCCCATGATCAGGTCGAGGTTACGCAGGCCGACGTCGAAGTCGACAATGACAGTCTTGTGGCCGCGCAATGCGAGGCCGGTACCAATAGCGGCGCTGGTGGTGGTCTTACCCACACCACCCTTGCCGGATGTAACCACGAGAATCTTGGCCAAGGTGTTTCACCCCTAAAGAAAAGGACGTCGAGTCCCAAAAAATACAAAAACGGCAACATCGAAAAAAGTTGCGCAGAAAATGGCGGCAAGTATCCGTTAAAGACGGGTGATGTTCAACACGTCACCGGACAGGCTGACCTGCACCCCTGCCCCCCACAGCGGATCGCGGCGCAGGTCTTCGGAGACCTTGTATTGCCCGGCGATCGAGACCATCTCGGCGGTCAGCTGCTGGCAGAAGATCCGCGCCCGGGTGTTGCCCTTGATCCCGGCCAGTGCCCGCCCACGCATTGCACCGTACACATGGATGTTGCCATCGGCGAGAAGTTCCGCCCCCGGGCTGACCGACGACACCACCACCAGGTCGCCGCCCTGGGCGTAGATCTGCTGGCCGCCGCGTACCGGCGTGGTGATGATCTTGGTCGGGCGGATGCTCGGTTCCGGCGGTGGCGGCGGGGCCGGGGCCGGCTCGGGCTTCTTCACTTCCGGCTCCGGCTCCAACGGCCGCTCACGGGCACCGGACGGTGGCAGCACCGGCAGGTCGATGGCGATCGCTGCGGCGATGTCTTCGATTCGGCTGGCACGGATGGCCAGGGTGCGCAGGCCGTGATGGCGGCAGACGCGCATCAGCCCGGGCAGGTCGACTGCGCCTTCGCCGGCCGGGAGCTTGTCCAGGGCCAGCACCAGCGGGGTGTTGCTGAAGAAATTCGGCGCCTGGGCCACCTTGGCCGCCAACTGCCGGTCGAGGCCTTCGAGGTTGTTCCGGGCAAGCTCGAGCACGGTAATGGCGAGCATGCTGCCCTTGAGCTGGAACACGGGGTCTTGGTCTGGCGTTTGGGTTTGGCTCATGGTCTGCATTAGGGCGGCTTGTTACGAAAAAGTGCCCAGACTTATAACGAGAACACCGGTTGCCCGCAACCTGTGCCGAACCGTTGTAGAATGCCCGGCCCTTGTCTTTCCGGAATCTTTAATGGATCGCCCGCGTTTTCGTCGTTACTTTCTGCACCCGCGCTTCTGGCCGCTGTGGCTGGGCCTGGGCCTGCTGTGGCTGATCGTGCAGCTGCCATACCGGGTATTGCTGGTGATCGGCCGTGCCCTGGGGGCGCTGATGTACCGGGTGGCCGGCGAGCGCCGCTACATTGCGGCGCGTAATCTGGAGCTGTGTTTCCCCGAGCTACCGTCCGTCGAACGGCAGCGTCTGCTCAAGGAAAATTTCGCTTCCACCGGCATCGCCTTCTTCGAAATGGCCATGAGCTGGTGGTGGCCAAAGGCCCGGTTGGCGCGCCTGGCGCACATCGAGGGGCTTGAGCACCTGCAGGCCGCCCAGCGTGATGGCCAGGGTGCCATCCTCATGGCCCTGCACTTCACCACCCTGGAGATCGGCGCTGCACTACTGGGCCAGGAGCACACCATCGACGGCATGTACCGCGAACACGGCAACCCGGTGTTCGATTTCATCCAGCGCCGTGGCCGCGAGCGGCACAACCTCGATTCGCTGGCGGTGGAGCGTGAGGACGTGCGCGGCATGCTCAAGCTGCTGCGCGCCGGGCGCGCCATCTGGTACGCACCGGACCAGGACTACGGCGCCAAGCAGAGCCTGTTCGTGCCGCTGTTCGGCATCGAGGCGGCGACCGTCACCGCGACGACCAAGTTTGCCCGGCTGGGCAAGGCGCGGGTGATTCCCTTCACCCAGCAGCGCCTGGCCGATGGCAGCGGTTACAAGCTGGTGATCCATCCGCCGCTTACGGACTTCCCTGGCGAGACCGAAGAGGCCGATTGCCTGCGCATCAATCAATGGATCGAAGCGGCCCTGCGCGAATGCCCGGAGCAGTACCTGTGGGCGCACCGGCGCTTCAAGTCGCGCCCGCCAGGGGCGCCGAAGCTCTACGAAAAACGGCGTTGAGGCTATCCCTGGCAAGCCAGCTCCCACAGGGGCGAGCCAGCCCTGAACCTGTGGGAGCCGGCCTTGCCGGCGATAGGGGCGACACAATTGGCGGGAGGAACCCATGGCAGCAAAACCGATCACCGGCTTGATCCTCTCCGGCGGCGGCGCCCGCGCCGCCTACCAGGTCGGTGTGCTGGCCGGCATCGCCGACCTGTTGCCACCGGGTGCGGCCAATCCCTTTCCGGTGATCGTCGGCACCTCGGCCGGCGCCATCAATGCCGTGACCCTGGCCAGCGGCGCGATCCACTTTGCCGACGCCATCCGCCGCCTGACCAGCTTCTGGCAGGGCTTTCGCAGCCATCAGGTGCTGCGCAGCGACTGGCCCGGAGTGATCCGCCAGGCCAGCCGTTTCGTTTGCCACAACCTGCTCGGCCTCGGCGCGCCAGTGCCGGTGGCGCTGCTCGACAGCTCACCCTTGCGCAAGCTGCTCAACCAGCACCTGGACATGAACGGCATCGACCAGGCCATCGAGCGCCAGCACCTGCATGCGGTGGCGGTAACCGCCTTCGGTTATGAATCCGGTCAGGCGGTGACCTTCTACCAGGGCAGGGGCGCTATCGATCCCTGGTTGCGCCACCGGCGGATCGGCCTGCCGACCCGCCTGAGCGTCGAACACCTGCTGGCAAGTTCGGCGATCCCGTTGCTGTTCGCGCCGATCAAGCTTGGCGAGGAGTTCTTCGGCGATGGCGCGGTGCGCCAATCGGCGCCGATCAGCCCGGCGCTGCACCTGGGCGCCAGCCGGGTGCTGGTGGTCGGGGTCAGCGGCAACCCGCAGCGGCCCACGGCAGGCGACCTGCAACCGCGCATCTTCAGTGGCCAGCAACCGAGCCTGGCACAGATTGGCGGGCACATGCTCAACAGTACATTCATTGACAGCCTGGAAGACGATATCGAGTTGCTGCAGCGGCTCAATCACCTCAGCCACCTGATGCCGGAACACCTGGAGCGCCGGCGTTTGGGCCTGGCGCCGGTCGAGGTACTGGTGGTCGCGCCCAGCCAGCCCCTGGATGAGATCGCCGCCCGCCACCGGCGTGAATTGCCTGCCGCCTTGCGCCTGTTCCTGCGTGGTCCGGGGGCGACCAAAACCAGCGGGGCGGGGGTACTCAGCTACCTGCTGTTCGAAGCCGGCTACTGCAGCGAACTGATCGAACTCGGGCGCCGCGACGCCCTGGCCAAGCGCCGCGAACTGTGCGCGTTTCTTGGCCTGCCGCCGCTCAGCTGAAGCCGCTTACTCGGCGATCTGCAACTTGCGCGCCTCGGTGTAGACGTAGCGCACCTTCTCGTACTCGAACGGCGAGTTCAGCTGGCCATAACGGAAACTGGTGGTGTAGCGCTTGTCGACGGCGCGCAAGGCCAAGACTTCCGGGTGGTTGCTGCTGACCTCGGCGACATTGAGGAAGTTGATCCAGTTCTCGGCGCTGTAGTCCACCACCAGGCCACCGGTATCGCGCAGGTTCGAGGGGCCGAGGATTGGCAGCATCAGGTATGGGCCGTCTGGCACACCGTAGAAGCCCAGGGTCTGGCCGAAGTCCTCGCTCTGGTGCGGCAGGCCCATCTTGCTGGCCGGGTCCCACAGGCCGGCGACGCCGATGGTGGTGTTGAGCAGCAACCGCGCGGTGATTTCCATCGAGCGCTTGCCCTTGAACTGCAGCAGACTGTTGAACAGGTTCGGCACATCGCCAACGTTGCTGAAGAAGTTGCTTACGCCACTGCGCACGAAATGCGGGGTGATGTAGCGGTAGCCATTGACCACCGGCAGAAATACCCATTGGTCGAAGCGGTAGTTGAAGTGATAGATGCGCCGGTTCATCGATTCCAGCGGGTCGTAGACGTTCAGCGCCGCCAGGGTCGAGCGTTCGAATTCGCGCTGGTCCAGGCCCGGGTTGAATTTCAGTGCCTTGAGCGGCTCGGTGAAACCATCGCTATCGACGTTATTGGCTTCGATGACGCTGGCGCGCGGCGCGGTTTCTTCAACCGCCTCGGCCATGCCACAGGCCAGCAGCGCGCTAATGATCAATAGGCGTTTAACCACGGAAGAACTCCAGCATGTCGTCGCTGTTGACGCGGTAATTGAGGTTGCCGCAATGGCCGCCATGAGGGTACAGGGTCAAGCGCTCGCCAAAGGCGCTACGCAGGAAACCCAGGTCGCCAGGGCCGAGGATGACGTCGTCGGCGTTATGCATCACGGCGATTTTCGGGCTTTGCTGCAGGTAATCCTTGAGTGCGTAGAGGCTGACCTGGTCGACCAGTTGCAGCAGGCTGCCGCCGTCGGTGCGGGCGCGCCACATGGGGATCACCTGCTCGGTCAGGTAGCAGTCGAAGTCGCATTGCAGGGCCCGCTTGAAGAACGGCGTGAGGCTGCTGCCTTCGGTGATCGGGTACTTGGGCGGGATGATCAGGCCGCGGCGGTTGATCAGGTCGGAGGTAAAGGCGATATCGGCCGCCGAGAAGCGGAACGAGGTACCGATGACCATCGCCATCTGCTCATTGGACAGGTGCTGGCGTGACTGCTGGAAGTCGTAGAGCAGGGCATCGTTGAGGTCGATGTAGCCCTTCTGCTGGAAATAGCGGGTCAGCTTGTTGAGCACCAGCTCATAGAACGTCGTGCTGTTGTTGACCCCCTTGACCTCGGTCTGCACCAGCTTGTCGAGGTTGCTGATCGAGGTGTAGAGGTTGACCGGCGGGTTTAACAGCAGCACGCGCTTGAAGTTGAAGCTGCGCCGGGTCTCGTCCAGGTGGCTGACGAATGCGGCGTCCAGGGCGCCGAGGCTGTAACCGCTGAGGTAGTACTCGCTGACCGGCAGGCGCGGGTGCTGGGCGCGCACGCCCTGCATCACCCGGTACAGGTCTTCGGCATCCTCCTTGGTCACCCCGGGGGTGGCATAGCGCGAGGCGGCGGTGATGAAGTCGAAGCTGGTCGGCGACGACAGCTGCACCACGTGATAGCCGGCTTTGTAATAGAGCTTCTTCAGGTATTCGTTGATGCTGCTGGAGTAGGGCGCGCCGGTGCCGGCGATCAGAAACATCAGCGGCGCTTCGTGGTCCTGGCGGGCCAGGCGGTACTTGAGCTTTTTGACCGGCCAGAAGTTGTCCGGCAGGGTGAAGGCCCGCTCCGGACGCAGGTTCAGGCTGTAGTCGGACTGGGTGATGTCGTCGTCGCTGGGCAGTTCCGGGCGTAGCTCCGGAGGCGTCGTGGCAATGGTCGCCTCGAACGGGTTGGTCAACGGGTAGCCGTAGCTGGCGGCGTCGATGGTTTGTGCCCAAGCGCACGCACTCGAGATAAAGCCGCCCAACAGGGCAGCGAGGCGCAGAGAACGAAGCATGACGGATCCCCAAAAATACAGCGGCAAAGTGCGTTACGCAGGCTAGGACCATGATGGCCCCGGCAAAGTTGCCTGGCGCTCCGGCATTTATCGTCCCAGATGTTGCCGATGCCCATTGAGGATACGCAACATTTGGTTCCACTTATCTACAGGACAAAGTAGTTGAGGCTGGCGCTTTTGCCTTGCATAGACGCCTCGGACGATTATGCTGGGCGCCGATTTCACGTTTCTGGAGTGTCGCATGTCCCGTCGTTTACCGCTGATCGCTTTGCTGGTGTTCCTGCCTTTGTGGCTGGCGGCAAGCTATGGGCTGCGCTATGTGCTGATGGAGGACGCCCACTGGCTCGCCACCTGCGCCGATCAGGCACAACTGTGGGGCTGCCAGGCGCGCTCGGTCATGGGCTTGATGATTCACTTCAGGCTGCTGGCCTGGTCGGCCCTGGGCCTGGCGCTGCTGGCCACGCTGGTGCCGGGGCGCGCAGGTTGGCGCCTGGCGGTGGCGGCGCTGGTGTGCGGGATTCCGGCGCTGGTGTTGTATACCGCGAGCATTGCGGTGTTTGCAGTGGTGCTGGCGGGGTTGAGGCTGGTGCGGCGTTAGTTGCCTTATTCGCGGGGCAAGCCCGCTCCCACAAACAGTGTAGGAGCGGGCTTGCCCCGCGATGGCTCACTGCTGAACCCGAACCCTCAAGCTGCGCCACAACGCCGCCACCATCAGCACGCTCACCCCGGCCCAGACCAGCGCTTGCTGGTTGCTCAGCCCTTCAAGGAACAACTGCGGGGCAATGCCGCCGCCAACGATCAACGCCAGCAAGGCTGCTTCGGCCCGGCGTGCCGGTACCGGCCGCAACAGGTACACGACCGCTGGCAACAACAGTGCCGGGCTCGGGAAACTGCGATAGCGCGGGTCGAACACCAGCGCCAGCATACTCACCGCCGCGGCAAAACCTGCCGCCAGCAACCACCCTCCGGCACGTGCTTCAAGCCAGGCGAAGGCGCGCCCACGCCAACCCTGACGCTGCGACAACGCCAGCGCGCCATGGGCCAGTACCAGCAGGTTGAGGCCCGCCAGCAAGACGGCCCAGATCCACTCTCCGGCAAATCGGCTATTGATTCGCACCATTTCGCCCCATAGGCCCAGGCTGGCGGCGCCCAGTGCCGCCAGCAACGGCACCAGCAAGGCCGCGCGGGTACCGCGCACACGCCCGGCCAGCAGCAGGGTAGTGGCGAACAGCGCAACACCGACGCCCAGCCACTGCGGCCAGAACGCCAGGTTGCTCACCGGCCCTTCAAGGATGCCCTTGTCCTGGCGATCGGCGTCATACAGGCCCCAATAACCGCCTACGGCGCCTTCGCTGGCACGTTTCCACGGTTGGTCGAAGGCTTCGATCAGGTTGTACTTCCAGCCCTGCTGTTCGGCCATGGCCACGAAGCCACGGATGAAACGCGCTTCGTTGACCCGGCTGGGCAGGGCGGTTTCGCGCTGGCGGCCTTCGCTCGGCCAGCCGGTTTCGCCAATGACGATGTCCTTGGGCGCGAAGCGGTTGCCGAACACCTGGCGAATCTCGCCAACGTGCACCAGGGCATCGTCGATGCTCTTGGGATCATCTTCCCAGTAGGGCAGCAGGTGGATGGTCAGGAAGTCCACCGCCGGGGCGATCTCGGGGTGTTGCAGCCAGAACTCCCAGACATCGGCGTAGGTCACCGGCACGCTGACCTGGCTTTTTACCTGGTTGATCAGCGCCAACAGTTGCGGGCCGGTGACTTCCTTGCGCAGCAGGGTTTCGTTGCCGACGATCACCGCCTTGACCACATCCGGGTTGGCATTGGCCGAGGCGATCAGGGCCTTGACCTCCTTTTGCGAATCCACCGGGTTGGCGTTGATCCAGGCGCCGAGCATCACCTTCAGGCCATGCTTGCGGGCCAGGTCCGGGATCGCCTCAAGCCCGGTCATCGAATAGGTACGGATGCACTCGAAGCGCTGCGCCAGCAAGGCCAGGTCCGCGTCCATGCGCGCCGGGCGCAGCTGGAACGGTTGGTCGAAGGGTGATTGGTCCTTGTCGAATGGCGTGTAGGAGGCGCACTGCAGCTTGTGTGAAGCGCTGGCTGCATCCGGCAGTACCACCGGTTTGCCCAGGCCGTACCACAGGCCTCCCAGGGCAAACAGGCCCAGTAGGCAGGCGAACAGGTAGGGTAAAAGCGGGAAGCGCGCAGTCGAGGACATGGATCGGACCGTCTGGGAACAAAGCCGGCAATAGTACCTGCAAATGGCTCAGGCCAAAGCCTTGGGCGGCAAAGTTAGCCGTGGTGGATGTTGCTTGATGTCACGATCCACGTTGCTGGCGATGTGATGTCGTTTCTCGTTGCCTTGAGGTCGTTACCAGAGCAGGTCAGCAACCATGCGCGGTTGATGATGCAGCTTCCGTGACGTGACGAGGGGATGCTTGGATGAAAATGCGACGACTCCTGGGGGTGGGCACCGCCCTGGTAATGGCCATTGGCGCGGGGCAAGCGCTGGCCAAGGAAGTGAGCATCGGCTATGTCGATGGCTGGTCCGACAGTGTGGCGACCACTAACGTCGCCGCCGAAGTCATCAGGCAGAAACTCGGCTATGACGTCAAACTGCAGGCCGTGGCCACCGGCATCATGTGGCAGGGGGTGGCCACCGGCAAGCTCGACGCCATGCTCTCGGCCTGGCTGCCGGTAACCCATGGTGAATACTGGACCAAGAACAAGGACAACGTGGTCGACTACGGCCCCAACTTCAAGGATGCCAAGATCGGCCTGATCGTCCCCGAGTACGTCAAGGCCAACTCCCTGGCCGACCTCAAGGCCGATGACAGCTTCAAGAAGAAAATCGTCGGCATCGACGCAGGTTCCGGCGTGATGCTCAAGACCGACCAGGCGATCAAGGACTATGACCTGAGCGGCTACAAACTCCAGGCCAGCTCCGGCGCGGCGATGACCGCAGAGCTGGGCCGCGCCTATGCCAAGCAGCAATCGATCGCGGTGACCGGCTGGGTACCGCACTGGATGTTCGCCAAGTGGAAGCTCAAGTTCCTCGAAGACCCCAAAGGCGTGTATGGCGCCGCCGAAACCGTCAATAGCATCGGCAGCAAGGAACTGGACAAGAAAGCCCCGGAAGTGGCGGCATTCCTGAAAAACTTCCAGTGGCAGTCCAAGGATGAAATCGGCGAGGTCATGTTGGCCATTCAAGAGGGCGCTAAACCCGAGGCCGCAGCCAAGGACTGGGTAGCCAAGCACCCGGAGCGCGTAGCACAGTGGACCGGCAAATAATGGCCTAAGGCTTCTATCTGGCACCTTCCAGGGCCGCGGCAGCGAAAACGCTGTCGCGGCCCTTGTCGTTTCAGGCTGTTACCGATTCGGTAAAAGAGTTTTGCATCTAAGACTAAGGTCGTCTGGAGTGCGTCCGAAGGCAGCATAAAGTGGAGTGGGTTCTACCTAATCTGTGCTGCGAGGACAAAAACAATGAACGACAGCATTTACCTCTCGATACAAAACAGCCCGCGGTTCAAGGAGCTGGTTTCAAAACGCGAACGCTTCGCCTGGATTCTCTCGGCGATCATGCTCGGTCTCTATTCCGCCTTCATCCTGTTGATTGCCTATGGCCCGCATGTATTGGGTGCCAAGCTCAGCCCTGACTCGTCGATCACCTGGGGTATTCCCCTCGGTGTCGGTCTGATCGTCTCGGCCTTCATCCTCACGGCCATCTACGTGCGTCGCGCCAACGGCGAGTTCGACGAGATGAACAAGGCGATCCTCAAGGAGGCTCAGCAATGATCCGGCGTCTACTGGCAACCCTGGCCTTTGGCGTTTTTGCACCCGCCGTCTGGGCCGCTGACGCCCTCACCGGCGCGGTGCAGAAACAACCGTTGAACGTGTCGGCGATCGTCATGTTCGTCGCCTTCGTCGGTGCCACCCTGTGCATCACCTACTGGGCATCCAAACGTAACAAGTCCGCTTCCGACTACTACGCCGCCGGTGGACGCATCACCGGCTTTCAGAACGGTCTGGCGATTGCCGGCGACTACATGTCGGCAGCCTCTTTCCTGGGTATTTCCGCCCTGGTGTTCACCTCTGGCTACGATGGCCTGATCTACTCGATCGGCTTTCTGGTCGGCTGGCCGATCATCCTCTTCCTGATCGCCGAACGCCTGCGCAACCTGGGCAAGTACACCTTTGCCGACGTCGCTTCGTACCGTCTCGGGCAGAAGGAAATCCGCACCCTGTCGGCCTCCGGTTCGCTGGTGGTGGTGGCCTTCTACCTGATCGCGCAGATGGTTGGCGCCGGCAAGCTGATCCAGCTGTTGTTCGGCCTCGACTACCACGTTGCGGTGATTCTGGTCGGCATCCTGATGTGCATGTACGTGCTGTTCGGCGGCATGCTCGCGACTACCTGGGTGCAGATCATCAAGGCCGTGTTGCTGCTCTCCGGTGCCAGCTTCATGGCGCTGATGGTGATGAAGCACGTCAACTTCGACTTCAACGCACTGTTCTCCGAGGCGATCAAGGTTCACCCCAAAGGTGAAGCGATCATGAGCCCGGGCGGCTTGGTCAAGGATCCGATTTCGGCGTTCTCCCTCGGCCTGGCACTGATGTTCGGTACCGCCGGCCTGCCGCACATCCTGATGCGCTTCTTCACCGTCAGCGATGCCAAGGAAGCGCGCAAGAGCGTGCTGTACGCCACGGGTTTCATCGGCTACTTCTACATCCTGACCTTCATCATCGGCTTCGGCGCGATCCTGCTGGTCAGCACCAACCCGCAATTCAAGGACGTCGCTGGCGCCCTGATCGGCGGCAACAACATGGCAGCGGTACACCTGGCCAACGCGGTAGGTGGCAGCGTGTTCCTCGGCTTCATCTCGGCAGTGGCCTTCGCCACCATCCTGGCAGTGGTTGCCGGCCTGACCCTGGCCGGTGCTTCGGCGGTGTCCCACGACTTGTATGCCAGCGTGATCAAGAAGGGCAAGGCCAACGAGAAGGATGAAATCCGCGTCTCGAAGATCACCACCATCGCCCTCGCAGTGCTGGCGATCGGCCTGGGCATCCTGTTCGAAAGCCAGAACATTGCCTTCATGGTCGGCCTGGCATTCTCCATCGCCGCCAGCTGTAACTTCCCGGTACTGCTGCTGTCGATGTACTGGAAGAAACTGACCACCCGTGGCGCCATGATTGGTGGCTGGATGGGCCTGATCAGTGCCGTGGCGCTGATGATCCTCGGCCCGACCATCTGGGTGCAGATCCTCGGTCACGAGAAGGCGATCTACCCGTACGAGTACCCGGCGCTGTTCTCGATGCTCATTGCCTTTACCGGTATCTGGTTCTTCTCGATCACCGACAAGTCCAAGGCCGCCGATGATGAACGTGCGCTGTTCTTCCCGCAGTTCGTGCGCTCGCAGACTGGCCTGGGTGCCAGCGGTGCGGTGTCTCACTAAGTAGGCAAAAGGCAGCCTTTGGCTGCCTTTCCAGCTGCAAGCCACAAGCCGCAAGTTGAAGCCGTACGCGTACTGCTTTGACTTGCGGCTTGCCGCTTATGGCTTGCAGCTTTTCTATATCTTGCCAAGCAACAACAGGATCAACAGGATGATCAGCACGGTACCGATGATGCCGGACGGCCCATAGCCCCAACTTCTGGAGTGCGGAAAGACAGGTAAGCCACCGATCAACAGCAGAATCAGGATGATGATAAGTAGGGTGCCCATGGCAGTATCCTTGTTTGAGGTGAGAAGTAGGCGTTACGGTGCATTCCAGCGCTTCGGTCATGTGTTTCATGCCCGTCTGTTAATTCCGACTGCTGCCAGTGGCTAAAAGTTTTATCGCATCGCTACTCGCCACTTTCACCACTGTTTGCCCCGGCCATTCAGCATCCTGATACAGCGTGGTTGGCGGCCTTGCCTTCGCTACACTGGCCTGAACTTTCCAGAACAGTACAAGGCTGCCTGCTATGCAAAAGCGCATGATGATCACCGGTGCCGGCTCGGGGCTTGGGCGCGAAATTGCCTTGCGCTGGGCGCGCGAGGGTTGGCAATTGGCCCTGGCCGATGTCAACGAGGCCGGCCTCAAGGAAACCCTGGCGCTGGTACGCGAAACCGGCGCTGACGGCTTTGTGCAGCGCTGCGATGTGCGCGACTACTGTCAGTTGACCGCCCTGGCCCAGTCCTGTGAAGAAAAGCTCGGTGGCATCGATGTGATCGTCAACAACGCCGGGGTGGCCTCTGGCGGCTTTTTCGCCGAGCTGTCGCTGGAAGACTGGGACTGGCAGATCGCGATCAACCTGATGGGCGTGGTCAAGGGCTGCAAGGCCTTCCTGCCGCTGCTGGAGCGCAGCAAGGGCAAGATCATCAACATCGCTTCGATGGCAGCCTTGATGCAGGGCCCGGCGATGAGCAACTACAACGTCGCCAAGGCCGGGGTGCTGGCCCTGTCGGAAAGCCTGCTGATCGAGTTGCGCCAGCAGGAAGTGGCGGTGCACGTGGTGTGCCCGTCGTTCTTCCAGACCAACCTGCTCGACTCGTTCCGCGGCCCGACCCCGGCGATGAAGGCCCAGGTCGGCAAGCTGCTGGAAAGCTCGCCGATCAGCGCCGCCGATATCGCCGACTACATCCACCAGCGAGTGGCCGCCGGCGAGTTCCTGATTCTGCCCCATGAACAGGGCCGTGAAGCCTGGAAGCTCAAGCAGCGCACCCCGCAGCTGCTCTACGACGAAATGGCCAGCATGGCCGAGAAAATGCGCGCCAAGGCCCGACCGTCCCAGGCTTGAGCGTTGGCATCAGGTATTCTTGGCCATCCCTTGAACAGCCTTGAGTACCTGGTGTGATCAATTACCTGTGGTTTTTTCTCGCGGCGGTCTTCGAGATCGCCGGTTGTTATGCCATCTACCTGTGGCTGCGCCTGGGCAAGAGCGCTTGGTGGATTGCCCCGGCCCTGCTCAGCCTGTCCCTGTTCGCCCTGATCCTCACCCGGGTCGAGGCCGCTTACGCCGGGCGCGCCTATGCCGCCTATGGCGGTATCTACATTGTCACATCGTTGCTCTGGCTGGCGCTGGTCGAGCGAGCCCGGCCACTGGGCAGTGACTGGATCGGCGCGCTGCTGTGCGTGCTGGGTGCCAGCATCATCGTGCTCGGACCACGTCTGCAGACTGGCTGAAGGGTCGAAAACAACAAGAATCTGTAGGCAAAGTCGCCTACTTAGGTGGGATCTGTCTAATTAGTTGTCAGAGCATTGAAGGCGTCCGGCACCCCGTGCAGTCTCCGAACTTCCTGATTTGTGGAGGATCGGAGCATGTTGGTAATAGGCCGCGAAATAGGC
This sequence comes from Pseudomonas sp. SBB6, assembly GCF_024213215.1. NCBI lineage: Bacteria > Pseudomonadati > Pseudomonadota > Gammaproteobacteria > Pseudomonadales > Pseudomonadaceae > Pseudomonas > Pseudomonas sp. SBB6. The sequence goes on along the minus strand of NZ_JANAVH010000011.1, from coordinate 114,656 downwards.
GAAATCATCGCCATTGACGATCACATCAAGATCAAGGTGTTGTCGGTGGACGGCAACACGGTGCGCTTTGGCATCAGTGCCCCCCGGCACGTCGAGGTGCACCGGGCAGAGATCTACAAGCGCATTGTCGAGCAGTTGGCCAAGCAGGCGGTGGCCGGCTGAATCAGTCGAGCAGTTCCCTGGGCACGTCGTGCTTGGCCAGCAGCTGGCATTGCTGGCTGTCGAGATCAAACAGGATGAATGCCTGTTTTTTTGCCAGCGCCTGGCGTACCCGCAGCACGCGGGTTTCCAGCGGCGTGTCGTCACCGTTGTCGGTGCCGTCGCGGGTGACGAAATCCTCGATCAGGCGGGTGAGGGTTTCGGCTTCCAGTTGGTCGTAGGGAATCAGCATGAACAGGGCAGGTCTGGCGAAAAGGTATCGCCATGCTACGCGAAACCTGTCCTGGCTGTGTAGGCGCTAATGTTTGTTGCCGACCAGGCTGTCCAATCCGCACACAAGTCCTTAAGACAGAGCCGGGCCAGTCAGCTTTTAGCGTGTGGCTTGCCGCTGGCCGCTGCATTTTTACTTCTGACCAATTCACGCAACATGAAGCGATTCGGGTGGCACGCTTCGGCGACGGCGCGAGGCACTGGCAGCGGTGCGTTGTCGGCCCAGGCGGCGATCAATTCGCCAGAAAGTGGTGCGGTGATCAGCCCGCGCGAGCCATGGCCGCTGTTGATGAACAGGCCTTCGAGCCAGGGGCAGGGGCTGTCGGGGATCTGCCGGGCATCCTGGGCCAGCACGGCGTAAACCTCGTTGAACTGCGCCTGGTCGGCCAGCGGGCCGACAATCGGCAGGTAGTCGGGGCTGGTGCAGCGAAACGCGGCGCGGCCCTGCAACGTGTGCGGGTCGAGGTCATGGGCGCCCAGGCGCTGGGCCAGGTCGCTGGAGATCGCTTCGAGCAAGCCGAGGTTGCCGACATGCTCGCCAGTGGTGGGCGTCAGGTCGGTGCTGTGGAAATCGAAGCTGGCGCCGAGGGTGTGCTCGCCATTGCGCGGTGGTGCCACGTAGCCGTCGGCACAGACCACGGTGTTCAAGGCCTGGCTCTGTGCAGTAACCGGCAGGCGGGTGATCTGGCCACGAATCCGCTTGAGCGGCAGCCCGGCGCAAGGCTCGAAGCTGTGGATCTCGGCGGCGGTGGCGAGTACCACCAGCGGTGCGCAGGCCAGCAGCTTTTCACTTTCCCAGGCTTGCCACAGGCCATCGACCTTGCGCAGTTGCAGCACCTGATGATGGGGCAGCAGGGTGATGTTCGGGTGTTGCAACTGGGCCTGGCACAGCGCCGGCGGATGCACCCAGCCGCCTTCGGGGTAGAACAGCCCGCCACTGCCCAGGGCAACCCCGGCCAGCTGTTCGGCCTGCTCGCGGTCCAGGCGTTGCAGCAGTTGCGGGTTGAAGGCCTCGGCCAGTTGCTGCTGGCGTTGCTCTTCCTTGGCGTCGAACGCCAGTTGCAGCACCCCGCAGCCATCCCAATCCTGCCCGCGCTGCAGGCGTTCGAGCAGCCGCCTTGTGTAGCCGAAACCGCTGAGGATCAAGCGCGACAAGGCCGTGCCGTGAGCGGACAACTTCAGGTACAGCACCCCTTGCGGGTTGCCCGAGGCTTCCGCCGCCGGCGTCGCATGGCGCTCCAGCACCTTCACCTGCCAACCGCGGGCGGCAAGGCTGGCGGCGCTGGCGCAACCGGCCAGGCCGGCGCCGATCACCAGCGCCTGGCGCGGCCCTGGCAATGCCGGCGGGCGGGCAAACCACGGCGCGCTGGCGGGCGGCAGTGGCTGCTCGGCTGGCCGGCCGTTGAAGGTACCGCGCAGGATTTCCCATTTCTTGCCGATGCCGGGAATGCGCTTCATGGTAAAGCCCACGGCGATCAGGCCCCGGCGCACCCAGCCAGTGCTGGTGAAGGTGCCGAGGGTGGCAGTGGGCGATGACAGCCGGCTGATCTGGGCGAACAGTTCCGGGGTCCACATTTCCGGGTTCTTGGCCGGGGCAAAACCGTCGAGGAACCAGGCGTCGACCTGGGCATCGAGCTGCGGCAATTGCTCCAGCACGTCACCGATCATCAGGGTCAGGCGCACCCGGCCCTGCTCGAACACAAACGGCTGGAAGCCTTGGTGCACCGCCACGTATTGAGCCAGCAACTGGCTGCTGAACGGCGCCAGCTGCGGCCACAGAGCCAGGGCGCGGCCGAGGTCGGCGCGGGTCAGGGGGTATTTTTCGACGCTGATGAAATGCAGCCGCGCATCACGCGGGGCGCACTCGGCAAACAGCTGCCAGGCGCAGAAGAAGTTCAAGCCGGTACCGAAGCCGGTTTCACCGATCACCAGGCACTGGCCCGGCTGCAGCGCAGTGAAACGCCGGCGCAGGTCGTTCTGGTCGATGAACACATGACGGGTTTCCTCCAGGCTCTGCTCCTTGGAGAAATAGATGTCGTCGTATTGGCGCGAGTGCGGTCGGCCTTGGTCATCCCAGTCGATCTGGGCGTATTGGGTTACTTCGGTCATGTTCGGCTCAGCGTTGGCAAGAGGGCCATTTTAGCTGATCGGCGCCAGGCTGTTTGACCTGCGGCAGGCTTTGTTTTGTACCGACAAAGGTTTCGACAATCCGCTAGTCTTGCTTATCCATGTAGGGAGCCTGGTATGTTCGAATCCGCTGAAATTGGTCACGCCATCGACAAAGACACCTATGAAGCCGAGGTTCCGGCACTGCGTGAAGCGCTGCTTGAAGCCCAGTTCGAACTCAAGCAGCAGGCACGTTTTCCGGTGTTGGTGCTGATCAACGGCATCGAAGGCGCCGGCAAGGGCGAGACGGTCAAGCTGCTCAACGAATGGATGGACCCGCGCTTGATCGAGGTGCGCACCTTCGACCAGCAAACCGACGAAGAACTCGCCCGGCCACCGGCCTGGCGCTATTGGCGGGCACTGCCGGCCAAGGGGCGGATGGGCGTGTTTTTTGGCAACTGGTATAGCCAGATGCTCCAGGGGCGGGTGCATGGCCAGTTCAAGGATGCCGTGCTCGACCAGGCCATTCGTGGCGCCGAGCGCTTGGAGGAGATGCTCTGCGATGAAGGCGCGCTGATCTTCAAGTTCTGGTTCCACCTGTCCAAGAAGCAGATGAAGGCCCGGCTCAAGGCGCTCAATGACGACCCGCTGCACAGCTGGCGGATCAGCCCGCTGGACTGGCAGCAGTCGGAGACCTACGACCGTTTCGTGCGCTTTGGTGAGCGGGTGCTGCGGCAAACCAGCCGTGACTACGCGCCCTGGCACGTGATCGAAGGCGTCGATCCGCATTACCGCAGCCTGGCCGTGGGCAAGATTCTGCTCGAAGGGCTGCAGGCGGCGCTCAAGGCCAATCACGCACCGATCCACCAGGCCAACATCGCCCCGCTGGGCGAAAGCATCGACCAGCGGAGCCTGCTTGGCAGCCTCGACCTGAGCCTGCGCCTGGACAAGGACGACTACCAGGAGCAGTTGATCACCGAGCAAGCGCGCCTGGCCGGTTTGCTGCGTGACAAACGCATGCGCCGGCATGCGCTGATCGCGGTCTTCGAGGGCAATGATGCGGCGGGCAAGGGCGGTGCCATCCGCCGAGTGGCGGCGGCGCTCGACCCGCGTCAGTACCGCATCATACCGATTGCCGCGCCCACCGACGAAGAGCGCGAGCAGCCTTATTTATGGCGCTTCTGGCGGCACATTCCGGCGCGCGGCAAGTTCACCGTGTTCGATCGCTCCTGGTATGGCCGGGTGCTGGTCGAGCGGGTCGAAGGCTTTTGCAGCCAGGCTGACTGGATGCGCGCCTATGGCGAGATCAACGACTTTGAAGAACAACTGAGCAATGCCGGGGTCGTGCTGGTCAAGTTCTGGCTGTCGATTGACGAGCAGACCCAGCTCGAGCGCTTCCAGGAACGGGAGCAGATCCCGTTCAAGCGCTTCAAGATCACCGAGGAAGACTGGCGCAACCGCGATAAATGGGGGCAGTACGCGAAGGCGGTGGGCGACATGGTTGATCGCACCAGCACCGAGATCGCGCCCTGGACCCTGGTCGAGGCCAATGACAAGCGCTGGGCGCGGGTCAAGGTTTTGCGCACCATCAATGAGGCGTTGGAGGCGGCGTTCAAGAAGGACAAGAAATAGGACCTCATCGCTGGCAAGCCAGCTCCCACAGAAATGGTGCAAACCTGGCCTTGTGGGAGCCGGCCTTGCCGGCGATGGGGCGCGTAGCGGCCCCAGCAGGAACTCAGGGAATGAAGTACTGAATTCTTTTCCACAATCGCGCCTGTCTCCCCATCAGCCCACCCCGTAGAATCCGGTTTCCCCCCACCACAGGGCTATCGAGGCTGGTTATGCATATTTCTTCCGGACGCTGGGTTTACGGTCTGTCCTTGTCGCTACTGACCGCCGTGCTCTGGGGCATCCTGCCGATCAAGCTCAAACAGGTGCTGCAGGTGATGGACCCGATCACCGTGACCTGGTTTCGCCTGCTGGTTTCCGGTGGTCTGCTGCTGGCCTGGCTGGCGGCGAGCAAGCGCCTGCCCTCGTTCAACAACCTCGGGCGCAAGGGCTGGGGCCTGGTGTTGCTGGCCACCTGCGGCCTGGTCGGCAACTATGTCCTGTACCTGGTCGGGCTCAAATTGCTCAGCCCCGGCACTGCGCAACTGGTGGTGCAGATGGGGCCGGTGCTGTTGCTGGTGGCCAGTGTGTTCCTGTTCAAGGAGCGATTCAGCCTGGGGCAGGGCATGGGCCTGGCGATCCTGCTGGTGGGCTTTGGCCTGTTTTTCAATCAGCGCCTGGATGAGCTGTTGAGCTCCTTGAGTGTCTATACCACCGGTGTGCTGACCATTCTGCTGGCGACCACCATCTGGGTGTTCTATGCCCTGAGCCAGAAGCAACTGCTGACGGTGTGGAATTCACTGCAGGTGATGATGGTGATCTACCTGTGCTGTGCGGCGCTGCTGACGCCCTGGGTGCATCCGCTCGAAGCCCTGCAATTGAGCCCGCTGCAAGGCTGGCTGTTGCTCGCTTGCTGCCTGAACACCCTGGTGGCCTATGGCGCCTTTGCCGAAGCCCTGGCGCACTGGGAAGCCTCCAAGGTCAGCGCGACCCTGGCGATTACGCCGTTGATCACCTTCGTCGCCGTGGCCCTGGCGGCCTGGTTCTGGCCCGATTACGTGCACGCCGAGCAGATCAACACGCTGGGCTACATCGGTGCGCTGGTGGTGGTGCTGGGCTCGGCACTGACCGCCCTGGGCCCGTCGATCATGGCCGGCTGGCGGGCCAGGCGCGTACGCCTGGCCCGGTGACTCAGCCTTTGTCGCCCGGTTCGAGCATTCTTTCCGGGCGTACCCACTGGTCGAACTGCTCGTTGGTCAGGTAGCCCAGGGTCAGCGCCGCCGCGCGCAGGGTGGTGCCTTCGCTGTAGGCCTTCTTGGCGATTTCCGCCGCCTTGTCGTAGCCGATGTGCGGGTTGAGCGCGGTCACCAGCATCAGCCCGCGCTCCAGGTGCGCGGCCATCTGTTCGGTATCCGGTTCGATACCGGCAATGCAGTGCTGCTGGAAGTTGCTGCAACCGTCAGCCAGCAGGTCGATGGACTGCAGCAGGTTGTGGATGATCACCGGCTTGAACACGTTCAACTGCAAGTGCCCTTGGCTTGCGGCAAAGCCGATCGCGGTGTCATTGCCCAATACCTGGCAGACCAGCATCGACAGGGCCTCGCATTGGGTCGGGTTGACCTTGCCGGGCATGATCGAGCTGCCCGGCTCGTTGGCCGGCAGGCGCACTTCGGCAATGCCGCCGCGCGGGCCGGAGCCGAGCAGGCGCAGGTCGTTGGCCAGCTTCATCAGCGCCACGGCGAGGGTTTTCAGGCCGCCGGCGAGGGTGGTCAACGGTTCATGGCCGGCCAGGGCGGCGAACTTGTTCGGCGCGGTAACAAAAGGCAGGCCGCAAAGGGCGGCAAGCTCGGCGGCAATGGCTTCGGCAAACCCGTGCGGGGCATTCAGCCCGGTGCCCACGGCAGTGCCGCCCTGGGCCAGCTCGCACACCGCTGGCAGGGCCGAGCGAATGGCGCGTTGGGCGTAATCGAGCTGGGCGACATAGGCCGAGAGTTCCTGGCCGAAGGTGATCGGCGTGGCGTCCATCATGTGGGTACGGCCGGTCTTCACCAGATGCTGATGGCGCGCTGCCAGTTCCGCCAGCCCCGACGACAATTCGCCAATCGCTGGCAGCAGCTTGTGCTGCACCGCCTGGGCGGCGGCGATGTGCATGGCGGTGGGGAAGCAGTCGTTGGAGCTCTGCGAACGGTTGACGTGATCGTTGGGGTGGACTGGCGCTTTGCCGCCTCGGCCCTTGCCCGCCAGTTCGTTGGCCCGACCGGCTATCACTTCGTTGACGTTCATGTTGCTCTGGGTGCCACTGCCGGTCTGCCAGACGACGAGTGGAAACTGGTCATCCAACTGGCCGTCGAGCACCTCGTCGGCGGCCTGTTCGATCAGCCGGGCGATGTCCGCCGGAAGGTCTCCGTTGCGGTTGTTGACCCGTGCTGCGGCTTTTTTGATCAGTGCCAGGGCATGCAAGACCGCCAGCGGCATGCGCTCCTTGCCGATGGCAAAATTGATCAGCGAGCGTTGCGTCTGGGCACCCCAGTAGGCCTGGTCAGGAACTTCGACCTGCCCCAGGCTGTCAGTTTCGATACGGCTCATGCTGCGCTCACTCCCTTGTGGTCTGAATTCGCAGTTTAGGTCCTTATTCGACATCGCGGTTCCATCGCGCGTCGATCCACTTGAGCACTGTGCCACTGTCGGCGCAGAATGCTCTACTCTGGGGTACTACCTCCTCTGTCTACTTGAAGGAATTCCGATGACCCGTCTTCGCGCCCTCTGCACTGCTGTAGCGCTGGTCTGCGCCAGCGGCCAGGTGCTTGCAGATACCGCCAGCCACAACGCCAGTGCTGAAAAATTCCTCATGATGGCGCATGCCGACAAGCTCGGTACTCCGGTCTACATGCAGGTGCAGCAGATGTTTGCCCAGCGTTTCGAGCAGACCAAGGCACCCGCCTCGAAGAAGTCCGTGCTCGATAGCTACCAGGCCAAAGCCAACGCCGCCCTGGACCAGGCCATTGGCTGGAACAAGCTCAAGCCGGACATGGTCAAGCTCTACACCAGCACCTTCACCGAAAGCGAACTCAAGGACCTGGTAGCGTTCTACCAGTCGCCGCTGGGCAAGAAAGTCCTGGAAAAGATGCCGCAGGTGACCCAGCAATCGGCCCAGCTGACCCAGCAGAAACTGGAAAGCGCGGTACCGGTGGTCAACAAGCTGCTGGCTGACATGACCAATGAACTCGATCCGAACGCCGGCAAGGCCGCGCCGACCAAGAAGTAACGAGCGGAGCCTGACATGACCATGCAGCAAAAAATCGAGCAGAGCCTGCAGGTGCTGGCACCCCAGCACCTTGAGGTGCTCGATGAAAGCCACATGCACAGCCGTGGGCAGCAGACCCACTACAAGGCGGTGCTGGTGAGCGAGCAGTTCGAAGGCCTGAACAGTGTCAAGCGTCACCAGAAGGTCTACGCCACCCTCGGTGAACTGATGAGCCAGTTCCATGCCCTGGCACTGCACACCTACACACCGCAGGAATGGCAGAAAATCGGCGTCGCCCCGGCCTCGCCGACCTGTGCCGGTGGCAGCAAGCACTGATTTCCTCGTCAGGTTTTTGCTAGAATGCTCAACGCGCCGCTTGTCGGCGCGTTTTTATTTGGCATCCGGTCCGCCCTTTGCGAGGGCGACCACCTGGAGAAGTTACTGCATGTCCCAAGCTATCGTCGTCGCGGCGCTGTACAAATTCGTCACCCTGAAAGATTACGTCGAGCTGCGCGAGCCGCTGCTCGAGAGCATGATGGCCAATGGCATCAAGGGCACCTTGTTGCTGGCCGAGGAAGGTATCAACGGCACCGTCTCCGGTACCCGTGAAGGCATCGACGGCCTGCTGGCCTGGCTGCGCAGCGATGCGCGCCTGGTGGATATCGACCACAAGGAATCCTACTGCGACGAACAGCCGTTCTACCGCACCAAGGTCAAGCTCAAGAAAGAGATCGTCACCCTCGGCGTGCCGGGCGTGGACCCGAACTACAAGGTCGGCACCTACGTCGAGCCCCAGGACTGGAACGCGCTGATCAGCGACCCTGAAGTGCTGCTGATCGATACCCGCAACGACTACGAAGTGGCGATCGGCACCTTCGACGGCGCGATCGACCCCAAGACCACCACCTTCCGCGAGTTCCCCGAGTACATCAAGGCCAACTTCGACCCGGCCAAACACAAGAAAGTGGCGATGTTCTGCACTGGCGGCATCCGCTGCGAGAAAGCCTCCAGCTATATGCTCGGCGAGGGTTTTGAAGAGGTCTATCATCTTAAAGGCGGGATCCTCAAATACCTCGAAGAGGTGCCACAGGATCAAAGCCGCTGGCAGGGCGACTGCTTCGTGTTCGACAACCGGGTCACCGTGCGTCACGACCTGACCGAGGGCGATTACGACCAGTGCCATGCCTGCCGCACCCCGATCAGCGTGGAAGACCGTGCGTCCGAGCACTTCTCGCCAGGCATCAGTTGCCCGCATTGCTGGGACAGCCTGAGCGAAAAGACCCGACGCAGTGCCATTGACCGGCAGAAGCAGATCGAGCTGGCCAAGGCGCGCAATCAGCCTCACCCGATCGGTCACAACTACCGCAAAGCTGCCGAGGCCTGATTGATGTCCGCACGCCTGCTTTATGTGATGGACCCGATGTGCTCCTGGTGCTGGGGCTTTGCCCCTGTCGCCGAGGCCCTGATCGCCCAGGCGCGGGCAGCAGGCGTACCGACCCAGGTCGTGCTGGGTGGCCTGCGTTCCGGCAGCCGGGCGCTGGATGCCTCGACGCGCGGTTACATCCTCGATCACTGGCAGGCGGTGCACGACGCCACCGGGCAGGACTTTCAGTTCGAAGGTGCGCTGCCTGACGGTTTTGTCTACGACACCGAGCCTGCCTGCCGGGCCCTGGTCACCGCGCGCAGCCTTGACCCGCAGCATGTCGGCACGTTGCTCAAGCTGATCCAGCAAGCGTTCTACCTGCGTGGCGAAGACGTCACCCGCGCGCCTTTGCTGGTGGAACTGGCCGAGCAGGCCGGTTACGAGCGCGCAGCCTTTGCCGAGGCCTTTACCAGTGCCGAACAACGCTCGGCCACGGCGGCGGACTTCACCTGGGTCCAGGACCTGGGCATCGCCGGCTTCCCGACCCTGCTGGCCGAACGCAATGGCCAGCTGGCCTTGCTGACCAACGGCTACCAGGCCCTCGAATCCCTCGAACCGCTGCTCGGCCGCTGGCTGAAGCAGGCCGCCTGTGCTTGACCTGCCGGGTTCACCCGACCCGGTACCAGGGCCAGGCCCTGTGCATGCTGATCGCTTGAGCTGGACAGAAATCCGCCGCCTGGCCCTGCGGCATAAAAAAGCCCTGTGGATCGCCAATGGCGTGGCCGTGCTGGCAGCGCTGTGCAGTGTGCCGATCCCCTTGCTGCTGCCGTTGCTGGTCGATGAAGTGCTGCTGGGGCATGGCGATGCCGCGCTGAAGTGGATGAACCAGTTCCTCCCCGGCAACTGGCAGGTTGCCGCTGGCTACATCGGCCTGATGCTGCTGTTCACCCTGACCCTGCGCTGCGCCGCCTTGGCCTTCAATGTGGTGCAGGCCAAGCTGTTTGCGGGCCTGGCCAAGGACATCGTCTACCGCTTGCGTATTCGTCTGATCGAGCGCCTCAAGCGCATCTCCCTCAGCGAATACGAGAGCCTGGGTAGCGGTACCGTGACCACCCACCTGGTCACCGACCTCGATACCCTCGACAAGTTTGTCGGCGAAACCCTCAGTCGCTTCCTGGTGGCCATGCTGACCCTGACCGGCACCGCCGCCATCCTGATGTGGATGCACTGGAAGCTGGCGCTGCTGATCCTGTTGTTCAACCCGTTGGTGATCTTTGCCACGGTGCAGTTGGGCAAGCGGGTCAAGCACCTGAAAAAACTTGAGAATGACAGTACCTCGCGCTTCACCCAGGCGCTGACCGAAACCCTCGACGCGATCCAGGAAATCCGCGCCAGCAACCGTCAGGGCTATTTCCTCGGCCGCCTTGGCCTGCGCGCCCAGGAGGTACGCAACTACGCTGTCGCCTCGCAATGGAAAAGCGATGCCAGCGGGCGTGCCAGCGGCTTGCTGTTCCAGTTCGGTATCGATATTTTCCGCGCCGCGGCGATGCTCACGGTGCTGTTCTCCGATTTGTCGATCGGGCAGATGCTGGCGGTGTTCAGCTACCTGTGGTTCATGATCGGCCCGGTCGAACAACTGCTGAACCTGCAGTACGCCTATTACGCCGCCGGTGGCGCCCTGAGCCGGCTCAACGAACTGCTGGCGCGTGCCGACGAGCCGCATTATCCCGGTGGCGTCGACCCGTTCAAGGGGCGCGACACCGTTGGCATCGAAGTGCAGGGGTTGCGCTTTGCCTACAACGACGAGCCGGTGCTCGATCAGCTCAACCTGTCGATCGCCCCGGGCGAGAAGGTCGCCATCGTCGGTGCCAGTGGCGGCGGCAAGAGCACCCTGGTGCAATTGCTGCTGGGCCTGTACAGCGCCCAGGCCGGGACCATCCGCTTTGGTGGCTCGACCCTGCAGGAGATCGGCCTGGAAACCCTGCGCGAGCATGTGGCGGTGGTGCTGCAGCACCCGTCACTGTTCAACGACACGGTGCGCGCCAACCTGACCATGGGGCGCGACTGCAGCGATGATGCCTGCTGGCAGGCGCTGAACATCGCCCAGCTCGACACCACCATTGCCGCCTTGCCGCAAGGCCTGGACAGCGTGGTTGGCCGCTCTGGCGTGCGCTTGTCCGGCGGCCAGCGCCAGCGCCTGGCGATTGCGCGGATGGTGCTGGCCGAGCCCAAGGTGGTGATCCTCGACGAGGCCACCTCGGCCCTGGATGCGGCCACCGAATACAACCTGCACCAGGCCCTGACTCGTTTTCTCAGTGCCCGCACCACCCTGATCATTGCCCACCGCCTCTCGGCGGTGAAGCAGGCTGATCGGGTGCTGGTGTTCGACGGCGGCCATGTCGCCGAGGACGGCGATCACCAGCAATTGATCGCCGAAGGTGGCTTGTACGCCAAGCTGTACGGCCATTTGCAACAGAGTTAGGGCAAATTGCTGTGCAAGTGAGAAAAGCTCTCCAGTATTAATGGCAAATAGCCTAGGCTGTGCTTTTGTAGGTGAGATTCATCCGGCTCTGTTGCAAGGGACCTCATGAAGCGAAAACGGACTCTCGAAGCGCCAAAGTTGTTGGGTATTATCTGGCCATTTGTTGCTGTTGTGCTGTTTCAGGCCTTGCTCGGGAGCATCAGCCTGTACGCGCTGTCGGCAGTGCGTGGTTATGTGGCGGGGGAGAGCTTGTGGTCCAAGGGCCAGAAAGACGCTATCTATTACCTCAACCTGTACGCTGACAGCCGCGACGAGGCGGTTTTCAAAAAGTATCGCAAGGCGATTGCCGTGCCCCAGGGCGGCCATGACCTGCGCGTGGCCCTCGACCTGCCGAGCCCGGATATCGACGCCGCGCGCCGTGGCATTCTCCAGGGCGGCAACCATCCCGACGACGTTTCCAGTGTGATCTGGCTGTACCTGAACTTTCACCAGGTCAGCTATATGCAGAAGGCCATCGAGCTGTGGGCGGTCGGTGATGGATTTCTGCGCGAGCTGGATGAAGTGGCCGAGCAGATGCACAGCGGTTTTCGTGCAGGCCGGGCCGATGCCCGTAGTGTCGCGGGCTGGAAGGCGCAGATTGCTGCGATCAACGATGCCGTGACCCCGGCCGCGCGGGCTTTCAGCGACGCCCTGGGCGAAGGCTCGCGAATGTTGCTGCGGGTATTGCTGGTCACCAACCTTGCCACAGCGTTGTTCCTGATTGCTCTGGCCTGGATGCGCTCGAGCAAGCTGCTGGCCCAGCGCCAGGCCTTTGCCAATGCCCTGGAAGTGGAGAAGGAGCGGGCGCAGATCACCCTCGAATCAATCGGCGATGGCGTCATCACCACCGATGTCGAAGGCTGTATCGCCTACATGAACCCCGCGGCCGAACAGCTGACCCACTGGCATGCGGCCCAGGCCCAGGGTTTGCCCCTGGCGGCGCTGTTCAGCCTGCTGGACGAGAATGCCGAAAAAGACAGCCTGACCCTGGTCGAGCGCGTGCTTGAGGGTGGGCTCAAGGGCGGCAGCGAACACATCAAACTGATCCAGCGTCTGGACGGCAGCACCGTGTCGGTCACCCTGGTGGGCGCGCCGATCATGGCTGAGGGCAAGGTCAGTGGCATCGTCCTGGTGCTTCACGACATGACCCAGGAGCGTCAGTACATCGCCAACCTGTCCTGGCAGGCGACCCACGATGCCCTGACGGGCCTGGCCAATCGCCGCGAGTTCGAATACCGCCTGGAACTGGCGCTCAATGCGCTGGCACGCAAACCGGCGCGCCATTCCTTGATGTTCCTTGACCTGGACCAGTTCAAGCTGGTCAACGACACCTGTGGCCATGCTGCCGGGGACGAGCTTCTGCGCCATATCTGCGCCGTGTTGCAGGCCGGTCTGCGCGAAGGCGATACCCTGGCGCGGCTGGGCGGCGACGAGTTCGGCATCCTGCTGGAGAACTGCCCTCAGGAGCAGGCTGAACGCATTGCCGAGAGCTTGCGCCAGGCGGTGCAGAGCCTGCACTTCGTGTGGAAGGGGCGGCCGTTCATGACCACCGTGAGCCTGGGGCTGGTGCATATCGCCCAAGGGCCGACCACCCTGGAAGCCTCGCTGCGGGCAGCCGACATGGCGTGCTACATGGCCAAGGAAAAGGGCCGCAACCGCGTGCAGGTGTACCACGCCGACGACAGTGAGCTGTCCATGCGTTTTGGCGAGATGGCCTGGATCCAGCGCCTGCACGTGGCTCTGGAAGAGAACCGCTTCTGCCTCTATGCCCAGGAAATTGCCGCCCTGGGGCCCCATGAAGGTGTCGGGCATATCGAGATCCTCCTGCGCCTGCACGACGAGAGTGGCCGCATCATCCTCCCTGACAGCTTCATTCCCGCCGCCGAGCGCTATGGCCTGATGACCGCGCTGGACCGTTGGGTGGTGCGCAGTGTGTTCAAGGTCATCCGCCAGTGCCTGGACGAGCAGCGCGACGGCCCATTGGCCATGTGCGCGATCAACCTGTCGGGCAGCAGTATCGGTGACGACAAGTTTCTTGAGTACCTGCAGCGGCTGTTTGACGAGTTCGCCATTCCGCCGCACATGATTTGTTTCGAAATCACTGAAACCAGCGCTATCGCCAACCTGGGCAGTGCCATCCGCTTTATCAACGAGCTCAAGGGGCTAGGTTGCCGGTTCTCGCTGGATGACTTCTGCGCCGGTATGTCGTCGTTCGCCTATTTGAAGCATTTGCCTGTAGACTTCCTGAAAATCGACGGAAGTTTTGTCAAGGACATGCTCGATGACCCGATCAACCGGGCCATGGTCGAGGTGATCAACCACATTGGTCACGTGATGGGTAAGCGCACCATCGCCGAGTTTGTCGAAACCCCGTTGATCGAGCAGGCCCTGCAGGAGATTGGCGTCGACTACGCCCAGGGATACCTGATCGAGCGGCCACAGGTGTTCACCTGTGACAGCTTGCAGCGCAAACGGATTGCTGCAAGGCCCCTGTTGTTCAAGGCGCCGGGGACCTTTCGCTGAGATCCACCGAAAATCACAAGGAACAAGGAGCTGACAGTGATTGACGCGTTTATTCGTACTGGTCCATTGATGGACCCCAGCAGTTACCCGTATTGGGCCCAGCAGTTGATCAAGGACTGCAGCGAGAGCAAGCGTCGGGTGGTGGAGCACGAGCTTTATCAACGTATGCGTGATGGTCGCCTCAGTGGCCGGACCATGCGCCAGTACCTGATTGGCGGCTGGCCGGTGGTCGAACAGTTCTCCCTGTACATGGCCAAGAACCTCACCAAGACCCAGTACGCCCGCCACCCCGGCGAAGACATGGCGCGGCGCTGGCTGATGCGCAACATCCGCGTCGAACTCAACCATGCCGATTACTGGCTGTTCTGGGCCCAGGCCCATGGCGTCAGCCTTGACGACCTGCAGGCGCAGCAAGTCCCTAGCGAGCTCAATGCCCTCAGCGACTGGTGCTGGCACACGTGCGCGACCGATTCGCTGGTGGTTGCCATTGCCGCCACCAACTACGCCATCGAAGGCGCAACCGGTGAGTGGTCGGCGCTGGTTTGCTCGACTGGCGTCTACGCCCAGGGCTTCCCGGAGGAAAGCCGCAAGCGCGCCATGAAATGGCTGAAGATGCACGCCCAGTACGACGATGCGCATCCGTGGGAAGCCCTGGAGATCGTCTGCACCCTGGCCGGCAACAACCCGTCGGTGGCGCTGCAAACCGAGCTGCGCCGGGCGGTCTGCAAGAGCTACGACTACATGTTCCTGTTCCTTGAGCGCTGCATGCAGCACGAGCAGGAACAGCGCCAGCAGCCCGCCCGGGCCCGGGCGGAGCTGGCCGAGGGCTGAGCTTACTGGGCGTTGAAGGCCTGGCCGTTGATGCCGGTGCTGTCCGGGCCCATCAGGTACAGGTAGACCGGCATGATCTGCTCTGGCAGCGGATTGTTTTCCGGGGTTTCCGCAGGGTAGGCCTGGGCGCGCATGCTGGTACGGGTGGCGCCCGGGTTGACACTGTTGGCACGCACCGGCGCCACCCCTTCAAGCTCGTCGGCGAGGGTCTGCATCAGGCCCTCGGTGGCGAACTTCGACACCCCATAGGCACCCCAGTAGGCTCGGCCTTTGCGCCCGACGCTGCTGGAGGTGAAGATCACCGAGCCATCCGCCGACAGCTTGAGCAGCGGCAGCAGGGTGCTGGTGAGCATGAACATGGCATTGACGTTGACCTGCATCACGCGCATGAAGTTGTCGCCCGAGAGCTGCTCCAGCGGCGTGCGCGGGCCGATGATCGAGGCGTTGTGCAGCAGGCCGTCGATATGGCCGAACTCGGCTTCGATCATCGCTGCCAACTCGTCGTACTGGTGCGGCAGGGCGGTTTCCAGGTTGAACGGAATGACCGCGGGTTTCGGGTGGCCAGCCGCTTCGATCTCGTCGTAGACCTGGCTCAGGTTGGCTTCGGTCTTGCCTAGCAGCAAGACGGTGGCGCCATGGGCGGCGTAGCTCTTGGCCGCGGCCGCACCGATACCGCGACCGGCACCGGTGACCAGAATGGTCCGGCCTTTGAGCAGGTCGGGGCGGGCAGAGTAATCGAACATGGGGTTACCTCTAGGTAGGTGATGGCTTCATCGCTGGCAAGCCAGCTCCCACAAGGTTGGTGGTGACCTGTGGGAGCCGGCCTTGCCGGCGATGCAAGGCAAAGCCTTGCCAGTACGAAGGTTCAGCAGCCGCAAAGCGCGTTATCGAGCACCTTGCGCAGCTCCAGCGGATGATCGACCACCACATCCGCGCCCCAGTTGTTGGGGTTGTCATCTGGGTGAATGTAGCCGTAGCGCACTGCCGCAGTGCGGGTGCCGGCATCGCGGCCCGACTCGATGTCACGCAGGTCGTCGCCGACGAACAGCACGCTGGCCGGGTCCAGGTTGAGGGTCTTGCAAGCGAGGATCAGCGGCTCGGGGTCCGGCTTGCTGTTCTTCACGTGGTCCGGGCAGATCAACAGCGCCGACCGTTCGCTCAGGCCCAGTTGCTGCATGATCGGCTCGGCGAAGCGCACCGGCTTGTTGGTGACCACACCCCAGATCAGGTTGCCTTTCTCGATGTCGGCCAGCAGTTCGGCCATGCCGTCGTAAAGCTTGCTGTGCACCGCGCAACCCTGCTGGTAACGCTCGAGGAACTCCAGGCGCAGGGCCTCGAAACCTTCGGCTTCAGGGTCGAGGTCGAAGGTCACCGAGACCATGGCCTTGGCGCCGCCCGAGACCACGTCGCGGATTTTCTTGTCGTCGATGGCCGGCAGGCCGCGCTCGGCGAGCATGGCCTGGCAGATGGCGATGAAGTCCGGCGCCGTGTCGAGCAGGGTGCCGTCCATGTCGAAAAGTACCGCTCGCAAACGCATGCTTATTCCTCGCGCAGGGTCTGGATCATGTAGTTGACGTCAACGTCGTTGGCCAGCTTGTAGTGCTTGGTCAGCGGGTTGTAGGTCAGGCCGATGATGTCCTTGACGGTCAGGCCGGCGTCGCGGCTCCAGGCGCCAAGCTCGGACGGGCGGATGAATTTCTTGAAGTCGTGGGTGCCGCGCGGCAGCAGCTTCATGATGTATTCGGCGCCGATGATGGCGAACAGGTAGGCCTTGGGGTTGCGGTTGATGGTTGAGAAGAACACCTGGCCGCCGGGCTTGACCATGCGGAAGCAGGCGCGAATCACCGAGGACGGGTCCGGCACGTGCTCGAGCATCTCAAGGCAGGTAACCACGTCGAACTGCTCGGGCATTTCTTCGGCCAGGGCTTCGGCGGTGATCTGCCGGTACTCGACGTTGACCCCGGATTCGAGCTGGTGCAGCTGGGCCACGGCCAGCGGCGCTTCGCCCATGTCGATACCGGTGACGGTGGCGCCGCGCAGGGCCATGGCCTCGCTGAGGATGCCGCCGCCGCAGCCGACGTCGAGGACTTTCTTGCCGGCCAGCTTGACCCGCTCGTCGATCCAGTTGACCCGCAGCGGGTTGATGTCGTGCAGCGGCTTGAACTCGCTCTCGCGGTCCCACCAGCGGTGGGCCAGGGCTTCGAACTTGGCGATTTCGGCGTGGTCGACGTTGCTCATGGAACAGTCCTCTGAATCTTGGATAATTTGCTCTTGCCCGCCAGCACTGGCTGCCGGGCGCTTATTCGTTGCGCTCGCCGATCCGCTGGCCCCAGGCGCAGGCGGTGGCGTGCAGGGCCTGTTCGTCCAGGCGGGTCAGGCGCCGGTCGTCAAGCAGTGGCTTGCCGGCAACCCAGACGTGCTTCACGCAGTCCCGGCCGCTGGCGTAGATCAGTTGCGAAACCGGGTCATACACCGGTTGCTGGGCCAGCCCCGAGAGGTCGAAGGCGACCAGGTCGGCGGCCTTGCCCAGCTCCAGCGAACCGGTAATCGCCTCCAGGCCCAGGGCCCGGGCGCCATTGAGGGTGGCCATGCGCAGCGCCCGATGGGCGTCCAGGGCGCTGGCCGAACCGGCCACGGCCTTGGCCAGCAGTGCCGCGGTACGGGTTTCGCCGAGCAGGTCGAGGTCGTTGTTGCTGGCCGCGCCATCCGTGCCGACGGCAACGTTGACGCCAGCCTGCCACAAGCGCTCGACCGGGCAGAAACCACTGGCCAGCTTGAGGTTGGACTCCGGGCAGTGCACCACACTGGTGTTGCTTTCTACCAGCAGGGCCAGATCCTCGTCGCTGACCTGGGTCATGTGAACCGCCTGCAGGCGCGGGCCGAGCAGGCCGAGACGGGCAAGCCGAGCCAGCGGGCGCTCGCCACGGGTCTGCAGCGACTGCTCGACCTCGAAGGCGGTTTCATGGATGTGCATGTGGATCGGTGCGTCCAGCTCTTCGGCAATGACGCGGATCTTTTCCAGGTTGTCGTCGCTCACCGTGTACGGCGCATGCGGGCCCAGCGCTACACTGATGCGTGGGTGGTGGCGCAGGTCGCCGAACAGCTCGATGCCCAACTGCAGGGCTTCTTCGGTACTGCGGGCGCCGGGGATCGGGAAGTCCAGCAGGGGCACGGCGATCTGCGCGCGAATGCCGCTGAGGTGCACGCGCTCGCTGGCGACCTTGGGGTAGAAGTACATGTCGCTGAAGCAGGTGATACCGCCTTTGACCTGCTCGGCAATGGCCAGGTCGGTGCCGTCACGCACGAACGCTTCATCGACCCAGCGCCCTTCGGCCGGCCAGATGTGCTCTTCGAGCCAGGTCATCAGCGGCAGGTCGTCGGCCAGGCCGCGAAACAGGGTCATCGCCGCGTGGCCGTGGGCGTTGATCAGCCCGGGGCTGAGCAGGCAGCCCGGCAATTCGCGGGTTTCGCTGGCAATGAATGCCTTGGCCTGGTTGCGCGGGCCGATGAACACGATCTGCCCATCGCGGATGCCCAGGCCGTGATCCTTCAATACCACCCCGGCAGGTTCGACCGGCACCAGCCAGGTAGGCAGGAGCAGCAGGTCGAGCGGCGTAGCGGGTTTGGGCATGACAGGTTTCCCTGGGCGACTGGAAGTGAGGGCGAAGTATACCCGAGCGTCCGCGCCTGGGGCTCGCTATAATCGTCCGCTTTTGATGTCCGAATGATGGGGTGAGGCATGCGCGATCGACTAATGGCTGCAGAGAAGGTGAAAGCCATCGATTGGCGGGATGGCACCCTTTATCTGCTCGACCAGCGCGCGCTTCCGGGCGCGCAGGTCTGGCTGGCCTGCGGCGATGCCGCTGCGGTGGCCGAAGCCATTCGTTCGATGGCGGTGCGCGGCGCTCCGGCCATCGGCATCAGCGCCGCCTACGGCCTGGCCATGGCGATTCGCCAGCGCCTGGCCGCTGGTGGTGATTGGGAAATGGCCCTGGAAGAGGACTTCGAGCTGCTGGTGCATGCCCGGCCAACCGCCGCCAACCTGTTCTGGGCCCTGAACCGCATGCGTGAACGCCTGCTGCGGCTCAAGCAGGGTGATGACGTGTTGGCCATCATGGAGGCCGAAGCCATGGCCATCCACGACAGCGACCGCGAAGCCAACCTGACCATGGCCCAGCTGGGCGTGGAACTGATCCGCAAGCACCAGGGCAACGAGCAGACCATCCTTACCCACGGCAATACGGGTGCTCTGGCCACCGGTGGTTTCGGCACGGCCCTTGGGGTGGTGCGCGCCGCGTACCTGGAGGGCATGATCGAGCGTGTCTATGTCGGTGAAACCCGCCCGTGGCTACAGGGTTCGCGCCTGAGCGCCTGGGAGCTGGCAGGCGAGGGCATCCCGGCAACCATCACCGCCGATTCCGCCGCCGCCCACCTGATGAAAACCAAGGGCATCACCTGGGTGATCGTCGGCGCCGACCGCATCACCGCCAATGGCGATGTGGCGAGCAAGATCGGCACCTATCAGCTGGCGGTCAACGCCATGCACCATGGCGTGCGTTTCATGGTCGTGGCGCCCAGTTCGAGCATCGACATGAATCTTGAGAGCGGCGATGACATCCTTCTCGAAGAGCGCAGCGCCAGCGAGTTGCTGGAACTTGGCGGCGAGCCGCTGGGCGCCGCTTTCGAGGCGTTCAACCCGGTGTTCGACGTGACCCCGGCCGACCTGATCGACGTGATCATCACCGAAAAAGGTATTGTCGAGCGCCCGGATACGGTGAAGATGGCGCAACTGATGTGCCGCAAGCGTTTGCATTGAGTCTTTGCCCTCGTCTGCGGCCTGCTGTAGCGGCTAACGGGCGTTATCGACGAGCAGTAGGGTAGTAGTGCCGCAGGCTACTCCCACCCTCTGGGCGATTGTGGTAACATCCGACGGTTTCCAAGGCCGCCCTGCGGGGCTGTCTTTACTGCGCAGATCCATGGCATAACTCGTTGATTTGTCGTAAGTCGTTGCAAGGAGTCACTTTGCAGCGGCGAGCTTCGTT
Source organism: Pseudomonas sp. SBB6 (assembly GCF_024213215.1). Taxonomy (NCBI): domain Bacteria; kingdom Pseudomonadati; phylum Pseudomonadota; class Gammaproteobacteria; order Pseudomonadales; family Pseudomonadaceae; genus Pseudomonas; species Pseudomonas sp. SBB6. The sequence continues at coordinate 94,989 of NZ_JANAVH010000011.1, read as the reverse complement.
CGTCCCATATGGATGTGACGAGGTTTCACCAGAAAAAGGAATCAGGCTTCTCATGGGCGAACTGGCCAAAGAAATCCTCCCGGTCAATATCGAAGACGAACTGAGACAGTCCTACCTCGACTACGCGATGAGCGTCATTGTCGGGCGTGCACTGCCCGATGCGCGTGATGGCTTGAAGCCCGTGCATCGCCGCGTTCTGTATGCGATGAGCGAACTGGGTAACGACTGGAACAAACCGTACAAGAAATCCGCCCGTGTGGTCGGTGACGTGATTGGTAAGTATCACCCGCATGGTGATACCGCCGTTTACGACACCATCGTACGTATGGCCCAGCCGTTCTCGCTGCGTTACCTGCTGGTCGACGGCCAGGGTAACTTCGGTTCGGTCGACGGCGACAACGCCGCCGCCATGCGATACACCGAAGTGCGCATGACCAAGCTGGCCCACGAGCTGCTGGCCGACCTGCACAAGGAAACGGTCGACTGGGTACCCAACTACGACGGTACCGAGCAGATCCCGGCGGTCATGCCGACCAAGATCCCCAACCTGCTGGTCAACGGTTCCAGCGGTATCGCCGTGGGCATGGCGACCAACATTCCGCCGCACAACCTCGGTGAAGTCATCGACGGTTGCCTGGCGCTGATCGACAATGCCGACATCACCGTTGATGAGCTGATGCAGTTCATCCCCGGCCCCGACTTCCCGACTGCGGCGATCATCAACGGCCGCCAGGGCATCATCGAGGCCTACCGCACCGGCCGTGGCCGCATCTACATGCGCGCCCGCTCGATGGTCGAAGACATCGACAAGGTCGGTGGCCGCCAGCAGATCGTCGTCACCGAGCTGCCGTACCAGTTGAACAAGGCGCGTCTGATCGAGAAGATCGCCGAGCTGGTAAAAGAGAAAAAACTCGAAGGCATCACCGAGCTGCGCGATGAGTCCGACAAGGACGGTATGCGGATCGTCATCGAGTTGCGTCGTGGCGAAGTGCCGGAGGTGATCCTCAACAACCTCTACGCCCAGACCCAGCTGCAGAGCGTCTTCGGCATCAACGTGGTGGCGCTGATCGACGGCCGTCCGCGGGTGCTGAACCTCAAGGAGCTGCTCGAGGCCTTCGTTCGCCACCGTCGCGAAGTGGTCACCCGCCGTACCGTGTTCGAACTGCGCAAGGCGCGCGAACGCGGGCATATCCTTGAAGGCCAGGCGGTTGCCCTGTCCAACATCGACCCGGTGATCGCCCTGATCAAGGCTTCGCCGACGCCGTCCGAGGCCAAGGAAGCGCTGATCAGCACGCCGTGGGAATCCAGCGCCGTGCAGGTGATGGTCGAGCGCGCTGGCGCCGACTCCTGTCGCCCGGAAAACCTTGACCCGCAGTTCGGTCTGCGCGACGGCAAGTACTTCCTGTCGCCGGAACAGGCCCAGGCCATTCTGGACCTGCGCCTGCACCGCCTGACCGGCCTTGAGCACGAGAAGCTGCTGGCCGAGTACCAGGAGATCCTCAACCAGATCGGCGAGCTGATCCGCATCCTCAACAGCGCCGAGCGCCTGATGGAAGTGATCCGTGAAGAGCTGGAGCTGATCCGCGCCGAATACGGCGACGTGCGCCGCACCGAGATCCTCGATGCGCGCCTGGACCTGACCCTGGGCGACATGATTCCGGAAGAAGACCGGGTCGTGACCATCTCCCATGGTGGCTACGCCAAGACCCAGCCGCTGGCCGCCTACCAGGCCCAGCGTCGCGGTGGTAAAGGCAAGTCGGCTACCGGCGTCAAGGACGAGGACTACATCTCGCACCTGCTGGTCGCCAACAGCCACACCACCCTGCTGCTGTTCTCCAGCAAGGGCAAGGTGTACTGGCTCAAGACCTATGAAATTCCCGAGGCCTCCCGTGCCGCGCGCGGTCGACCGCTGGTCAACCTGCTGCCGCTGGACGAGGGCGAGTACATTTCGACCATGTTGCCGGTCGAGGAGTACACCGAAGGTCACTTCATCTTCATGGCTACCGCCAACGGCACCGTGAAGAAGACCCCGCTGGAGTCCTTCAGCCGTCAGCGCAGCGTTGGCCTGATCGCTCTGGAGCTGGACGAAGGCGATGTGCTGATTTCCGCGGCCATCACCGATGGCGAGCGTGAGGTCATGCTGTTCTCCGACGCCGGCAAGGTCACCCGCTTCAAGGAGTCCGACGTTCGCGCCATGGGCCGTACCGCCCGCGGTGTGCGTGGCATGCGCCTGGCCGAAGGGCAGAAGCTGATCTCCATGATCATCCCGGAAGAAGGCAGCCAGATCCTCACCGCTTCCGAGCGTGGTTACGGCAAGCGGACCGAAATCGGCGAGTTCCCCGAGTACAAGCGTGGCGGTCAGGGCGTTATCGCCATGGTCAGCAACGAGCGTAACGGCCGCCTGGTCGGTGCGGTGCAGGTGCAGGACGGTGAGGAAATCATGCTGATTTCCGACCAGGGCACCCTGGTCCGTACCCGTGTTGGCGAAGTCTCCAGCCTGGGCCGTAACACCCAGGGTGTGACCCTCATCAAGCTGGCCAGCGACGAGACCCTGGTGGGTCTGGAGCGGGTCCAGGAGCCGTCCGAAGAGGAAGGTGACGAGGACTTCGACGCCGAGGTGGAGGGTGCTGACGTGGACGCCGATGCGGCACCACAGGCCGACGCTGCCGACGAAGAGGCACAGCCGGAATAAACAAGTAGTAGCGTAACCCTGGTGGGGGAGGTCGCGGCAGTCGGGCACGGCTCGCTGCCCGACCGGCTCCTGCGGACATCAAGAGCAGAGCGAGAGTGGATGTGAGCAAACGAGCCTTTAACTTCTGCGCAGGCCCTGCTGCGCTTCCCGACGCTGTTCTGCAGCGCGCCCAGGCTGAAATGCTGGACTGGCGTGGCAAAGGCCTGTCCGTGATGGAAATGAGTCACCGTAGCGATGACTACGTGGCCATTGCCGAGAAGGCCGAGCAGGATCTGCGCGACCTGATGTCCATTCCCACCAATTACAAGGTCCTGTTCCTGCAGGGCGGTGCGAGCCAGCAGTTCGCCGAGATCCCGCTCAACCTGCTGCCCGAAGATGGCACCGCCGACTATATCGAAACCGGTATCTGGTCGAAAAAAGCCATCGAAGAGGCTCGCCGCTACGGCAACATCAACGTTGCTGCCAGCGCCAAGCCTTACGACTACCTGGCCATCCCGGGCCAGAACGAGTGGAAGCTGAGCAAGAATTCCGCCTACGTGCACTACGCCTCGAACGAGACCATTGGTGGTCTGGAGTTCGACTGGGTGCCGCAGACCGGTGACGTGCCGCTGGTGGTCGACATGTCCTCGGACATCCTCTCGCGTCCGATCGATGTCTCCAACTTCGGCCTGATCTACGCCGGCGCCCAGAAGAACATCGGCCCGAGCGGCCTGGTGGTGGTGATCGTCCGCGAAGACCTGCTCGGCCGCGCCCGCAGCAGCTGCCCGACCATGCTCGACTACAAGGTTGCGGCCGACAACGGCTCGATGTACAACACCCCGGCGACCTATTCCTGGTACCTTTCCGGGCTGGTCTTCGAGTGGCTGAAAGAGCAGGGCGGCGTTGAGGCCATGGAGCAGTGCAACCGGGCCAAGAAGGACCGCCTGTACGGCTTCATCGACAGCAGCGAGTTCTACAGCAACCCGATCAGCGTCAATGCCCGTTCGTGGATGAACGTGCCGTTCCGCCTGGCTGACGAGCGCCTGGACAAGGCGTTCCTCACTGGCGCCGACGCTCGCGGCCTGCTCAACCTCAAGGGGCATCGCTCGGTCGGCGGCATGCGCGCCTCGATCTACAACGCCCTGGGGCTGGATGCCGTTGAAGCGCTGGTTGCCTACATGGAAGAATTCGAGAAGGAGCATGGATGATGTCTGAGCAGGAACTCAAAGCGCTGCGGGTGCGCATTGACAGTCTCGATGAGAAGATCCTCGAGCTGATCAGTGACCGTGCCCGCTGCGCGCAGGAAGTGGCGCGGGTCAAGACTGCGACCCTGGCCGAAGGCGAGACCCCGGTGTTCTATCGCCCCGAGCGTGAAGCCCAGGTGCTCAAGCGCGTCATGCAGCGTAACCAGGGGCCGCTGGGTAACGAAGAGATGGCGCGTTTGTTCCGCGAAATCATGTCGTCGTGCCTGGCCCTGGAACAGCCGCTCAAGGTGGCCTACCTGGGCCCTGAGGGGACCTTTACCCAGGCGGCGGCGCTGAAGCATTTCGGCCATGCGGTGATCAGCAAGCCGATGGCGGCCATCGACGAAGTGTTCCGCGAAGTGGCGGCCGGTGCCGTCAACTTTGGCGTGGTGCCGGTGGAGAACTCCACCGAAGGTGCGGTCAACCACACCCTCGACAGCTTCCTCGAGCACGATATGGTGATCTGCGGCGAAGTCGAGCTGCGTATTCACCACCACCTGCTGGTGGGCGAGAACACCAAGACCGACAGCATCAGCCGTATCTACTCCCACGCCCAGTCGCTGGCCCAGTGCCGCAAGTGGCTGGACGCTCACTACCCGAATGTCGAGCGCGTCGCGGTGTCGAGCAACGCCGAAGCGGCCAAGCGGGTCAAGGGCGAGTGGAACTCGGCGGCGATTGCCGGCGACATGGCGGCTGACCTGTACGGCCTGACCCGTCTGGCCGAGAAGATCGAAGACCGTCCGGACAACTCCACGCGCTTCCTGATGATCGGTAACCAGGAAGTGCCGCCGACCGGCGATGACAAGACCTCGATTATCGTTTCCATGAGCAACAAGCCGGGCGCCTTGCACGAGTTGCTGGTGCCGTTCCATGAGAACGGCATCGACCTGACTCGTATCGAGACTCGCCCTTCGCGCAGCGGTAAATGGACCTACGTATTCTTCATCGATTTCGTCGGCCACCACCGCGACCCGCTGATCAAGGCCGTGCTGGAGCAGATCAGCCAGGAAGCCGTGGCCCTGAAGGTGTTGGGTTCCTACCCCAAAGCGGTACTCTGAAGCGATGAGTGGCGTACATGCAGTTTTGAACAGGGTCCAGCTCCGTGGTTGAAGTCGTGGTAAACAAGCCTGAGCCGATCATCGGTCGGCTGGTGGTGGTCGGGTTGGGCCTGATTGGCGGGTCCTTCGCCAAGGGCTTGCGTGAAAGCGGCCTGTGTCGCGAAGTGGTCGGTGTCGATCTGGATCCGCAGTCGCGCAAGCTGGCGGTGGAGCTTGGCGTGGTCGACCGCTGTGAGGACGACCTTGCCGTCGCCTGCGTCGGCGCTGATGTCATCCAGCTTGCCGTGCCGATCCTGGCCATGGAAAAGCTCCTCGCCCGCCTGGCTCAGCTTGATCTGGGGCAGGCGGTGCTGACCGACGTCGGCAGCGCCAAGGGTAATGTCGTGCGCGCAGCTCGCGAGGCCCTTGGCGGGCATTTGCCGCGCTTCGTGCCCGGGCATCCGATTGCCGGCTCCGAGCAGAGCGGGGTGGAGGCTTCCAATGCTGCTCTGTTCCGCCGCCACAAAGTCATTCTTACGCCGCTGGCCGAAACCGATCCTGCTGCCCTGGCGCGGGTCGACCGGCTTTGGCGTGCGCTGGAGGCCGATGTCGAGCACATGCAGGTCGAGCGCCATGATGAAGTCCTGGCGGCGACCAGCCATCTGCCACACCTGCTGGCCTTCGGCCTGGTCGATTCCCTGGCCAAGCGCAATGAAAACCTCGATATCTTCCGTTACGCTGCCGGAGGTTTCCGCGATTTCACGAGAATCGCCGGAAGCGACCCGGTCATGTGGCATGACATTTTCCTCGCCAACCGCGAGGCTGTCCTGCGCACGCTGGATACATTTCGCAGCGACCTCGACGCCTTGCGCGACGCGGTCGATGCAGGGGATGGGCATCAGTTGCTGGGCGTCTTCACCCGCGCCCGTGTTGCCCGCGAGCATTTCAGTAAAATCCTGGCCCGACGGGCCTATGTGGACGCTATGAACTCCAACGACCTGATTTTCCTGGCAAATCCTGGTGGCCGCGTCTCTGGCCGTATTCGTGTACCAGGTGACAAATCGATTTCCCATCGCTCGATCATGCTCGGCTCCCTGGCTGAAGGCACCACTGAAGTGGAAGGCTTCCTCGAGGGTGAAGACGCCCTGGCGACCTTACAGGCCTTCCGCGACATGGGGGTGGTCATCGAAGGCCCGCACCATGGCCGGGTAACCATCCACGGCGTCGGCCTCAACGGTCTGAAGCCGCCACCGGGCCCGATCTACCTGGGCAACTCCGGCACCTCGATGCGTCTGCTGTCGGGCCTGCTGGCCGCACAGCCGTTCGATACCGTATTGACTGGCGATGCCTCGTTGTCCAAGCGGCCAATGAACCGCGTGGCCAACCCGCTGCGGGAAATGGGCGCAGTAATCGAAACCGCCGCCGAAGGTCGTCCGCCGATGACCATCCGCGGCGGCCAAGCGCTCAAGGCCTTGACCTACACGCTGCCGATGGCCAGTGCCCAGGTCAAATCCTGCCTGCTGCTGGCCGGTCTGTATGCCGAAGGCAAGACCACTGTCACCGAGCCTGCGCCGACCCGTGACCACACCGAGCGCATGCTCCGTGGTTTTGGCTACAGCGTTAAGGTCGACGGCCCTACGGCTTCGCTGGAATCGGGCGGCAAGCTCAGCGCCACGCATATCGAAGTGCCAGCTGACATTTCCTCGGCGGCCTTCTTCCTCGTGGCGGCGTCGATTGCCGAAGGCTCCGAGCTGCTGCTCGAGCACGTTGGCATCAACCCGACCCGTACCGGCGTCATCGACATCCTGCGCCTGATGGGCGGCGACATCACCCTGGAAAACCAGCGTGAAGTCGGCGGTGAACCGGTGGCTGACCTGCGCGTACGCGGGGCTAAACTCAAGGGTATCGAGATCCCCGAGCACCTGGTGCCACTGGCTATCGATGAGTTCCCGGTGCTGTTCGTCGCCGCGGCCTGTGCCGAAGGCCGTACCGTGCTGCGCGGCGCCGAAGAGCTGCGGGTCAAGGAGTCCGACCGCATCCAGGTCATGGCCGACGGCCTGCTGGCCCTGGGCGTGAAGTGTGAGCCGACGCCGGATGGCATCATCATCGATGGCGGCGTTATCGGTGGTGGTGAAGTTCATGGTCATGGCGACCATCGCATCTCCATGGCCTTCAGTGTTGCTTCGTTGCGCGCCACGGCGCCAATCCGCATCCATGACTGCGCCAACGTCGCGACCTCGTTCCCGAACTTCCTCGCCCTGTGCGCCGAAGTCGGCATTCGCGTGGCAGAAGAGGGCAAGTCGTGAATTCCAACGCACCGGTCATCACCATCGACGGGCCGAGTGGTTCGGGCAAGGGTACCGTTGCCGGCCTGCTGGCCCGTGGGCTGGGTTGGCGCCTGCTGGATTCCGGCGCGCTGTACCGGTTGCTGGCCTTTGCCGCCAGCAACCACGGTGTCGACCTGACCAATGAAGAGCTGTTGGTCAAGATCGCTGCGCACCTGGATGTGCAGTTCATCGCTGCCGAGCCGGGCAAGCTGCAGCAGATCATTCTCGAGGGCGAGGATGTCAGTCATGTCATTCGCACCGAAACTGTCGGTGCCGGTGCCTCGATGGTCGCCTCGCTGCCGGCGGTGCGCGAGGCCTTGTTGCAACGTCAGCGGGCATTCCAGGAAGCCCCGGGGCTGATTGCCGATGGTCGCGACATGGGCACCGTGGTGTTTCCGGATGCACCGCTCAAGGTGTTTCTGACCGCCAGCGCCGAGGAACGTGCTCGCCGCCGTTACTTGCAGTTGAAGGCAAAAGGCGAAGATGTTAGTCTGTCAAGTCTGCTAGATGAGATTCGTGCGCGTGATGAGCGTGACACCCAGCGCGCAGTGGCCCCGCTCAAGCCGGCGGCCGATGCGATCCAGCTGGATTCCACGGAGTTGTCCATCGAGCAGGTGTTGCAACGCATCAAGAGCGAGATCGCCCTGCGCGATATCGCCTGATGGCCAGGAGAGCAGGCAGGGGCACCAGTCAACGTCCTGCCGGCTTTCCTTTATATGAACGAAACCCACATTGTCTGGAATGTGGCTGATGGGCGTTTGTCCCGCCCGAATCTACAGGAATTAAAATGAGCGAAAGCTTTGCAGAACTCTTTGAAGAAAGCCTGAAAACCCTCAATCTTCAGCCGGGTGCGATCATCACCGGTATCGTTGTCGACATCGACGGCGACTGGGTTACCGTACACGCTGGCCTGAAGTCCGAGGGCGTCATCCCGCTCGAGCAGTTCTACAACGAAGCTGGCGAGCTGACCATCAAGGTCGGTGACGAAGTTCACGTTGCGCTGGACGCGGTCGAAGACGGCTTTGGCGAAACCAAACTGTCCCGTGAAAAAGCCAAGCGCGCCGAGTGCTGGATTGTTCTGGAAGCAGCTTTCGCCGCCGAAGAAGTGGTCAAGGGCGTTATCAACGGTAAGGTTAAAGGCGGCTTCACTGTCGACGTTAACGGTATCCGTGCGTTCCTGCCTGGTTCCCTGGTTGATGTCCGCCCAGTGCGCGACACCACCCACCTGGAAGGCAAAGAGCTGGAATTCAAGGTCATCAAGCTGGACCAGAAGCGCAACAACGTTGTCGTTTCCCGTCGCAGCGTCCTGGAAGCCGAGAACAGCGCCGAGCGCGAAGCTCTGCTGGAATCCCTGCAGGAAGGCCAGCAAGTCAAAGGTATCGTCAAGAACCTCACCGACTACGGCGCATTCGTTGACCTGGGCGGCGTTGATGGCCTGCTGCACATCACCGACATGGCTTGGAAGCGTATCAAGCACCCATCGGAAATCGTCAACGTTGGCGACGAGATCGATGTCAAGGTTCTGAAGTACGATCGCGAGCGTAACCGTGTATCCCTGGGTCTGAAGCAACTGGGTGAAGACCCATGGGTTGCTATCAAGGCTCGTTACCCAGAAAGCACCCGCGTCATGGCGCGTGTTACCAACCTGACCGACTACGGCTGCTTCGCAGAGCTGGAAGAAGGCGTGGAAGGCCTGGTACACGTTTCCGAAATGGACTGGACCAACAAGAACATCCATCCTTCGAAAGTCGTACAAGTCGGCGACGAAGTGGAAGTCATGGTTCTGGACATCGACGAAGAGCGTCGTCGTATCTCCCTGGGCATCAAACAGTGCAAGTCCAACCCATGGGAAGACTTCTCTGGCCAGTTCAACAAGGGCGACAAGATCTCCGGCACCATCAAGTCGATCACCGATTTCGGTATCTTCATTGGTCTGGACGGCGGCATCGACGGCCTGGTTCACCTGTCGGACATCTCCTGGAACGAAGTCGGCGAAGAAGCCGTACGTCGCTTCAAGAAGGGCGACGAGCTGGACACCGTCATCCTGTCTGTTGACCCAGAGCGCGAGCGCATCTCCCTGGGTATCAAGCAGCTGGAAAGCGATCCGTTCTCCGAGTACGTTGCTGCCAACGACAAGGGTGCAATCGTTAAGGGTGTTGTAAAAGAAGTTGACGCCAAAGGCGCCATCATCACCCTGGCCGACGACATCGAAGCCACTCTGAAAGCTTCCGAAATCAGCCGTGACCGCGTTGAAGACGCGCGTAACGTCCTGAAGGAAGGCGAAGAGATCGAAGCGAAGATCATCAGCGTTGACCGCAAATCGCGCGTCATCCAGCTGTCGATCAAGTCGAAAGACGACGCTGAAGAGAAAGAGGCTATCCAAAGCCTGAAAGAAGCTGCTCCTTCGGAAGCTGCTGACACCACCATGGCTGCGCTGCTGCGTCAGGCAATGGCCAAACAGAACTAAGTTCTGCTGGTGTTAAAAAAGGGCGACTTCGGTCGCCCTTTTTTATGCCTGCGATTCCTTCCACGCGCTGAAACCCTTGTGCCAGTGAGCTTCGGTGGAGTTGGCGGTAAACCGCCATCATCTATTGTGCCAAGGCGTATTTCTTCAAATTCCGATTAAGTCAAGAACCGCCCTGTTCAAATCCCTCAGGTCATGCTAAAAACAACGAAGCAATGATCTAGCTGCTTGATAAAGAAGGGAAAAATATGACGAAGTCGGAGCTGATCGAACGTATTGTCACCCATCAAGGGCTGCTCTCATCCAAGGATGTCGAGCTGGCCATCAAGACCATGCTTGAGCAAATGTCCCAGTGCCTGGCCACTGGCGACCGCATCGAAATCCGCGGCTTCGGCAGCTTCTCCCTGCACTATCGCGCCCCCCGCGTAGGTCGCAACCCGAAAACCGGGCAGTCCGTCAGCCTGGACGGCAAGTTTGTGCCACACTTCAAGCCAGGGAAGGAGCTGCGGGATCGGGTGAATGAAGAAGAAGGGCAGCAGGTGTGAGGCTGCTCGCAAAAGGAATTTAACATGCACAACCTTAAGCGCTTACTGTTGGTGTTGTTCGTGATCGCAGTGGCAACAGTTATTTTGCTATTTGTACTCGAAAATCAGCAATCTGTTGCGTTGACGCTATTCGGTTGGTCTGCGCCTGCAGTGCCGGTGGCGGTCCTAGTTGTGGCTGCGTTGTTGATCGGCTTGATGATCGGGCCACTGCTTGGTGCGCTCCTCGTCTTGCGTGACCGGCGCCGTGTGCGTCGCGTTGTCGCGTGAGTTTCAATGGTACCGGCTAACAGCTGGCTGTCTGTTTTTGGCCAATCATTTATTTTTCGTTCCCTATTTCCGATGATTGGCGACAGTCAAGGGGGAACCTCTATGGGCAGGAAAAGTCTAAAATACTTGTATTTTTGATCACTTGCACCAGTGAAATGCTGTAGTACCAGTCTGTCAGAAATTTTACTTTGTGGGATGTAAAGAAGAAGGAAGAGAGCGACTACTGGCAAGGGCCAGAGGCTCTAATTTCTCAGTTTGTTAGAATTGCTTAGTGTTGAACGCCTTGGTGTAGAAGCCGTGGATAGCTGATGAGACGGAAGGAAAAATTGAATAAATGACAAACGCTCAAGAACGTTTGATCGAAGATGAAAGAGACCTGATCGAGCTGGTTAAAGGCTTGTGGCAGCAAAAGGTTCTTATTCTGGTAACCGCTACTGTTGTTACGCTTGCGGCAGTTGTCTATGTGCTGCTGGCCACGCCTATTTACGAATCCAAGGTGTTTATCGAGCCGCCCACGCACAATGACATTGCACACTTGAATTACGGGCGTGGAGGGGATACCGGGCTTGAGACCATTACGGTCAAAGATGTCTACGACATTTATTTGGGGCACCTGCAATCCGAATCGTTGCGTCGTGAATTTTTTCAAAAAATCTACTTGCCGACACTGTCTGAGGAAAAACGCATCGCGTCGCAAGACAAGCTGTACAGCGACTTCGGCAAAATATTGACGGTGGCGGTCGTGACCAAGGATGTCCCAGATCGTTTCGTTGTGAACGTTCATGCTGACAGCCCGGAGCGGGCGGCCGAATGGGTCACGGAGTACGCAAAAAAAGCGGGTGACCTGGCGAAAAAAGAAGTATTCGCCAACGTCAAAAGTGATGCGACGATCAAGGCCAACAATTTGCAGCATCAAGTCACCATCGCTCAGGAAAGTACGCGTAAACAGCGTGAAGACGAAATTGTGCAGCTGCAGGAAGCATTGCTCGTGGCCAAGTCGATTGGCCTGGAGAAACCATTGCTCATTGCCAGCAATTTTTCCCCTGACGCACCTGCGGTGACAGAAAGCTCGATGGCCTATATGCGCGGCAGCAAGGCGCTGGAGGCAGAGATCAGTAACCTGCAAAAGCGCCAGTCTGATGACCCCTTCATAGACAAAATCCGACCCAAACAGGCCGCGCTGGCCTTCTATCGCGACTTGAGCGTGGACCCGAAAATGATTGCTGTGTACCGGCAAGACGGGGTAGTGGAGTTGTCGGATCAACCCGTTAAACCCAAGAAGTTGCTGATTGTAGTGTTGGCTCTGGTGTTGGGTGGCATGTTGGGGTTGATGTTGGGGTTTGCACGATACTTGTTGCGGAAGATGTCTGTTTCTCCAGGTGCGCGGTAACTATTTGGTGTGGTGTGAAAGGAGTGCTGCGCAACCTCCAGGGTGGCCCCATGCGGCAGAAAATGTCACAATCCCACCGTTCGGCATCTGGCAGGAACGGGTGGGTAGGGCGGTAGTCGGTGGTAATGAGTCAACGCATCATTGCTTGTCCTGGATGAGCCATTTCAACTCACGCAAACAGGCTTCGGTGTGGCGAGCATTATTCAAAAGTATTCTAGTTTTGACCTCTGTGAAATCGACTTTTTCTCAAGGTTGCCATCTTTATGGGATCACCGATGGCCGGCGATGGTGCCTGCCCGTCTTGAGGAAAAAGCGACAAGAGATGATCAATCCGGTGCTTGTGTGATCGGGCATGTGTATTCCCCCGTCCGCTTCCTACGTTGTGCCCCCTCTGGCAGCTGCCCCGTCCTCGATTCATGGGGCGGTCGGAGCCTTTCTCCGGCGTTGTCTGAGCGGCGTTGGCGTTGATCATGCTGACGACTCTGGCCGCCTCGTGTACAGCACATTCTGATCAGGCCAGATTGGTGGCTGGGCGGGCTGAGAGCTTGCTAGGCAAGTGGCAATCACAGTGTTCGAGCATGAGCACCGACTTACGCTAGTAAAATAGAATTCATTGTTGAGTCAGACCCTGATTCAAGGAGCATTTACGTGAAAACCCTGTGTGTATTTGGCACTCGACCTGAAGCAATAAAAATGGCGCCTTTGGTTCTTGCTCTGGCGGGCGATAAGCGCTTTGAGGCGAAGGTTTGCGTCACAGGGCAGCACCGGGAAATGCTCGATCAGGTTTTGGGCTTGTTTTCCATCGAGCCAGATTTCGATTTGAGCATCATGAAGCCAGGCCAGGATCTCACTGACGTGACCACAGCGATTTTGCAGGGCATGAAGACGGTGTTCCGCCAGTTCAAGCCTGACGTGGTGCTGGTTCATGGTGATACGGCCACAACGTTTGCAGCAAGTCTGGCGGCTTACTATGAGCAGATTCCTGTGGCTCACGTTGAAGCGGGTCTACGTACCGGGAATATCTATTCGCCCTGGCCGGAAGAAGCCAATCGCAAACTGACCGGGGCGCTGGCCAACCTGCATTTCGCTCCGACTGAAACATCCCAGGCCAATCTGCTGGGAGAAGGCATTGACCCGCGGAGCATTCTGGTCACCGGCAATACGGTGATCGATGCATTGCTGGATGTGGTCAAGCGCCTGGAGGAAGATGCCGAGTTGAGGGCCGAGGCGGCTGCGCCTTCCGCGTTCCTTGATGCCGAGCGTAAGGTCATTCTGGTCACCGGGCACCGTCGAGAGAGTTTTGGTGGCGGCTTCGAAAGAATATGCCAGGCTTTAAGGGCGGTGGCGTGTCAGCACCCGGATGTTGATATTGTCTATCCTGTGCACTTGAACCCGAATGTACGGGAGCCGGTCAATCGCTTGCTCTCGGGTATCGACAATATCCATTTGATCGCACCGCTGGATTATTTGCCTTTTGTCTATCTGATGAGCCGTTCGCACATTATTCTGACCGACTCTGGTGGTATTCAGGAGGAGGCGCCTTCGCTGGGCAAGCCAGTGCTGGTCATGCGTGATACCACTGAGCGTCCAGAAGCGGTCGCTGCGGGCACGGTGAAGCTGGTCGGTACGGACGCAGACAATATTGTCCGTGAGCTTAATCACCTGCTGGCGGATTCGGCGTACTACGACGAAATGAGTTATGCGCATAATCCCTACGGCGATGGCAACGCCTGCGCGCGGATTACTGAGGCACTTTACGGTTATAAAAATGCCGCTCGCTAGTCGCTGGCTAGAAAGTGACCTGGGAAGAGTTGTACGCAACTCTTCCTATTTGCTATGTGTGCATGGCGGTAACTATATTGTTCCGTTAGTTGTCCTCTTTTATCTTGTGAAGATTCTGGGGGTCGAGTCATTTGGTGTCTATGCGATTTGTGCTGCAGTTGCCGCCTATGTTCAAGTGGTTATCGATTATGGCTTTTCTTTAACCGGTTGCCGGGCGGTGGCGCAGAATAAAGCGGATCTGCGCTTTGTCTCTGGTGTGTTTTGGGAGGTTTTACTTTCCAAGCTTCTGGTCGCCAGCGTGGTGCTATTGATCTGCGTGTCCTGTTTCTGGTGGCTCGGGCTGGATCAGCAGGTCTTCCTGCCTGCGGTTTTATCCGCGGTGTTTGTGTCCTTTACGCCAGTTTGGTTCTTTCAGGGGCTGGAGTCATTTCGCGGCGTCACCTTCTTCAACGTAACTGGCAAGGTGCTTTCCTGCGTCCCGGTGCTGCTCTTGGTCAAGGGGCCGGAAGACCTGTACGTCGTATTCTATTCGCAAGCGATTTTTGCTTTTCTTGTGATGCTGGTGGTGTACTTCCACGTTTATCGAAATGGGCTCGTGCTCAAGGTGCCGCTGGCTGACCTCAAGGTCAGACGGCAGTTGCAGGAGGGCTGGCATATTTTCTCGGCGACATTGTCATCGGTGGTGATTACCAACGGCGGCACGCTATGGTTAGGGGCCAACTACCCTAGTTCGGTAGTTGGCGTGTATGCCAGCGTCGAGCGCATCGTCAAGGCGGTCAGCAGTCTGTTTGTTCCCCTGAGCCAAGCGATCTATCCGATCAACAGCCGCGCCTTCGCTGCGGGGTTCCGGGTCGGGCTTCGCTCGGTGCTGCTCACGGGGAGCGTCTTTACCACCGTGGGCATTTTTGTCGCGCTGGCTTTTCTCTTGTCGTACTCATTTTTCTTCGAGTTTTTTGATTATCCGGCAGAAAGCGTTACGTATTTCAGGCTTTTTGCCGCGTGGATCGTAATGGGGGTGCTCAACAACGTACTGGGTACCCAGTTGCTGACCGCAGGTGGTCATCCTCGCGTCTATGCAAAATGTTTTTATGTGACGGCACTGGTTTTCATCGCCGCCGCCTACGTGATGATTGAAACTTATGCCGGGTTGGGTGCGGTTTATTCGCTACTGGTGGCAGAGGCGTTGTTGTCGGTACTCCTGCTGGTGTCGAGCGTCATGGTTTTCAGGCAAGAAGGCTTCAAATGAAACGGCGAAGTGCAGAAGTGTTGCTCCTGTCGTTTTTGGTCTTTTGCTCATTAGGGAACACTTTTTTTCCGTGGGGCGCGGACAAGCTGGGTTTTCTGCTGTTCGGGCTGATCATTGCGGTGGGAGGATTTCGCACGGCCAGTTTCTACAGTCGACGGTTTCTGGCGATTGTGCTGCTGTCTGCGCTGTGGTTTCTGGTGTTTATGGCCTCGGCAGGGAAACTGACGACGAAATCTGACTTTTACCTGGTTCTGTTTTTCTTTGCGGTTACCTCACTGGTGGTTTTGTTTATTCCCAACCAGCGCTCGGACCTGTCGACGTGTTTTATCTTCCCGCTGACGATTCACGCGCTTGTCGGCCTGGCCCTTCTTGGTGCCTCCTATACCCTGGGTTTGAATCAATGGGTTGAGCCGCTGTGGGGCAAGGGAATGCCGGATGTCTATGCGGCTAAAGGTTTTGCAACGACCCCGCAAACCTACTCGACGCTGTCGTCCCTTGTACTGATCATGCTGGTGTACTTTGGTTCGGCAATGGGTGCAGGTAAAAAACTGCTAATAGGCCTAGCCAATGCGTTGGCGATTTTTTCCTCGCTCAATAGAGTCTGGTTGTTGTTTTTGACCCTGTTGGTCGGCGGGCGGATTGTTCGCAGCTTGCTGGCATTGCCGTTCGTGGTGGGCGCCGCGGTTTTGTTTGTTGTTGCGTTTTCCGATGTGCTGGTGTTCTCGGGAACCATTTCTTCACGGTTTGAAATGATGGACCTGCTGGTGGATTTTTTCTCCCGGCAAGAAGCGCTTGCCATGCTCTTTGGAGACCCCTTTTATGAAGGGGTTTACTTTCATTTGCATGGGTCGGATTTTTATTATGTAGAGTCCGGGCCTTTCTTTGTTGCCTTGAATTTTGGTTTGGTCGGGCTGCTGGTTGTATACGGATTTTTTGTAGGGTGGCTTTTTTATTTATTGCCACGCTCTAAGCTGCTGTTTTTTTATTCGGTGTATTACCTGCTTTTTGTTCAGATGGCAACACACGAGTTTCTCTCTGTTTCATTCTGGTTGTACTGGATTGTATCGATATTGATTGTTCGGCATCTGCGGGATCGGGTGGCTGCGACGGACATGGCTAATTAGGGGGTAAGGATGAAAGTGCTTTTTTGTGTTCGTCATAATTTTCACAGTTCGCCAGGCGGAGCACAGATACAGATACTGAAAACCAAAGCGGGTTTGGAGAAGCTTGGGGTCCATTGCGATTTGACGACCACACCCTATGGTGTGGATTATGCTGCTTATGACATCTTGCACCTGACCGATCTGACCTGGATCTACGACATCCTCGAATACCTCCAGGAAATTCAGCGCAGTGGCTGCTCAAGTAAAAAGGTCCTGTCAACCATCTATTGGCCTTTTGATGACTATGCGGCCAATGGTGCACCGCCACTGCAATCGATGGTCTATCGCCTGTTCGGTGTTGGCGGGTTTGAGCGAGCCAAGGCAGCCGCCAAGTTTTTGCTGCGCCGAGAGAAAATCTACCTGAAGGGCGTGTTCAATAATTACATTGATACCCAGCGTAAGATTGTCCAGTCGGTGGATATGCTGTTGCCTAACTCTGAGCTTGAGTTCGAGGCGCTTGCGGCGCGATTGAATGTCAAGAAGCCGAGTTATCGAGTGGTCAATAATGCCGTTGATACGACCGTTTTCGACGCCGTTGCCGCAGCCTCAACGGTTACCCGGCGCGACGATCTGGTCACGTTTGTTGCACGCATTGACGCTCGGAAAAATCAGATGGGCTTCCTGCGTTCGGTAATGAACGAAACGTTTACCATCCGCTTTATCGGTAATCCCGGGCCAAACAGCGAAGGGTATTTTGGGAAGCTCAAGGCCCTGGCTAAACGCCGAGGCAATGTTGAGTTTTTCTCTCACTTGTCACAGGAAGAAGTCTTCCAACATATGCTCGAAGCCAAGGCCAATGTACTGACTAGCTGGATTGAAACTCCTGGCCTGGTCAGTCTTGAAGCGGCTTATGCTGGTTGCAATATTGTTGTTTCGGCCAAAGGGTCGGTTAAGGATTACTTCAGGGATTATGCATACTATTGCGACCCTGCCGATGAGACGTCAATGCGCTCAGCTGTCAACTTGGCGCTGAGCAGTGACTACAATCCGCAAATCCGTGCCCTTATAAGCTCGGAGTATAGTTGGGACTATGCAGCCAAGCAGACGTTTGATGCTTACCATTCAGTTTTGAGCGGATCGTATTGATGAGTACTCGTAGCCTTACTGTCCTGGGAATCAGGGGGGTACCCGCCCAGCATGGCGGTTTTGAAACGTTTGCCGAAAAATTGGCGCCTTACCTCGTCGCTCAGGGCTGGCAAGTCACGGTCTATTGCCAGGAGGATGGCGAGGGTGCCATCTGGGAAAGTCACTGGGAAGGCGTGCGTCGCATCCACATTCCCGTCAGCCGAGCGGGGGCAGCGGGCACTATCGTTTTTGACTGGAAAGCCACCTGCCATGCACTTTCCCAGGACGGGCTCTTTCTGACGCTGGGTTACAACACGGCGGTTTTCAACTTGCTGCAGCGGGTCAAGGGTCAGATCAATGTCATCAACATGGATGGCATTGAGTGGCGTCGCGAAAAGTGGGGGCTGATTGCCAAAACCTGGTTCTGGTTGAATGAGCGGGCGGGGTGCTGGATCGGTAATCACCTGGTCGCCGACCACCCCAAGATCAAGGATCACCTGGCGACTCGGGTATCGGCCGAGAAAATCACCATGATCCCTTATGGTGGAGATGAAGTGCTGACAGCGGATGCCAGCCTTCTGGAGCGCTTTGCCCTGCAACCCGGTCAGTTTTCGGTGATCATTGCGCGGCCAGAGCCTGAGAACTCGTTCCTGGAAATGGTTCGGGCGTTTAGTGCCAAGCCCCGTGGACATCGACTGGTGGTGTTGGGCAACTTCAACCCGCAGGCAAATGTCTATCACCGCCAAGTAATGGACGCTGCCAGCAGCGAGGTGCTGTTTCCGGGGGCGATCTACGAAGTGCCGGTCGTCCAGGCACTGCGTCATTTCAGTCGTTTTTACTTGCATGGTCACCGTGTTGGCGGCACCAATCCTTCTTTGGTCGAAGGCCTGGGAGCCGGTTGTGCAGTGATTGCGCACGACAATCACTTCAACCGTTGGGTGGCAGGGCCGGAGGCCGCATACTTTGCCGATGAAGACGCCTGCGCAGCATTGTTCGATCGTTTGCTCATCGACGACCAGGCTGTACAGGCAATGAAAGCGGCGAGTCGCAACCGCTTCCTTGAACGGTTCACCTGGGAGCGCATTTTGCGGGAGTATGAGAGCTTGCTGGTCAAATGGCACCCAAGCAAATAGCTTAGTCTGCCGTGAACCTGCGATTTTCCACTTACTTTCAGTGGTGCCAAGCGGTCTGTAGAGCGACAGCACCATAAGACTTTACATGACAGGGAACCGTGACTGAGTCATGCCTAACACAACGCGTTACCAACCGACCTTTGCCGAGCGCTATCCGGTGGCAATGGTCGCTGCAATTGCAGATTTCCTACTGGTGGTCAGTGCGGCTTACCTGGCCCACTGGTGGCGATTCGATGATTGGCGCCTTTCCAGCAGTTATCCGCTAGCTGTTACGCTCTGCGCATTGGTGGTGATGATCAGCCTGTGGGCGAGCGGCCTGTATGGTTCCTGGCGTGGCAAGTCGATTGCCAGCCAGTTGGGCAGGGTATATCTGGGATGGCTGGTGACCATTGGTGTCTTGCTGAGTGTGGTGTTCTTTCTGAAATCGGCGGAAGAGTTTTCGCGTCAATGGTTCATGTACTTTGTTGCGATCGGCAGTACCTTCACCGTGACCTTTCGCGTCTTGATTTTTATCGCTCTTCGACAGCTGCGTTCTGCGGGGCGAAACCTCAAGTCGGTGTTGCTGATCGATGCCGGTGGCAGCGCGGCTCTGCGATTGCATAGTGGTACCGAGCTGGACGAAGATGGTTTCCGGGTCGCCTGTACACTGCCTTTCGCAAGTGAGCCGGACTGGCTGGAGCGTCTGGTCAAGGCCGTTGACGAGCATGCGGTGCATGAAGTCTGGCTGTGCTTGCCATTGTCGGCAGGTGCGACCCTGCGTTCAGTCATGTATGCGTTACGTCACCACACAGTAGCAGTACGCTTCATTCCTGAATGGGGGGACCTGCCATTGCTGAACCACAAGGTCAGTAATATTGCCGGGGTCTACTCGCTGGACCTCAGCTGCAGCCCCATGGACGGGCCGGCGGCGATGCTCAAGCGCGTCGAAGATATTGTCATCGGCGGCGCGATATCCTTGATGATCCTGCCGGTTTGCCTGTGCATTGCGCTGGCGATCAAGCTGTCTTCTCCCGGGCCGGTGGTGTTCAAGCAGTACCGGACTGGCATCAATGGACGTAAATTCAAGGTGTACAAATTCCGCTCCATGGTGGTACATCAGGAGAACCGGGGGGACGTCACCCAGGCGACGCGCAACGATCCACGGGTAACCCGTATAGGTGCATTCTTGCGTCGTACGAGCCTGGATGAGCTGCCTCAGTTTTTCAACGTATTGCAAGGGCGCATGTCCATTGTCGGGCCGCGGCCTCATGCCCTGGCGCATAACGAGTACTACAAGGACCTCGTCGAGTCGTACATGCAGCGTCACAAGGTAAAACCGGGAATCACCGGTTGGGCGCAAGTCAACGGCTATCGAGGTGAAACCGACACGCTGGACAAGATGCAAAAAAGGGTGGAGTGCGATCTGTGGTACATCGACAACTGGTCCCTGGCCCTGGATATCAAGATCATTTTCTGGACCGTGTTCAAAGGGTTTGTCGGTAAAACAGCCTATTGATTAACAGGCTAGGGGGATTGCGCCCGGGCCGTTGTTGGAGAGTTGTGTGTCAGATCGTTTGAGTGGTCTCATCGGTGGGGGAAAAGGAGCGAGGGCGCTGTGCTGGGCCTTGGCTTTAGGGTTGTTTGTTCTGGTCAGCGGATATGTCTGGTTCGAGTCCGGCAGTGCGCGTAACGCGCAGGTGTATGTGTGGTTGCTTTTGCCTGCATTGGTGTATGGCCTCTGGGTTGCGCTGGTGCGCCGCTCGATTCGTATTCCGGTCGAGTATTACCCCTGGCTGCTGATGCTTGCCTGGATGGCATTGAGCACGCAGTGGGCGACTGGAGTTGAGAACCCCTTGGCACTGGCCAAGCGTGGTCTATACATGGCATGTTTTTTATTGGCGGTCAAAATGCTGCACGACCGCGACCCACAACTCTTGCGCAATGCACTGTTGTTCGCAGTCGCCGTGGTTGCTGCCGGTGCCTTGGCCACGATCATCTACCAGTTCTTCTGGCTGGGGCAGCCATTGGAATATAGGGCCTACAGGCTCTATCGCCTGGGTATCGGCGATTTTGCCGACTATGGCTGGCCCGTTGTGGCTGGAATTTTTCACGGCTCGGTGGCTGTCTGGGCGCTGGGAGTTGCCTTGGAGCGACGTACGTCCTGGTTGCAGGCGCTCTTCTGGCTGGCGGTTTTCGGCGTGTTGTCGGTCTATGTGCTGCTTACCTATACGCGAGGCGCCTGGTTCGGCCTGCTGGGCGCGGCGGTAATGGTTGTTCTGATGCAGCGTTCGAAGCGGGCCTTGTGGTTGACCGCAATCGGCACCGTGCTGCTGATGTTGGCGGTCTTTCATTTCTGGGATCGTCTGTTGGTGGAGGTGCAGGTGCGCCAGCTCTCCGGGCGAGGGCCTATCTGGGAGTATTTCTTCCAACTGATGCCAGGCCACTGGCTGCTCGGTTATGGGTTGGGCACCCCGTTCGAGTACCGATGGCCGAACGAGGAGGCTGTGTCGCCGCATGCTCATAGCTTGTACCTGCAACAGATCTACGACAGCGGATTGGTCTCGGTGGCGTTGATGGCCGCAGGCTTGTTGCTGGTAGGTATGAAAGCTTGGAAATTGCGCAACGATCCCTGGATACGCCTTGCGGTCCCGGTGCTTGTCTTTGCACTCATCGCCATGCTCACGGATGTCGAGCGGATCTACAGCCGTCCAGGAACCTATTGGACAGTGTTCTGGTTACCACTGGCTGTGCTTCTGGCGCGCTCGGTGCTGCCGGTTGATCGTCAGGCGAGCGCCGATTCGCAGCAGTGACGTCGGCGTAAGCGTTTGTAATGCCGACCCGGGGTTCGCACCTGGGGCGCGTAGGTTGGCAGTTTACTGGAAAGTGCTGCGCAGTGAGGCTAGGGTCAGCATCAGAGATGATTGCCGATTCCAGCCAATTCGGCCGTTCAACGGGCAGAGCGTGTGGCTGGGTGGGGGTAGTGCCAGGGCACTGAGTACTGCAAACTGAGCGTCACACACAGCGGGGCCCATTCCAGACGATGCAAGTAACTCACCGGTACCAGCCTACCTTCGCGGAGCGTTATCCCGTTCCTTTTTTCATTGCACTGATGGACATGGTCATTGTCCTGGCTGCGGGATTGTTCGCTTACCACTACCGCTTTCACCAGTTTGACATGTCCGGCCGCTACAACACGGCCGTCACGATTACGGCCGTTATAGTCGTGGTCTGTCTGGCCTTGGGCGGTGTCTACGGGTCGCAGCGCGGGCAGTCATTCTGGCGCCAGTTGAGTGTCCTGGTCGTGTGTTGGCTTGCGGCCGCGGGCATTCTGATGTCGTTGACATTTCTATTGAAAGTCTCCGATAACTACTCACGTATATGGTTCAGCGTGATGCTGATAACCGGCAGTTCCCTATGCCTGTTGCTGCGACTCTCGGTGTTCTTGCTGTTACGGCGTGTACGGGGGGCCGGACGAAATTTGAAGAGTGTCCTGCTCGTTGATTCCGGGGGGCAGTCAGCCAACCAGTTGAGTAGTGGGAAAACCCTGGAGGAAGACGGTTTCCATGTCGCCGTGAACCTGGCATTTAGCCAGGGTGCAGGCTGGCTGGAGACACTGGTTGGCAAAGTCGATGAGTCGGGTGTTCATGAAGTCTGGCTTTGCTTGCCGTTGAGCGAAGGTGGTGCGATTCGTTCGATTCTCTACGCCTTGCGCCATCACACTGTTGCCGTCAGGTTCATACCTGAGTGGGGTGATATTCGTCTTCTCAATCATAGGGTCAGCCATATTGCCGGGCTGTATTCGCTTGATCTGAGCTGCAGCCCCATCGACGGTCCGGTTCGTGTCGTCAAGCGAGTTGAAGATCTGGTGATCGGCGGCCTTATCAGCCTGTTGATCCTCCCGGTTTGCCTGGTGATCGCGTTGGCTATCAGGATCAGCTCACCGGGGCCTATCCTGTTTAAACAGTATCGAACGGGAATCAATGGCAAACACTTCAAGGTCTATAAGTTCCGCTCGATGGTGGTCCATCGTGAAGGCGGCGTAACCCAGGCCACCCGTAACGATGTACGCGTAACCCGGGTCGGTGCGTTTTTGCGGCGTACAAGCCTTGATGAGCTGCCTCAGTTCTTCAATGTGCTGCAAGGGCGCATGTCGATCGTCGGGCCGCGACCGCATGCGCTGGAGCACAACGAATACTACAAGGAGCTGGTTGAGTCCTATATGCAACGGCACAAGGTCAAGCCGGGTATCACTGGCTGGGCACAGGTCAGCGGCTATCGGGGTGAAACAGATACGTTAGAGAAAATGCAAAAGCGGGTCGAGTATGACCTTTGGTATATTGATAACTGGTCGTTGGGGCTGGATCTGAAAATTATCCTGCTGACGATTTTCAAAGGCTTTATCAACAAGAATGCTTTTTGAAGGGGGCAGGCTTGCTGCACCGTCAACCCTTTGGCATGTTTAAATGAATGTTTTCCTCACGGGTACTAGCGGTTTTGTCGGCTCAGCCGTTGCCCGGCATTTAACCTTGAAAGGCCATCGGGTGCGCGCGGCCTTGCGGCGGCAGAATGCTGCACTGATTCCTGGCATAGAACCGGTATTCTTCGACGATATCATTCGACACGACTGGGCTGCGGCGCTGGCGAACCAGGCGCAGGTTGTTCATTGCGCCGCACGCGTGCATGTGATGAATGAACAATCCACCAATCCGCTTGATGCGTTTCGCAAGATCAATGTCGATGGCACCATGAGCCTTGCCCGTGCTGCGGCCAAGGCGGGTGTCAAACGCTTTATCTTTATCAGTTCGATCAAGGTAAACGGTGAGTCGAGCGCTATCGGGCAGCCTTTGGGTGCTGATGATCCGGTCAATCCGGCAGACCCTTATGGGATTTCCAAGCATGAGGCAGAAATGCAGCTGCTTGAGCTGGCGGCACACAGCGATATGCAAGTGACCATCATTCGACCGGTGCTGGTGTATGGGCCAGGCGTCAAAGCCAACTTTCTGCGCATGATGGGCTGGTTGAACCGGGGATTACCTTTACCGTTGGGGGCTCTGCGTAATAAGCGAAGTTTGTTGGCCTTGGACAATCTTGTGGATTTGATTTCGACCTGCATGGCTCATCCTGCCGCAGCCAACCAGATTTTCCTCGCCAGTGACGGTGAGGATCTTACGACCACGCAGTTGCTGCAGTACACCGCGAGCGCCCTGGGCAAATCCCCGAGGTTGATACCGGTGCCAGCGTGGGCGTTGAGTGCGTCACTGCATCTGCTCGGCAAGTCCGGCATTGCCCAACGGCTCTGTGGTACCTTGCAGGTCGATATCAGCAAGAACCGTAGGGTGTTGGGGTGGGAACCCCCAACTCGTGTCGGTGATGCATTGAGCGAAACAGCCCGCAACTTTCTGGAACAGCGGTAAGTATGAGTGTCTGGTTGTGGTTGGTCGTGGTGCTGGGGCTCTCCCTGGCCTTGACCTGGGCGTTGCGCCGTTATGCCCTGGCGCGCAGTTTGATCGACATACCAAATGCCCGAAGTTCGCATTCGGTGCCAACTCCACGGGGAGGTGGTGTCGCCATTGTGCTGAGCTTTCTGCTGGTGCTGCCAGCGTTCCTGGCATCCGCCTGGGTGACTTGGAGCCTGGCTCTGGCATTGCTCGGGGCAGGCGGAGGCATCGCAGTGCTGGGGTTTCTCGATGATCATGGTCATATTGCCGCGCGTTGGCGTTTGCTGGGGCATTTCGCTGCTGCGATTTGGGCATTGTGGTGGGTAGGTGGTCTGCCGCCGTTTGAGCTATTCGGTGTTTCTCTTGATCTGGGCGGGGTCGGCCAGGCGCTTGCGGTGTTGTACTTGGTCTGGTTGTTGAACCTGTACAATTTCATGGATGGTATTGATGGTATTGCCAGTGTTGAGGCCGTTTGCGTCTGTTTTGGTGGAGCATTGCTGTATGTGTTGATTGGGCAGCCGGTCAACGCCTATATGGTGCTTGCATTAGCCGCTGCGGTATTGGGCTTTTTGGTGTGGAATTTTCCTCCTGCCAGGATTTTCATGGGGGATGCTGGGAGTGGATTCATCGGCGTCATGCTCGGTATCCTTTCATTACAGGCGGGATGGGTGGCGCCACAGCTACTATGGAGCTGGTTGATTTTACTCGGTGT
Organism: Pseudomonas sp. SBB6; assembly: GCF_024213215.1. Classification (NCBI taxonomy): domain Bacteria; kingdom Pseudomonadati; phylum Pseudomonadota; class Gammaproteobacteria; order Pseudomonadales; family Pseudomonadaceae; genus Pseudomonas; species Pseudomonas sp. SBB6. The sequence continues at coordinate 70,526 of NZ_JANAVH010000011.1, read as the reverse complement.
ATTCATCGTGGACGCAAGCTGCACCTTGATGCGGCGCCTGGTACGTGGCGATAAAGTCTACGAAGCGCATTGCAGCCATGCCTATCAGTTCGCTTCGCGTCAATACGGTCAGCATCTGCCGGTCACGTTGGCTGTGCTGGTGATCAACCTGGTCTGGTTGCTGCCGTTGGCAGTTGCTGTTGCAATCGGCTGGCTTCCGGGGGAGGGAGGCATGCTAATTGCCTATTCGCCGTTGGTGCTATTGGCTATCAAGTTCCGGGCCGGAGCGTTGGAACTTCGCTGACTGCAAGTGCCGTTGCGCAGCCGCGCAGCGTCTTGGCATCGGGTTTGTATATGTCATCGTGTTGTCCGGGTGTCCATCCTCAGGGAGGGATGCCTTGAGCAAGTGTTGCTGTCTGAGGGAAAGGAAAAGTGCGGGTATGGATAGAATAAGGACACGCATGCTCGGGTTGACGCGTCCGTGTAAGCGAGCGATACAAGTAGCCACGGATATTGTTCTGGTGTGGATCGCACTGTGCCTGGCTTTTCTGGTCCGCTTGGGGTTGGATGAGATGGTCAACCCGGTAATGACGCACCTGTGGCTGTTCGTCGCCGCCCCTCTGACCGCTATCCCGACATTCATTCGATTTGGCATGTACCGGGCCGTCATGCGTTACTTTGGCAATGATGCCCTGATTGCCATAGTTAAAGCGGTTACGTTGTCGTCGCTGGTCTTGGCTCTGGTGGTGTACTGGTTCAGCACGCGCCAGATCGCGGTGCCTCGATCAGTCATTTTCAACTACTGGTGGCTAAGCCTGATCATGATCGGTGGCTTGCGCCTGATTATGCGTCAGTACTTTCTGGGCGATTGGTTTACTGCAGCTCAACATGTGCCATTTGCCAGTCGAGATAATGGCCTGCCGAAAGTGGCGATCTATGGTGCCGGCGCTGCAGGTAATCAACTGGTTGCAGCGTTGCGCATGGGACGTGTCATGCGTCCGGTCGCCTTTATTGATGATGATGAAGGTCTCGCCGATCGTATCATTTCCGGATTGCAGGTCTATCGCGGCAAGGATATTCAGAAAGTTATCGATATGACCGGGGCCCAAGAAGTGTTGCTGGCGATACCTTCCAGTAGCCGGCGCCGGCGCCGGGAGGTTCTTGATCACCTCGAAAACTTTCCCCTGCACGTACGCAGTGTGCCCGGCATCATGGATCTGGCCAGCGGTCGGGTCAAAGTGGATGACATTCAGGAAGTGGATATCGCCGACTTACTCGGTCGCGACGCGGTGCCTGCCCAAGAGGACTTGCTGGCCCATTGCATAACCGGCCATGTGGTCATGGTAACGGGTGCCGGTGGCTCGATCGGTTCGGAACTGTGCCGTCAGATATTGACGTTACGGCCTACCACGCTGCTGCTGTTTGAGCATAGCGAGTTCAACCTCTACAGCGTCGTGGGCGAACTCGAGGAGCGGATTGTGCGAGAGTCTCTACCCGTGCGCTTGTTGCCGTTTCTAGGTTCGGTGCGTAATCAGAAACTGCTGTTTGACACCATGAGCATGTGGCGAGTCGACACGGTTTATCATGCGGCGGCCTACAAGCATGTGCCGATCATCGAGCACAACATTGCCGAAGGTGTACTCAATAACGTATTTGGTACGCTCAATACCGCACAGGCCGCCCTTCAGGCGAATGTTTCCAACTTCGTGCTCATCTCCACCGACAAAGCCGTACGTCCGACCAATGTGATGGGTAGCACCAAACGCCTGGCTGAAATGACGCTTCAAGCGCTGAGCCGAGAAATGACTCCGGTGCTGTTCGGTGAGGAAGGGGATGTTGCGTCCGTCAACACCACACGTTTCACCATGGTGCGATTTGGCAATGTGCTGGGGTCCTCCGGCTCTGTCATCCCGCTGTTCCATAAGCAAATCGCCGCGGGTGGGCCTTTGACGGTGACGCATCCGCACATTACCCGCTATTTCATGACCATTCCCGAAGCGGCTCAACTGGTTATCCAGGCGGGCTCCATGGGGCGCGGGGGCGAGGTGTTCGTGCTGGACATGGGCGAACCTGTGCGTATCGCGACATTGGCAGAGAAGATGATCCACCTGTCGGGCCTTAGTGTGCGTTCCGAGCGCAATCCGGGAGGGGATGTTGCCATCGAATTCACCGGATTGCGTCCTGGCGAGAAGCTCTTCGAAGAACTGTTGATTGGCGGTGATGTTGTAGCTACCCGGCATCCCATGATCATGAGTGCCGAGGAAGATTGCCTGGGGTGGAGTCGCCTCAAGGAGTGCCTGCAAGAGTTACAAGCAGCTCTTGGCGACAATGATTGCAACCGGGTACGCCAGTTATTGCGCGAAACCGTCAGCGGCTACGCCCCGGATGGAGAGATTGTCGATTGGGTTTATCAACAGGGGCGGGCAGATTCGTCGGCGTGGGAGGTCGAGCGCCAAACCTATTGAAACAAATAGATACGTTTGCTTGTCGCAGTCGCTGTAGAAAATTGAACTTCTCAGAAGGCATTCATCCGAAAAATTGTAGGGCAATTCTGAGGTGTTTAAGTTTTATGTTACAGTTCTGTGCTTCTAGTCAACCTTGAAAATGCCTTGAGCGCCTGTTAGCCCGACCTTGATCTTTGCCGTCCTGACGGTAGGGTTTGGAGCGCGCATCGGCTAGCAGCTCCGCCTTCAGGCCGGATTTAAAGGATTAACCCAGCGTGAAAATCGTTCCAGTAATTATTTGTGGTGGCTCAGGTTCCCGCTTGTGGCCCGTATCCCGTGCAGCCCACCCCAAACCTTTCATCCCTCTTCCGGATGGCAGCAATCTGATTCGTAAAACGTTTACCCGCGCGGCAGGTCTTCTTGGGGTTGACAGTGTCCTGACGGTTACGAATCGAGACCTTTACTTCAAGACCACCGATGAATACAACCAAGTTGGTGGCGCTGCAAAGGACCTCGGCTTCGTACTAGAGCCTTTTGGTCGCAACACCGCAGCGGCTGTGGTAACCGCAGCTTATGAGCTGCTGGAATCTCATGGTCCGGATACGCTGATGCTGGTGATGCCAGCCGACCATCTCATCGAGAAGCAAGAAGCCTTTGCTCAGGCAGTGGATAAGGCTTTGAAGCTTGCCGCTGAGGGGTGGATGGTTACTTTCGGGATTACCCCTGAATATCCGGAGACGGGGTATGGGTACATTCATCGGGATAGCAGCGAATTGCTCGAAGGTGGAGCGATGGTCAAGCGTTTCGTCGAAAAACCGGACCTGGAAACCGCTAAAGGTTATTTGGCTTCGGGTGAGTACCTGTGGAATGCGGGTATTTTCTGCTTCCGCACCGCAGACCTGATCCGTGAAATGGAGTGCCATGCCAGTGACGTGACCTCCGCTGTAAAGGCCTGTATGGGTGAAAGCAAAGTGATGGAAGAGGGCGGCCGGCGTCGTGCGCTGTCGCTTGATCCGGAGCTTTTTGCAAGTGTTCCTGACATTTCCATTGACCATGCGTTGATGGAGCGCTCCAGTAAAGTTGCTACCGTTCCATGCGATATCGGCTGGAGTGATATTGGCTCTTGGAGCGCCATGAGTGATTTGGCCGCCTCTGATGAGTGCGGTAACCGCCTGGATGGTGAAGTGTTGATTCACGAGGCGCACAACAACTTTGTGCTCAGCAACGAACGTCTTGCCGCCTTGGTCGGGGTCAAGGATCTGATCGTGATCGATACACCTGACGCACTTCTTGTTGCCCACAAGGATCATGCACAGGATGTGAAGCACATTGTCGCGCAACTCAAGTCGCGCAATCACGAAGCCCACAAGTTGCATCAGACCGTGCACCGCCCGTGGGGCACCTACACCACGCTTGAAGAAGGCGAGCGCTTCAAAATCAAGCGTATCGTCGTCAAGCCGCAGGCATCGTTGTCATTGCAGATGCATCATCATCGTAGCGAGCACTGGATTGTTGTTAGTGGCATGGCCCGGGTGATCAATGACGAGCGTGAACTGATGCTCGATACCAACGAGTCGACGTTCATTCGCGCAGGCCACAAACATCGGTTGGAGAACCCAGGGGTAATAGACCTGGTGATGATCGAAGTGCAGAGTGGTGATTATCTAGGGGAAGACGATATTGTTCGCTTCCAGGATATCTATGGTCGTGCAAACGGCTAATTGATCGAGAATAAACAGCCATGCGCACATGATTGTGTTCATGGCCTGTGATGGGAAATTTGAGTATGACTACCTTGAGCTGTTTCAAGGCGTACGACATTCGTGGCAAGGTGCCCGAGCAGTTGAATGATGAGATTGCCTATGACATTGGGCGGGCACTGGTTGCTGAGCTCAATGGCTGCTGCTACGTGGTGGGGCGCGACATGCGCCTTGAAAGCCCATCCATCGCCAATGCACTGATTAAGGGCATCACCGAATCAGGCGCCGATGTCATTGATATCGGCTTGTGTGGTACTGAGGAAGTGTATTTCGCTACCAGCCACTACCAAGCTTCAGGTGGTGTGATGGTAACTGCCAGCCACAATCCCAAAGGCTACAACGGGATGAAGTTGGTGCGTGAAGAATCTCGCCCCATCAGTGGTGATAGCGGATTACTGGCTATCAAGGCGCGTGTGCAGGAAGGTCGCTTCGGAGTTGTACCATCGGCCCAGGGCAGGGTATCGCTATGCCCTGATAAAAGCGCTTACCTGCGACATTTGCTTGGCTATGTAAATACGGCGGAACTAAAGCCGTTGAAAATACTGGCAAACCCCGGTAACGGTGCTGCTGGGCCAGTGATTGAGGCGCTCGAAGCTGCGCTACCGTTTGAGTGGGTAGTGATCAACGCCCAGCCCGACGGTCACTTCCCACAGGGAGTGCCCAATCCACTGTTGCCAGAAAATCGCTCACAGACCCGCGAAGCTTTGCTCGCCCATGGCTGTGATATGGCTCTGGCCTGGGATGGCGATTTTGACCGCTGCTTCTTCTTTGACAGTAATGGTCGTTTCATTGAAGGCTACTACCTGGTGGCGCTGTTGGCCGAAACGCTTCTGAAGCGCAACCCGGGCGCTCGCATCATTCACGATCCACGCCTGACCTGGAATACGATCGATACGGTTCGGAGTGCGGGTGGCGTCGCAATACAATCCAAGACTGGTCATGCCTTTATCAAAGAGCGCATGCGCAGCGATGACGCAGTTTATGGTGGGGAAATGAGCGCCCATCATTACTTCCGCGAATTTTTCTATTGCGACAGCGGCATGATTCCGTGGTTGCTGGTGTGCGCGGTGATATCCGAAAGCGGTAAATCACTGGCTGAGCTGGTCGACGAGTACATCGCGCAATTCCCCTGCAGCGGCGAAATCAATTACCAGGTCGATGATGTTTCCGCCACGATTCTGCGTATTCGTAAGCACTTCTCGCCGCAGGCATTGCAGATGGACGAGACCGACGGCGTCAGCCTTGAGTTTGAAAATTGGCGCTTCAACGTTCGCGGCTCCAATACCGAACCGTTACTGCGTTTAAACATCGAGACACGTGCCGATGAGCGGTTGCTGCAGCGAAAAATTGTTGAGCTGGAGCAGCTCATTCAGGAGTGCTGATGTTCGCATTACTTAGAAGCCTTATCCGATACAGAGGCTTCGTTTTTTCCTCTATTCGTAATGAGTTTGTTGCACGCTTTGCGCGTAGCCGCCTGGGGGGGCTGTGGATGATTATCCATCCGCTAGCCCAAGTTGCGATATTTGCTTTGGTGCTGTCCAGCGTGTTGGCGGCGAAACTCCCCGGTATTGATAACAAGTATGTTTATGCACTTTATTTGATGTCTGGCATTTTGGCGTGGAGCATATTTTCGGAAATCATCGGGCGATGCCTGACGCTCTTTATTGATAAGGGCAATTTGATGAAGAAGATAAGTTTTCCACGGATAACTTTGCCGGCGATTGTCGTAGGGTCAAGCCTGTTAAATTATATTTTGTTGTTCCTTGCCTTGTTGTTGGTCTTTGCGGTTCTAGGGCATACCTCCAACGTTAGCCTCGTTTGGCTGTTGCCGTTGACCGTCACATTAGTGGCCTTGTCATTAGGCATTGGCTTGGTTCTGGGGGTGCTGAATGTATTTGTGCGCGATGTGGGGCAGGTGGTTCCTATCGTCCTGCAGGCGTGGTTCTGGTTCACCCCGATCGCTTATCCGGTGACCATTATTCCCGAGCAGTTCAAATCCTTGGTCGTTTACAACCCCATGTACACGATTGTCACGGCTTATCATGATGTGCTGGTTTACGGTAAGGCGCCTGAGTTGCAGCAATTGGCGATAACCACGGCGCTGGCGATGGGGCTGCTGTTGCTTGGGCTCTTTCTGTTTCGGCGTGCATCGGCAGAAATGGTGGATGCCTTATGACCCTGTTGAATGTCAGCAATTTGGGTAAGGCCTATCGCAGCTACCGCTCCGAGTGGCGGCGCATTGCGCGCTGGTTCTACCTGCCGGTCAAGCCCAGTGAAGAGCATTGGGTGCTCAAAGATATAAACTTCAGTATTGGACGGGGAGAAGCAATTGGTATTGTCGGGCAAAACGGTGCCGGCAAATCGACCCTCCTGAAAATGATCACGGGCACCTTGCAACCTACCCAAGGACAGGTACAGGTTGGAGGCCGTATTGCTGCAATTCTCGAACTGGGTATGGGATTCAACCCTGAGTTGAGTGGGCGGCAGAACGTTTACCATGCTGGAGGCTTGATGGGGTTTAGCCATCAACAGGTGCATCAGGTCATCGATGAAATCGAGGCGTTCGCTGAAATCGGCGCTTATTTTGATGAGCCGGTACGCACCTATTCAAGTGGCATGCAGGTTCGTGTGGCGTTTTCCGTTGCAACTGCTTTTCGACCAGACATTTTGATCGTTGACGAAGCCTTGTCGGTTGGTGATGCGCGCTTTCAGCATAAATGTATGCAGCGAATCAGGCGCTATCAGCAGGAAGGCATGAGTCTGTTATTGGTTTCTCATGCTCCAGACACCATTCGTATGTTTTGCCAACGTGGTATTTACATAAAAGATGGAGCAATTGAGAAAATAGGTGATGTGGCCAGCGTTATGGACTATTACCAGGCGGCAATGGTGATGGGCACAGCGGTCGATGAAACAGCTGACTCCAGTCTGGTCGCCGATCAGGCGCTGCACGATAATCGAGACGCCAAATTCGTTGTCGTGGACAAGGCCTCAGGCCCGGTCAGCGTTAGCATCACTTGTGAAGAAGGCTATCTGCAGACCGGCGCCAAGATGAGCGTTTGCATCACCACTCAGTTCGCCAGTGACTGGCAGGATCCGCATGTAGGTTTCGGCATACGAACGAAATCCGGGATCGTCATCTATGAGGCCAACACCTATACGCTAGGTGGCAAGCTGCGGCCGGTCAAACAAGGTGAGAGCCTCTCGGTCACCTTCAGTTTCGAGTGCTCGCTGTTTCCTGACACTTATGAGTTGATGGTCGGCGTAGCCGATGGTGGGTACGATCGGGGGTCGTTCAAGATACCGCTGTTTTTCGATCAATCAATGGTCGTTTTTGAAGTATTGGCAGGTTCTATTCCTGGTTGGAGTGGAATGGTTGACATTCGACCTGAGGTCAGTTTTTCATGATTGATTTAATATTAAGCTTTCACAGTGTATCTGCTTATGATTTTCGGTCGAACGCCAATCCTGCCGATCCGTTGCGGCATTTGTTCGATGATTGGGTTGATTATTACAAGGTAAAGTGGTCAATTGCCAAGGCTATTAACCCCCGGCGGATACTTGAAGTGGGTGTCCGTTATGGTTATTCCGCGCGGGCTTTTCTAGAGGCTTGCCCGGACGCTCAGTTTGTAGGCCTGGATGCTGATATCGATACATTCGGTGGCAGCAAAGGGGCATTGGCGTGGGCTGAAGAGAACCTGAAGACCGCCGGGTTTGACGTTGATTTGCGCGCGGTAAACTCGCAATCACTGGACGCCTTTCCGGGGGGGTATTACGACCTCATCCACATCGACGGGCAGCAAGATGGAAATGGCACCTACCGGGATCTGGATCTGGCTGTTGCGCAAAGCCGCTACATCTTGGTTGATGGCTATCAATGGTCCCGTGAAAATTTCTACTCCGTCAATGAATGGTTGTGGCTAAACAAAGCGGCCGTGCACTCGGTGTTGATTATTCCCGGCTACGCGGGGGAGTTGCTGATTCGCACCAATCTAGACGCTTCAACAATGTCGAAAGTTGGTAGTGATTGCAGCGAGCCGCTTTCATCGACGTACACAAAAGACTACTACCTCAATGATTGCGGTGGGTTCTCGCAGTGGCGCCGGACAAAAGGTGCGGCTATCGATAGTCGTCTGCAGGCAGTTGCTGATGCGGCGCTGGCGTTTGGCCGGCCCAAGGCCGTTATCGATCTGGGGGCGGGGCGGGGTGAGTTGACGCGCCTGTTTTATGAGCAGGGCGCAGACGTCACAGCCATCGATTACTCTGCCGATGCATGCGCGCTGGTGCGTCAGACGCTGGCAGATACCGAGCAAGAAACGGCGCGAGTCCGAGTCGTGTGTGGGAGTGTATTGGACGATGCTTCGTACCGTGGCGATTATGACTTAGCGGTGGCTGCCGACATTGTCGAGCACCTCAGTCCGGCCGAAAACGAAGTGTTGTACGCGTTGGTCAGCGATAAACTGAAAAAAAATAAAGGGCTGCTGGTGGTGCATACTGCGCCGAATGCCTGGAACTACGAATATCTACACCCGCAAGAACAGAGAAAGGCGGTGGAGGCAGGGTTCTGGCTTCCGAGAATACGGCGTACCTGGTACGAACGGCTCATGCACATTAATGAGCAAAATCCACGGGTACTGAAGGCACAGTTGGAAAAGTCGTTCCCCTATGTTGCCGTGTGGTTTGCTGACCATGCTGCAGGCGGAAGCTTGCTCAGAAAATTTGCTTTGAGCGACTTTAAGAAGTCGACCAGTATCTTCGCTGTTGCATCGCATCAGCCAATCGACTTGGAAGTATTAAAGTCCGCGTTCGTCATGCCTGTCATTCCGGCGCACTACAGCACTATCATTGAAGTTACCCCTAAGGATTCAATAGTTAACGTGGAGGCGAATGAGCGCTTTCAGGTGCCAGTGCGAGTTGAAAATTTAACGGATGTACGGTTGGCGAGTATTCATCCGCGGCCTGTTAATTTGAGTTACCACTTGTTGTCTGAGCAAGGTGAGATTTGTGTATTTGATGGTGCGCGGACGCCGTTGCAGACATCATTATTGCCTGGGGCGAGTGGTGTCTATTATCTAGAGGTCAAAGCTCCTGTGCAGGCGGGTATATATTACTTGCAAGTGGCTGCTGTTCAGGAAACGGTTCGTTGGTATGATCAGAAACTTTCCTTGGACTCCATGGTCAAGATTGTCGTTGAAAATTGATCATATAGGAGAAACCATTGATGCCGAGTTTTTATCGAGCGTTTGAGGATCGCTACCGTGGATCCAGGGAGCTTATAAAAGAGCGTCTCAAGGTATACCACAGTTTTATCGCTCCTTTGCGCACGCTTTATAGCGAGTGCCAGGCGCTGGATCTCGGTTGCGGTCGAGGGGAGTGGTTGGAGTTACTGCAGGAATGTGGGTTCCAGGCCCAAGGGGTGGACCTGGATGAGGGCATGCTGGAAGTGTGTGAGGAGTTGCAGCTGCCGGTTGAACAATGCGATGCGTTGCTCAAACTCAAGGCCTTGCCAGCTGAAAGCCTTACGGTGGTCTCCGGATTTCACATTGCCGAGCACATTCCGTTTGCGAGTTTACAGACGTTGGTTGACGAAGCGCTGCGAGTACTCAAACCTGCTGGCCTGCTTATTCTGGAAACACCGAACGCGGAAAACTTGGTGGTGGGGACCAATAATTTTTATCTGGACCCCACTCATGAGCGCCCGCTTCCCCACCTGCTGCTCGGATTTTTGACCGAATACGCAGGTTTTTCCCGCAGCAAGCTGTTACGGCTGCAAGAGGCGCCTGCCCTCAGGGAGGCCACCGATGTCGATTTAATGCAAGTGCTGGGGGGTGTCAGTCCGGATTATGGCATCGTTGCGCAAAAGCAAGGGACAGCGGAGCAAACCCAACTTTTTGATAACGCCTTTTTGACGAATTACGGTGTGGCATTGGGGGCGCTGGCGGAGCGTTATGAGCGAGGCCTGAAAAACCGTTTCACAGCGCTGGAAGGCAGGTTGGAAACAACAGTAAAAATTTGCGAAACGTTGAGTGGATACATCGCACATTTACAAGGAAGATCGGCAACGTTAATGGAAAAGTCGAATCATGCAAGTTCCCGTCCAGACGCGACGGGTGCAGGGCGCGCGCGTGCGATGCAAACTGCAGCCAATCCTATGAAACTTGACGTGGATGTATTGCAAGGGGAAGCACTGGCGCACCATCTGCGGTTGCAGTTGCAGGAGACGCTGCACAGGCTGAGCAATGCCGAGTCGCGTTATCAGACCTCTGAGCTTGCCTTACGCGATCAATTAGCCCGTGCTGCGCAAGCGGAAGGAAAACTGGCTAACGCTCAAGCGTCCGTTGAGGTGTATCAGTCCCAACTTCAGCAAGTTACCGCTGAACTGTTGACGGTATATAAAGAACAACAAAGGCTTGCACAGATCTTTGATGACGAGCGTCTGCAGCATGTGCAGAAACATGCTCAGTCAGTCAGTAAGTTGGATGAAGAGAAAGCCCGTAGTGAAGCCCTTTGCCAGCAACTTGCTGAGCAAAAAGTCCAGGCGCAATCCCTTAACGAGGAGCGAGAGGTATTGATCGCTGATCGTCAGGCATTGGCCGGCGAGCGGGACGATGCCCGAGCTGAGATCGTCGCAGCCAAGACTGCCAGTTTGCAATTGCACAGTGATATCCAGCAATTGCGTAGCGATATTCAACAGCGTGTTGCGCGTGCAGCCGAGCTGGAGGGCAGCGTGGCCCAGGCCGAACTGCGTAGTCAGTTGGCGGCGAGCCAACTGCAGGAAGTGCTCAAACATAGTACTCATTTGCAGGAGCAGCTCAGGCAGTCGCAGCACACGCTTGAGCAAGTGCTTGCCGATGCCGATCAATTAGCCCTTCAGGCCAGCGCTCATGAAGCGCGGGTGAGTGCGTTGCTGGGCAGTATGTCCTGGCGCATAAGCGCCCCTTTGCGCGGTATGGCAATAGCCATTCGCTGGTTGTTGGCGGCACCTGTTCGGCTCTTGAGGGCTGCCATGCGACCTTTGATGGTCGGGATGATGAAAGGCGTACTATCCCGCCCTGGGTTGAGTGAGCGAATCAATCACAGGCTAAAACGATTCCCGCGTGTGCATGCGCATCTGCGCGCATTTGCGTTGAAACGGGGCTTTTTAAGTGATGCTGTTGTCCAAGAACCGGTAGCGGTGGCTGTAGCCAGTCGCCAAGTGTCCGCTGAGGTCTTGACTCCAATTGTGCAAGTTGTCGAAGTTGCGACGGCCCGTTGCGAACCTGTTCGGCGTGAGGCGCTAAGCCTTGATTTCAATGACGCCTCGACCGAGCGATTGTTCGAGGTGCTTATCCAGAAAACGGGCGGGACAGCGCACGCCGCAATTGGGCAGGCGCACAAGAAAATTATTGATGACTGTAGTGAGAAATAAAGTAATGGAATTCAAGGACAACGCCAAGGCGCTTTTTGGCCTGGCGGGTGACAATTGCAAGTCAAAGGCGGATGTCGATTTCTTTTCCTGGTCGAGCGCTGCTGTTGATGCGGTAGCCTCTATTTTCTGTGGAGAAGCATTTGCCAATCTGGGCTTGGAGCGGGTCAGTGATAATGAAGAAGTGGTGCACCTGGTGTACTACTATTATCTTCGGCGGCTGGCTGATCCCGGAGCAATTGAGCGCCTTCGTGTCCGTGAGCGCGCAGGGCTGGTGGAATACTGTCAGGCCGCGATCCTGCGTTCAGAAGAGTATTCGTTGCACGGTCGATCCGATTTCACAATTGACCTGAGTGCCAACGCGGATGCCACAACCCAAGTGTTTGTGGATGTCACCAATACCACGACTACCAAGGCGCGTACTGGCATTCAGCGGGTAGTCCGCGAGTTGAGCCGCGAGCTACAAGGCAGTGCGCCGGCGCCCATTATCTATATTGCCTATAGTCGCTCGGCGAAAACATTCAAGCGTGTGGCGCTTTCGAATGATGAGTTTGTTGAGGTGGAAGCGGCGCCAGTGGTTTGCTTCAACCGTGGCGACGTTTACTTTGATGTTGACGGGTCCTGGGGGGATGCGGTTTCCCGGTGGCCGCTGTACCAGCAACTACGACGCGGGGGTGTTCGGATTTTGAACATCCATTATGACGCCGCACCAATCTTGTTTCCGATGTACTCGCATCCCATTACGGTTTTGCGCTTTCTTGAACACTTTTTTGCCGCGTCCAATTGTTCAGATCATTTCCTGTGCATCTCTGAAGCGGTACAAAAAGACTATGTAAAAATTGCTACATTGCTCAAAGGGCGTTGTGCCCCCTCATCCGTCATGCCTCTGGGTAACGTATTCTCCGCCTTGAGTGCTACGGAGGAGGAGATTCCACCTGAGGTGCGGGCATTTTCTTCGCAGCGCTTTGTCCTTTTTGTCGGGACGGTTGAGCCTAGAAAGAACTACTCGCTACTGATCCAGAACTTCAAAACGTTCGAGCGACATGGACTCAAAGTCATTCTGGTTGGCAAGAAAGGTTGGGAGAGCGACGAGGTCGTCGCACAGTTGGAGGCTGCTCAGCAGGCCGGCAACTTCCTGTGGTTGCAGAATGCAACAGATGGTGTACTCAAGCACCTGTACGAAACTTGCTATGTCTATGCATCCGTTGCTCATTATGAAGGCTATGGGCTCCCGGTCCTTGAAGCACTTTCTTATGGATGTGCTGTCGTTACCAGTGACGGCGGAGCACTAGAGGAAGTCGGCCGTGGCTACACGTTGAGTTTCCGTCTGGATGATGAGCAAGGGTTGAGCAGGCTCGTTGACTCTTTAGTGGCTGACACGGTGCAGTATCAAGCACTAAAGGCGAATGTCGGTAACTTTCACGCGCCGGTATGGGCAGACTCTATTGCCAAGGTCCTTGAGGTAATGGAAGTGTTCTTGCTCAAGGTTGAGCAGCCCTTGGCGTGGGAAAAACTACAGTTAGTGTATATTTCGATTCGACCTGACTCGCTGCAGCGCTCATTGCTATCGTTCAAGAAATTTGGGCATGACGGTGCGGTCGTGGTCCTCACCAGTGATGCAATGAAGGCTCAGGTAGAAGAGGTGCTGGCATCGCTGAATATCAACGGTACGGTGCGCTGCGATGAAGACATGTTTGTCGGCGAGCGCATACCGGCGGATCACCAAGAGCGGAACTTCCAGCTACGCAAACGGCTGTATAACGATCCCGTACTCGATACGGTGTTTTTGTCGCTGGATGACGATGCGATTCTTTTGAAGCCACTGCCAGCAACTTACTATGTCGAGAATGGCAGGTATAACGGCCACTTTTATTATTCTTCGATGGCCAACTGGAACGCTAGCCCCTTTGGCATCACGTCTTATGACCAAGGCCAGTGGCGTACCTCCGCACTGTTGTGTGCGCATGCCTACGATGATAAAGCGTATTCAGCACACCAGCCGCAGATCCTCGAAAAACGTCTGGTTCAAGAAATTTATGACGAATATGCCAACTGTGTGGCGGGTGGAGTTGATGAGTGGTCGTTGTACTTTAACGTGTGTGTTCAGCGCTACAGCAACCGCTTCGCTGCGCGCCCGGTAACAACCTTGCATTGGCCTGAAGACTTTTCATCGTGGATGCCGGGCTGGTTCAATAGTGAAGTACACTACATGAACTATTACCCCGCCAGTGCTTCGGCAGCTGACGCGTCTATTAATCTGCTCAGCTTTGCTGCTGCCTACGATAAGTACCACGCTCAACGTATCATTGGCGGGGTTGCTAAGCCTGTGCGGCTTCTGCCCGCCGAAGACAATGTTGTTGCCGGGTTGCCGGGGCTTTGGGTCGATATCAAGGCCGATCAGGGCATGTCGGGTGTTGGCTATCGAATTTACGCAGGCGAGACCGTCGTCGTTGACGGCAGCCGGGATATTCAAGCGGTATCGCCGCGCGCGCCGCTGAAAGTGAAGATGCCTGCCGAGCCTGGTGAGTTTCGGCTCAATGTTTTTTATGTCGAAAGTGGTGCAGATATTACCTCTGCTTCGGTAATCGTTTTTCCTTGGCGGCAGGCCCTGCAAGGGGTGTGAGGATAATAAAGTATGCAGCGTGGAGAAAGGGCGGTTTCTCCACGCTTCAGGTGGTGGTTACAGTGTTTTGTGCGCTGTTCATTTGATGTTAAAATGGTTGTTTGCCTGGCGCGCCGGTTGCTTACAATCCGAGCATTTATTTGTGGGTAGAGTATGGGAAAAGTAAAAAATAGCCGTGTGCATGGACGTCATTCATCCACAACGGGCGCAATGCTGAAATTATTGCTGTGCGCAGGTTGTTTCTCGGTGCTTGCCGCTTGTGACAGCGGTGAAAAAAATGCCGAATCGGCGGGCGCGCGTGCGCTGCCGGATGTTTACCATGCTGAGTACAAGGCAGATCGCCTTAAATGGGAAGTCAAGGCGGGCTCCAAGTTCGTTGTCCCCGTCACCATAGAAAACACCAGCGAGGCCGTCTGGTCCTCTGCGAAGGCCAGCGCCCCTGTGCATGTCGCCTACCACTGGTTGTACGTCGACGAGAAAATGGTTCTGCGCGACGGTCTGCGTACATTACTTCCTCAGGATGTTGCTCCCGGGAAGGAAGTGTTGGTGAATACTGCGGTACTCGCTCCCAAGGAGCCCGGTATTTATTTGCTCAGAATCAACATGGTTCAGGAAGGTGCTGCCTGGTTTTCTGATAAAAAAGTCAAGCCGTTGGACCTGACGGTTGTCGTCAAGTAATACGTGCGCGTTGCATTTTTTCGGGCCGTGCGGAGTGCGGCTTGGGTATTTTTTAATTGAGGATCATGTTCATGAAGAAGGCCATTGTCACCGGAATTACAGGTCAAGATGGTGCCTACCTAGCGCAGTTGTTGCTGGACAAAGGTTATTCCGTGTATGGCACCTATCGGCGCACCAGCTCAGTAAACTTCTGGCGCATTGAAGAGCTGGGTATTGCTCAGCATCCGAACTTGCATCTGGTGGAATATGACCTCACTGACTTGTCGGCTTCCATCCGCCTGCTGCAAAGTACCGAAGCCACTGAAGTCTATAACCTGGCTGCGCAAAGCTTTGTTGGTGTTTCATTCGAACAGCCGCTGACGACTGCTGATATTACCGGCCTGGGTGCTGTTAATCTTCTGGAAGCCATTCGCATTGTTAACCCTAAAGTGCGATTCTACCAGGCCTCTACTTCCGAGATGTTCGGCAAGGTCCAAGCGATTCCGCAAATCGAAACAACACCGTTCTACCCTCGTAGTCCTTACGGTGTTGCGAAACTTTACGCCCACTGGATGACCATTAACTACCGGGAGTCTTATGACATCTTCGGTACCAGCGGCATCCTGTTCAACCATGAATCGCCGCTGCGTGGTCGCGAGTTCGTAACCCGGAAGATTACCGACTCCGTTGCAAAAATCCAGATGGGCAAGCTGGATGTGCTTGAGCTCGGCAACCTGGATGCCAAACGTGACTGGGGTTTTGCCAAAGAGTATGTCGAAGGGATGTGGCGCATGCTTCAGGTGGATGAGCCGGATACCTTTGTTTTGGCCACCAATCGCACTGAGACCGTCCGCGACTTCGTTTCCCTGGCGTTCAAAGCTGTGGACATGGACTTGGAGTGGCGTGGTGCTGCGGAGCAAGAGCAGGGTATCGATAGCGCCACCGGAAAGGTCGTGGTTTCGATCAATCCGAAGTTCTACCGCCCAGCCGAAGTTGAACTTCTGATCGGTGATCCTGCCAAAGCGAAAGAGAAACTTGGTTGGGAGCCTAAAACTACATTGGAAGAGCTGTGCCGCATGATGGTTGAGGCGGATCTCAAGCGTAACGGCCAAGGCTTTTCATTCTGATTTCGCCGCTGGCGGTGTAAGACAACAGCATCCTGTCCAAGCGCTGTCGGTACTTCGCCAGCGTGGCCGGGATGTTGCTGCCATCCTTCGCTGAGCGGTTCAGCGCCAGGTGCTTGCTGAAGCAAGCACCCCGGCTGCACCGAGCAGGGAGCACCTCTTTCTAATCGTTGTTTACGAGGGTTCTGCATCGCGAGTTCCTGATCGAAACTTCCCCTATTGAATCTGGATGTCACATATGAAAAAAGTTTTGTTGACCGGTGCGAATGGTTTCGTGGGAAGCGTTTTGCGCAGTCAGTTGACAGCTGCTGGATGGGTCGTTACCGGTGTTTCCTCGGTCCGCTCCGAACCGGCAATGGCCGGTGACATTCAGCTGGATATTCGTGACGTACAGCGCGTAGAGCAAGTGATTCAGGACGTCCAGCCCGATGCTTTCGTACATTTGGCTGCGGTGACGCATGTCCCGACAAGTTTTCGCGAGCCACAGATGACTTGGCACACCAACGTGCTGGGAACCCTTAATGTCCTCGAGGCGCTCAAGAAACACGCGCCGCAGGCATTTTTGTTATTTATTAGTTCTTCAGAAGTCTACGGCGAAGCCTTCAAGTCCGGCGAAAAGCTCAATGAGCTGAGCCGCTGTCTACCGGTGAACCCGTATGCTGCCAGCAAGTTAGCTGCCGAACTGGCATGTGAACAACATTTTCGCCAAGGGTTTCCCGGCGTGATTGCCCGGCCGTTCAATCATATCGGCCCTGGGCAGTCTCCCGACTTTGTCACAGCGTCGTTTGCTCGACAGATCGCGCATATCGAGGCAGGTCTTCAGGCCCCTGTGATGAAAGTAGGAAACCTTGACGCTAGCCGTGATTTCCTAGACGTGCGTGATGTTTGTGAGGCCTACGTACAATTGTTGGCACTGGCTGGTGGACCGCTAACTGAGCGAGTTTTCAATATTGCCTCAGGACGAGCGTGCAAGATTCGCGATGTGCTGGATGAGCTGTTGCGACAGAGCTCGGTTTCCATTGAAGTTCAGCTGGACCCCGAGCGGCTTCGTCCCTCAGATATTCCCTTCGCAGTAGGTGATAGTCAGCGCATGTCTGTGACCACCGGCTGGCAAGCGCGTTATCCGCTGAGTGAAACGCTGGCAGAGCTATTGGCCGATTGGCGCGCAAAGGCGAGCCTGGGCCAATGAAGCTGTTGCTCAACACCGAGTCGCTCCGTCCACCGCTTACGGGCATAGGCAATTACACACTCAATTTATTGGGTGAGTTGCAAGCACGCTCGTCGATCTCGACGATTGATTGTTTTGATGGCACGTCCTGGCTCTCTGCGGAGGATGTCCTAGGGGAACAGGGCCTGTTGGTGGATCCTGCTTCGGCTGAAGTGCCTGCCGTCAATCATCTGTCGGATCGTCTGCGCGCCTTTGTACGTAGTTTGCCTCTTGCATATCGTGCCAGAAGCGCGGTACGTAATGCAGTGTTCCGCCGGGAAGCCAGCAAACGTCGTGGGTATATTTATCATGAGCCAAATTTCATCTTGAAACCTCATGACGGTCCATGCCTCACAACAATTCATGATTTGTCGTTTATCCACTATCCACATTTTCATCCTGCGGAACGCGTCGAGTGGTTGAACCGCGAATTGCCGGGAACATTGGCACGCGCCGATTACATCATCACTGATTCGCAGTTGGTCCGGTCCGAGCTGATTGGGCGGTTTAATCTCCCCGGCTCCAAAGTTCGCGCGATTTATCTGGGGGCTGATCAGCGTTTTGCTCCCCGCAGTGAGCAACAAACACTTAACGTGTTGAGACGCCATGGCCTTGAGCACGGTAACTACATAGCGTTCGTCGGCACACTGGAGCCCCGTAAGGGCCTGACTGTATTGCTGGACGCGTGGACCCGCTTGCCGCTGGCGTTACGCCGGGCGTTTCCGCTGGTGATTGCCGGGGCACCGGGCTGGCGCAATGCAGATCTGCTTGAACGCATACATTCTTTGCAGGCAAAGGGGGAGGTTCGCTACTTGCGGTTTGTTGCTGCAGATGAACTGCCTTCGCTCTATGCGGGCGCTGCGCTCTTTGCCTATCCCTCCGTCTATGAAGGGTTTGGGCTGCCGGTACTGGAAGCAATGGCCAGTGGCGTTCCAGTCATATGTACGGCGGGCACTTCAATGGCGGAGTTTGCCCAAGATGCGGCCGTTCTTCATGAGCCGGACAGTAGTGAATCGTTAGCTGACGGATTGAAAAGACTGCTTGAGGATGAAGGTTTGCGTCGTGCCCTTGCAGGCAAAGGGCTCGCTCAAGCAGCGCAGTACTCTTGGGCTCGTTGCGCGCGTGAGACGACGGAAGTTTACCAATCGATGGGGTGAAGTTGGTGGATGATTCGGCGATAACGCCAGAAGTTTTCCCCTGTCTATGCCGGAATGTGTCCCTAGAGAGTTCACTTGAAGATTTTACATTTTTATAAAACGTTCGCTGCTGATCAGCATGGTGGTGTTGAGCATTTCATCCGCCATCTGACTCACGCGACAGCTTCATTGGGGTGTGAGAATACGATTCTCTCGTTGGCGCGTGAGCCGGCCGCGCCTTTGGTTACGGAGCAATATCGACTGTTTCAAATCAGGGAAAGTGCCAATTTGGCATCTACCGGGATGTCGGTGGCGGCTTTCTCGGTTTTCGCCGAATTGGCTGCTGAAGCAGATGTTATTCACTATCATTTTCCTTGGCCATTTATGGACCTTGTGCACTTTGTCAGTCGAGTGGCCAAACCGAGTGTTGTGACGTATCACTCTGATATTGTCCGGCAACGGTTGATGTTGCCGCTCTATTGGCCACTCATGCATCTGTTCCTACGAAGCGTCGATGCGATTGCCGGGACGAGTCCAAACTATCTGGATAGCTCTCGGGTGCTGAGAGGGTATCGGGACAAAACCTGCGCCATTCCTATAGGGCTGCAAGAGTCGCTGTATCCCAAGCCGAATGCGACTGCGATACATGCCTTGCATGAACGATTCGGTAAGCGTTTCTTTCTGTTTGTTGGAGTGCTGAGGTATTACAAAGGCCTGCATTATCTTCTGGAGGCGTTGGCGGGAAGCGAGTTGCCGTTGGTCATCGTCGGTGCTGGACCCATTGAGGCCGCGATCAGAGCGGACGCCGTGCGTCTGGGGCTGTCGAATGTTCACTTCATTGGACAAGTTACCGAACAGGAAAAAGTTGATCTGTTCAGTGCCTGCTACGCGGTGGTTTTTCCTTCCCACCTGCGTTCAGAGGCATTCGGCATCAGTTTGCTAGAGGGGGCAATGTTCGGAAAGCCAATGATCTGTAGTGAAATTGGTACTGGAACCAGTTACATCAATCAGCACGAAGTGACAGGGATTGTTGTACCACCAGCTAATGCTCAAGCGCTGAGAAGGGCAATGAATCGCTTATGGGATAACCCTGAAGAGGCAGCACATTTCGGTGAGGCTGCACGCCGTCGCTTTGTGCAGGTTTTTTCGGCGCAAGTGATGGGCGCTGCCTATAGCGCTTTGTATTCGAAAGTGTCTAGTCACTGAACTGCCACGCCCGAAGGTGCTCTAGAATAAGCGTTTTCGGGTTGGCTTGCGTTAGGGATCCGTTCGTTTGCGACGTCAAACGTTCAGGTCGTTTGCTGATCGATGCCTTTGTAGTTTTTTCAGTACGCTTCGGAGGCGAGAGCCCTCTACATTTTCACATTTGTTTACTTCTTGTTCTTGGCGTACCAAGGCTGTCAATTGGTGTTCCAGCGCCGAAATTGTTGGGTTTTCTCCACGTTTACGACTTTTGTCTAATTTGGTAAAGATTCCTCCTGGCTTCGCGGTTTGACTCTCAACCAGACCGTTCTAGGTTTCAGAGGCAGCTACGGAAAAGCTGCCTTCGCAAACCGCCAAGGAGTCTGACTTATGCGCAACACTGTCCTGTCCTACCTGCTGCTCCCCCTGTTTACCAGTGTGTCCCTATCCTTGAGTGCTGCACCTCAATCCGTGGAGCCTCCACAACCACCCGCTGTGGTCGAGCAAATGTCCGCCAAGCTGGACCTGAACAAAGCCGATGCCACTACCCTGCAATCAATTCTCACTGGCATCGGCAAAACCAAAGCTGAAGCCATCGTCGCTTACCGTGAAGAACACGGAGCTTTCACCTCGGTGGATGAGCTATTGGAGATCAAAGGCATCGGCAAGGCGCTGCTGGATCGCAATCGCGACAAGCTCACGGCCAACTGACCAGAGGGGCACAGAGGCGCCGGTCATCGACCGGCGTTTCTATTGCTGCAGTTACCTTTGGTCGGTTCATATTGAATAAATATTACGTTGGTAATATTTTATTTTGACACTTTCCTGCATTTCCTCAGCGCGGAGATCACGACAATGTCAGACCATCCAGTACCACTTACTGCACTCGTTACAGGCGCTTCTTCCGGAATCGGTGCTGTCTATGCCGAGCGCTTGGCCGCACGCGGGTACGATCTGTTGCTTGTTGCACGTGATCGCCAGCGTCTCGAAGCCCTGGCGAGCGATCTTCAGGCGCGCCACGGTATCAACGTCGAAGTGTTGGCCGCAGACCTCGCCCAATCGAACGATCTGGCGCGGGTCGAGCAACGCCTGCGTAGCGACGGGAATATTGGCGTGCTGGTAAATAACGCCGGGATTGCCCTGCACGGCACCCTGGCGGATGCCACGGCAGAACAGATCGATGCATTGGTCGCGCTCAATATCGTCGCCGTGACCCGCCTGGCTTCTGCGGCGGCAGCACAGTTTTCCAGTGCCGGCCGCGGCATAATCATCAACCTCGCTTCGGTGGTAGCCCTGGCGCCAGAGATGTTCAACGCGGTCTACAGCGCGAGCAAGGCCTATGTCCTGAGCCTGACCCAGACGCTGCAAGGTGAGCTCAAAGATAAAGGGGTACAGGTCCAGGCTGTGCTACCCGGGGTGACTCGTACGGAAATCTTCGAGCGCTCAGGCCTTGATGTAACCCAAATCGATCCGCAGATGGTGATGGAAGTAGGGGAGATGGTTGATGCGGCGCTCAGCGGCCTGGACCAGAAAGAACGGGTGACCATTCCGTCACTGCCGGACGCGGCGGATTGGCAGGCTTACATCAAGGCCCGGGATGCGCTGGGGCCAAATCTGTCGCGCAGTTCGTCGGCGGCGCGCTACAAGTAACGCCGTGTGTTGCTGAGTCGTGTAAACGGCTCAGCGGTCCTGCGCATCCTTGGCATCCATTTCGGCATTACGTTCATGCACGCGCTTAAGCTGTTCCTCGGTCAAGGGCAGCTTTTTCGCGGTATCGCGCAGCAGCATCAAGCCACCGACGATGGAGCCGATTGCGAGCACCAGAATCAACCAGGCATACCAGGGCATGTAGTTCTCCTTTTAAACAGCGAATGACGCTGCCTCATTAAATTGGAGCAAACACGTCATTCATTGGTTCAATTATAGGGGCTGGGGCGGGACGCGGTCATTTCGCGATCATCGGCCCCCCACAGGCCGCCGCTTCGTTTACAATGCGCGCCGTTCAAGACTTGCCAAGAGACCAGCCCATGTCCGCCTGCCAGACGCCCATCATTGTCGCCCTGGATTTCCCTACCCGTGACGCCGCCCTGAAGCTGGCCGATCAGCTCGATCCTGCCCTGTGCCGGGTCAAGGTCGGCAAGGAGCTGTTCACCAGCAGCGCGTCGGGCATCGTCGAATCCCTGGTCGAGAAGGGCTTCGAAGTGTTCCTCGACCTGAAATTCCATGATATCCCCAACACCACCGCCATGGCCGTCAAGGCCGCGGCGGAGATGGGCGTGTGGATGGTCAACGTGCACTGCTCCGGTGGCCTGCGCATGATGGCGGCCTGCCGTGAGGTGCTGGCCCAGCGCAGCGGCCCGCAGCCGCTGCTGATCGGCGTGACCGTGCTGACCAGCATGGAGCGTGAGGATCTGGCCGGCATCGGCCTGGACATCGAGCCGCAAGAACAGGTGCTGCGTCTGGCGGCCCTGGCCGAGAAGGCTGGTATGGACGGGCTGGTGTGCTCGGCCCTGGAAGCTCCGGCGCTGAAGGCTGCGCACCCGTCTCTGCAACTGGTGACCCCGGGTATTCGCCCGGCCGGCAGCGCCCAGGACGACCAGCGTCGCATCCTGA
Source organism: Pseudomonas sp. SBB6 (assembly GCF_024213215.1). Classification (NCBI taxonomy): domain Bacteria; kingdom Pseudomonadati; phylum Pseudomonadota; class Gammaproteobacteria; order Pseudomonadales; family Pseudomonadaceae; genus Pseudomonas; species Pseudomonas sp. SBB6. Next base: position 48,396 of record NZ_JANAVH010000011.1, on the reverse strand, counting down.
CCCCGCGCCAGGCCCTGGATGCCGGCTCCGACTACCTGGTGATCGGTCGCCCGATCAGCCAGGCCGCCGATCCTGCCCAGGCACTGGCGGCCGTGGTCGCTGAAATCAGGGCTTAAGCACCAGCTTGCCGAAGTTTTCCCCGCTAAACAGCTTCAACAGTGTTTCGGGGAAGGTTTCCAGCCCTTCGACCACGTCTTCCTTGCTCTTCACCTTGCCGGTTGCCAGCCAGCCGGCAATTTCCTGCGCTGCCTTGCCATAGTTGGCGGCATGGTCCATCACCACGAAGCCTTCCATGCGCGCACGGTTGACCAGCAGTGACAGGTAGTTGGTCGGGCCTTTGACCGCTTGTTTGTTGTTGTACTGGCTGATGGCGCCGCAAATGACCACGCGTGCCTTGAAGTTCAGGCGGCTGAGCACGGCATCGAGAATGTCGCCACCAACGTTGTCGAAATAGACATCGACGCCTTTCGGGCATTCGCGCTTGAGGCCTTCGAGGACATCTTCGGCCTTGTAGTCGATGACGCCGTCAAAGCCCAGTTCACTCTTGAGGTACTGGCATTTCTCGGCGCCGCCGGCGATCCCCACCACGCGACAACCCTTGAGCTTGGCAATCTGCCCGGCAATGCTGCCGACGGCGCCCGCGGCGCCGGAGATCACCACGGTTTCTCCTGCTTTGGGCGCACCGACTTCGAGCAGGGCGAAGTAGGCGGTCATGCCGGTCATGCCCAAGGCCGACAGATAACGCGGCAGCGGCGCCAGTTTCGGGTCGATCTTGTAGAAGCCCTGGGGCTCGCCGACAAAATAGTCCTGGATGCCCAGCGCGCCGTTGACGTGATCACCGACGGCGAAGCCCGGGTGTTTGGATGCAATCACTTCGCCGACGCCCAGCGCGCGCATCACCTGGCCCAGGGCTACCGGTGGGATGTATGACTTGCCTTCGTTCATCCAGCCGCGCATGGCCGGGTCCAGGGACAGGTAGAGGTTCTTCACCAGCACCTGGCCTTCAACCGGTTCAGCCACTGGCACTTGTTCGTAAGTGAAGTCGTCGCGGGTGACAGCGCCGATCGGGCGTTTGGCGAGGAGGAAGCGGCGGTTGCTTTGGGCAGTCATGGCAAGGCTCTCGTTTGAAGGGCAATGTTTGTTGATAGACCCAGATCGGCCAACCGGCAAGGTTTACCCGCCTGGCGAATACACTGCAATCCACTGAACTGATTGAGCAGGGCAAAGACAATCACCCATACCGATAGTGCTTCAACCGGCGTCCTGATGATGCTGCCCAACGCTGCTGATCGCTGCCTAGACTCCTCAGCACTGACCTTACTTTGTTGCGGGAGCTAGCGATGAGCATGAGTTTTTCCGGCCAGGTTGCCCTGGTCACCGGTGGTGCTGCGGGGATTGGCCGGGCGACGGCACTGGCGTTTGCCGCCGAGGGTTTGAAAGTGGTGGTGGCCGACCTTGATGCCGCCGGTGGCGAAGGCACGGTCGAGCTGATCCGCAATAACGGCGGCGAGGCCTTGTTCGTCAGCTGCAACGTCACCCGCGAGGCTGATGTGCGGCAACTGATGGCGCGCACCGTGGAGGCGTATGGGCGCCTGGACTACGCCTTCAACAACGCCGGCATCGAGATCGAGCAGGGGCGCCTGGCCGAAGGCAGCGAAGCGGAGTTCGACGCGATCATGGGCGTCAACGTCAAGGGCGTGTGGCTGTGCATGAAGTACCAGTTGCCGTTGATGCTGGCCCAAGGGGGTGGCGCTATCGTCAATACGGCGTCGGTGGCGGGGCTGGGGGCGGCGCCGAAGATGAGCATCTACAGCGCCTCCAAGCATGCGGTGATCGGCTTGAGCAAGTCGGCGGCCATCGAATACGCCAAGAAAAAAATCCGCGTCAACGCCGTGTGCCCGGCGGTGATCGACACCGACATGTTCCGCCGCGCCTATGAGGCTGATCCACGCAAGGCCGAGTTCGCCGCCGCCATGCACCCGGTTGGGCGCATCGGCAAGGTCGAGGAAATCGCCAGTGCGGTGCTTTACCTGTGCAGCGATGGCGCCGCGTTCACCACCGGCCAGGCCTTGGCGGTTGATGGTGGTGCCACGGCTATTTGACTGCCGTCAGCACCGGCTCGGCGAGCGCCTTGTGGCTGCGAGCCAGGGCCAGGCCAACCAACAGGCAGCCGGTCAGCAGCACCAGGCCGAACACCAGCAGGGCGGTGCCCGGCCCGAGGCGGTCGACCAGCAACCCGGTGAGGATCACCGGCAGGCTGAAGCCCATGTAGGCCAGAAGGAAGAAACCTGCGCTGGCGCGGGTTTTCTCCTCGCCTGCCAGGCTGTTCACTGCTGACAGGCCGCCAAGGTAAACAAAGCCATAACAAGCGCTGCTGGCGGCGATGGTGCCCAGCAGCACGGCGGCCAGCGCGCCGGCGTCCGCCCCCCAGGCCAGCAGTGCATAGCTGCAAGGCAGTATCACCAGGCCAATGGCCGTGGCCCGCACTGGCGCCAGGCGCTTGGCCAGCGGCTGGAACAACAGCCCGCAACTGATCACGCAAAAGGTCGAGAACCCTGACCAGTTGGCCAGGCCATGCTGTTTGAGGATCGACGGCAGCAAGGCGATCACCAGGCCGACACAGGCCCAGGCCAGCAAGATTGCCAGGCCGTAGGGCAAGCTGCCGGCAGGGTAGTAGGGCAAGCGCAACAAGGCGGCGGGATTGTCCAGGCGCCGGTCGGGCAACTGCCATACCGCCAGCATCGCCAGGCAGGCCAGCGCCAGGTGCAGGTAGAAGCTGCCAGGCGTCAGGCTTGGGCCGCTGAGCAGGAACAGGCTGGTCAGTGCCGCGCCGAGGCCAAAGCCCAGCGAGGTGCTGGCAGTGACCCAGGTGGCAGCATGGCGGTTGTCGCCAGCGTGCATCAGTTCGCTCATGTAGGCGGTGCCGGTGGCCGACGCCAGTGCGGTGCCGATACCGAGCAGCAGGCGTGCCAGGCCCAGGGTTTCCAAGCCAGGGGCCAGCACCATCAGCAGGGTGGCAAGCATCGACAAGGCCAGGGCGACGAGGATCAACGGACGGCGCCCGACCCGGTCGGCCAGGCCTCCGAGCAACAGCAGCACCGGTATCACCCCCAGCACATAGCCGGAGAACGCCATTGCCGTGGCCCCGGCACCATAACCGGAAAGCTCGGCATAGGTGGTGTACAGCGGTGCCTGCAGATTGACCGCGACGGTGATCAGGCACAGGGCAAAAGCCAGTAGGGCGGGGTGGCGCTGGGTGGGCATGGTCGGCTCCTTGTCGAGGGGCTCGACTATCCGGTGACCGGCAGGGCGTCACAAGGCACACTGGCGAGGGTTTTGTGATTAACTGTTCGGACAAAATCTACGAACACTTTGCCATGCACCTCAGCCTTGATCGTCACTCCGCCATCCCGCTGGTACAGCAATTGACTGGGCAACTGCAGGCCTGGATCGAAGGCCAGCGCTTGCGTCCCGGTAGCCGCTTGCCGTCGATACGTCAGTTGGCCCGGGAGCAGGGCGTCAGCCAGTCCTGCGTGATCGAAGCCTACGACCGGCTGGTGGCGGCGGGCTGGTTGCAGGCGCGTCATGGCGCCGGATTTTTTGTTGCCGAACAGCGGCTCAAGATGCCTCTGGTTGATCAGCCGATCCGCGACGAGGCATTTGACAGCCGATGGCAGCAGTTCACTGACGATCCGGCTGAGCTGCTCAAGCTCTGCTGTGGCTGGGTGCCTTCCAACTGGCGCGCCACCGAGGCGATTGCCCAGGCGGTGCGTCAGGTCAGCCGTGGCGCGGTTGAAGACTTGATCGACTATTGCCCGCCGTTGGGCCTGGCCAGCCTGCGCGCGCAGTTGCACAAGGGCCTGGAGCAGATCGGCATCCAGGCCGCGCCTGAGCAGATCCTCACCACCCAGGGCGCCAGCCACGCCCTCGACCTGCTGGTGCGCACACTGCTCAAGCCCGGCGACAAGGTGCTGGTGGAAAGCCCGGGTTACTACAACCTGTACAGCCTCCTGCGCCAGCATCAGGTGGACATGCTCCAAGTGCCGCGTACCCCTCAGGGCCCTGATCTGCATGTGCTGGAAGACCTGCTCAAACGGCACCGCCCGCGTTGCCTGTACATCAACAGCCTGTACCAGAACCCCACCGGCAGCAGCCTGTCGCCCAAGGTCGCTTATCGCTTGCTGGAACTGGCCCGTGAACATGACGTGTTGATCATCGAGGATGACATCTACGCGGATTTTCAGGACGGTGCGGTCACGCGCCTGGCAACCCTGGATGCCGAGCAGCGGGTGATTTACCTGGCCAGTTTCTCCAAGACCCTGAGCAGTTCGCTGCGGGTTGGCTATCTGGTGGCCAGGCCTGATCTGGTCGCTCGCCTGGCGGAATTGAAAATGGTCAGTGGCCTGGGCACTTCACGCTTTACCGAGCACGTCGTGGCGCAGATGCTGGGCAACGGTAGTTACCGAAAAAGCATCGCCCGCTTGCGCGTGCGCCTGGCCCAGCATATGGCCAAGGTCCTGGGGCAATTGGAAGCCAATGGCTGGGAAGTGTTCACTGAGCCGTACGGCGGCATGTTCGTCTGGGCGCGCTGCCCGGGGCGGGATTTCGCTGAGCTGAACCGTGAGGCGCAGGCCTGTTCGGTGCTGCTGGCGCCGGGCAGTGCTTTCGATCCGCAGGGTGCTGCCTGCGACTGGTTACGGATCAATGTCGCCTATGCGCAGGACCAGCGCGCGCAGGCGTTCTTCCAACGTGCCGGGCGACCTCGGCTGTCCTGAAAACGACGCAACTGTAGCTTTTTGCCATTATTCCGACGCCGGGATCTTGTGCCGCTGGCCGCGCCATTGCCACTCTTCACCCTTGATGCATTTGCGGGTATCGGGGGGAAGTGCGATGAGTTCGGCCAAGCGTGGTTTTTTCGCCAACCTGGGCATGGCCCGCAAGCTTGGGTTGGGGTTTGCCCTGGTGTTGCTGTTGACTGCGGTGGTGGCGGCGGCGGGGGTTGCCGCGCTGCATAGCGTCGGGCAACGTTTCGATGGTTTGAAGCAGATGGCGGCGCTCAATACCGCACTGCTCGACACCCGTTTGCAGGAGCAGGCATTCGCCCTGCGCTCCGATCCCAAGGCGGTAGAGGCCGTGCATCAGCGCGTTGAAGCGCTGCAGGAGCAAGCGCGGGCGCTGGTGCAACTGACCGGTGTCGAGCAGGCGCTGAGCGACTACCGCCTGGCCTTCGACCAGTTTGTCGAGCTGACCCAGGCCAAGGAGCTGGCACTGGACATGGCCAGCTGGTCGGTCTCCAGCGTTGCCAACAACCTCGATGTGCTGCAGTCCGGGCTGGCCGATGACGGTACTTACACCCTCAAGGACACCCAGGGCCAGCAGGGCGCCGAGTTCGTCGAGCAGGCCGGGCAGGTGGCCCAGGTCGCGCGCCTGATGCTGCAGGCCATGGATGAGGCGCGGGTGCGCCTGGAGCAGAACCGCAAGGGCGCCGAAGACGCGCGCCAGGGTCGCATTGAACAGACCGAACAGGCTGCTGCCCTGGTCGAGCAGTTGAAGGCCGCGGTGACCGATGCCGGTTATCAGACCGTGCTTGGCGAAGTCGGCACGCATATCGCCAGTTTCAGTGAAAAGCTCGCCGAATACACCGACCTGCTCGGCCGCGAGCAGCAGCTCAAGCAGCAATTGCAGGCACGTGCCGAGCAGGTCACCGCTCAGGTCGATCAAGCCTACCTCGCTGAAGATCGGGCTATGCAAAGTGAGTTGAAGAACAACGCCATACTGATCCTTGCGGCCTCGCTGCTGGCACTGCTGGTGGGCGTGTTGGCGGCCTGGCTGATCACCCGCGCGGTGGTCGGGCCGCTGCGTCAGGTAATGGGCCGTGCCCAGCAGATTGCCGCCGGCGATCTGCGCGGTGATATCGGTGTCGACCGCCAGGATGAGGTCGGCCAGTTGATGCTGGCCATGCAGCAGATGGGCACGGGCTTGAGCGCGATCGTCAGCGGCCTGCAAAACGGTATCGAACAACTGGCCAGCAACGCCCAGTCGCTGTCGGCGGTCACTGAACAGACCAATCGCGAGGTCAACAGCCAGAAGGATGAGACCGAGCAGGTGGCCACTGCCATGCAGCAGATGACCGCCACCGTGCATGATGTCGCACGCAACGCCGAAGAGGCTGCCCAGGCGGCGCAAACGGCGGATGACAAGGTGGAAAGCGGTCAGCAGGTGGTACGCCAGAGCATGCAGCGTATCGAACAGTTGGCAACTTCCGCCGAGTCAGCCAGCCAGAGCATCGAGACGCTCAGCAGCGAAGTGCAGAACATCGGCCAGGTACTTGAAGTGATCAAGAGCGTCGCCGAACAGACCAACCTGCTGGCGCTCAATGCCGCCATCGAGGCCGCGCGGGCGGGTGAGCAGGGGCGTGGTTTTGCCGTGGTCGCCGACGAGGTGCGGGCGCTGGCCCGGCGCACCCAGCAATCGACCGAGGAAATCGAGCGCCTGGTCAGCAGCTTGCGCAGCGGTGCCCAGGCCTCGGTGGCGCAGATCCAGGGCAGTGCCGAGTTGGTCAAGTTGGCCGTCAGCGATGCCCTGCACACGGAAAGCGCCCTGGGCAGCATTGCCGCGGCGGTGTCGTTGATCCAGCAGATGAACCAGCAGATTGCCGCGGCGGCGCAGCAGCAGAGTTCGGTGGCCGAGGAGATCAACCGCAGCGTCACCCAGATCCGCAGCAGCGCCGATCAGTCGGCGCTGGCCATGCAGGGCAACGCCAGCTCAAGTATCGAGCTGGCGCAGTTGGGCAATGACTTGAAGGGGATGGTCGGGCATTTTCGCCTGTAGGAGCGGCGGTGCGGCGTCCCTACGACTATTTACGCCAGTTGAGAATCATCAAGGTCAGCACCCCGGCAACAATGCCCCAGAACGCCGAACCGATCGAGAACAGGGTAAAGCCGGACGCTGTGACCATGAAGGTGATCAGCGCAGCTTCGCGCTCCCTGGCTTCGTTCATCGCTACGGTCAGGCCGTTCATGATCGAGCCGAACAACGCCAGGGCGGCAATCGACAGCACCAGCTCCTTGGGCAGGGCCGCGAACAGCGCCGCCAGGGTGGCGCCGAAGACCCCGGCGATACCGTAGAAAATCCCGCACCAGACCGCAGCGGTGTAACGCTTGTTCGGGTCTTCGTGGGCATGCGGCCCGGTGCAGATTGCCGCGCTGATGGCCGCCAGGTTGACGCCGTGGGAGCCGAACGGGGCTAGCACCAGCGAAGCCAGGCCGGTTACCGTGATCAGCGGCGAGGCCGGTACCTGGTAACCATCGGCGCGCAGCACGGCGACACCGGGCATGTTCTGCGAGGTCATGGCTACCACGAACAATGGAATGCCGATGCTGATGGTGGCGGCCAGGGAGAAGCTTGGCGTGGTCCACACCGGCGTGGCCACTTCCAGGCTGAAACCGCTGAAGTCGAGCAGGCCCATGGCTGCGGACAACACAGTACCGACCAGCAACGCCGCCAGCACCGAGTAACGCGGCGACACGCGCTTGATCAGCAGGTAGCTGAAAAACATGCCCAGCACCAATGCGCTCCGATGCTGGGCGGCAATGAAGATCTCGCTACCGATCTTGAACAGGATCCCGGCCAGCAACGCCGAGGCCAGCGACGCCGGAATGCGCTTGACCAGGCGCTCGAAACTACCGGTCATCCCACAGATCACCACCAAAACTGCGCAGGTGATGTAGGCACCAATCGCTTCGCCATAGCTGACCCCACCCAGGCTGGTGATCAGCAGCGCCGCGCCGGGCGTCGACCAGGCGACGGTGATCGGCGTGCGATAACGTAGCGACAGGCCGATGCTGCACACTGCCATGCCGATCGACAGCGCCCAGATCCACGAAGAAATTTGCCCGGTGGTCAAACCGGCTGCTTGACCGGCCTGGAACATCAGCACCAGGGAGCTGGTGTAACCGGTGAGCATGGCAATGAAACCGGCCACTAGCGCGGATGGCGAGGAGTCGGCCAAAGGGCGCAATTGCGCGGACGTGGCATCGGGCATCGGGGCATTCCTTGTGCTGGATGTAAGCAGGTATTTCAGACTACCGCGCACACTGTTGATCTTTGCCATACAGCAGGCATTGCAATTAGCCGTACAGTCGCCAACTATGGGCGCGGGTACGATTGAGCCTTACGAAGAGGGGGAGTGATGTACAAGGTTTACGGCGACTACCAGTCGGGCAACTGCTACAAGATCAAGCTGATGTTGCACCTGCTCGACCTGCCTTACGAATGGCATTCGGTGGATATCCTCAAGGGCGAGACGGAAACCCCGGCGTTCCTGACCATGAACCCCAACGGCAAGGTGCCGGTGCTGGAGCTCGAAGATGGCACCTACCTGTGGGAGTCCAACGCGATTCTCAACTTCCTGGCCGATGGCAGCGAGTTCCTGCCCACCGAACCGCGTTTACGCACCCAGGTGCTGCAATGGCAGTTCTTCGAACAGTACAGCCATGAGCCGTACATCGCCGTGGCGCGCTTCATCCAGTTCTACCTGGGGCTGCCGCAAGACCGGCTGGAGGAATACAAGACCCTGCACAAGGGTGGCTACAAGGCCCTGCGGGTGATGGAGAAGCAACTGCAGCTGACGCCATACCTGGTGGGCGATAACTATTCGATCGCCGATGTCGCGCTGTACGCCTACACCCATGTCGCCCATCAGGGCGGCTTCGACCTTAATGAGTACCCGGGCATCCAGGCATGGCTGGAACGTGTGACCAGCCATCCCCGTCACGTGACCATGCTCGGTTGAGCGATCAGGCGGCAAAACGCTTGTTGAGGTAGTCGATGATCACCTTGGATTCATACATCCAGGTGGTCTTGCCGTCTTCCTCGATACGCAGGCACGGTACCTTGATCTTGCCGCCTTCGGCGAGCAGGGTCTGGCGATCCTGTTCGTTGTTCTTGGCGTCGCGCAGCGCAACCGGCACATTCAGGCGGTGCAGGGTGCGGCGGGTTTTCACGCAGAATGGGCAAGCGTGGAACTGATACAGGCTCAGGCCCTCGGCCTGTTGCTCGACCCGGGCCTGGGCAGCCGGGTCGCGCTTGAGCTTGGCCGGGCGGCTGATCCAGTCACCGAACACAATCAATTGGCCGAGGCCCACACGCAGTGCTTTGACGATCATGGCAACTCCTGAGAATAAAAAAAGCCGACCACGAAAGGTCGGCTTGCAGTCTGGTTCGCTTACTTGATCAGGCTGAGAAACTCGCTGCGGGTCGCGGCGTTTTCACGGAACTCGCCGAGCATCACCGAAGTGATCATGGTTGAGTTCTGTTTTTCCACACCGCGCATCATCATGCACATGTGCTTGGCCTCGATGACCACCGCCACGCCCAGGGCGCCGGTGACTTTCTGGATCGCTTCGGCGATCTGGCGGCTGAGGTTTTCCTGGATCTGCAGGCGACGTGCGTACATGTCGACGATCCGCGCCACCTTCGACAGCCCCAGGACCTTGCCGTCAGGGATGTAGGCAACGTGGGCCTTGCCGATGAACGGCAGCATGTGGTGCTCGCACAGCGAGTACAGCTCGATGTCCTTGACCAGGACCATCTCGCTGTTATCGGAGCTGAACAGGGCGCCGTTGGTCACTTCTTCCAGGGTTTGCTCATAACCGCGGCAAAGGTACTGCATGGCCTTCGCTGCCCGTTTGGGCGTGTCGAGCAGGCCCTCGCGGGAGATATCCTCGCCAAGCTGGCCAAGGATCGCGGTGTAGTTCTGTTCCAGGGACATGGATCTACCTGTGGGATTTTATCGCAAACGCGAAGGGTACGGCGGCGGCGGCGGCGCTGCAAGTACGGCGTTACTCGTCACGGCCTTCGAGCATGGTTCGCTTGAGCATGACATACACCGCGCCAGTACCGCCATGGCGGGCCTGGCACGAGGTAAAACCAAGGACTTGCGGGTGCTGGCGCAGCCAGGTGTTGACGTGGCTCTTGATCATCGGCCGCTTGCCATCCAGGCGTACCGCCTTGCCATGGGTGACGCGCACGCAGCGCACTTCGAAACGGGTCGCTTCGGCGAGGAAGGCCCAGAGGGTTTCCCGCGCCTTTTCGACATTCATGCCATGCAGGTCAAGGCTGCCTTCGAAGCCGATCTGGCCGAGCTTGAGCTTGCGCATCTGGCTTTCCTGGACGCCGTCACGGCTCCAGTGCAGGTCGTCTTCAGGGCCGACATCAATGACGAACTGGTCCGACAGGCCATCGACCACGGTCTGGTCGCTGCGCACTGTCGCGGCCTGGCGCAGGCCCGCCAGTTTCTTGCGGTCGGCCTTGGGTTTACCGACCTCGGCGCGATCATGCGTGATCGGCTTGACACCGCGCATCTCGCTTTTGAACAGGGAAAAATCGTCGTCTTGCATGTAAGCCTCCGCCTGGGCGGCGTAGTTTACGCGACTCCCCCACGGCGTGCAGTCAATCGTGTTTTTTCATCAAGTGCGGTGACAGGTTGAGCTCGCGGCTGCGACGCAGGCGCAAACGGCTGCGGCGCCAGAACCACACGCCCAGGTACAGCAACAGCAGGCCAAGGCCGAGCAAGACGCTGGCACCGGCCGGGTTGGCATTGAGCTCGCCCAGGGCAGCGGGGCGGCCCAGCAGGCTGGCGGCGCCGGCCATGGCCAGGAGCACGCCAGCGGTTGCCAGCAACGCCGAGAACGCCGCCGCAAAGCGCATGCCCCAGTTGCGGGGCGTGCGTGGGCGTAAGCGCTTGGCATCGAAACCATCGGATATTTTCATTCCGATTTCCTCTATGGATATCCGGCGTTGGACCGAAAAGCCCTGAGGTGGTTCCGCCCGGCTGCCGGGCGGTCGCTCAGATCAGGCTGGTGGTCGGCGCCACACAGGCAAAGTTGTCGGCCATGATCGCCATTTCGCTCTGCTGAATCTGCGCCGCCGGGATCACGCCATCCTTGAAGGGCAGGTCGCGGGTGGCGCAAGCATCTTCGATCAGGGTGCAGCGGTAGCCGTAATCCTTGGCCCGGCGCACGGTGGTGCTGACGCTGGAGTGGCTCATGAAGCCGCAGACGATCAGGTCCAGGTGGCCGTATTTCTGCAGGGTTTCATGCAGGGTGGTGTTCTTGAAGGCATTGGGCATGCGTTTTTCGATGATCACCTCATCGCCCTGCGGCTCAAGGCCCGGGATGAATTCACCGCGCGGGCCCTGCGGGTCGAACATGCCGCCGACGGTACCCAGGTGACGCACGTGGATGATCGGGCGCCCGGCCTTGCGGGCCGCCTCGAGCATTTTAGCGATGTTGGCCACGGCTGCGTCCATGCCCGAGAGCGCCAGGGGACCGCTGAGGTACTCCTTTTGCGCATCGATAATCACCAGGCTGGCATTGTTCAGCTTGGCCGGCGGATAGCCGCGACCGCTGAGGTGGAACATCGTCATTGGAACAGACATCAAGGGCTCCTTTGGATAGGGCTTTTACCCTATTGTCCCCTGCCTGAGCACTTATGTGAATCGCTTCGCGTACAACCAGCGTCGTTAGTGGCCTGCAGCCATCTTGGCGATATCCTTACAGGGTGTTTTTGCCGATCATTTCTGTTGCCGGGCTGTTAGAATCGCAGGTCGTCTTTCAAGGAGTCTGTTGTGATCACTTCTCGCTTGCGCACCCTGCGCGATCATATCCGTTGGGCCGTCAGCCGTTTCCACGAGCAGGGCCTGTTTTTCGGTCATGGCGCCGACAACGCCTGGGATGAAGCGCGGCTGTTGGTGCTGGGGTCGGTGCATCTGCCCTGGGAAGTCGCCGACGCCTATCTGGACTGTCAGCTGGAAGACGACGAACTGGTCAATCTCCAGCGCCTGCTCAAACGCCGCATCGAAGACCGCGTACCCACCGCCTACCTGCTCGGTGAGGCCTGGTTCTGTGGTTTGTCGTTCATCGTTGACGAGCGCGTGTTGATTCCGCGCTCACCCATTGGCGAGCTGATCGAAAAACGTTTCGAGCCGTGGCTGGCCAGCGAGCCTGCGCGCATCCTCGACCTGTGCACCGGCTCCGGCTGCATCGGCATCGTCAGCGCCGAAGTGTTCCCGGACGCTGAAGTGGTGCTGGCCGACCTGTCCTTCGAGGCACTGGAGGTGGCGAACCAGAACATCGAGCGTCATGGCCTGGAAGAGCGCGTCTATACCGTGCAGGGCGACGGCTTCGGCGGTCTGCCGGGGCAGCGCTTCGACCTGATCCTGTCCAATCCGCCGTATGTCGATGCTGAAGACTTTGCCGACATGCCCGAGGAATATCACCACGAACCGGAACTGGGCCTGGCCTGCGGCAATGACGGCCTGGACCTGGTGCGGCGGATGCTGGCCGAAGCGGCCGATCACCTGACCGAGAAGGGTTTGCTGATCGTCGAGGTTGGCAACAGCCAGGTGCATGTCGAGGCGCTGTATCCGCAAGTGGATTTCGCCTGGCTGGAGTTCGAGCGGGGTGGGCACGGGGTGTTCATGCTCACGGCGCAGCAGTGCCGGCAGCATCAGGGGTTGTTTGCCTCGAAGGTGTAAGGCTTCAGGTTTGCAGTGAATCCATCGCTGGCAAGCCAGCTCCCACAATTGCCCTTGTGGGCGCTGGCTTGCCAGCGATGCTTTTTAACGGTGAGTCGCAATCCAGATCAACAACCCCGCCTGAAACACCGCAAAGGCCACCAGGCAGGTGATGGTAAAGCGCAGCCCGCTGTCTTCACGGCGGTACTTGCTGACCCGCTCGTCACGCTCGCGCAATTGCGCCTCTTTTTCCTGCAGGCTCTGCTCGGCCTGTTGCAGCATCTGCGCAGCATCGAGTATCTCCACCCGCTGCACCTTGTCACTGTTCCAGCCGCCCTTGAGTTCACCGACCTGCGCATCGACAAAGCGTCCCTTCAGGTGCTGGGCATCGGCGTACTCGACCTCCAGGCCATGACTGCGCAGCACATGGTCACGGCGCAGACGGGTGTCTTCGTTGAGGGCGTCCTTGTTCGGCAGGGCCGCGCCTTCGACCCGATAGTGCGGCCACTTGCGTTGCGCCCAAGTCACCGCCTGGTTCATCAGAAAACGCCCCAGGCCGCGGTTCAGCGGCTCGATCTGCAGGCCGGAATCAGGGCTGAAGGTCACGCGTTTTTCTTCGTGATCGACCCAGACATCCAGGTGGTTCTGTTCCTTGCGCACCTTCTGCGCCGGCAGCTGGATAGCCATGCGTAGCAGGCTGGTCTGTTTGTTGTGGCGTTCGGCATAGCCGTACTGGACGAAGCGCAGCGGCCGCGCACCGCTGTTGCGGTCGGTCGGCAGCGGCGCCAGGCGCAGCATCTGGAAATGTTCGGGGGCAACATCGGCCCAGGGCAGGGGGGCAACTTCCGCTGCTGCCTGTTCGGCAGTCGTCTCGGCGGTGTCCTGGGGGGCGGCTTCGGTCATCACGGCAATCCTCATGTGCGCAGCGGGCTGGTCGCATTGACGAAGCCAGCACCACTTTATCGGCAGGACTGGCCCGGACTGGAGGCGCAATTTCTGCGATTGGGCCTCAGCTGGCGGGCAACCGCTGAATGAAGTCGACAACGCGCTTGCCCAGTTCGGCCGCTTGCGGCAGTTGCGGATCGAGATAACTGTCGCGTTGCTGGCTGATTTGCTCCGGTGCGATGCGCAGCATGTGGTTCATGCCCTTGATCAAGGCAAGCTCGGCATCCGGCTTGGCGGCCTTGAGGATCTCGGCATTGTCGACATTGACCTGGAAGTCATGGGTGCCCTGGATGATCAGCGCCGGTACCTTGACCTTGGCAAAGGCCTCGGCCGGGTCCTGGCGGAACAGCGAAATCAGGTAGGGCTGCACGCTGGGGCGCAGTACATCCTGCAGGGGCAGGGGCACGCGGGAGGAGGTCTTGCCGTTTTTCAGGCGATCGAGGATATCGCCGGCACTGGCCATGTAGCGCCCGGGCACCCGCTCAAATATCTGTGTGCGCAGCGCCTTGTCGATCGGCCAGCCACTGCCGGCGATGCTGATCACGGCGCTGGCGCCGCTTTGCTCGGCGGCAAGGCTGGCGATCAACGCACCTTCGCTGTGGCCAAGCAGAATCAGGCGGCCGAAACGTGGGTCGGATTTGAGCTTCTGGCTCCAGGCCACGGCATCGGCGACGTAGCGCTCTACCGTCAGGTCGCGCTCGTCCGGGGTGGCCGCGAGGCTGGCAGCGACGCCGCGCTTGTCGTAGCGCACGCTGGCGATATTGTTTTTTGCCAGGGTCAGGGCCAGTTGCTTGAGGTTGTCCGTGTTGCCGCCGTAGGGGTTGTTGCCATCGCGGTCGGTGGGCCCGGAGCCGGCAATGATCAGCACCACCGGTGGTGGCTGCTCGGTACGCGGCAACAGCAGGCTACCGTGCAGCACGCCGCTGCCGGTATCGAGGCTGACCGGGCGTTGGAACACGGTGGGAGCGGCAGCCTGGACCAGTCCGCTGAACAGCAGGGCGATTACCGTAACAATACGCAACATCATCAGGCCACTATCGAGAGAGTGCGGTTTGGACCCGGCCGGGCGCAGAAGGTTCGCCGTCAGGGATGAACTGAATGGTTAGCCTGCGTATACTGGCGCTCTTGTTCAAATCTGGCTGATTCGCGGAGCGTCCTGCATGTCCGGCAATACCTACGGCAAGCTGTTCACTGTCACCACCGCTGGCGAAAGCCATGGCCCGGCGTTGGTCGCCATCGTCGATGGCTGCCCGCCAGGCCTGGAGATTTCCCTGGCCGACCTGCAGTACGACCTGGACCGGCGCAAGCCCGGCACCAGCCGCCACACCACCCAGCGCCAGGAAGCCGACGAAGTCGAAATCCTCTCGGGAGTGTTCGAAGGCCGCACCACCGGCTGCTCCATTGGCCTGTTGATCCGCAACACCGACCAGAAGTCCAAGGACTACTCGGCGATCAAGGACCTGTTCCGCCCGGCCCACGCCGACTACACCTACCACCACAAGTACGGTGAGCGTGATTACCGTGGCGGCGGTCGCAGCTCGGCGCGGGAAACCGCCATGCGCGTGGCCGCCGGGGCCATCGCCAAGAAGTACCTGGCCACCCAGGGCATCCGCATCCGCGGCTACATGAGCCAGCTAGGACCGATTGAAATCCCCTTCAAGACCTGGGATTCGGTTGAGCAGAACGCCTTCTTCAGCCCGGACCCGGACAAAGTCCCGGAGCTTGAGGCCTATATGGACCAGCTGCGCCGCGACCAGGATTCGGTCGGGGCGAAAATCACCGTGGTCGCTGAAGGCGTCATGCCCGGCCTGGGCGAGCCGATCTTCGATCGCCTGGATGCCGAGCTGGCCCACGCGCTGATGAGTATCAACGCGGTCAAGGGCGTGGAAATCGGCGCAGGTTTTGCCAGCGTCGCCCAGCGCGGTACCGAGCACCGTGACGAGCTGACCCCGGAAGGCTTCCTCAGCAACAACGCCGGCGGCATTCTCGGCGGTATTTCCTCCGGTCAGCCGATCGTTGCCCACCTGGCCCTCAAGCCGACCTCGAGCATCACCACCCCGGGCCGCTCCATCGACGTCGATGGCAACCCGGTTGAGGTGATCACCAAGGGCCGTCATGACCCGTGCGTGGGTATCCGCGCTACACCGATTGCCGAGGCCATGATGGCCATCGTGCTGATGGACCACCTGCTGCGCCACCGCGGGCAGAACGCCGACGTGCGCGTGAAGACGCCGGTGCTGGGCCAGCTGTAATGCTGGCGCCTGCCAATCGCGCCGCGGCTCGCTGAGCCGTGGCGCCGATTCCCTACTGGCGGCTGTCCAGTTTCTACCTCTTTTACTTCGCCTTGCTCGGCTCGACAGCGCCGTTTCTGGCGTTGTATTTCGATCACCTGGGTTTTTCCAGTGCGCGCATCGGCGAGCTGGTGGCCATCCCCATGCTGATGCGCTGCGTGGCCCCCAACCTGTGGGGCTGGCTGGGCGACCGCAGTGGCCAGCGCCTGCTGATCGTGCGCCTGGGTGCCTTGTCGACCCTGGCGACCTTTTCGTTGATCTTCTTCGGCAAAAGCTACGCCTGGCTGGCGCTGGTGATGGCCCTGCATGCGTTCTTCTGGCATGCGGTACTGCCGCAGTTCGAGGTCATCACCCTGGCCCACCTGCAAGGGCAGACCGCACGCTACAGCCAGATCCGTCTGTGGGGCTCGATCGGTTTCATCCTCACCGTGGTCGGCCTTGGCCGATTGTTCGACTGGCTTAGCCTGGATATCTACCCGGTTGCCTTGGTGGTCGTCATGGCCGGTATCGTCGTGGCCAGCCTCTGGGTGCCCAATGCCCAGCCGCCGGGGCAGAATGACCGTGCGGCCGGCGGCGGTTTTCTCAAGCAACTGGCAAGCCCGGGTGTTGCCGCGTTTTACCTGTGCGTGGCACTCATGCAGCTTAGCCATGGCCCGTACTACACCTTCCTGACCCTGCACCTTGAGCACCTGGGTTACAGTCGCGGCACCATCGGCATGCTCTGGGCCCTGGGGGTGGTGGCCGAGGTGCTGATGTTCCTGGCCATGAGCTGGATCCTGGCGCGGGTCTCGCTGCGCCGGGTGCTGCTGGCCAGTTTTGCCCTGGCGGCCGTGCGCTGGGCGTTGCTGGGCAACTTTGCCGAGCACCTGGGCGTGCTGCTGTTTGCCCAGGTCCTGCACGCAGCCACCTTCGGCAGTTTTCACGCGGCCGCCATCGCCTTTGTGCAACGCAGTTTCGGCGCCCGCCAGCAAGGCCAGGGCCAGGCGCTGTATGCAGCGCTCGCCGGCACGGGCGGCGCCTTGGGTGCCTTGTACTCGGGGTACAGCTGGAACCTGCTGGGGCCGGCTACCACCTTTAGTATTGCCAGCGTCGCGGCCCTGGCCGCAGCCGTTATCATTGCACTTCGAATGAAAGAGGACAGGGCATGAGCCTTGGCCGTGAACCATTGGCCGGTAGTAAGGAGTTGCCCTGATGAGCAGCCTGACCGTGTATCACCAGTCCACCCCGGATATTCCCAACAAAGTCTTGACTCATCTTGAAGACATTGCCGCGACCCTGGCCGAGCAGGGCGTGCGTTTCGAGCGTTGGCAGGCCGCCGCGCCCATTCAGGCGGGGGCCAGCGATCAGGATGTGATCGGCGCTTATCAAGCCAGTATCGATGCGCTGAAGGCCGAGAAGGGCTATGCCGGTGTCGAGGTAACCCGCGAAGCGGACGCCCGTTTGCTTGCCGAGCATACCTGCGACGAAGATCAGCTGCGCTTTTTCGCCGCCGGGCGCGGGCTGTTCAGCCTGCGGATCGAGGATTACATCTATGCAGTGTTGTGCGAGAAGGGCGACCTGATCGGCGTGCCGGCGGGGGTTCGGCATTGGCTCGATCTGGGCGAGGAGCCGCGGTTTGTGGCGATCCGGGTGTTTAGCCAGGCACAGGGTTCGGTTGCCAACTTTACTGGCGACAAGATCGCTGCAGACTTTCCTCGGCTTGATGACTGAGTGATCGCCATCGCGGGGCAAGCCCGCTCCTACACAGACTTGTAGGAGCGGGCTTGCCCCGCGATGCGATCTCCAATGCTTACCGATAAGTCGGCAAGGCAAACCGCTGCTGGCTCTGCAACATTGAAATCACCGGCAACTCACTGGCCTGCCCGGCCAGGTCGCGGCGAATCGCACTGATCGCCCACGACAGCTGTTCGGCGCTGTGCAGTTGGGCATAAGAAATCGAGCGCTTGGTCTGGGTGCCGTCCGCTGCCCGCAGGGTCAGCAGAATTCCACCGTCGGGGCGCGCCTGAGTGGTGACGTCGTAGGCGGAGAATACCGAGGCGAATTTTTCCTGGATGAGGTCCATATCAGCTCCTGACTGTTAGTGGCAGACATGGAGTGACTGGTGCAGTGACTGTGCCAGCTCTTCTTCTAAATAAAACCATTATAAATCAATAAGTTATAATGTATGTCGAAGAGCGCTACCGTGCATTCTGCACGGTAGTGCATTTCGCACAGTGCATTTTGCAGTGCTGCCCTGGCCAATAGATTTCTTCTGTCATGGCCATGAGTTATCCACCGTTGACCCGGCGTGCTCGCTGACAAAGACTTGGGCCTTTCCGATAGCCAGGAGGTTCCCCATGTCTGACCAACGTAGCCCCACGCCGATGAACGATGACGAGGCGGCAGCGTTCGCCGAAGAAGTGTTCGACCGGGCGCGCAAGGGCGACGCGGTGATGCTCGGGCGCTTGCTGGAAAATGGCCTGCCGGTGAACCTGCGCAATGGCAATGGCGATACCTTGCTGATGCTTGCCAGCTACCACGGGCATCTGCAGGCCGTTGCAGTGCTGCTCGAGCACGGCGCCGACCCGCAGATTGCCAATGACAAGGGCCAATTGCCCATCGCCGGCGCCGCATTCAAGGGCAACCTGGAGATGGTCCAGCTGCTGGTGGATAAAGGCGCCGAGGTCGATGGGACGTCCGCCGATGGGCGTACGGCGCTGATGATGGCGGCGATGTTCAACCGCACGGTCATCGTCGATTACCTGCTGGGCAAGGGCGCCAACCCGCGCCACCGTGACGCCCGTGGCAGCGATGCCCTGGGCGCGGCGCAAACCATGGGTGCCCCTGAGACCAGCGAGCAGTTGCTCAAGCTGCTCGGCTAACCCCCCGGGGCCTTTTGCGGCTATCCTTGGCGACTTTTTTACCGTCGCAGGGCCCCTTCATGAAATCCCAACTGGTCGAACTCATCGGCAAAATCAGCGCTGGCTGCATGCGCGAGGAAGACATCGCGCGCATCGCCGACGAAGCCGCCCAGGCCTATGCCGACCCGCAGGCGTTCCTCGCCGCCAACCCGGACATCAACTACGACGACAGCTTCCCGATCCCGCTGGGTGAATGGATTGTGGTCGGCAGCCTGCCCGATACCGTGCTGTTCCAGGCCGATAGCTACCAGGACCTGTTTGCCCAGATCGTCGACTCCTTCGACAAGAGCGTGCCGTTCAACCTCAAGCCCAAGCAGTTGGCCAAGGTCGAGCCGCTGACCGCGCTCAACCGCATCCAGGTGCAGATGGGCGCGATGAACAAGGAAGCTGGCGGCTATGTGCTGATGAACTTCAGCCAGTTGCTCGATGACGAGCTGCAAATGGTGCTGGTCGGCAACGACGACCTGCCACGGGTGCTGGAGCTGTGCGCCGAGGTCGGCATTGCCGCAGCGCCGGCTCTGGAAGCGCTACGGGTTGCCGTGCACGTTTAACCGAGGGCGGTATCGAGGAACATCATCACCGCAAAGCCGCCCATCAGGCCCAGGGTTGCCGAGGTCTGGTGGCCGTTGCGGTGGGTTTCCGGGATCACTTCGTGGGACACCACGAAGATCATCGCCCCGGCCGCCAGGCCCATGCTCACTGGGTAGGCGATAGCAAAACCGCTGGAGATGCCCAGACCGATCACGGCACCCAGGGGTTCCATCAGGCCCGAGCCGATCGCCACCAATGCCGCCTTGAAGGTCGAAAGACCGGTTGCGCGCAGCGCCAGGGCCACGGCCAGGCCTTCGGGAATGTCCTGGATGGCGATGGCGCTGGTCAGCGGCAGGCCGACATTGAGGTCGCCGTTGGCAAAACTGACGCCGATGGCCATGCCCTCGGGCAGGTTGTGCAGGGTGATCGCCAGCACGAACAGCCACACCCGGTTGATCCGCTCGGCCTGTGGGCCGCAGGGGCCGGTGCTCTCGTGTTCGTGCGGGGTAAAACGGTCGAGGCCGAGCATCAGCAGCACGCCCAGGCCCATGCCGACGACCACCGTCAATGCAGCGTAAGGGCCATTGCCGGTGATCCCGCGGGCCGCGTCGAGGCCGGGCAGAATCAGCGAGAACGAGCTGGCAGCGAGCATCATGCCGGCGGCAAAGCCGAGCATGACATCCTGCGTTCGCGCGCTGATCTCGCGCAGCACCACGGCCATGACCGCACCCAGGGCGGTGGCGGCAAAGCCGGCCAGGCCACCGAGCATGGCCATGTGCAGGTTTTGCTGGTGCTCGCCTTGCACAGCGTTCCAGGCACTGGCGATCAGCAGGCCAACCACTGCCAGCAGGCTCAAACCCAAGCCTGCACTGAGCCACGGGCTGCTTTGTGCCTGTTGCATCCAGGCGCTCCATAGTGGCGCGGGGGCAGGGCTGCTGTGGCTGTGGGCGGGTGGCATAGGGACCTCTGGGCGGCAATTCAATGAATCGAGTGTAACCAGCGCTGCTGGGCTGCGGCGAACGATTCGCCTCTATCGGGCTGATAGCCAGCTATCCTGAGGGCAGGCGTGATCATGGGAGCAACACCATGGGGTCTACCTTCAATAGCGTGGTTGGGCTGATCATTCTGGCCCTGGACATCTGGGCGATCATCAATGTGATCAAGAGCGGTGTCAGTGGCGGCGTCAAGATTCTCTGGGTGCTGCTGATTCTGCTGTTGCCTGTGCTGGGCCTGATCATCTGGGCGATCGCCGGGCCGCGGGGCAATGTGCGGCTATAGTCCGCTATCGCGGGGCAAGCCGGCTCCTGCCCCGCGATAATTTTCAGATCAACCAGGTCCCCTCCAGTTCCAACAAGATCTGCTTGCGCTCGATCCCCCCGGCAAACCCGGTGAGGGTGCCATTGCTGCCGATCACCCGATGGCAGGGCACAATGATCGCGATCGGGTTGGCGCCATTGGCGGTGCCCACTGCCCGCACCGATTTCGGCTTGCCAATGGCCTGGGCAAGCTCGCCGTAGCTGCAGGTGGTGCCATAGGGGATGCGCTGCAGGGCCTGCCACACCTGGCGCTGGAATGGCGTGCCGTGGGCCGCCAGGCGCACTTCGAAGTGTTCGCGCTTACGGGCAAAGTACTCGTCGAGCTGGCGTGCAACATCGTCCAGCTGGCGAGTGGCTGGCTGCCAGACTTCGGCCAGTTCCCAGGGTTGGGCGGCATCCATGTGCAGCATGCGCAGGCCCTGTTCATCGCCTGCCAGTAGCAGCGGGCCAAGCGGGCTTGGGAGGTAGCGATAAAACATGGCGTAATGATCTCGATGCGGATAACACTGATTCTATTACGAAATTTTCACAATCGATTGCCGACAATTTGCTCGCGCAATTATCCATTCGCCGAATGGCCGTGCAACGTGCTCGCGTTTAGGGCACATTTGCCGATTCGTTTTACCGCCTTCCTCGAACCTGAACCCTAGGGATCTTCCAATTCATGGCTACCACGGACGCCTTGAGTCAACAGCGGGCTGCGTCGCGCCCGTTGCAACCGACGCTGAAATCGCACCTGGCCTACACCCTGCTGTGCGGTCTGGTGATCATGCTGATGCTCAGTCTGGTCCGCCTGGCCCTGCTGGCCTACAACAACGACATGATCGGCGACACGCCGATGTCGACTGTAGCCGAGGGTTTCTTCAACGGCCTGCGTTTCGACCTGCGGGTCGTGGTGTACCTGAGCATCCCGCTGCTGCTGGCCATCCTCAGTGCCCGGGCCATGGCCGCACGCGGCCTGTTCCGTGCCTGGCTGACCATCGCCTCGAGCATCGTCATGTTCCTCGGCCTGATGGAGATGGATTTCTATCGCGAGTTCCACCAGCGCCTCAACGGCCTGGTGTTCCAGTACGTCAAGGAAGACCCGAAAACCGTGCTGAGCATGCTCTGGTACGGCTTCCCGGTGGTGCGCTACCTGCTGGCCTGGGCCTTTGGCACCTGGCTGCTGAGTCTGCTGTTCAAGGGCATCGATCGCCTTACCCGGCCCGATGGCGTGTATGAAAGCCAGGTCGCTGGCAAGCGTAGCGTAGCGCCTTGGTATGTGCGCGGCGTGGTGTTCTTCATGGTCCTGCTGGTGGCGGTCATCGCTGCTCGCGGCACCCTGCGCCAGGGCCCGCCAATGCGTTGGGGCGACGCTTTCACCACCGACTCGAACTTCGTCAACCAGTTGGGCCTGAACGGCACCCTGACCCTGATCGATGCAGCCAAGAGCCGTTTCGGCGAGGACCGCGCCAACATCTGGAAGTCGACCATCGAGCAGGGCCTGGCGACCCAGGCCGTGCGTGACATGCTGCTGACCGCCAACGACAAGCTGGTCGATGCCGACAGCGCCGCGGTGCGCCGTGATTTCACCCCGCCAGCGGACAACACCCTGCCGATCAAGAACGTCGTGGTGATCCTCATGGAGAGCTTCGCCGGTCATTCGGTTGGCGCCCTGGGCAGCCCGAACAACATCACCCCGTACTTCGACAAACTGGCGAAAGAGGGCTTGCTGTTCGACCGCTTCTTCTCCAACGGCACCCACACCCACCAGGGCATGTTCGCCACCATGGCCTGCTACCCGAACCTGCCGGGCTTCGAATACCTGATGCAGACCCCTGAAGGCGGCCACAAACTGTCGGGCCTGCCAGCGCTGCTCAGTGCCCGTGACTACGACGACGTCTACGTCTACAACGGTGACTTTGCCTGGGACAACCAGTCCGGGTTCTTCGGCAACCAGGGCATGACCACCTTCATCGGCCGTAACGACTTCGTCAATCCGGTGTTCTCCGACCCGACCTGGGGCGTGTCCGACCAGGACATGTTCGACCGCGGTAACGAAGAGCTGGCCAAGCACGATGGCAAGAAGCCGATCTACGCGCTGCTGCAGACCCTGTCCAACCACACGCCGTATGCACTGCCCAAGGATCTGCCGGTCGAGAAGGTCACAGGCCAGGGCCGCCTGGACGAGCACCTGACCGCCATGCGCTACTCCGACTGGGC
This sequence comes from Pseudomonas sp. SBB6, assembly GCF_024213215.1. Taxonomy (NCBI): domain Bacteria; kingdom Pseudomonadati; phylum Pseudomonadota; class Gammaproteobacteria; order Pseudomonadales; family Pseudomonadaceae; genus Pseudomonas; species Pseudomonas sp. SBB6. The sequence continues at coordinate 25,694 of NZ_JANAVH010000011.1, read as the reverse complement.
CTTGGGCCAGTTCTTCGAGAAGGCGCGCAAGGAGCCTTACTTCAAGCAAACCCTGTTCGTCATCGTCGGCGACCATGGCTTCGGCAACCACCAGCAGGTCACCGAGATGGACCTGGGGCGCTTCAACGTGCCGCTGCTGCTGATCGCCCCGGGCATCCAGGACAAGTTCGGTGCGCTCAACCACACCGTGGGTACCCAGATCGACATCGTGCCGACCATCATGGGCCGCCTGGGCGGCGAAACCCGTCACCAGTGCTGGGGCCGTGACCTGCTTAACCTGCCGGCCGGTGATCCGGGCATTGGCATGATCAAGCCGTCGGGAAGCGAGCAGATCGTTGGCCTGATCAAGGGTGATCGCATCCTGATCGAGGCCAAGGACATGTCGCCACGCATGTACCGCTACGAGCTCGGTGCCAACTTCAAGGCCGAGCTGATCGAAGCCCCGGACCAGAAGGACCTGACCCACAAGCTCGAGTCGTTCATCCAGACGGCGACCAAGAGCTTGCTGGACAACACCGCTGGTGTAGTGCACGGCACCCCGGAATAACGTCGTTGCTAGCGCTGTAAACAGGACCCCGGCTTGCCGGGGTCTTGGCTTTTTGTGCCATGGATGCTCAAATCGCGCGCCTCAGGAAGCGGGGGCTGGAATGGCGCCCATCAAAAAAGGATTTTTGCGTGCGAGTGTTCGTGTTGTTTGCCTGCCTGTGCCATTCACTGTTGGCGGTGGCCGATGTTGCCTCAGCGGATTACCAGACGCCCCCCGGCTGGCGCACCGAATGCATGGGCCGGGTGCAGTTCGATGTACCTCAGGACATTGCCTGGCACGTTTCCAGTGGTTACTGGCAATACTACAATTTCGATCTCCCCCGCCCCACGATCACCCCTGGGGACAAGCAGATTGCCTACGGCGAAGGGTTGACTGGCGAGCTGCCCTTTCTGGTCGACATCGAGGTCAGCCCGTTGACCACCCGTGCACTCTACGAACAGATCCGCTATGTGCAGAGCCTCACCCGTGGCCCGGCGCAGGAGCGGGTGGTGAAGGCGCAGATGGAGGCGCTGGATGCCGCCATCTCTGCGAGCCGTGACGATGAAACGCGCTACAGGGCACTGAGTGATCAGTACTACGACTTGCGTGAAAAGCTCCAGCGCATAGGCTATGTGAATTCGCAACTGGTGGTGCTTGACGACATGATCAAGCAATTTACTGCCGAGGGGCGGCCGGTGGCGAAGCTGCAGGTCGAGCGCGATGCCTTCTTCGAGGAGCAGGCACAATGGCCGACCGATGTAGAGTACGAGCATGAGCGCTTTATCGAGCTGGGTGTGCCGGACGCCTCTGCAAACTGGTATGAAGGTAATCTGACTGCCTACCTGTGGCGCGATCAACGCATCTACCGATTCAAATTCTACAGTGGCGCCAATACGGCTACAGACACCGCTGCGCTGGCCCGGCTGGAGCCCAGGGCGCGCGCTGTGCTGGCCGCGTTCCGCACCCGCAAGCAATACGAAATTCCCCAGGACAACGGTTTCTGTGTGCCCTTCGGCTTCATTGCCGACGATGGCACACCGCGCCATGCCATCACCCTGGGCCTCAACCCCGCAGACAATCCGAAACTGCTGCACCGCCTGAGCATGAGCAGTGACAGCGACAAGGCCGTCGAGATGGTGCCGATGCTGCTGGATCGACTGATTGCCAACCCGTTTCCGATGCATATCAGTGTCGATAAGTTCGGGCCCTCAAGCGTGCGGATCGGTGCCGCCAAGGGCAGGTTCGGCGGCGCACGCTTTCGCGTCTATGAGCCTGACAGTCTCAAGCCGGCGGCCACTGAAACGTTCAGGATGGTCGCTGGCGCCTTGAGCTCCGGCTACCAGCCCACCGTGGTACTGGGAGTGACCGATGAACACTCCGAGCCGCCGCTGCAGTTCGAGCCCTCCAGGGACCAATTTCTGCGCACGCTGCAAAGCATACGTGCGCTGCCGGGCGGCCATCGCTTTGAGCCGCAAGTCGACTGAACAACCACCCCGCGGCGAGGTCAACGGTAGGTAGGCCAGATTCACCCTGAGCACCGGTACAGAGGAGAGTCCAATGAAAGACTGGGTCATTACTTTTGTTGATCAGAAGGGCGAGCGTATCTCGCTGCCTCTCACCGCAGAGCTTGAGCCGAGTATCGAAGAGGCTGCGCGGCTGATTCGTACCCATCTGTTTCCGGTCCTGGGCGAACTGGACCTCAATGATTTCCAGGACCGCGAACCCTCGCCGACGGCCAAATGGCTGAAAGAGCAGAACGGGGTAGAGATCACCGCCATCACTGAAGCCCCCTGAACCCGCTTGCTGGCTGGCACGCCGGGCAATCAGGCGCTACGCTGCAGACAAGGTCGGGCAGTTTTTTCTGATTGTCCGGGCTTGCCGATCCACGTCACGCAACAGCTCGAATTGCCCCCGCACGTCTTGTGTGGCGGGCAGGTGCGTTTTGCACTGAAAGTCTATCCATCGGTAATGAGGAGGACGATTCATGAGCAGCCAATACGAGGACATCAGCAGCACGGTCTTGCGTCGGATGAAAGAAGGGGGGTTCAACTTCGCGCAGATTCATCCCATCGAGTTTTATGCGGTATTTCCGGACGAGGCACGGGCGCGGCGAGCGGCAGGTCAGTTTCGCGGCGAATCACTCAGTGCCCAGGTACATGAGCGCGATGATGGCGCCTGGCACTTGGAACTGAGCAAGGTGATGTTTGCAACCTATGGCGGTATCGGCGAATTCGAACAGGATTTCGAAGCGGTCATCGCGCCATTGGGCGGTGAGATTGAAGGCTGGGGAGTCAAGCAGGAGCGTCAACTGGCTTGAATCCAGGGCCCGGCGAGGGCGGCTGTTGCCGCCCGGTACGGGCTGATCAGCGCTTCGCAATGAAGCGTTGCTGCCAACGTAACCGGAACGCTTGCACAGATCTGGTGCGACCGTCCTTTTGTCAAAGTACAAGCTATTGAAAAACAAGGAATTATGCCGCTGGCACGGGGCTTGCGATGGCTCGGGTGCACGGGTGACAAGGAGTTCGGCATGATCCGCACCTTTTATGACGAAATGTACGCCGCTGACGGCCTGGTCCGTCCGCATTACCGGGCGTTCGCCCGCTGGCTGGCCGAAACCCCGCCGGAGCTGCTGGCCCAGCGTCGACGTGAAGCCGACCTGCTGTTCCACCGCGCCGGCATCACCTTCACCCTCTATGGCGACGAGCAGGGCACCGAGCGGCTGATTCCCTTCGATACGATTCCGCGCAGTATTCCCGCCAGTGAGTGGCGGGTGGTGGAGCGGGGCTGCATTCAGCGGGTCAAGGCGCTGAACCTGTTTATGGCTGACCTGTACCACGACCAGCGCATCATTCGCGCCGGGATCATCCCGGCTGAGCAGGTCCTGGCCAACGACCAGTACCAGCTGGCGATGCAAGGCCTGGACCTGCACCGCGACCTCTATTCGCACATTTGCGGGGTCGACCTGGTGCGCGACAGCGACGGCAGCTACTACGTGCTCGAAGACAACCTGCGCACTCCCAGCGGCGTCAGCTACATGCTCGAAGACCGCAAGATGATGATGCGCCTGTTTCCCGAGCTGTTCGCCGCCCAGCGCATCGCCCCCATCGATCATTACCCCAACCTGTTGCTCGATACCCTCAAGAGCTCAAGCCCACTGGATAACCCCAGCGTGGTGGTGCTGACGCCCGGGCGTTTCAATAGCGCGTTCTTCGAGCACGCCTTCCTCGCCCGCGAGATGGGCGTCGAGCTGGTCGAGGGCGCCGACCTGTTCGTGCGTGACGAGCGGGTGTTCATGCGTACCACCGACGGCCCCAAGGCGGTGGATGTGATCTACCGGCGCCTGGACGATGCCTTCCTCGACCCCCTGGCGTTCAATCCCGATTCGATGCTCGGTGTGCCCGGGCTGCTGGCCGCCTATCGCTGCGGCAACGTGGTGCTGGCCAATGCCATTGGCACCGGCGTTGCCGACGACAAGTCGATCTACCCCTATGTCACCGACATGATCCGTTTCTACCTCGATGAGGAGCCGATCCTGAAGAACGTGCCGACCTGGCAGTGCCGCAAGCCTGAAGAGCTTTCCCACGTGCTTGCGCACTTGCCGGAGCTGGTGGTCAAGGAAACCCAGGGCTCCGGTGGCTACGGCATGCTGGTCGGGCCGGCGGCGACCCGCGCCGAGATCGAGGCGTTTGCCGCACGGATCAAGGCCCGACCGGCGGCCTACATCGCCCAGCCAACGCTGTCGCTGTCGACTTGCCCGACCTTTGTCGAGAACGGCATTGCCCCGCGGCATATCGACTTGCGGCCTTTCGTGCTGTCCGGGCGCGAGACCCGGGTGGTGCCTGGCGGCCTGACCCGGGTTGCCCTGCGTGAAGGCTCACTGGTGGTCAATTCGTCCCAGGGCGGCGGTACCAAGGACACCTGGGTGGTCGAGGATTAAGCCATGTTGAGTAGAACTGCCTCCGATTTGTACTGGATGTCACGTTACCTGGAGCGCGCGGAAAACCTCGCGCGGATGCTTGATGTCAGTTATTCGCTGTCGCTGATGCCGCAGGATGGCCGCGGTGATGGCCTGGATGAAATAGCCATGCCGCTGTTGATCACCGGCACCCTCGACGATTACCTGGAGCGCCACGGCCAGTTGCATGCCGAGCGCCTGCTGCACTTCTTTGCCCTGGACCCGGAAAACCCGGCAAGCATCTACAGTTGCCTTGGCGCGGCGCGGGCCAGTGCCCATGCGGTTCGTGGGCGGATCACCGCCGACATGTGGGAAAACATCAACGCCACCTGGCTGGAGATTCGTGGCATCGCCGAGCAGGGCCTGGGGCGCTACGGCATGAGCCGCTTCTGCGAGTGGATCAAGGAGCGCTCGCACCTGTTCCGTGGTGCTACCTACGGCACCATCATGCGCAACGACGCCTTTCGCTTCATTCGCCTGGGCACCTTCATCGAGCGCGCCGACAACACCCTGCGCCTGCTCGATGCCCGCTACGAGATGCTCGGCGACGAGGCCGAGGCGGTCAGCGACAGCTCGGCGCGCGGCTATTACCAATGGAGCGCCTTGCTGCGCGCGCTGTCGTCATTCGAGGCCTACACCGAAATCTACCGTGACGCACCGGCTGCCCGCCATGTCGCCGAGCTGCTGCTGTTGCGCGCCGATGTACCGCGCTCGCTGCGAGCCTGCACCGAAGAGATCGACCAGATCCTCGCCAGCCTGCCCGGTGGCAACGGCCGCCCGGCCCAGCGCCTGGCCGCCGAGGTGGACGCACGCCTGCGCTACACCTCGATCGATGAAATCCTTGCCGAGGGCCTGCACCCCTGGTTGACCCATTACATTCCGCTGGTGCGTGAACTGGGCAATGCCATTCACAGTGCCTACCTGGAGGCCGTATGAGACTGACCATTAGCCACGAAACCGCCTACCACTACGAAGACCAGGTTCGCTCGAGCATCCAGTACCTGCGCCTGACCCCGCACGACAGCGAGCGCCAGCAGGTGCTCAGCTGGCAGCTGGACCTGCCGCGGCCGGTGCGGGCGCAACTGGACCCGTTCGGCAACATCCTGCATGTGCTGAGCCTGGAGGAGCCACATGCGGACCTGGTCATCGGCGCCCGCGGCCTGGTCGACATCGATGAACGCCGTGAAGCCGAGCACGAGCTGCAATCACCGCTGCCGTTCCTGCGCTTTACCCGCCTCACCGAAGCGGATGATGCGTTGCGCGCCTTCGCCAGCCAGCAATGCCGCAAGCGGCGTGACCGCTCGGCGTTGATCGAGTTGATGAACGCCCTGAACCAGCGCATGGCCTACCGGCCGGGCAGCACCGCCGTCGACACCAGTGCGGCTCAGGCGTTTGCCGGTGGGGCCGGGGTTTGCCAGGACCATACCCATGCCTTCCTGGCGTGCACGCGCAGCCTGGGCGTGCCGGCGCGCTACGTGTCCGGCTACCTGTTCGACAGCGACAGCCAGCAGATGGCCAGCCACGCCTGGGCCGAAGCCTGGCTGGAGGATGCCTGGTACAGTTTCGATGTCACCAACCAATTGGCCCGGCCCGAACGGCACCTGAAGCTGGCCGTGGGCCTGGACTACCTGGATGCCTGCCCGGTACGTGGCATGCGCCGGGGTGGCGGTTTCGAGCAGATGCACGCCAAGGTGCTGGTGACTCCGGCCTTCAACGCCCAGCAGCAGTGAGCTTCAGGGTTTGCGCGTGACCATGTGGCGCAGGTACGCAAGCAGTGCGTCCAGCTCGCTGTCGTTGATGACTGTTTCGGCAAACCCGGGCATTTTCGCCTGGGGCCACTGGCGCAGGCTTTGCGGGTCGCGGATATAGCGCCGCAGATAATCGGCCTGGAAGTATTCGGTGGGGTTGTGCGGCAGGTTCAGGTCCGGGCCGAACTGGGCGTCACCGGCAGCGTTGAGGCGATGACACGCCAGGCAGTTTTTCTGGAACACGGCAAAGCCTTGGTTGATCGGGTCATCGGCAGCCAACCCCGGTGCCGGGCGCATGGCTGGGAACCGTTCGGCCACCGTAGGCAGGCGGCGAATGCTGGCGACCTGGAACGGCCACTGCTCCGGGCTGATGCGCCCAGCTTGCGGGTCGGTCCAGACCAGATAGAAAGGCCCGGCGCTGGTTTTGCCTTTGGCCAGGGGTGGCCAGGGCTTGGCCGGGTCTTCAATGGCTAGCCAGGCTCGGGCAGGGCCGTCCTTGAGCAAAGGCGCAGCCGGCATCTCGGCGGCAAAACCATCCAGGGCTACGGCCTGCAGGTGATCATCAGCCCGTACGCCCTGCAGGAGCGCAGCCAGCGGCACCGCGCGGTAGTGCATGGTTTTCTTGTAGGAAACATCGTTGTCGATCTGGATGTCCTGCACCAACGGGTGTTTGAGCAGCTCGGCGCTCTGCCAAGGGCGACTGCCATTACCCAGGTCCAGGGTCAGTTGTGCCGCCTGCAAGGGCAGGCAGAGCAGGGCAACGAGCAAGGTAAAACACCGGCGCATGGGCAGTCTCCAACCATCAGGGTCGGCAGATTACCTGCACACAAGCGGCTTGTGCCAGGCACAAACCCAGGGAAGAGGGCATGTCGCTCAGCCGAACAGGCGCGAAAGGTTCGGCAGGATCAACAGCAGCGTAGTGGCGAAGAGGATGAGCCCGGCTTGACGTACTTTGTGTTGTTTGAACATGGCTGACCGCCTTTTTGTTGTTATTCCTGAGTGCCCAGAGGCTTCCTTGTCATCGATCTGGCGAACATCATTTAACGCTGTGAAACCATTAAGACGCGAACTGTTGCTAATGGGTATACAGCTAACCTTAGGGTCAACGTCACCCGTGTTTTAGAACGCTTTAATCTGTACTTAGGCAGTTACGTGCAGTTTTTGCTATGAGGCCTTTGGCCATCCATCAGCATTCCCCTTGCTAGACACTTGCGTGCCTTCAGTGAGTGGATCCACAGATCGTGACCGTTCGTCCGAGCATCATACTTGCCTGCGCGCCTTATTCGGGGCAGGCTTTACGGGGCAATCCCGCCTTTGTCGTTCAGGACTATTTATATGTCGCTACGCATCTGCATCCTGGAAACCGACGTCCTGCGACCCGAGCTGGTCGAGCAGTATCAGGGCTACGGACGGATGTTCGAGCAGCTGTTCTCCCGCCAGCCAATCGCCGCCGAGTTTCGCGTCTACAACGTGTTGAACGACGAGTATCCCGATGAAGACCAGGTATTCGATGCCTACCTGGTCACTGGCAGCAAGGCCGACTCGTTCGGTGATGATCCGTGGATTCAGAGGCTCAAGGCGTTCCTGCTGGACCGCTACCAGCGTGGCGACAAATTGCTTGGCGTGTGTTTCGGTCATCAGCTGCTGGCGCTGCTGCTGGGTGGCAAGAGCGAGCGCGCGCACCAGGGCTGGGGGGTGGGTACCCACCGCTATATGATGAACGCCAAGGCGCCGTGGATGAGCCCGCAGGTCGAAGAACTGACCTTGCTGATCAGCCATCAGGACCAGGTCACGCGCCTGCCGGAAAACGCCACGGTGATTGCCTCCAGCGATTTCTGCCCGAACGCGGCCTACCACATCGGCGACCAGGTGCTGTGCTTCCAGGGCCACCCGGAGTTCATCCACGACTATTCGCGGGCGCTGCTTGAGTTACGCCAGGACAGCCTAGGCCAGGAGGTGTACCACAAGGGTATCGACAGCCTGGTGCATGAGCACCACGGCAGCACGGTGGCCGAATGGATGATGCGTTTTGTCGCGCACAAGCCTCAGGGCCGCTCGAACTGAGGCCTGCCGTTACAGCCAGCCGGAGCGCTTGAAGCTGGCATACAACGCCGTGCAGCCCACGGCGATCCCGCCCAGCACGGCAAAGTAGCCGTAGTGCCAGCTCAGTTCCGGCATGTTCTGAAAGTTCATCCCGTAAATTCCCGCCACTGCGGTGGGGAACGCCAGGATCGCCGCCCAGGCGGCGAACTTGCGCTGCACGATGCTCTGGCGCGAGGACTCCAGCAGCATGCCGATTTCGATGGTCTGGCTGGCGATATCGCGAATCCCGGCCAGGTCTTCCATCTGCCGGGTGACGTGGATCTGCACATCGCGAAAGTACGGGCGCATGTTCTTGTCGATAAAGGGGAAGGTCAGGCGCTGCAGTTCTTCGCTGACTTCGACCATCGGCGCCACGTAGCGGCGCAGGCGCAGGATGTCGCGGCGCAGGCTGTGGATGCGCTGGATGTCCTCTTCCTTGAGCGAACCGCTGAGCACGCTTTGCTCCAGCTCCTCGATTTCGCCATGAATGGCTTCGCTGACCGGCTGGTAGTTTTCGGTCACGAAGTCGAGCAGGGCGTAGAGCACGAAGTCTTCGCCGTGCTCCAGCAGCAGCGGGCGGGCCTCACAGCGCTGGCGCACCAGGGCGTAGGACTTCGAATGACCGTTGCGCGCGGTGATGATGTAGCCATTGCCGGCGAAGATATGCGTCTCGATGAACTCCAGCTTGCCTTCATGGCGCACTGGCGAGTAAGTGACGATGAACAGGGCGTCACCGAAGGTTTCCAGCTTGGGCCGGCTGTGTTTTTCCAGTGCGTCTTCGATGGCCAGCTCATGCAGGTTGAACTGGCGCTGCAGATTGGCCAGCTCCTGGGCATTGGGCTCTTCCAGGCCAATCCAGACAAAATGCCCGGGTTTGCTCGCCCATTGGCTGCCTTCGTCCAGGCTGATGTTGGTGACCTTCCTGCCGGCGCTGTACACCGCCGCTGCAACGACTCGACCCATGGTTGTCCGCTTCTTCTGTTAACCGTGCCAGTAGCTTGGTCTGACTGGCACAATTCGGCAACTGTTCACGCCAGGGCCAGCTCGCCTTCCATGCGATCGATACAGTGCTGCATCTGCACGCGGCATTGCTCGGCCAGCGCCGGTACATCCTGCTGGGTCAGGCCACTGGTAGCGATTGGGGGCAGTGAGCGGATGATCACCTTGCTGCGGCGCCAGCCGTTGAGGCTCAGGCGGCAGGCATAGCGGCTGACGCACACGGGCACGATCGGCACGCCGGCTTCTACGGCCATGTGAAAGGCACCTTTCTTGAAGGTGATCAGGTGCTCGCCGGCATTGCGCGTGCCTTCGGGGAACACCCAGATCGAGGTGTCGTCTTCGCTCAGGGTGCGGGTGGTGGTCTGGATTGCCCGGCGCGCCTGGTAGGCATTGCCGCGATCGACCAGCACGTTGCCGCCCAGCCAGAACAACTGGCCGAACAGGGGGATCCACTTCAGGCTCTTCTTGCCGATGCACACGGTGCGCCGCGGCACCACATGACCCAGCACGAACAGGTCGTAGTTGGACTGGTGGTTGGCGATGATCACGCAACCGGGCGGCTGGTCGAACAGCGGGCCGACCTCGGCCTTGATCTCAAGGCGCATCAGCCAGGTGGCAGGCAGCCCATAAAGGCGTGCACAGATTCGGCTGTTGTCCGGGTTGAACGGTCGGCACAGGCCAACCAGCACACCGAGCACACCGGCCAGGAGAAAATGCAGCCCCAACAGGAACATGCGGATAATAAAAAGCATCGTACGACTCACACCAGGCAAACGCGGCGCAGTGTACGGGTGTGCACTTCTATCGGCAAACACTCATTGGTGCGGGGCAGGCCCGATTGCCCGAATAATCGCAATCAGGCCTTGGTAGGGGGTCAGCCCAGGTGTTCCTGGTCGCGGATGATCGCGTCGTCGAGGATCTCGAGCAGTGCTTTGCGCACCTTGAGCTTGGTGTGCTTGTGGGCGTTCATGTTGATCTTCTTCAACTGGCGGGCTGCCGTCAGCGCAGCTTCCTGCAGCTGTTCGACCGGCACTACCTTGTCGAGGAAACCGGCGTCGACGGCGCTGGCCGGGTCGAACATCTCGGCGTTGATCACCGACCGGTGGAACGCCGAGCGGCGCAGGCGATCCCGGGCCAGTTCGATACCGGCGTGGTGCATGGTCATGCCGATCTGCACTTCATTAAGGCCGATGCTGAACGGGCCTTCGACACCGATGCGGTAGTCGGCCGAGAGCAGCAGGAAGGCGCCTTTGGCCACCGCGTGGCCCGGGCAGGCAACGATGATCGGAAACGGGTGCGAGAGCATGCGCCGGGCCAGGGTGGAGCCGGCGGTCACCAGGCTGACGGCCTCCTTGGGGCCGGCGGTCATGACTTTCAGGTCGTAGCCGCCGGAGAGAATGCCTGGCTGGCCGGTGATGATTACCACCGCGCGGTCCTGCACGGCCTGGTCGAGGGCGGCATTGAACGCCTTGATGACGTCAGGCGAGATGGCGTTGACCTTGCCGTTGTTCAGGGTCAGGGTCGCAATGCCGTCTTCGAGGTGGTAGGTAATCAGCTCACTCATCACAGGGTTCCTTAAGGTGGAGTGGGGCAGACGTTACTCAGGCAAGTGCCCGAGGTAAAGCGCTGTGACTGACTGACCGGTCAGCGTGGCGGCCCACGTGCTTGTCCTGACGGGAGCGCGGTAAACCGGGCTGCCGAAGCACGCCAGAGAATGGCGGCTTTGCCCTGTGTACCGTGGTTTTTCGATTAAATGGCTTAAGCGCATGAATATTCTGAAAAAAACCTTTGCCATTAGAACCTCTTTCGACTACATTAGCGCGCCTCGACAGGCTGAACTGCTTGGCGAGAACCGGTGAAGTGTCCGAGTGGCTGAAGGAGCACGCCTGGAAAGTGTGTATACAGGAAACTGTATCAAGGGTTCGAATCCCTTCTTCACCGCCACATCTAGAAGAGCCCCCGACCTGAACAAGGTCGGGGGCTTTTTGTTTTGCCCATGAAAAAGGATGTTTCAGATGCTCAAAGAATGTTTTACCAAGGCCCAGATCCTTGCCGCTGAACAATTGCTGACCCTGATCAGCCCGTCGGCGGCAATGGCCAGCCAGCATGTCCAGGCCCTGCGCGAGGTCGAGCTGGATGAAGACGACGTCGAGGAATTCGAGGACGATCCGCAGCAACTGATGTATATCGTCAAGGATGTGGCTGACTGGGAGTCGGTATTCTTCGTCGACTGGAAAGACACCGAGTCGTTCGTACAGAGCGTGCAACAGCTGGCCGAGGCGCGGGATGCCGAAGTCACTTTCGGTGTCGAAGACGCGGAGGATGAAGACTTCCTCGACGGCACCACGGTGCCCGAGCTGATGGTCACGGCCCACGACGAACTGCACAAGCAGGGCCTGGTGCTGTGGAACTGGTCCACCGACAGTGACTGCTACAGCGGCTTCATCACCACCAGGGACGTGGCGGTGCAGCTGGTTGCGTTGGGAAAAGTACTGGAAGTGGAGATTCGCGAGGGTAGCGAGCCGTTCTGACGGCGGTGCTTTGTGGGAGCTGGCTTGCCAGCGATGGGGCCAGTGCAGCCAGCACATCAGGCGCTGTCTGGATTACGACCGCTTCGCGCTCGATCGCTGGCAAGTCCAGCTCCCACAGAGTCGGCGGCGCACACAGATCAATTGTGGGAGCGGGCTTGACCCGCGATGAGGCCCTCAGAAGTTCACTGAAGCCGAAACCCGCGCCGTCCGCGGCGCACCCTGAAACAGATAACCATCCCCCAGGTACTCGCCGGCATCGCGCCAGTAGCGTTTATCGAAGACGTTATCCACCATCAGTCGCAGTACCGTGTCGTAGCCACCGACCTTGGTGCTATAGCGGCTGCCCAGGTCGAACACCGCATAGCTGCCTACCTCGACTGTGCCGGCCTGATTGGCGTACTTGCTGGCGCTGTAGCGCGCCCCCCCGAGCAAGGCCAGGCCCGCAATTGGCAGGCTGTAGTCAGCCTGCACGGCAGCACGCAAGTTCGGCACGTTCAGCGCTTGGTGGCCTTCATAGTCGGCCGTGCCGCTGTTCTTGACCCGTGCCCGAATCGCCGCGGCACTGGCATTGATCTGCAGGTTGGAGGTCAGCCAGCCGCTGGCGCCCAGCTCCAGGCCGATGTTCTTCTGCTGGCCTTGCTGCACATAGGTGAAATGTCCGGCGCCATCAGGTTGCGAATACTGGTAGGCCTGGCGCAGCTGGAACAGCGCTGCGCTCAAGCTCAGGCGTTGCCAGTCGCGCTTGATGCCCAGCTCGATCTGCTGCGAGGTGGTCGGGGCGAGGATGTCCTGGTTGTTCTGGGCAAACCATGGCGCCGCGCTGCCCGCTGAAAGGCCTTTGCTGTAGCTGGTGTACAGCGAGATATCAGCACGTGGTTTGTAGATCAGCGCTGCGTTGGGCAGCAGCTCGTACTGGCGGGTATGGCGGCGATCGTTGCCGGCTTCATCGAAGACTCTTTCGTCCAGGCGCACCACGCGAGCGCCCAGTTGGGTCTGCCAGTGCTCGTTGAAGGTGATTCGGTCACTGGCAAAAACACCGTACTGACGGCTGTCCAGGCGCCGTTCGGAGTGCCCTGGCGAGCCATCGAACGGCTCCAGTGCAGGAGTTGGCTGGTAGATGTTGCCGCTACCGATGAACTGGTTGAAGGTTGGCCGCTGATCGAGGGTGCGCCGCTGCGCGCTGCTGCCGACCGTCAACTCATGGCCCAGCCCGGCCAGCTCGAAACGCCCGTTCAGCAGCGCTTGGGCTTCGTCGATACGGCGTGTGTCGTCCGGGCTGCGGAAATCATAGATGTCGTAGTCGCCTTGCGGGCTGAAATAGTTCGGTACGCTGGAGTCGGCGCAACTGGGCGCGCCATAGCAGCCCCAGGCAAACGAACTGTAGTCATCGATCACCACCTTGCTGCGCGAGGCGCTGAGGCTGCCCGTCCAGTTGTCACTGAAGCGATACTCGAAGCGCCCGCCAAGGTTCAGCGAATCGATGGTCACCGGGTTGGCCCAGTGCTGATAGGCCAGGCGGTCATGCGGATCGATACCGTGGGGCAGGCTGTTGCCGCCCAGTAGCTGATAACCCGGCACCGAGCGCTGTTCGCGCTGCTGGTATTCGGCGTCCAGTTGCAGCACCGCGTCGGGGTTGATTTGCCAGTCGAAGGCCAGGGAGGCGAAGTCGCGCTTGCCGTCGGCATGGTCGACGTAGGAGCGGATATCTTCATGGGCCAGGTTGGTACGCAGGCCGAACTGGCGCTCGCTGCCGAACCAGCCGCCCAGGTCGGTGGCGATGTAGCGTTCACCCTGCTCGTTGCTCGAGACTGTCACCGAACGCACATCTTGCGGGCGCTTGGTCACGTAATTGATCAACCCGCCGGGTTCCGACACGCCGCTCTGCAAGCCCGACAGGCCCTTGAGCAACTCGACCTGCTGTTTGTTCTCCAGGGCCACGTTCTGCTCGCCGGCGATGGTCTGGCCGTTGATCCTGTAGCTGCTGGCGGCATTGAGCTCAAAACCGCGCACGTTGAAGTTTTCGTAGTAGCCGATCGGGGCATAGCTGTCACCTACCGAAGCATCGCTTTGCAGGACTTCGCTGAGTGTGCGCACCTGACGATCAGCCAGCAGTTGCTCGCTGAACACCGCAATCGACGCCGGGGTGTCCAGCAATGGTGCCGGCTGGAAGCCGCCGACCGCAGCCTCGCGGGCCTGATAGCCCTCGCTGTAGGCCTCGGACACCTGCACCGGGGCCAAGGTAATGCTGTCCTGAGCCAGGCTATGCGTGGCCGGCAGGGCCAGGCTCAGGCCGAGCAGGCGCAAGGGCAGGCGAGGGCGGGGCAGGGTCATGCAGGAGCTCCTTGACGGCGAACGTGGACGCGCCGTTATTGATCGGCTGCTGTCCGAAAGGGTTTTTTGCCCAGTAGGTAGAGGGGCGTGGGCCCAGGCATTGATAGCCTGCCGGTATTGCGCCGGGCAGGCGGGGACGCAATCTTAACAGGGGCAACCGGCTGGCGGCGCCCCTGTTTTCAATTGGCTGCTTCTGTCATGAACGAGCGGGCGTCGCGCGCCTTCAACCGTTCGCTGCAGTCTGGGAATGGCGCCGCCAATTACCGTCGATTTTCGACCAGGTTTTCTTGTCGGTGATGGCCATCAGCTTGCGACCATCCTTGAAGGTTGCGAGGAAGGTCACCTCCTCTTCCTTGCCGCCTAACCACAGGCCGGCGATCAGGCCAACCGGGCCGGCCACCAGGGCGCCGGCCACACCCCAGCCAAGGGCACTGCTCAGGCTGCGGCTGGACTCCTGATTGGCAACGACCAGGTCGGTAATGCGGGTAAGGGCGATTTTCTCGCCGGGTGAAGGGCTACGGGCGGTCTTGAGTGTGAGCGATCCATTGCGGTACTCGCCTTCACCTTGCAAGAAATCGCCGGATTGAACCGTGAGTCTTGTCATAGTGGCGTCCAGGTTGAAAGGGCTATTGACCAATCCCTACTCAGCGCCAGCGCACGGCACAAGTCAATGGTCAGGCGACGGAGGGTACTCCTCTAGTTGTCACAAAAAAGTAAAGGTTCAGGGCCCGCGAGTTATAACGGCATGTCGCATTCTTGTAATTAAAGTTCGGATTCGCAACTAAAGCCTCCCGCTCAGTTTTCGTCTGTCGCTCGCTTTTTTAGTGGAGTCGATATATCGCCGTTTGCGCAAATTGATGCCGCTAAGCTAAATCAAGGGTTTTAAAATTGTAGGACAATAAACAACTTGGGTTAATGAAAATTGACGTCAAAAAAAGCTGGACAGTTCAATTCCTGGTGTGTCAGTTTTTCCCCGCCTCATTCAGGCGAGTGATAGGACGATCTCGCCGCGGGAGCGTCCTGTCGGACAACAACTGCTTTTTTGTAAACAAGGAAGTGTCTGTATGTCGAAAGTCAAAGAAAGCGCTATTGTTTCAACTGGCTCTGTATTGCAACCGCACGGTGCAAGTTCCGCTTACAGCCTGATCAATAGTTTCGGCCATCAATATGATCGCGGCGGCAGTGCGACAGTGAATGGCAAACCTTCGTTCTCGGTCGACCAGGCCGCTACCCAGTTGCTGCGTGACGGCGCTGCCTGGAAAGACCTGAACAAGGACGGCACCATCAACCTGACCTATACCTTCCTGACCAAGGCACCTGCTGGCTTCGACAGTCAGGAACTGGGCTCGTTCAGCGCCTTTTCCGCCCAGCAGAAGGCTCAGGCCAAACTGTCCATGCAGTCCTGGGCAGACGTGGCCAAGGTCACCTTCAAGGAGGCCGCGACAGGTGGCGACGGTCACATGACCTTCGGCAACTACAGCGATGGCAGCAGCGGCGGCGCGGCATTTGCCTACCTGCCATTTGACCGGCCGGGCTCGCACAAGGGTGAATCCTGGTACCTGATCAACAGCCAGTACCAGGCCAACGTCAACCCGGAAAACGGCAACTACGGGCGTCAGACCCTGACCCACGAAATCGGCCACGTGCTGGGCTTGTCTCACCCGGGCGACTACAACGCCGGGGAAGGCTATCCAACCTACGCCGACGCCTCCTACGGTCAGGACACCCGTGGTTACAGCGTCATGAGCTACTGGGGCGAGAGCAACACCAACCAGAACTTCACCAAGGGCGGTGTGCAGGTGTATTCCTCGGCTCCGCTGATGGATGACATCGCGGCAATCCAGAAGCTGTATGGCACCAACTACGCGACCCGCTCCGGCGACACCGTGTACGGCTTCAACTCCACCGCTGACCGCGACTTCTACTCGGCCACCTCGGCCTCGTCGAAAGTCGTCTTCTCGGTGTGGGACGGCGGCGGCAACGACACCCTGGACTTCTCCGGTTTTACCCAAAACCAGAAGATCAACCTCAATGACGCATCGTTCTCGGACGTCGGCGGCATGATCGGCAATATTTCCATTGCCAAGGGTGCCATCGTCGAGAATGCCATCGGTGGTTCGGGCAACGACCTGCTGATCGGCAACGCCGTGGCCAACGAGCTCAAGGGTGGCGCCGGCAACGACATCATCTACGGCGCCGGCGGTGGCGACAAACTCTGGGGCGGTGCCGGTTCCGACACCTTCGTCTTCGCTGCCAGCAGCGATTCGACCCCGAGCAATCCTGACCGGATCATGGATTTTGTCAGCGGTCAGGACAAGATCGACCTGTCGGCCATCTCGGCTTTTGCCGTCAACAAGCTGCCACTGCAGTTCGTTGATGCCTTCACCGGTCATGCCGGCGAGGCGGTACTGAGCTTCGATCAGGCCAGCAACCTCGGTAGCCTGTCGATCGACATCACCGGCAACAGCCTGTCTGATTTCCTGGTGACCACCGTAGGTCAGGCGGTCGCCACGGATATCGTGGTCTGACAACAGCCTGGAAGGGCGGCGCGCAAGCGCCGCTTCTTCTGAGAGGATTACAGGCAGATGATGGCTCTCAAGCGAATGATCGCGCTCGGCGCGGTTCCCCTGATGTTGATGACCGAGGTCGGTATGGCAAGCAGCCTGCTACTCCCCACTCCCGCACAACTGGCCGGTGACTGGACGCTTTACCCCGAAGCCGATCGGGCTGCAGGTTGCGAGCTGTACCTGGATGTAACGCAGACCTTGCGCGGCGATCTGCAATGCGTAGAAGTGCTGATAGGCAAGCGCCCCAGCGGCTGGCTGCCAACCCCCGATACCCTGGCCTTGCTGGATGGCAGCGGCAGCGCATTGGTGCACTTCAACCGTTATAAGCCCGGTATGTTCAAATGGACTTCCGCGTCCGGCAAGACACTGTTGTTGGAACGTAAGAATAAAGAATAAAACCTTGTAGGCGATTGCCGATTTTTCAGGGATAGAAAGGCGGACAATGAACAGGCCGACTCATAAAGCCGGTGCGCCCTTGTGGGCAGCACTGGCCGATCACAAGTCCACGCTTCTGAGTGTGGGTTGTTTTACCGCGTTGATTAACCTACTCATGCTGGTGCCATCGATTTATATGCTGCAAGTGTATGATCGGGTACTGTCTTCGCAAAACGAAACAACCCTGTGGATGTTGACTTTGATGGTGGTCGGCTTCTTTGTGTTTATTGGTGCACTGGAAGCGATCCGCAGTTTCATTGTTATTCGGGTCGGCAACCAACTGGAACAGGGCTTCAACCTGAATGTCTATCGGGCGGCCTTTGAGCGTAACTTGCGCCGGGGTGACGGACAGGCAGGGCAATCGCTCAATGACCTGACGCAGGTGAGGCAATTTGTCACCGGTCCTGCGTTGTTCGCTTTCTTCGATGCCCCCTGGTTTCCGATTTACCTGGCGGTGATCTTTCTGTTCAACGTCTGGCTGGGCGTCATGGCCTGCGCCGGTGCGTTGTTGCTGATTGCCCTGGCAATCCTCAACGAACGCCTGACCCACAAGCCGCTGGTTGAAGCCAGCGGTTTCCAGCAGCAGTCCACGCACCTGGCCGGCAGCCAGTTGCAAAACGCCGAGAGCATCCAGGCCATGGGCATGCTTGCAGCGTTGCGCCAGCGCTGGTTCGCCTTGCACTCGCGTTTTCTGACCTTGCAGAACCAGGCCAGTGATACCTCGGCGGTGATCACCGCGATCAGCAAGTCGCTGCGCCTGTGCCTGCAGTCGCTGGTGCTGGGGCTGGGCGCCTTGCTGGTGATCGAGGGGCAGATGACCCCGGGCATGATGATCGCCGGGTCCATCCTCATGGGCCGGGTGCTCAGCCCCATCGATCAGTTGATTGCCGTGTGGAAGCAGTGGAGCGGGGCGCATATGGCCTATCAGCGTCTGGACGGCCTGCTGCGCGAGTTTCCCGAGCCGCCGGCACCGATGGCCTTGCCTGCGCCAAGCGGGCGCCTGAGCTTCGAGCAGGTCAGTGCCGGGCCGCCAGGCAAGCGCGTGGCAACCCTGCAGCAGATCAGCTTCAACCTGAGTGCCGGTGAAGTGCTCGGGGTACTGGGTACCTCCGGCTCGGGCAAGTCGACCCTGGCCAAGGTGCTGGTCGGCGTCTGGCCGACGCTGGCCGGTACCGTGCGCCTGGACGGCGCCGACCTGCACCGTTGGGATCGCGAGGCCCTGGGCCCGCACATCGGTTACCTGCCACAGAACATCGAACTGCTGCGCGGCAGCATTGCCGAGAACATTGCCCGCTTTGCCGAACTGGACGGCCACAAGGTGGTCGAGGCGGCGCGTCAAGCCGGTGTGCACGAGCTGATCCTGCGCTTGCCGCAAGGCTACGACACCCGCCTGGGCGAAGACGGCGGCGATCTTTCCGGCGGGCAGAAGCAGCGTATCGCCCTGGCTCGTGCCCTGTACGGTGGGCCGAGCCTGATCGTGCTTGACGAACCCAACTCCAACCTCGATACCAGTGGCGAGGCGGCGCTGGCCACCGCCATTGCGCAGATGAAAGCCCAGGGCCGCACCGTGGTGCTGGTTACCCATCGCTCGGCCGCGCTGGCCCAGGCCGACAAGCTGCTGGTACTCAGCGAGGGCCGGATGCAGGCCTTTGGGCCGGCACATGACGTCATGCAGGCCCTGAGCCGGGCCCAGGAGCAGGCTCAGCGCCAACCGGCCAATGCCGCATTGGCAACCGGAGGTGGCGCATGAGCCAGGTCGATAAAAGCTGCAGTGCACGCTTTTATGTGCGCCTCGGCTGGTTGCTGACCCTGGTCGGCTTTGGCGGTTTTATCGCCTGGGCAACCCTGGCGCCGCTTGATCAAGGCATTGCCGTGCAAGGCACGGTGGTGGTCTCGGGCAAGCGCAAGGCGGTGCAGTCCCTGGCCGGTGGCGTGGTCAGCCGCATCCTGGTCAGTGAAGGCCAACGGGTTAAGCAGGGGCAGCCACTGTTTCGCCTGGACCAGACCCAGGTCCAGGCTGACGTGCAGTCGCTGCAGGCCCAGTACCGGGTGGCATGGGCCAGCCTGGCACGCTGGCGGAGCGAGCGCGACAACCTCGGAGAAATCGTCTTCCCGGCAGAACTCAGCGCCGACCCCGACCCGCAGTTGAGCCTGGTGCTTGAAAGCCAGCGGCAGTTGTTCAGCAGCCGCCGCGACGCCCAGGCCCGCGAGCAGGCCGGGCTGACCGCCAGTATCGACGGTGCAGTCGCCCAGTTGGCCGGCATGCGCCGCGCCCGTGGCGACCTGCAGGCCCAGGCCGATTCACTGCGTGAACAACTGGAGAACCTCAAGCCGTTGGCCAGCCAGGGCTATATCCCGCGCAACCGCTTGCTGGAGTATCAGCGTCAGTTGTCCCAGGTCCAGCGCGACCTGGCGCAGAACAACGGCGACAGTGCGCGGTTGGAGCAGGGCATCGTCGAGTCGCGGCTGAACCTGCAACAGCGTCGTGAGGAGTATCAGAAGGAGGTGCGTAGCCAACTGGCGGAAGCGCAGTTGAAAAGCGTCACCCTGGAGCAGCAACTGACCTCGGCCGGTTTCGACCTGCAGCACAGCGAAATTCTCGCCCCGGCCGATGGCATCGCGGTCAACCTGGGCGTGCATACCGAAGGTGCGGTGGTGCGTGCCGGAGAAACCCTGCTGGAGGTGGTGCCCCAGGGCACTGCCCTCGAGGTCGAAGGGCGCTTGCCGGTCAACCTTGTGGATAAAGTCGCGGTACAGCTGCCTGTGGATATTCTTTTCACGGCCTTCAACCAGAGCAGCACGCCGCGGGTAGCGGGCGAGGTGGCGCTGATTTCCGCCGACCAGTTGCTTGATGACAAGACCGGCCAGCCGTACTACGTGCTACGCAGCACGGTCAGCGAACAGGCACTGGCGCGCCTTGACGGCCTGGTGATCAAACCGGGAATGCCGGCCGAACTGTTCGTGCGCACCGGCGAGCGCTCGATGCTCAATTACCTGTTCAAACCCCTGCTCGATCGGGCAGGCACTGCGTTGACCGAACAATAAGGAAGCCCGTGCATGAAAAGCTTGATGACCGGGCTGCTGGCGGCGTTCGCCCTGACAACAGGAGCGGGCGCGCAGGCCATGGGGCCGTTTCAGGTGTATGAGCAGGCGTTGCGCAAGGACCCGGTATTCCTTGGCGCGCTCAAGGCTCGCGAAGCCGGGCAGGAAAACCGCGCCATTGGTCGCGCCGGTTTGCTGCCGAACCTGTCGTACAACTACAACAAGGGCCGCAACGATTCCAAGGCCCGCTACCTGGGCGATTCGCGGCGCGAGGATGAAGACCGTCACTACAACAGCTATGGCTCGAGCTTCATCCTCCAGCAGCCCTTGCTCGACTACGAAGCCTACGCCAGCTACCGCAAGGGCGTGGCCCAGGCGCTGTTCGCCGACGAGGCGTTTCGCGACAAGAGCCAGGAGTTGCTGGTGCGGGTGATGACCAGCTATACCCAGGCGCTGTTTGCGCAAGACCAGATCAGCATCAGCGTGGCCAGCAAGCAGGCGTATCAACAGCAGTTCCAGCAGAACCAGCAACTGTTCCAGCAGGGTGAGGGCACTCGTACTGATATTCTCGAAGCCCAGGCCCGCTTTGAGCTGGCCGACGCCGAGGAGATCCAGGCGCGCAACGATCAGGACGCCGCCCTGCGCGAGCTGGGGGCATTGATCGGCGAACCCTCGGCACGCATCGACGAACTGGCGCCGCTCAACGACGGCTTTGCCTTGCTGGCGCTGCAACCGGCGACCTATGAGGCCTGGCATGAGCTGGCGCTGGCCAATAACCCGCAACTGGCATCCCAGCGCCAGGCCCTGGAAGTGGCCGAATACGAAGTGGAACGCAACCGTGCCGGGCACCTGCCCAAAGTCACCGCCTACGCTACATCGCGGCAAATGCAGTCTGACAGTGGCAACACCTACAACCAGCGCTACGACACCAACACCATCGGCATCGAAGTCAGCCTGCCGTTGTTTGCCGGTGGCGGGGTGTCGGCGGCCACCCGTCAGGCCAGCCGCAACCTGGAGCAGGCCGAATACGAACTGGACGGCAACACCCGGGCAACCCTTATTGAGTTGCGCCGCCAGTACAACGCCTGCCAGTCGGGCGTCAGCCGCCTGCGCGCCTATCAGCGGGCGCTGACCTCGGCCGAGGCGTTGGTGCAGTCGACCCGCCAGAGCGTGCTGGGGGGGGAGCGGGTCAATCTCGATGTGCTCAATGCCGAGCAGCAGTTGGCGACCACCCGCCGCGACCTGGCCCAGGCCCGCTACGACTACCTGCTGGCCTGGGTCAAACTGCATTACTACGCCGGAACCCTGCGCGAAGAGCACCTGGCCCGGGTCGATGAGGCCTTCGTACGCCGTTAGGCGGTACGCAGGCGCACGGCGCGCTGGCGTTCGGCCAGGCCCCAGACCAGCAAGGCCAGGGCGCCGATGCTCAGCCCGGCGACGACAATGCCGTCCCAGCCGTAGCGCTGGAACAGTTGCGTGCCGAGCAGCGAGCCGAGTGCACCGCCGATGAAGTAGCAGGTGATGTAGCCGGCATTCAGGCGGTTGCGGGCTTCCGGGCGCAGGGCAATCACGGCATTCTGGTTGCTCACGTGCACCAGTTGAACCGCCAGGTCGAGCAACAGCACACCGAGCAACAGTGCCGCCAGCGACGACTGTGCATAGGCCAGCGGCACCCATGAGAGCAGCAAGGCCAGCAAGCCTACCGTGGTGCCCAGCGGGCCTTTGCCACGGTCGGCCAGGCGCCCGGCCCAGTTGGCCGACAGGGCACCGGCGGCACCGGCCAGGCCGAACAGTCCGATCACAGCGTCAGAAAAATGGTAGGGCTCGGCCGACAAGAGAAACGCCAGCGGGGTCCAGAACAGGGCAAACAAGCTAAACGACAACAGGCCCAGCAACGAGCGCAAGCGCAGGATCGGCTCGTCAACGAACAGGCGGAACACCGAGCCGAGCAGCGCTGGATAGCTGAGCCCGGCGTGCTGATGACGCTCGGGCAGGGCGCGGAACAAGGCGATCGCCGACAGGCCCATCAACGCCGCAGCCAGCAGGTAGATGCTGCGCCAACTGCCCAGTTCGGCCATGAAGCCGGCGGCGGTGC
This sequence comes from Pseudomonas sp. SBB6, assembly GCF_024213215.1. NCBI lineage: Bacteria > Pseudomonadati > Pseudomonadota > Gammaproteobacteria > Pseudomonadales > Pseudomonadaceae > Pseudomonas > Pseudomonas sp. SBB6. Next base: position 3,383 of record NZ_JANAVH010000011.1, on the reverse strand, counting down.
GCGCCAGCAGGATGCCTAGCAGCAACCCGCTCATCAGCGTGCCGACGACTCGCCCGCGCTGCGCTGGATCACTGAGGCCGGCGGCCATCGGCACCAGCACCTGGGCGACTACCGAGAACAGGCCGGTGAGGGTGGTGCCGATCAGCAGCCATGTCAGGCTGGGCGAAAAGGCGCTGATCAGCAGGCCCAGGGTGCTGATGGCGATCATGCTGACGATCAGTTTGCGCTGTTCGAACAGGTCGCCCAGAGGGGCCAGCAACAACAGGCCGGCGCCGTAGCTCAGCTGTGCGGCGATGACGATGGCCCCGGCGCTGGCGGTGGTCAGGCCGAAGTGTTCGGCGATGCTGTGCAGCAACGGTTGGGCGTAGTAGTTGCTGGCGACGGCAAGGCCCGTGGCGGTCGCCATCAGCAGAATCAGGCCGCGGCTCAGGGTGTGGCTGGAAGAGGTCATGGACCGTCTCGATCAGTGGCAGTTGGGAAGTGACAGTATCGGAAATACGCTAGCATGACGCCAATGTATCGTTTTCATTCTATCTATCTTGAAAATAGATCAATCCATGAACCTCAAGCAGATTGAATATGCCTTGGCGGTGGTCGACACCGGTAGCTTTACCCGTGCCGCCGAGCGCTGCCATGTGGTGCAGTCGGCCTTGAGCCACCAGATTGCCAGGCTGGAAGAAACCCTCGGCGTCAGCCTGTTCGAGCGTAGCTCGCGGCGCGTGCGCCTGACGCCGGCGGGCGAAGCCTTCGTGCAGAGTGCCCGGCCAGCGCTGGAGGCCACCCGGCGGATTGCCGAAGATGTCGCCGCGGCCTGTGGCGAAGTACGCGGGCAACTGTCCATCGGCGAAATCACCTCGCTGACCGAACTTGACCTGGTCGATCTGCTGGCCGATTTCCATGCTCAGCACCCGTTGGTGGATATCCGCTGGCTGATGGCCAAGAGCGAGTTGCTCATTGCCGATGTGCGCGAACGGCGCCTGGACGTGGGCTTTATCGGGGTTTGGCCGGGCGAGCGGCTGGACGGCGTCGAGTACCGCTTGCTGGCCGAAGAGGAACTGGTGGCGGTCATGGCCGTCGAGCATCCCTTGGCGGGTGCTGCGCGCGTGTCCCTGGCCGATCTCCAAGCCCAGCCACTGGTGGATTTTCCGGCCGGTAGCGGCGCTCGCCGGCAAACCGACGAGGCCTTTGCCGCTGCCGGCGTGCGCCATCGGGTGCAGTTCGAGGTGACCAATATCCGCCTGGTGGAGAAGTTTGCCAAACGCGGCCTTGCCATCGGCCTGGTGCCGGCGCGAATTGCCAACAGCTTCAACGGCGTGATCTCGGTGGCAATCGAGGATGCGCCAGTGCGTTACGTGTATGCGATCTGGTCGATGCACCCGACCCCGGCCGCCAGGGCCTTTGTCCAGTTGATTGAACAGCGCCTGGCGGTCAGGGATGCCCATTGACCCGCCTCAGGCCGCGAAGCCGCCGTCGATGCTCAGGCTGGCACCGGTAATGTAGGCTGCCTCGGGGCCGGCCAGGTAGGCGACGAAGCTGGCAATCTCGTCGACATGACCGTAGCGACCCACGGCCATCAAGCCCATCAGGCTTTCGGCGAATTCACCTTGGGCCGGGTTCATGTCGGTGTCCACCGGGCCCGGCTGGACATTGTTGATGGTGATGCCCAGCGGCCCGAGGTCACGGGCCAGGCCGCGAGTCAGGCCGACCAGCGCCGATTTGCTCATGGCATAAGGGCCGCCACCGGCGAAGGGCATGCGTTCGGCATTGGTGCTGCCGATGTTGATGATCCGCCCGCCCTGACCCATGTGCCGGACGGCCGCTTGCGTGGCCACGAAGACGCTGCGCACGTTCACCGCCAGGGTGCGGTCGAAGTCCTCCAGGCTGAAGTCCGCAAGCGGCCCCACCGCCAGAACCCCGGCATTGTTGACCAGGATATCCAGGCGACCGAACGCTTCGACAGTGCTTTGCACCGCCTGCTGCACAGCGCTGGCATCGGCGCTGTCGGCCTTGATGGCCAGGGCCTTGCCGCCGGCGGCGATGATGCTCTGTTGCAGGGCGTCGGCCTGGGCCGTGGCGTTGGCATAGGTGAAGGCGACACTGGCGCCTTCGGCGGCCAGGCGTTTGACGATGGCGGCGCCGATACCGCGCGAACCGCCCTGGATCAGAGCTACTTTGCCGTGGAGGCTGGATTGGGTCGACATGCTGTGCTCCCGAAAGAACAAGGCCGGATGCCTTGGATGGGGTTCAGTATCGGCCGCTGATTACCCTGTCGGTAGCCAGTAATCGCTATAGTCTGTGTAAACCAGAAGTATGGAATCAACGGTATGGAATCCTTCAGCAGCATCGAGTGTTTTGTCCGCAGCGCCGAAGTCGGCAGCTTTGCCGAAGCGGCGCGGCGCTTGAGCCTGACCCCGGCGGCGGTGGGCAAGAACGTCGCCCGGCTGGAGGCGCGCCTGGGCGTGCGTTTGTTCCAGCGCAGCACCCGGCGCTTGACCCTGACCGAGGCCGGGCAGCGCTTTCTCGGCGAGGTGGCAGCGAGTTTTCAGACCATCCAGTACGCCGTGGCTAACCTGGCCAGTGCCGAAGGGCAACCGGCTGGCACCCTGAAGGTGAGCATGGGCACGGTGTTCGGCCGCCTGTACATCGTGCCGTTGCTGGCCGAGTTCCTGCGGCGCTATCCGGCAATCAGCCCCGACTGGCATTTCGATAACCGTCAGGTCGACCTGATTGGCCAGGGCTTTGATGCGGCCATCGGCGGTGGCTTCGACCTGCCCCAGGGCGTGGTGGCGCGCAAGCTGACCCCGGCGCATCGGATTCTGGTAGCGGCGCCGACGTATTTGCAGCAGCATCCGCCCATTACCCAGCCCGCCGATTTGCACGCACTGGACGGCATCCTCATTCGTTCCCCGCAGACCGGGCGGGTACGTTCCTGGCCGTTGACCAGCCGCGAGCGGGAGCAAAGCCCTTTGAGCTTGCGTTTGCGCATGACCATGAGCGACTCGGAGGCAGCCTGTGCGGCGGCGGAGCAGGGCCTGGGCGTGGCGCTGGTGAGCATGCCGTTCGCCGTGCCGTACCTGCAGTCTGGCCGGCTGCTGCGGGTGTTGCCGGACTGGTATGTGGACGACGGTAATATCTCGCTGTACTACACCGAGCACAAATTGCTACCGGGCAAGACCCGGGCGTTTGTCGATTTTGTCATCGAGCAGTTTGCCCGGCAGGGGTTGGCGCAGCGCTTTGATGCGTTGGGTGCTTTATGAGGGGGGCTGCTGTGCAGCCCATCGCCGGCAAGGCCGGCTCCCACAGTAATGGACTGCCCCCCTAAAGTTGGACAGTATTAACCAGCAGCCTGAGCCCTGTAGTCGACAGGGCTCAGGCCATTGAGC
>NZ_JANAVH010000010.1:0-231045 GCF_024213215.1 Pseudomonas sp. SBB6 | reverse complement strand
CGAGACTTCAGGGCATCGTCGGTGTCTGTAGGCTCTACTGGGATGATTTTCTTTGGCACTTTGACAGGCATTCTTCGCTTGACGGTGATCAGGGCGGTAGGACGATCACTGTAATACTGCCGCTCCCAAATGCCTATCTGAGACGACTGGCCCAGGCCAAAGTGTGCGGCGGTTTGGCGAAGGGACAGGCGATGCTCACGCCTGTGTGCTAACACGTTCAGCTTGAAGGCAGTGCTATACCGCTGACCCGTTGAGCGCAGGCTGGCACTGGTGTGGGTCTGATAAATCGCGACCCACCGACGCAGCAGGCTGAAATCGATGCCGAAGTGTTGGGCTACCTTTCGAAAGCCGTGGCTGCCTTCCAGATAGGCTGTGATGGCTGTGAGCTTGAAATGCTCTGAGTACTTGCTCATAACTCCCCCAAGGGTTGGATTGGTGTCCAACTTCTTGGGGGCAGTCCACCACTGTGGGAACCGGCGTTGCCGGCGATGAGGCCGGTAAATTCAGTACGGCAGGCGGGGCTGGCAAGGCCAGCTCTCACAGGTCCAGTCCATTAGATTCCTATTATTTGCTCGGCGGCAGGTGCTCGAAGAGGGTCTTGCAAACGCCGGCGATGTGTTCGTCGAGCAACCTGACCGCGAGCTCGACATCCTTGGCCCGGCAGGCGTCGAGGATGTCGCGGTGTTCGTGGTCGGCGCGCTCCTTGCCTGCCGACAGGCTCATCTGCATGCGCAGGTAGCGCTCCAGCTTGTCGTTCACCGAGCGGATCATGTTGACCAGGAAGGGGCGCTGCGCCGGTTCGTACAGGCAGGCGTGCAGCTCCCAGTTAAGCTCGGCCCAACGGCCGACGTCGTTCTCGCCGACGAACTCCTGGCAGATGCGTTCGGCGCGGGCGAAGGTCGCTTCGGTCATGTTCGGGATGGCCAGGCGCAGGGCCTTGTCTTCGAGCAGCATGCGTACTTCGAACATCTGCGCCAGCTCCGACTCGGACATGCGCGTGACCATCGCCCCGCGATTGCGCTGGAACATCACCAACCCTTCGGCCTCCAGGCGCTTGAGTGCTTCGCGCACCGGGATCTTGCTGACGTTGAACTGGCGGGCGATATCGTCCTGGCGGATTGGCTCGTCTTCGGCGAAGTGCCCGGCAATGATTGCATCGCGCAGGTGGCGGGTGATGATTTCCGAAGTCGAAGGCGTGTTGCCCAGGTCCGGGGCGTTGAGGCGGGGTACGGTCACGGTGGCGTCGTCCGAAGTTATTTCTGGATATGGTATACGAAACTGGCCGGGTACGGCGCCGGATATGCCCGACGGACAGCGCTGGCGGCGGGCCTAACGAATGAAATGCACCTTGCCGGTGTCGTCATTGCCCATGTAGATCCCGTACACCCCGGCCTCGCGCTCCTCGATGTAGCGTTCGAGAATCTGTCGGATCGCCGGGTAGTAGATCTCGTCCCAGGGGATGTCTTCGGGGGCGAAAAAGCGGTAGCCGAGGGTCTCCGGGACGTACTGGCCGGTGATCTCCAGGGCGATGGCGCGAAAGATGATGTACACCTCGCTGATGGTCGGCACGCTGAAGATCGAGTAGGGCGAGATGATCTCGCCGCGCACGCCGCTTTCTTCCCAGAGCTCGCGCAGCGCCGCCTGCTCGGTGGTCTCAAAGCTTTGGGATTGCCCGCTGGCACAGCAGGTACTTGCCGTCGTGCTCGATGATGCAGCCGGCGATGATCTTCGGGTTCACGTAGTGAACATAGCCACAGGCGCTGCACAGCAAGCGCTCGTGGGTGTCGCCGCTGGGCCGTCCCTGGTGCAGCTCGGCAGTGCAATGCGGGCAGTAACGCGGGACGGCGGGCATGGTCAGCGGCCTATGCGGGGTTCTTTGAGGGCAATGGGCGCGGCGATGTCGCGCACCTTGCTGTTGTCGTTCTGTTTCAAACGCAGGTAGTCCAGCGCCACCTTGGCGGCGGCGCGTACGTGATCGACCGAAGCCTGGTGGGCGGCCAGCGGGTCGCCGCTCTTGATCGCCTCGACGATCTTTTCCATTTCCTGGTTGCTGGCGCCGCGGCGGTTTTCCTGGGACACCGACGTCGCTCGCAGGTAGCTGATGCGTGCCTGCAACTGGCGCAACTGGGTGGCGGCAACGTGGTTGCCCGAGCCTTCGAGCAGCACGTCGTAGAAGCCCTGCACCGAGTCGATCACCTGTTGCAGCTCACCTTCCTGCAGGGACTTGCGGTTGACTTCCAGGGCCTTTTCCAGGGCGCGGATGTCCTTGGCCTTGGCGTTCAGGGTGAACAACTGAACGATCAGGCCTTCGAGCACGCAGCGCAGCTCATAGATGTCGCGAGCGTCTTCGAGGGTGATGATGGCTACCCGTGGGCCCTTGGCGTCGGCGAACTCCACCAGGCCTTCGGACTCCAGGTGGCGCAGTGCTTCACGCACCGACGTACGGCTGACGCCGAGGCGGTCGCAGAGGTCGCGCTCGACCAGGCGGTCGCCCGGCAGCAGCTGGAAGCTGATGATCGCCCCGCGCAGTTTGTCGAGGACGATTTCACGCAGGGTGACGGGGTTGCGGTTGACCTTGAAGCTGTCGTCGAGGGGCTGGCGTTTCATCATCGGTGCTCGGCAGAGGGCTGTCGCAGTTGAACAGCCCGTCGGTATCGGGTGGGCTCCGAGTCGGCCTCGGCGAAGGCTTCGCGGGCCAGCCGGAAACTGTCCACGGCTGCGGGCACACCGCAATAGATACCGACTTGAAGCAGGATTTCGCGTATTTGCTCACGACTCAGACCGTTACGCAAGGCGCCGCGTATATGCAGCTTGAGTTCGTGTGGGCGGTTGAGTGCGGAAATCATCGCCAGGTTGATCATGCTGCGCTCCTTGAGCGACAAACCGTCGCGGCCCCAGACATGCCCCCAGCAGTATTCGGTGACCAGCTCTTGCAAGGGCCGGTTGAAGTCGTCGGCGTTCTCGATCGATTTGTTGACGTAGTCCTGGCCCAGCACCTGGGTACAGTTCGCACTCGATGATCGCCGTGGCGTTGCCCAGCTCGCTCAGGTGCCAGTCGATGCCCTTGGCCTTGTCTTTGCCCTTGCCGGCGAAAGCGTAGGCTTCGGCGGTTTGCCCGGCGGCCAGCAGGTGAATGGCGAATTGCTTGCTGTCACGCAGGATCGGGTAGGTGTCGGAGGCGTAATTAGGGCAGAACAGCACCAGCGCCGGGTCGAGGGTGGTGACCACGGTGACGCCGGACGGAAAGGAGCCCATCACGTCTTTGTAAATGCCGGGTTCGATCATGGACTGGCGCTCCTAACGCATGACAAAGGGGTCGGGCATGGGCGCGGTGGAGAGGTTGATCCACACCGTATTCAGCTCGGTATACGCCAGCACCGAATCGATGCCGCTTTCACGGCCGTCTCGGCACGCTGGCCGCCCAGGCGCAGGGTGGCGCCTTCGGCCTTGGCCGCGGCGACCAGGTTTTCGACCACGGCCAGTTGCTGGGCGGTAGCCATCGGGCCCATTTCGCTGCTTTCATCCTGCGGGTTGCCGATCTTGATGCGTTTGGCCCGTTCGATCAGGCGCTCGACGAATTCATCGAAGATCTCCTCCTGCACCAGCAGGCGCGAACCGGCCACGCAGCTCTGCCCGGAGGCGGCGTAGATGCCGGCCACCGCACCATTGACCGCGCTGTCCAGGTCGGCGTCGGCGAAAATGATGTTCGGCGACTTGCCGCCCAGCTCCAGCGACAGCTTGGCGAAGTTCTCGGCGCTGCTGCGCACCACATGGCGGGCGGTGGCGGCGCCGGTGCTCGGGCCGTAGCCGGTGACAACGTTGACCACCCCGGGCGGGAAGCCGGCCTCAAGGGCCAGGCGCGCCAGTTCGAGGATGGTCGCCGAGGCGTGTTCGGACGGTTTGATGACAATGGTATTGCCAGCCGCCAGGGCCGGTGCGAGCTTGATCGCGGTCAGGTACAGCGGGCTGTTCCAGGGGATGATCGCCGCCACCACACCGATCGGTTCGTGCACGGTGTAGGCAAACAGGTCGGGCTTGTCCAGCGGCAGGGTGCCGCCTTCGAGCTTGTCGGCAAGGCCTGCGGTGTAGTGGAAGAACTCCGGCAGGTAGCCGACCTGGCCGCGGGTCTCGCGGATCAGCTTGCCGTTGTCACGGCTTTCCAGCTGGGCCAGGCGTTCTTTATGGTCGCTGATCAGGTCGCCCAGGCGGCGCAACAGCTTGCCCCGGGCAGTGGCGGTGATGCCGCGCCAGGCAGGGCTTTCGAAGGCTTTTTGCGCGGCGTGCACGGCCAGCTCGACATCGGCTTCAGCGGCATCGGGCAGTTGCGCCCAGGCCTGGGCGGTGGACGGGTCGAGGCTGGCGAAGGTCTTGCCGCTGAGCGCATCGCGCCACTGGCCGTCGATGCACATCTGGAAAGGTACAAGTGTCATGCAACGATCCCCTTGGCTGAATCGGAGAGGGTTCGGGTGTGCCCGAGAAAGTCCAGGAGCATCTGGTTGACCAGGCGCGGCGACTCTACTCGTAGGTAGTCAGGTAACCCTGCGGATCGTTGCTGGCCAGGGTCTGGCGAATAGCGGCGATCTGCGCGGGGTTGGCCGCCTGGTATTCGCGGCTGAACCAGCGCGCCAGGGCTGCTTCGGCATTGGCGTCGGGGCTGTGTTCGGCGGCCTGGGCAGTGCGTGCAATCACCCCGGCGCGCTGTTCGGCGCTGCGGTTGAACACGCTGTTGAGTACCACCAGCGCGGCCAGGCGCTGTGGGTAATGCAGGGCGAAGGCGCGGGCCACCAGGCCGCCCATGGAGAAGCCGATGATGGTCGCCTGAGGTACTTGCAGGTGTTCGAGCAGCTCGGTCAGTTGCGCGGCATAGCCGGGCAGGCCGGTGCCTGCGGCCGGGCTGTGGCCATGGCCGAGCATGTCGTAGGCGATTACCCGGTAGTCGCTGGCCAGGCCAACGATCTGCCCGCCCCACATTTCTTTGTTCAGGCCCACGCCGTGGATCAGGACCACGGGTTGGCCTTGGCCGGTCGCCAGGTAACTGGTGCCGGCCGGGGTGCGTTCAGCAGTAGGCTGAATCATCGGTCGCTCCTAGGGCGTCATTATTGTTATTGCGCTTTTTCAGCGGCCAGCTCTTCCAGGTCGATGTAGCGGTTGCCAATGCGCGGGTGCAGGCGGCCACCGTCGGCGCAACCGAGCACCACGACGATCTCGTCGGCGCGCGGGGCGTCTTCGATCTGCATCTCCAGGGTGATGTAGTGCGAACGCAGGCCTTCGTCGTCCTTGTGCATCATCGGAATCTGGATCGAAGTGCCCGGGCCGCCGCGCTTGTTGGTGAAGCTCAGGTAGCTCTTGGCCTTGACCGCTTCGCGGTAGTGGTTGCCAAAACGCAGGGAGTGGATCACCGCCGAGGCGTGTTCGATCTCGCCATCGGCGCCGACCACGGCCGCTTTGCCGTACGCCTCGATCTTGTCGGCACCGCCGATGGCCGCGCACAAGCGCTCGACCATCTGGGCGCCGAGGTCCGAGCAGTTGGCGCGGATTTCGGGTTTCAAGTCTTCGACAAAACCGCGACCCAGCCAGGGGTTCTTGATCACCACAGCCAGGCCGACCATGGTCACCGGTTTGTCGCTGGCCTTGCCGCCTTCAATCAGGGTCTGTTCGCTGTAGGTGACGATCTTGCGGATTTCGAAACTTATTGTCTTATGGTATACCATGATATTTGGCGCGCAAGGGCATGCTGCAAATTTCTCTGCTTGGGGGACAGGTGGGAGGTAGAAAAGCATCGCGGGGCAAGTCGAGTCGTCGCCCCGCGATCAGCGCTTACTTGCGCGCTTCAAGAATCAAATTGAACGGCGTCTCGGTCGCCCGGCGAAAGCGCTTGAACCCGGCCTCTTCAAACACTGCCCGCAGCCTCGCTTCCCCCGCCTGGGCGCCAAGCCCCAGGCCAACTTCCTGAGACAGCGAGTTCGGCGTACAGATAAAGGTCGAGGCGGCATAGAACAGTCGCCCGACCGGCGTGCTGTTTTCATCCAGGGTGTCGTTGGCATACGGCTCGACCAGCAGCACCGTGCCATCGGCTTTGAGCGACTCATAGGCATGGCGGGCAGCGCCGACCGGGTCGCCCATGTCGTGTAGGCAGTCGAAGTAGCAGATCAGGTCGTAGTCGTTGCCGGAGAAGTTCTTGGCGCTGGCCTGGACGAACTCGGTACGTTCGGCCACCCCCCCTTCGGCAGCACGTTGGTTGGCGATAGTGATGGACGGGCCGTGGTAGTCAATGCCGCTGAAACGCGAGGCCGGGAACGCCTGGGCCATGATCACTGTCGAGGCGCCGTGGCCGCAGCCGACATCGGCGACCTTGGCCCCGGCCTGCAGCTTGTCGATTACCCCGGTCAGGCTCGGCAGCCATTCGGCCACCAGGTGAGCACGGTAGCCGGGGCGGAAGAAGCGCTCGGTGCCGCTGAACATGCACGGGTGATGGTCGCCCCAGGCCAGGCCGCCATCGCCGCGCATCGCGGCGACCAGTTTGTCTTTGTCATGAAACAGTGCGGCGATCACCGAGGCGCCGCCAGCCGCGTACACCGGTGAATCTTCAATGGCCAGGGCCATGGCCTGTTCTTCCGGCAGGCGAAAGCGCCCGTCGCTGTGTTCCATGTATCCGGAGGCTGCCTGGGCGCTCAGCCATTCGCGTAGCAGGCGGGCATTGCAACCGGTCTTGTCGGCCAGTTGTTCGGGGCTGATGAATTGGCTGTCGGCCATGGCCCGGTACAAACCGAGCTCATCACCGAGGATCAGGTTGGCAAGCATGGCGGCGGCACCCATGTCGGTCACCAGCTTGCCCATGAAGTCATTGAGTCTGGCTTCGTCCATTGCGTGTTCTCCTGCAGAAGTCCAACGTCAACGGGGTTGCCAGCGGGGCCGGCAACCTCGGGCCAATATGTTGCGGGGGCAACTTTTAAGTCTAGTTCGCTTCGAAGAACGCCAGCACTTGTGTGCTGAACGCTTCGTCCGCTTCTTCCATGACGAAGTGCCCGCAGTCGGCGATGACGCTGCCACGCAGGTTGTCGGCATGGGCCTGCAGGGTCTGTAATGGCACCTCGCCAGTAGCATGCTCGGCGCCGATGGCCAGCACCGGCATGCCCAGGCGTTTGCCGGCGCGTTGGCGGTTCTGGGCGATGGTCTGGCTGATCGAGCGGTAGTAGGCCAGCCCGCCACTCAAGCCGCCGGGCTTGCTGTAGGCCTTGATGTAGGTATCGACGGCAACGCGGTCGACATGGTGCGCCCAGCGCTCGAACATGAACGTCAGGTAGCGGTCCTCGCGGCCAGTGATCAACGCTTCGGGCAAGTCCTGTAGCTGGTTGAACAGAAAGTGCCAGATGAAGATGTTCTGCTCGGCACTGACAAAGATTGGCGGCGCCTCGGCCAGGCCTGGAATCACCGCTTCGCTGAGCACCAACTGGCTGACGGCGTCGGGGCAGTCGCTGGCCAGCGCGTAGCCAACCCACATGCCCACGTCATGGCCCGCCAGCCGGTAACGCTGATGCCCCAGTTGGCCCATGGCCCGGTGCAACAGCGCGGCGATGTTGCCGGTGTCATGGCCTTCGGCGGCCGGGTCGGAGAGGCCGGTGCCCGGCAGGTCGACGGCAATGGCCTGGTACCCCTGGCGGGCCAGGGCTTTCATCACATGCCGCCAGGCGTACCAGGTCTGCGGCCAGCCCGGGATCAGCAGCACCGGCTGGCCGCGGCCCAATTGCACGCAATGCAGGCGGCGGCCGGGTTCCAGGATCAAATAGCGATGTTCGAAGTCGGCTTCGGGGGTTACTGACATCTGTTGCACTCCATGTGAAAGAGAGGGATTCAAGCCAGGCCCAGCAGGGTCCGGATCTGTTGCGGGTCGACCGGCGCGCCGGCGAAGTCGTCGAAGGTACGGGTGGTGACCTGGATGATGTGCTCACGGATGAACGCTGCGCCTTCGCGGGCACCGTCTTCCTGGTCCTTGAGGCAGCATTCCCATTCCAACGTGGCCCAGCCGGGGAAGTCGTACTGGGCCAGCTTGGAGAAGATCGCCTTGAAATCGACCTGGCCATCGCCCAGGGAGCGGAAACGCCCGGCCCGTTCGCTCCAGTCGCAGTAACCGCCGTAGGTGCCCTGGCGGCCCGTTGGGTTGAACTCGGCGTCCTTGACGTGAAACATGCGGATGCGCGCGTGGTAAATGTCCAGGTAGTCGAGGTAGTTCAGTTGCTGCAGGACGAAATGGCTGGGATCGAACAGCAGGTTGCAGCGCGGGTGTTGGTCCACCAGGTCGAGGAAGCGTTCGAAGCTGCTGCCGTCGTGCAGGTCTTCGCTGGGGTGGATTTCGTAGCAGAGGTTGATGCCGTGTTCTTCGCAGGCATCGAGGATTGGCCGCCAGCGCCGTGCCAGCTCTGCAAACGCCGCCTCGATCAGGCCCGCCGGGCGTTGCGGGAAGGGGAACAGGTAAGGCCAGGCCAGCGAGCCGGAGAACGTGCCGATGTCGGTCAGGCCCAGGCGTTGCGAGGCCTTGATTGCCAGGTGCAGTTGCTCCAGTGCCCAAGCGGTGCGCGCCTGGGGGTTGCCGTGCAGGGCGGGCGGGGCGAAGTTGTCGCACAAGGCGTCGTAGGCCGGGTGTACCGCGACCAACTGGCCGAGCAGGTGGGTGCTCAGTTCGCTGACCTGCAGGCCGTGGTCAGCAAGCATGCCGCGCAGATCATCGCAGTAAGTCTGGCTTTCGGCGGCACGTTCCAGGTCAATCAGGCGCCGGTCCCAGGCCGGCACCTGCAAGGCCTTGAAACCATGGCCGGCAGCCCAGCGGGCGATCTCGGGGAGGCTGTTGAAGGGGGCTTGCTCCGCGCTGAACTGGGCCAGGTGCAGGCTGGGTCCTTTGAGGGTACGCATGGTGATTTCCTATTGTTTGTCGATCGACAAACAATAGGGCGGCAACAGGCTTGCGTCAACTGTCTTGCAGGGTAGAATCCGCCACACCTGATTTGATGGACACACAACCCATGGCCGGACGTCCCCGGGAATTCGATCGCGACCAGGCCTTGCACAAGGCCCTGGCGACCTTCTGGCAATACGGCTACGAAGGCACTTCGATGGCCTTGCTGGTCAGTGCCCTGGGCATTGCCTCGGCGCGCATCTACGCCGCCTTTGGCAGCAAGGAGCAGCTGTTTCGCGAAGTGGTGGCGCTGTACTTGGCCGAGCAGGGCGGCTTTGCCGAGCGGGTCATCAACCGTGGCCTGCCGGTGTGCCAGGCGCTGGAGCAGATCCTCCTCGATGCCATCGCGACCTACACGGCGGCGGACGGCCCGCGTGGCTGCCTGGCGGTGTCATCGACCGCCAGCGGCGGGCCGGATATCACCGGCGTGCTCGACTGGATGAGCGAGCTGCGCCGCCAGCGCACCCAGTCGATCATCGACCTGCTGCAGCAGGCCCACGGTCGTGGCGAACTCAAGGCCGATGCCGATCCGCAGGCGCTGGGCGACCTGTTTGCCACCTTGCTGCACGGCATTGCCATCCAGGCCCGCGATGGCATTGCCGCGCCGCGCCTGCAGGCGATGATCACACCGGCGTTGAGCGCGCTGCGCGCCGCCCGGGCCTGATTCAGCGCGCCTGGCCGGAGGCCCGTTCCCGCAGGGCCTTGCTGACATTCGCCTGGATCTTGTAGGCCGGCGCTTCGACCGCGTCGAAGTCGCGTGAATAGCGCCGGGCGAATTCCGCCACCCCCCATTGCTGGTACTGCTGCACATGGTGCAGTTCGTGGGCCCAGAGCGCGACGTTGTCCTGGGCGTCGGCTTCGTTGCGAAAGACGATGATGTCGATCAGGGTCACGGCGTTGACGTCGGGGTTTTGCAGCAGGGCATTGGCGCTGTCCAGCGCCTCTTGGTCGCCAACCTTGTAGCGCGCGGCATCGAGCACCTGGAAGTCATAGAACGGCTCGAGCTGGGCACGGATGTGCAACGGGATCGGCAGCACCGTGCCGGCCGCCGCGGTGTCGCGTGCCTGTTGCAAGGCCATGGCCAGGGAGCTGCTGGCCATGCGCCCGAGGTCGTCGAGCACGGTGCCGGCCTGGCCGGGGTCGATGGGCGAGCAGATGCAACTGCCCAGACAGATTTCATACTGGCCGACCGGGCAGGCGGCGAGGGCGGTCAGCGGGGTGCTCAGGGCAAGGCTCAGCAGTAGCGACTCAAGGGGCTTCATGCAAGGCCCCGGTAATAAAGTCGCAGGAGGCCTTGAGCACGTCTTGCTGAATCGGCTCGCTGGCCAGCATGCGCGCAATCACCAGAGCGCCCACGCACTGGCTGAGCAGCGCCCAGGCCAGGGCCGGGTCTTTCAGGGTCTGCGCCCAGGCGTGCTGCAGCTGGCACAGCCAGTGTTCGGCTTCGGCGCGCACCGGTAACTCGGCGCGGGCGATCTCCGCGCCCAGGGCCGGAATCGCGCATCCGCCTTCGACATTGTGCAAATGGGCCATGCTCAGGTACTGCTCCAGGCAGCGCTCCAGCCGTGCGCGGTTTATCGGTTGCTGGGCGATGGGGCTCTGTGACAGTTCGCGGCGCACCACTTCGCTGAACAGGTCGTCCTTGGATGGGAAGTGGTTGTAGAAGGCGCCGCCGGTCAGGCCGATGGCCTTCATCAGCCCGGCCACGCCGGTGCTGCCGAAGCCCCCGCGCTTGGCCAGGGCGCCGCTGCTTTCCAGCAATTTTTGCCGGGTTTGTTCCTTATGGGTGGTGGAGTAGCGCACGCCGACAATCTCCGCTGGGCTGGCTTGACGAAGCCTGGATCATAGCATAGCGTTCGTTTACTAAATGATCGTTTACTAATGGAGGCGACAGATGACCCAAGGCAAGAAGGTGGTACTGGTGGTAGGGGCCGGCGATGCAACCGGCGGCGCGATTGCCAGGCGTTTTGCCCGCGAGGGGTATGTCGCCTGCGTGACCCGGCGCAGCGCCGACAAGCTGCAGCCGCTGGTGGACGAGATCCGCGCCGCCGGTGGCGAAGCCTACGGTTTTGCCTCGGATGCGCGCAAGGAAGAGGAGGTCGCGGCGTTGGTCGAGGAGATCGAAAGCAGCCTTGGCCCGATCGAAGCCTTTGTCTTCAATATCGGCGCCAACGTATCCTGCAGCATTCTCGAGGAGACCGCGCGCAAGTACTTCAAGATCTGGGAAATGGCCTGTTTCGCCGGCTTTTTGACCGCTCAGGCGGTCGCGCGGCGCATGGTCACCCGCGAGCGCGGGACTATCCTGTTTACCGGTGCCACCGCTGGTTTGCGCGGCGCTGCGGGTTTTGCCGCCTTTGCCGGTGCCAAGCACGGTATTCGCGCCCTGGCCCAGAGCATGGCCCGCGAGCTTGGGCCGCGCAATATCCATGTCGCCCATGTGGTGGTGGACGGGGCCATCGACACCGCGTTCATCCGCGACAGCTTCCCCGAGCGATATGCGCTCAAGGACCAGGACGGCATTCTCGACCCGCAACACATCGCCGATAGCTACTGGTTCCTGCACAGCCAGCCTCGCGATGCCTGGACCTTCGAGCTCGACCTGCGGCCGTGGATGGAACGTTGGTAAGCCCCTCACCACAACAAGAAAGGAAGCGCTGCAGATGAGCAAGACCGTCGAATTCTTCTTTGACCTGGGCAGCCCGGCCAGCTACCTGGCCTGGACCCAGTTACCGCAACTGTGCGCCGAACACGATGCGCAACTGCTGTACCGGCCGATGCTGCTGGGCGGGGTGTTCCAGGCCACCGGCAATGCCTCGCCGGTGATGGTGCCGGCCAAGGCCCGGCATGTGTTCGTCGACTTTCAGCGCTATGCCAAACGCTATGGCGTGACCCTGGCTTTTCCACCGGGCTTTCCGATCAATACCCTGGGCCTGATGCGCGCGACCGTTGCCGTGCAGCGCTATCAGCCAGAGCGTTTCCAGGCCTACCTGAGCGCGATGTTCGAGGCCCTGTGGGTTCGCCAGCGTAATCTTGGCGACCTGCAGGTCCTGGCGGGTGTGTTGCAAGAAGCCGGTTTCGACCCCGAGCAGTACCAGGCCTGGACCGCCGCGCCCGAGGTCAAGGCCGCGCTCAAGGATGCGACCGAGGAAGCCGTGCGCCGTGGCGTGTTTGGCGCGCCCACCTGTTTTGTCGGCGAGCAGATGTTCTTTGGCCAGGACCGCCTGGAGTTCGTCGTCGAGGCGCTGGTGGAGCAGGACAGTCAAGTGTAGCGGCATTATTTTCACTAACTGTATGGTCGAGGTGGATCAGGACTCCGTTAGTGTCAGTACAGCCAATAAAAAAACTGGATGCCTGCCATGCTCGGCTCACTGGACCTGATCACTGCCTTCGTGTTGTTCGCCTTTGTCTCCTCGATCACCCCGGGGCCCAACAACACCATGTTGCTGGCCTCCGGGGTGAACTTCGGCGTGCGCCGTTCGATTCCCCATGCGCTGGGCATCAGCGTGGGCTTCATGGTCATGGTCCTGGCGGTGGGTTTCGGCCTGGGCGAGGTGTTCAAGGCCTACCCGCCGATCTACACCGTGCTGCGCTATGTCGGCGCCGCCTACCTGCTGTACCTGGCGTACAAGATCGCCACCTCCGGGCCGCTGTCGGTCAGCAATCCCGAGAGCCGCAAGCCCTTGGGCTTCTGGGGCGCGGCGGCTTTTCAGTGGGTCAACCCGAAAGCCTGGGTCATGGCTGTGGGCGCGATTACCACCTACACCCCGGCCCAGGGTTACGTCACCAACGTCATCGTCATTGCCTCCGTGTTCGCCCTGGTCAACCTGCCCAGCGTGTGCGTCTGGGTGATGTTCGGCAGCGCCTTGCGCACGGTGCTGCAGAACCCGCGCTGGCTGATGCTGTTCAATCTGTTGATGGCGGCGCTGCTGGTGATATCCCTGTACCCCTTGCTGTTTGTAGAATCGAGCTTTTCCTGACATGAGTGCGCTGGCACATGCAGTTGATTCCCTGGTCCCATGACACAAGTGCTGGCTTCACCCTGCGCGGCTGGCGCTCCCCAGCCAGTGGCAAACCGTTGCTGCATTTTCTCCACGGCAACGGTTTTTGCTGCCTGGCCTACCAGCCATTGCTGGCGCGCCTGGCCGAGCGGTTCGACCTGTGGCTGTGCGATGTCCAGGGCCATGGCGACAGTGATCATGGTGGCCCGTTCGCCGGCTGGAACCGCAGCGCGCAGCTGGCCATCGAAGCCTTCGAGGCCGGGCGTGGCGAATACGGCGAGGTGCCGCGGTTTGCCGTCGGCCACAGCTTTGGCGGGGTACTGACCGGCTTGATGCTGGCGCAGCAACCGCAGTTGTTCCAGCGCGCGGTGCTGCTCGATCCGGTGCTGTTCACCCGCGCGATGATGGGCATCATGGGCGCCGCCGCCCTGGTTGGCCTGCACCGTCGACATGCCCTGGCACGCAAGGCCGCTACCCGCCGCAGCCACTGGCCGGACCGCAGCGCGGCGCGGGCGTCGCTGGAGGGGCGGGGGATCTTCAAGGGCTGGAGCGATTCGGCGTTGCAGGCCTATATCGAACACGCCATCGGCGATTGCGGCGAAGGCGTGGTGCTCAAGTGCCGGCCCAGCCGTGAGGTGGAAATCTTCAGCTCCTTCCCGCGGCGCATGTGGGCTTCGCTGACCCAGGTGACAACCCCGAGCCTGGTGCTTTATGGCCAGTCCACCTATCCCTTCGTGCCGCAGTCGGTGCAGCGCTGGGCCCAGACCAACGACCATGTCACTGCCAGCCAGGTGCCGGGCGGACACTGCTTCATGCAGGAAGACCCGGCGGCGTGCTGCGAGCAGGTCGAGACCTTTCTGTTGAAGTGATCTAGTCGTTGTCCATTTTGCGACGATAGATGGCCTGATCACGAGCGAACGACAACGCGCCATTCCCTAAGCTGCCCCTCCACAGACAACAACAGGAGAGGCAGCATGGGACAGGCGCGTTGGCCGTTGCTGTGCGCAGGCATGTTACTGAGCGGGGCGTGTAGCCAATTTGACGAGGGCCGGGCGTTGGCACCGGCACCGCGGCCTGACGTCGAACTGAGCCGTACCGCCGGCACGCATGCGCAGACGTTGCCGCAGGATTGGTGGTCGCTGTACCACGACCCGCAGCTGGATCGGCTGGTGCAAGCCGCCCTTGCGCATAACCGCGAGCTGGCCGCTGCCCAGGCTAATGTGCAGGTATTGCTCGGTGGCTTGCGCAGCGCCGCCGCCGGCCGCTGGCCAACGACGCGGCTGGGGTATGGCTATCGCTATGGCCGCGATGGTGATGACCAGACCCTGGCACAAGCCAGCGACCGCCATGCTGACAGCCAGTGGCAGCATGAAGCGCAATTTGGCCTGGACTACGAACTTGACCTGTGGGGCCGGGTTGCCGCCAGCATCGTGGCCGCGCGCGCCGATGCCGAGGCGGCGCAGGCTGCCCGTGATGGGCTGCGGGTCAACGTGGCGGCCCAAACCACACGCGCCTACTTGCGCGTGTGCGCCCTCGGCGCTCGCCGCGAGGTGCAGCTTCAATCAGTGGCGTTGCTGCAAGGCAGCCTGGCCCTGACGCGTCAGCAACAGGCCGCCGGGGTCCTCACGGCGCTGGACATCAGCCGCCAGCAAAGCCTGCTGGAGCAGACCCGGGCACTGTTGCCCCGGTTGCAGGGCCAGCGCCAGGCCGTCTTGTTCGAGCTGGCGGTACTCAGTGGCCAGCCGCCGCAGCACCTGGATCAACAGGCCAGCCATTGCCAGCGCCTGCCCAGCATTGCCCGGCCATTGCCAGTGGGCGATGCCTGGAGCCTGTTGCAACGCCGCCCGGACATCCGCCAGGCCGAACGCCAGTTGTTCGCCGCGCGGGCACGGATCGACACGGCCAAAGCGCAGCTGTATCCGCAGGTGCAGTTTGGCGCGGCGCTGGAGTCTTCAGCGGCCACCTTCGGCGCCATGGGCGACAGCAAGGCGCTGACCTTTGCCATCGGCCCCATGATCAGTTGGCGCTTTCCCAACCGCGCGCAGGCCCATGCCCGGGTCGAGCAAGCACACGCGAGCAGCGACGGCGCACTGGCGCGCTTCGACAGCGTGGTGCTGGGGGCTTTGCGCGATGTCGAGCAGGCCTTGGCGCTGTATGCCGGCGAACGCCAGCAGCGCGCGGCCCTGGCCCGCGCCACCGCCCAGAGCCAGCGCGCCTTCGAGCTTGTCCGGCTGAACCTGGACGCTGGCGCCGTGGATGGCCTGGCGCTGCTCGACAGTCAACGCACCCTGGTCCGCCAGCAGGCCGAGCTGGCCGAAGCCGACTTGCGCCTGTTGGAGCGCCAGGTCGAGCTGTTCCGTGCCCTCGGTGGCGGCTGGCAGCGTGCCGACACTCCTCAATCCCTTGCCTTGCACACCGGAGCCCACCCATGAACCAAGTCGTTACCCCCGATCCGCAGCTTGTCGGCGCGCAATTGACCCGCCGCCGGCACGCCCGCTTTGCGCTGGGCACCGCCGGGCTGTTGGCCGTGCTGGCCTATGGCGGTTACTGGTGGAGCAGCGCACGCTTTTTCGAACAGACCGATGATGCCTACGTGCGCGCCGACTGGGCGCCGGTCAGCGCGCGGCTGGCAGGTTATGTGGCCGAGGTGCGGGTGGCCGACAATGCCAGGGTCAAGGCCGGCGATGTGCTGGTGCGCCTGGATGCCCGCGACTACCAGCAGCGCCTGCGCCAGGCCCGCGCGCAACAGGCCGCCAGCGCCGCGGCCGTGCAGGCACAACAGGCGCGCCTGAGGACCTTCGCTGCGCAACTGGACGAGCAACGCCAGGCCATCGCCCGCGCCCAGGCCGAGCATGCCGCCTGTGCAGGCGAAGCGCGGCGTGCGCAGCTTGACTGGCAGCGCTACCGGCAATTGGCCGGGCAACAGGCCGCCAGTGCCCAGCGCCTGGAAAGCGCCACCGCCAGCCGGGTCAAGGCTCAAGCGCTGGTACGCGCGGCCGCCGCCGAGCTTGAGCGTCAGCAGGCGCGGCAGCAGGTACTGAGCAGCCAACGGCAACAGGCGCAGGCCGATCTGGCCGCACGCCAGGCCGCGCTCGAACAGGCCGAGGCCGAGCTGGGCCTGGCCGAGAACGCCTTGGCCGACACCGAAATCCGCGCACCTTTCGATGGCGTGATCGGCCAGCGCAAGGTGCGCCAGCAGCAGTACGTCACCCCCGGTTTGCCGTTGCTGGCAGTGGTGCCGGTGGCCCAGGCCTATGTGGTCGCCAACTACAAGGAAACCCAGCTTGAGCACCTGCGCCCCGGCCAGCGGGTCAGGCTTGAGGTCGACACCTTCGGCCGCCACTGGCAGGGCACGGTCGACAGCGTGTCGCCCGGCTCCGGTGCGGTGTTCGCGCTGTTGCCGCCAGACAACGCCACCGGCAACTTCACCAAGATCGTCCAGCGCTTCCCGGTGCGCATCCAGCTCGATCCGCCGGCCGCCGGTGAAGCGCAACTGCTGCCGGGCATGTCGGTGATCGCCACGGTCGATACCCGGGAGGCCGATCATGGCCGCTGAAGACAAGGTCTCGCTGCGCGCCTGGGTGGCGGTGATCGGCGGCCTGTTCGGCTGCTTCATGGCCGGGATGAACGTGCATGTCACCAGCGCCGCCTTGCCGGAGATCGAAGGCGCGCTGGGGGCCAGCTTCGAGGAAGGCTCGTGGATCTCCACGGCCTACCTGGTCGCGGAAATCAGCATGATCCCGCTCACTGCCTGGCTGGTGCAGGTGTTCTCCCTGCGCCGGGTGATGCTGGTGGGCTCGGTGGTGTTTCTGCTCAGTTCGGTCAGTTGCGCCCTGGCGCCGAGCCTGCAGGCGATGATCGCCCTCCGGGTGATTCAGGGCGCCTCCGGGGCGGTGCTGATCCCGCTGTCGATGCAGCTGATCATCACCGAACTGCCGGCCAGCAAGATCCCGCTGGGCATGGCCTTGTTCAGCCTGTCCAACAGCGTTGCCCAGGCGGCCGGGCCATCGATTGGCGGCTGGCTCACCGACGCGTACTCATGGCGCTGGATCTTCCTTCTACAGTTGCTGCCGGGCGTGGCGCTGATCGCAGCGGTGGCCTGGTCGATCGGCGCTCAGGCCGGTGACCGCAGTAAACTGCGCCAGGCTGACTGGCTGGGCATCGCCGCCATGGCCCTGGGCCTGGGGGCGTTGCAGATCGTCCTGGAGGAGGGCGGACGCAAGGACTGGTTCGACTCCTCGTTCATCATCGGTTTCAGCCTGTTTGCAGGTGTCGCCCTGGTGCTGTTCATCCACCGGCAGTTGTGGGGTGAGCGGCCCTTTATCAACCTGCGCCTACTGGCCAGTTACAACTTTGGCGTCGCCAGCCTGGCCATGGCGGTGTTCGGTGCGGCGACGTTCGGCCTGGTGTTTCTGGTGCCCAACTACCTGTCGCTGGTGCAGGGTTACAACGCCCGCGAGATCGGCATCAGCCTGATCGCCTATGGCCTGGTCCAGTTGCTGCTGGCGCCATTGCTACCGCGGCTGATGCGCTGGCTCAATGCCAAGCTGCTAGTGGCCAGCGGCTTTGCGATCATGGCCTTGGGGTGTTGGCTGGGGGCGCATTTGTCGGACGATGCCGCCGCCAACGTGATCATCCCCTCTACCGTGGTGCGCGGCCTCGGCCAGCCGCTGATCATGGTGGCGCTCTCGGTGCTGGCGGTCAAAGGCCTGGACAAGGCCCAGGCGGGTTCGGCCTCGGCGCTGATCTCGATGCTGCGCAACCTCGGCGGCGCGGTGGGCACGGCGTTGCTCACGCAGTTGGTGTCCCAGCGTGAGCGCTTTCATTCCGAGCGTATCGGCGAGGCGGTGACGATGTTCGACGGCGCCTTGCAGCAGCGTCTGCCGCGCGGGCTGGTCGATGTGCAGGCGCCGCAGGTGATGCAGACGCTGAGCCTGATCGATCATAGCGTGCGCCAGCAGGCTAACCTGATGGCTTATTCGGATGCCTTCTACCTGTCGTGCCTGGCCTTGGCCGCCTGCGCCCTGGCCTCGTTGCTGCTGCGTCAGACAGACGGCTGATCAGTCCGGCTGCGCCGTGCCATAGGCCTGGGCTTTGCCGAAATAGGCTGAGGGCGATACCCCCAGGGTGCGGCGGAACATGGCGCTGAAGGCGCTGGGGCTGTCGTAGCCCAGGTCCAGCGCCACATCGAGGATGGGATGCCCGGCGGCCAGCGAGTCGAGGCTGGCCAACAGGCGCATGCGTCGCAGCCACTGGATGAAGCTCAAGCCGGTTTCACGCTGAAAGGCGCGGGTCAGGGTGCGGGCGCTGGTGCCGATCAGGCGGGCGGCGCGCGCAAGGTTCCAGTCTTCACTGGGCGCATCCCGCAGGGCCTGGCACAGCTCGGCCAGTTGCGGATCGCGGGGGGTGGGCACGTGCAGGGCCATGATCGGCAGCACGCGGATCTCATCGAGGATCAATTGCATGACCCGCTCGTCGCGACCTGCGCGCGGGTAGTCGGCGGGAATGTCCATGGCGCTGATGATCAACTGGCGCAGCAGCGGCGAGATGTCGATCACCTGGCAGCCCTGGGGCAGATCCGTGCGCGCTTGTGGGTCGATGAACAGGGTACGCATGCGTACCGCGCCGGCCATCTTCAGGTCGTGTTCGACCGCCGTCGGCACCCACACACCACGCCCTGGCGGCACCACCCAACTGCCCTGCAGCGAGTTGACCGTGATGACCCCGCTCAAGGCGTGGATCAACTGTGCGCGGTTGTGGCAATGGGCAGCGATGCGTTCGCCGTGGCGGTAGTTTTCGGCCAGGGTGAGGATGGGCGGGTTAGTCACGGTGGTAGGCATTCATCCGCTGACCCGAAGGTGGCATAGTTGTTGGATCCAAGGTTCTAAAATGCCATTATTGATGGGTCCTTCTATCTGAATCAAGAGTTACGCATGGCCCAGGCGCTCAACACCCTCGTCAGTTTCGCCACCAGTTGGGGAACCCGTTTCGGCGGTATAAACAGTTTCAACTATGACCTGTTGGGGGCGTTTGCCACCTTGTGCTGCCGGCAAGTCGAAACTGTCTGCGTCGTGCTCTGGGCAAACGACGAGGATGTTGTCGATGCGGCAAACAAGCAGGTTCGCCTGATTTCGCTCGGACTGGAAGGGCAGAAGCATTTTTCTCACGAGCTGAAATCGAACGTACGCAACGCGCTTGATGCTAAAAAAGTGAGCTTGGGGAAGGATACGGTCTGGCTGGGCCATGATCGTATTACCGGGGACATCGCCGTGGCTGCGGCGCGCGAATGGAAGGGGCGGTCGGCGCTGATCCACCACATGAGTTACAGCCATTATGAAGCGTTCGCGGAAAACAGCGTGGATGCTCGCGGTAAGGAGGATCAGCAGCGGGCGTTGTTTCAATCTGCCGATGTGGTCATGGCCGTAGGCCCACTGTTAAGAGATGCGCTTCTCGATCTGCGCGAAGACGGCGCCGTTGCGATGCTGGTGCCCGGGTTGCCGGAAATTGATGCGAAAGGAGCGGCGCCGCGTAATTTCAAAGCGATCCTGAGTGGGCGCTTGAGTGAGGACGCGCGCAAGATCAAACAGGCTCATCTGGGGGTCGCAGCTTTCTCCCAGGCCATACGAGTCGCGGACACCACGCCTCATCTGGACAACGTGTTCCTTGCCAAAAGGCAGCCGAGCTTGTTGCTGCGTGGCGTCGACTTCGAAAAAAGCGAAAGTGAACAGATCGCCGAAGCAGAACTTGAACTGCGCTGCTTCGCCGAGCAGCACGCGGACCGTGCGTACAACCTTAAGGCGCTGCCATTTACCACAGATCGCAAGGCGTTGTTCACGGATATCCGCAACGCCAGTGTGGCGATGATGCCGTCCTGGCATGAAGGCTTCGGCTTGGTTGCCTGGGAAGCTATCGCGGCGGGTGTGCCAGTTGTCATCAGCGACAAAAGTGGTGCTTACCAGATGCTGGAGGAATGGCAGGAAGGTTTGTACAAGGGGCATGTAACGTCTATCGATGTGCGGGGTAGCAATATCGATCCTTTTTACAAGGAGCAGGACATACAACAGTTGGTCGGCGCGTTGAATGTGGTCGGCAATGATTCGTCCAAGCGCAGGCAGGCCGCTAGTTTGCGTGAGGCGCTGGCAGCTGAGTTTACCTGGACCGCGTGTGCCAGAGCCTGTGCGAACGCATTGGGTTGGGACATTTCTGAATCGGCAACTACATCAGTTCCCAGCGTGTCCACAGCGGCGCAAACGCCACTTGAATTTGACTGGCTCAGTTGCCCTGGCCGATCGAGCGCCGCAATGGGCCACAGCGATAGCCAACTGCTGCGCGCGGAAGCGGCTGTGGTGCCTTTTGACAAAGATCGCGAGCCGTTCTTGAAGCTTCAGTTGGACTGGGTCAAGGCCCCCACCCATTCATTGGCAATCAGGCTACTCACCGGTGCTGGAGGGGTGGGGAAAACCCGCCTGGCATTAGAGTTGTGTAAGCGCTTGCGGGAGAGTGGCTGGCTCAGCGGCATACTGTCCAGCGAGTTTACCGCCAGCAGCATGGCCCGGGTGGCTGATCAGCTGAAGGCTGCCAAGCAACCTTCGCTGATTGTGATCGACTATGCCGAAACCCGACAGGACGTATTGCTGGCACTGATTAAAATCTTGCACAACGGTCGGTTCGAACAGCCGATACGTATACTGCTTCTTGCCCGAGATGGCGGCGAATGGTGGCGGCGGCTGCCAGAACACGACAGCGAGTGTGAAGGCGTGCTTAGCGGGTCGCAAACGAGCGGCCCTTATCAACTACCTATGCTTCATGAGTCTGTGGCCAGTCGTCAGCGCGCGTATCAGGAAGCCTCGCTGGCATTTGCTCAGCATTTGAACATCGGCGCAGTTGATCTTCAGCCCAATCTTGAAGCCGACCATTTTGATCGGCCGTTGTTCATCCAGATGGCGGCGCTGATGACGTTGCGAGGGGAGTCTGCAAAGTCAGCCGAGGGATTGCCCAGGGCGGTGCTCAACCATGAGTCGGAATATTGGCAGAAGACCTTGGCAGCACAGGGGTTGGCGGACGTCCAGTCGCTCCGTCAAGCGACAATGCTGATGACCTTGTCGACGCTAGTCAGTGGCATACCGACCGCTCGGGTACTCGATGATATTCTCGATTTGAAAGCTGAGGAACGCGCCAACCTTAAGCGTCTCTACGATGTCTTGACCCCGCTCTATCCTGATCGACAAGGGCTGCAAGCACTGCGCCCTGACTTGTTGGGAGAAGCGCTGGTGGCGAAAGTATTGCTGGAGCACGGCGGTTCTGTGTTCGAGCGCGTGCTGGCCGAGGGCAGCGGCAGCCAGGTACGTTCTGCATTAACGGTTGTTGCACGGATGCTGCGCTATCGGGAGGATCTTGCGCCTGCGGTGTCTGAGGTGATTGATCGGCAGTTTTCAGCCACCATGGACGGGTGGATTGCTGTTTGTCTGGAAACCCGCAGCCCACTGCCTGGCATCCTGGAAGGTATTTTTTCGCAGATGAGTCCTAAGCGAAAAATACAAGTGGCCGGTGCGTTGAAGGACAAATTACAGGTTGAAATGATCGCGTTACTTGGATTGCGCCAGCAGGTAGGGGAAGTGCTGGTCGGACACTTTAGTGACAAAAATGACAAGGCTGGACGTAAGGGCGATGTTGCACGGTCGTCCGCCTTGAAATGGCACTCGAAAACGCTTCGCTACATTGGTCAGTCGGTGGTGGCGAAGGACACAATGGAGCAGGCATTGAGTGTCTCGCGATCCATTGCTCAGCGAGATCCAAGGCATACCCCGACCCTGATAGACCTTCTTTGCGACATCTCTCAGCATCGTGCCGAGTTTGGCATGTCGGACAGTGCCATGTCCGCGATTGAGGAAGCGCTGGTGTTGGTTCGCAAGCATCGCACGATCATGGTACAGCAACGGGCAAAGGTGCTTGGCTTGTATGCACTGCGACTGGATGAGTGCGGGCAGGGCGACAAGGCCATTGACTACGTCAAGCAGTCCTTGGAACTGCATCGAAGTGCCAGCCAGGCCAACAGTTCGCAGTACCATAAAAATATGGGGATTGCGTACAATCGTTACAGTAATTTGTTGGGGAACAACGGATGCGATGAAGATGCCCTTCAGACCGCCAAATGTTCATTGGAGTCTTACCGTCAGCTTATCGAATGCCGCGGATACCCTGATGATCCGGACTGGGTTATCGCACTGAATAATTATGCCAATCGGTTGTCGCAGCAGGGCGACATGGAAGAGGCCATTTCGTATATCGAAGAAGGGCATTCGATTGCCTCCAGGCTGGCGGAGGCCAAACCTGAGCGCTTCACAATTGATCTGGCTGACGCGGGGTACAGCTACTCGTTGATTCTCGGCGAGCATGGTGATATTGCCAAGGCGCTTGAGGTGGGCGACGTTGCGTTGAAGGGCTATCAAGGGCTGAATGAAGCTCATCTGCTGTATCGGCACGGCATCGAACGAGAGAAATGTCGATTGTTAGTGGCCATGTGGCGCTGGCTGGACTCCGGCCAGGACCTGTATGCCGAAGCGAGAAAACCTTTGGAAATGGAAACGCATCCCGAGGCTCAAGGTATTGCTTTTCAGCGCTTGTGGTTGTGTGCGATAGCGGTTCCCGATCAGGCGCATTTGCAAAGCGCTTTCGAGCATTGGGAAAGCCTTAATCGTGCTGATCAACATGCGTGGAAAACAGGCTATTTCTTGATATCGGCATTGGCTGAACATTTTCTGGGTGCAGACGACGCACCCTCCGAATGGCGTACGGAATTCCTGACGTATCTACAAAAGCGCAACGGTCATTTGCCGTTTTGGATGAGCGAAACGCTCAAACGTCTGGGTTGCTCGTTTCCAACGCCATAAGGAAATAGCGGACATCCCCTTACGCTATATCACTGGCCTCGAACTCCGCCGCGAGAAAATCCAGCAAGCTGCGCACCGACGGCAGCAATCCGCGGCGCGAGGCAAACACCGCATGCACCACGCCGCACTCCGGTGCCCAGTTCGGCGTGGCTTGCACCAGCCGGCCGGCTTCGAGTTCTTCGCGAATCACCACCAGCGGCAGGTGCACCACACCCACGCCGGCCACGGCGGCCTGGCGCAATACCACCAGGTCATCGGTCACCAGCCGCGGGTTGTGCCGCAGGCTGGCGCGGGCGCCGTCGGGGCCGAGCAGGTGCCAGTGATAGTCGCGCTGCGGATAGCCCCAATGCAGGCTGGGCAGGCTGCTGAGGTCGGCAGGCACCGGCCGCTGCGGCAGGCGCTCAAGCACTGACGGCGCCGCGACCAGGTACTGGGTGCTGCGCGCCAATACCTTCATCACCAGGTCGCTGCTTTCCAGCGGCGGTACGCGCACACGCAGGGCGATGTCGATGCCTTCCTGGATCAGGTCGACCTGACGGTTGGTGCTTTCGATATACAACTGCACCAGCGGACACTGGACCATGAAGCGGGTGAGCATGGCCCCCACCCAGAAATCCAGCAGCGCCGTCGGGCAACTCAAGCGCACAATGCCCTGGGGTTCGGCACGGTTGCGCTCGATCAGTTCGGCGGCGCCCTCGGCTTCGACCAGCATGGCCAGGCAATGGCGATAGTAGGCCTGGCCGATTTCGGTCACTGAAAAATGCCGGGTCGAGCGCTGGATCAGGCGCACGCCCAGGCGTTCTTCCAGCCCGGCAATGCGCCGGCTGAGCTTGGACTTGGGCATGTCCAGGGCGCGGCCGGCGGGGGCAAAGCCGCCGTGATCGACCACCTGGGCAAAGTAGTAAAGGTCGTTGAGGTCTTCCACCAGTGTTCTCCAAATGGAACGCTGAGGGCAGTTTAACCGATCTACCGCCGATGTCGTTGCGCTCGTATGGTTATAGCCATGCACGAGAGGAGGCATCTGATGAAAAAGATCCAAGGCGTCTACAGCAGCCCGCACCCGCATTGGGTGGGTGATGGCTTCCCGGTCCGTAGCCTGTTTACCTACGATAACCTGGCCCAGCACATCAGCCCGTTCCTGCTGCTGGACTATGCCGGCCCCCACGACTTCACCCCGACCACCGCACGTCGCGGGGTCGGCCAGCATCCTCATCGCGGTTTCGAAACCGTGACCATCGTTTACCAGGGAGAACTGGAGCACCGCGACTCCACGGGTGCCGGCGGCCTGATCGGCCCGGGCGATGTGCAGTGGATGACCGCTGCCGGCGGGATTCTCCACGAGGAGTTCCACTCGCCAGCCTTCGCCGCCAAGGGTGGCACCCTGGAGATGGTCCAGCTGTGGGTCAACCTGCCGGCCAAGGACAAATCGGCGCCGGCCGGTTACCAGACCCTGCTCAGCACTGACATCCCACTGGTGCCGCTGGGTAACGGCGCTGGCACCTTGCGGGTGATTGCCGGTGCGTTCCGTGGCCATCAGGGCCCGGCGCAGACCTTTACGCCCATGGATGTCTGGGACCTGCAACTGAAGGCCGGCGCGCCGCTACGCCTGCCTAGCGCCGCCGGGCGCAGCACGGCGCTGGTGGTGTTGCGTGGCCAGTTGCTGGTCAACGGCGAGCGCCAGGTCGGTGCCGCGCAACTGGTGCTGTTCGACCGCGCCGGTGACGAGCTACTGCTTGAAGCACAAAGCGATGTATCGGTGCTGCTACTGAGTGGCGAGCCGCTGGACGAGCCGATTGTCGGTTACGGCCCGTTCGTGATGAACAGCGATGCCGAAATCGCCGAGGCCTTCGACGATTTTCGTGCCGGGCGCTTCGGCCAGATGAGCGGGCAGGCCGGGCCGCGTCACCACAACTAGTCTCATAAACCCGAAGGAGAATATGCCATGAGTACATTTGCCAACGTTGCCAACTTCAACGGCCAGGTCCCGCGCATTGACCCCGATGACGCTGCGATGCTGCTGATCGACCATCAGAGCGGCCTGTTCCAGACGGTCAAGGACATGCCCATGACCGAGCTGCGGGCCAATGCCATCACCCTGGCCAAGATCGCATCGCTCGCCAAGATCCCGGTCATCACCACCGCTTCCGTGCCGCAGGGCCCCAACGGCCCGTTGATCCCGCAAATCCACGAAGCCGCGCCGCACGCCCAGTACGTGGCACGCAAAGGTGAAATCAACGCCTGGGACAATCCTGAATTCGTTGCCGCCGTAGAGAAGACCGGACGCAAGACCCTGATCATCGCCGGCACCATCACCAGCGTGTGCATGGCCTTTCCGAGCATCAGTGCGGTCAATGCCGGCTATAAAGTATTTGCGGTGATCGATGCCAGCGGCACCTATTCGAAGATGGCCCAGGAAATCACCCTGGCGCGCATCATGCAGGCCGGTGTGGTGCCGATGGACACCGCCGCGGTGTGCTCGGAAGTCCAGCGCACCTGGAACCGCGAAGACGCCCAGCAGTGGGCCGAAGCCTACAGTTCTGTGTTCCCGCATTACCAATTGCTGATCGAAAGCTACCTCAAGGCGCAACAGGTGGCCCGCGACAACGAACTGCTCGATTCCCAACGCTGATCCCTCATGTCCGGTGCCCGGCACCGGCGTCTCAACGCAAGGAGTAAGACCATGACCAAGCCCTACGTCCGTCTGGACAAGAACAACGCTGCCGTCCTGCTGGTCGACCACCAGACCGGCCTGCTGTCGCTGGTTCGAGACATCGACCCGGATCGCTTCAAGAACAACGTGCTGGCCGTTGGCGACCTGGCCAAGTACTTCAAGCTGCCGATCATCCTCACCACCAGCTTTGAAACCGGCCCCAATGGCCCGCTGGTGCCCGAGCTCAAGGCGCAGTTCCCCGAGGCGCCGTACATCGCCCGCCCCGGGCAGATCAACGCCTGGGACAACGAAGACTTCGTCAAGGCGGTCAAGGCCACCGGCAAGAAGCAACTGATCATTGCCGGGGTGGTGACTGAAGTGTGTGTGGCCTTCCCGGCGCTGTCGGCCCTGGAAGAAGGTTTTGACGTGTTCGTGGTCACCGATGCTTCCGGTACGTTCAACGAGCTGACCCGCGACTCGGCCTGGAACCGTATGTCGCAAGCCGGCGCGCAGTTGATGACCTGGTTCGGCCTGGCCTGTGAGCTGCACCGCGACTGGCGCAACGACATCGAAGGCCTGGGTACCTTGTTCTCCAACCACATCCCCGACTACCGTAACCTGATGACCAGCTACAACACCCTCACCAACGGCAAGTAACGCCGTGCACTGATCGGCGGCCGGGCGCTAGCGTAGCCCGGCCGTCGTCGTATCGACATCCCCCTGAAGGGCAGACCTTTGGGGCGCCGAAATTCTGCGAAACCTCTGGCGTCGTGAGGTTTGCGCAGGTGATGATCGGCGCATGAAATCTCCCACCTTGGCTGGCCATCGTCGCACCGTGCGGCCGGGCAGCGTCATCAGCTTCTGGCTGCCCTATCAGCCACCGTTGCACTGGCCGTCGCTGCTGGGGTTTCTTGCCGCGCGGGCGATCACCGGAGTCGAGACGGTCGTGGCGGGGGTGTATGCGCGCAGTTTTGATCTTGTCCAGGGCCAGGGCATCGTCCAGGTGTCTCAGGCGCGTGGGCAGCGGCTGAAAGTCACCGTGTTCGGCGCCTCTGCGCGAGCGCTGCCAGGTGTGCTGGCCAGGGTCCGACGGGTGTTTGACCTGGATGCCGAACCGCACAAGATCCAGGCGCAGCTCAGTCGCGACCCGTTGATGGCGCAACTGATCAACCTGCGTCCGGGGCTGCGTGTGCCGCGCGGCTGGGACGCGTTCGAGCAAGCCATGCGTACCGTGCTGGGCCAGCAGATCAGCGTGGCCGGGGCCATCACCCTGGCCGGGCGGATGGTGGCGGGCTACGGCCAGCGACTCCCCGCGCATGTGCCGCAGTTGCCCGGCTTGACCCATGTGTTCCCCAGGGCCGAGGCCATTGTTGACGTCGACTTAAGTGGCCTGGGTATGCCGCGCTCCCGGGCCGCGACCTTGTCGACCCTGGCCCGGGCTCTGCGGGAGGACCCGCAGTTGTTCGGCCCGGACCGTGACCTGGAGGCCTGGGTCCAGCGCCTGTGCCGTTTGCGCGGTATCGGCCCGTGGAGCGCCCACTACCTGGCCCTGCGCCAGATGGGCGCGGCCGATGCCTTGCCGCTGGGGGATGTAGCCCTGATCAAGGCCTTGCGCCTGCTGGAAGGCCCCGAGGCGCAACTGGCACAGCGCGCTCAGGCCTGGCGCCCATGGCGTGCCTATGCCGCCCAGCACTTGTGGGCGTCGCTGAGCTGACCCAACCTTTGAACGACAGCCGAGCGGCTCCTGCGATCGATCATTGCCGCCGTGTATGGGGTGAAGGCGTGGCATCAGCAATTACAATTGGCATCGAGGGCTGGCCGGGTACTAACTCAAAGTCGGGCCTTGCGACACGAGGATCGAATCATGTCACTGATTGGTGTTTCTACGCTTGAGCTGTGCCATTTGATCGAACAGGCATTTCTGCCTGACCGGTGCGTCGCGTCCTGCATCGATGGTGAGCATCTGACCCTTCAACTGGGGCAGGGCGATACCCTCGGCGAGTGCCTGACCGTCACCGGTATCCATGTGCACAGCCTTACCACCTGCCATGAGCTGGCCGCCCTGGTTGCCCAGGTGCGTGAAGAACAGCGCCTGGGGCGTAGTCATATTCCCCTCACGCCCCAAGCGATGGTCTGAAGACTCTGCCCTGTTGCCCGCTCAGCCAAGGCTGGCCGGGCGCAGGTATTCAGGGCTGAGCACGCTGAACCAGAACAGGATCATCGACACCAGGATGGTCACCAGCACCAGCAACCCCACCGTCCAGACACTGGTCGAATACAGCAGACCGTCTTCCTTGCGCAGGCGCAGGAAGGTCGGCAGGCCAATGTAGAGCAGAAAGGTCGCATAGGCCGATGCCACGGCCAGCACGATCAGCGCCAGCCAGCGTCCGGGGTAGAGCCCGGCGACACCGGCGACGAAGTATGGTGTAGCGGTGTAGGCGGCAAAACCGATGCACTGGTTGAGCGTAGGACGTGCATCGAAGGTGCGTGACATCCAGCGAATGAACCCGCCCATGATCATCAGCCCGAGCACGCTGCTGGCATACAGCAGCACGCCCAGCTCGGCGGCGCTGGTCACACTCAGGCGTACCCGCTCGGTGCCGGCCAGGCTCCAGCCAATGCTGGTGGTGCCAATGAACAGGCACAGGGCGGGAATCAGCGCCATCAGCAGCAGGTGCGGCAGGTAGTGACGCGGGTGCAGTTCTTCTTCCCGGCGAATTTCCATCCAGGCGTCGTCGGGGTGGGTGAAGAGTTGAACCAGATGGGTACTCATGGTGACCTCCGAGGGTGAGCAGAGTAGAAAACACCTCTCCCTGTTCTATGGAGACCTGGCCTGCGTTGGGGGTTCATTTTTTTGCTCGAGATAGCGCTTGGCTGAACGGCCTTCATCGCTGGCCAGCCAGCTGCCACAGGCCTGTGGTAGCCGGCCTTGCCGTGTTATTGCAGTTCCAGCTGCAACTGCAAGCCGCCGTCTTCGCAGCGCCGGTGATACTGGACAATCCCGCGATAGGTGCGGCCTTCCCAGACAAACGCGACGCTGTGCGAACGCTCAAGCTTGTCGGGTACGGGCGCCTGTACCTGCATGCGCAATCCAGGCAGGCCATTGATGTTAAGCGGTGCCAGTTGTACTTCACATTCGGCGCTGTGGGCGACGGGGCCGAACAGCGTGTCCTGGACGAAGTCGATCTGCACACAGGTCGGGCAGGCTGGGCTGACCTTTCTCATACCAGGAGCCTCCTTCAGTTCTTGCAGTGCGCGTTCTGCAGTTGCTTGGCCATGTCCTGCACCTGCAACATCATCTTGCGCGCCTTGCTAGCGAGGGCGGCGTCATCCGGGACGCTGAAGCCAGGTTGCCTGGCAAGATCGAGCAGGTGCCGATCAGCTTTAGTGTGATCCTTGATCATCTGCTGGGCAAATGCCTTTTCCTGGATCGATTGGGTTTTTTCCAGGGCCAGCTGATGGCTGGGGCCAGACGCCGTGCAACACAGCCTGATCAAGCCGCTACTGGCGTTTCATGCAGATGGCGCCAGCGCAGAGCGCCATCGGTGTTGTGTTCGAAGACCACGGTCGAGCGCCGTACTGAGCGGTTGCCTGCCGCGTCGGCCTGCCACTCGCGATAGCTGACCACCGACAGGTTCGGGCCTTTGGCGATCAACTGCAGCTCATCGATGCCGATTTCCAGGCCCGCACGCTTGCCATAGGCGTGCTGAAACACACCGTGCAGGCCTTGGTAATCGATCACCTGGCCGGGCAGGGTGATCATTGAGAATTGCCGGCTGAAACGCGCCATCAGCGCGTCGAACTGGTCAGCCGGGGCGTTGCCCGACAGCCATTGCTCGATGGCGACGTGGGCATCGATGACTTCCTTGAATGCGGGGTTGTTTGGGTTCATGGGCAGGGCTCAGGTAGGGCTGGTGTAAAGCTCCAGGGCGCGAGCCCCGGGCAGTTTGAATACCATCGGCAGCGGCAGCAGGGTCAGCAGTGCAGCGAGGATGAAGCTGTGCGCGAATGCGTGCGGCGCCGGCAGCAGTTGATTGAGCGTGGCGCCGAGCACGGCGACACCAAGGCAAAAGCTCAGTTGCCGGTTGAGGTTCCACAAGGCGCTGGCCTGGCCCATCTGCTCCGGCGCGATGGCCAGGAACGCCAGGCTTTGCGCACTGCTGCTGCACAGGCTGCTGCCAAGGCCCAGCAGGGCGAAAATCAGCGCCAGCCAGGCCGGATGCGCAGCGACCCACGGCGAGGCCAGCCACAACAGTGCCGCGCACTGGACCAACATCCCGGCGCTCAGCAGGCGCTTGGGCCCGGTCAGGTTGAAGCGCCAGCGGACAACGGCAATGGCGCCCAAGGCGCCCAGCGCCCAGGGCAGCATCAGCGCGCCGGTGGCTGTGGCGTTCAACCCAAGGCGCTGTTGCAGGTACAACGCCGCCACCAGGTTGGCGCCGATGAACACGCCCGGCACGCACAGGTAAATCAGCATTGCCGTGCGCAGCAGCGGCTGGCCGAGCAGGCGCAGGTCGAGCATTGGCTGTGGGGCAGGCAAGGGCAGGTTCGCAGGCAGCCAGGCCAGCACCAGTACGCCTGCAATCAAGGTCAGCGGCAGCATGGCCAAGAAGATCCAGCGCCACGAACCCTGATCGACCACCACGCCACCCAGTGCCGGCGACACGGCCGGGACCAGCAGGGCCACCATCATCACCAGCGAGGTCAGGTGGTGGCGCTGCTCGGGTGCATATAAGCGATAGGCCATGGCCTGGCCCACCGGAATCAGCAGACCGCCACCGAGGCCTTGCAGCAGGCGCCAGGCGAGCAGGCTCTCGATCGAACCGGCGCTGCCCGCAAGGGCCGACCCCAGGCCGAACAGCGTCAGCGATAGCAGCAGCGTCTGGCGCTCGCCCAGGCGCGCGGCCAACCAGGTGCCCAGCGGGATCACCAGGGTCAGGCCGAGCATATACAGGTTGCTGGTCCAGCTCAGTTGCGCCACCGAGGCGTGCAGTTCCTGGCCCAGCGCCGGGTAGGCGGCGTTGAGGGCGAACATGTTGAGCAGGTCAAGGGTGAAACCCAGCAGGTAGACCAGGGTGACTTTCGCACGATAAGGCATGAGCAGTTCGATGGGCCGGAGAAAAACGCAGTCTAGAGGCTTGCAGGTGCTTGAATAAGACGCAAAAGCCCGGCAGATTGGTCTAATTATTTTGACAATGGCGAAGGCATTGCATGGTCAGCCTCGACCGATTCGAACTGTTTTGCGCCGTGGTCCAGGCCGGCTCCTTCACGGGGGCCGCCGAGCGCTTGCAGCAAACCCGCGCTGCGGTCAGCTTCAGCATCAAGCAGTTGGAAGCTGAACTGGGGGTCACCCTGCTGACCCGTACCACCCGCCGGATCGCCCTGACTGACGCCGGTGAGCGCTTTTACCAGCGCTGCCTGCAGGTGGTTGAAGACGCGCGCATCGCCATCGACGAGGCGCGCGCCGAACACAGTGGCTTGCAGGGCAGCTTGCGGATTACCTCCACGGTCGAGTACGGGCTGAAAGTCCTCGCCCCGGCACTGCAGGCGTTCTGCCGGCTGCACCCGGGGCTGAGCGTGCGCCTGGAAACCCATACGGCGCAGGTTGACCTGGTGCGCGAGCGCTTCGATGTCGCCATTCGCCTGGGCCAGGCGCAGGACTCCAATTATCGGGGTGTGTGCCTGGCGACCTACAACGTGCGCCTGGTGCTGGCGCCGAGCTTGTTGGCGGTTCATGGGGCTCAGCTGATCAACGCCCCCGAGCATCTGGCTAACGTCGCGCAACTGGTGCACAGCCGTTTCGAGCAGAGCAATCGCTGGGAACTGCTGGGCGACAAGGGGCGCCGCGCAGTGTTCGCGCCGCAGGGCACGCCGTTGCTGGTGGCCGACAATGCCTCGATCCTGCGCGCCTTTGCCCTGCAGGGCGCGGGCGTGGCCTTGTTGCCTGACTGGCTGGTGGCCGATGACCTGGCCAGCGGGCAGTTGCTCGACGGCCTGCCCGGGTACCGCTTCGCGGCGCAGAGCGTGTATGCCCTGTATCCGTCCAGCCGCCATGTACCGCGCAAGGTTCGCGCCTGGATCGATTTCATCAAGGCCTGGCTGGCGATGCCCGAGCCGGGTCGCCGAGGTTGTTGAGACAGTCCCCCAGTCGCCGGGCAGGCCGCTTTGTTTGATGCGTTACTCGAAACAGCGTGCCGATACGCTCATGTGAACACCAGTTCGAACGGTTGCAGCAGGCGTGCCAGGGCCTCGCGGTCGAGGACCGGCGGGGTCTGCTCGTCGGCCTGCAGCTGGCTGGTGTGGGCGGCGACGGCCTGCTGCTTGAGGGCCAGCACCGCGCGGTCGAGGAACAGCTTGTGGGCGCGCTGCCAGGGCAGGCGCGGGTCGCTGGGGCGGGCCCAGTGCCAGGCCCAGATCGGCACTTCGATCAAGCGCGCACCGACGGTTTCGCAAGCGCGGGCACAGGCGCGGCCGACCGCTTCATGGTCGCAGTGGCCGTCCAGGCGCCAAGTGGTCAGTACCCGGTCGCTGGCGCGCAGCAGTTGCACCAGGCGTTCGGCCAGCCAGCGTTCATGATTGGCCACGGCGCCGTCAGCCAGGCCCAGGCGCAGCCAGTTCAGCCGGGTCAGGTCCAGGCCCAGGCGGCGCAGGGCGTCGGCGCTTTCCCGCGGGCGTTGCTGGCGCAGGCGTTCGCTGGTCCAGTGGCGCGAATCAGGATGGCTGGCTTCGCCGTCGCTGACCGAGATCAGCAGCAGATCCTGCTCGCGGCCACGCATGCCGGCCAGCACGCCGCCGCAACCGAGCACTTCGTCATCCGGGTGCGGGGCGACCACCACCAGACGGCTGCCACGCGGCACCAATTGATCGTGGGTGATGGCCGGCACCGCTTGCAGGGTCGTGGAAGATTGCCAGTGCGCCAAGGGCGTGCCCGGTGCCTGGATCGGGTTTTGCGGTCGCTGCAGGGTCATAGCCGCCAGCCTCCCTCGAGGGGTGTACTCAATTGTCGGCCCCGGGGCCAGCGACGGGCCCTTGGGGGTGGCCCAGCTTTTCAGGATGCAGTACTGGAGTGCATGTGGCCCATCGCCGGCAAGGCCGGCTCCCACAGGTTTCGAGTGCACCGCTATCCTGTGGGAGCCGGCCTTGCCGGCGATCGACCGCGAAGCGGTCGCCGTATCAGCCTTGTTTCTTGATAATCGCCTCACTGATGCTCGCCGGCGCTTCAGCGTACTTGGTGAACTCCATGGTGTAGCTGGCCCGGCCCTGGGTCATGGAGCGCATCTGCGTGGAATAGCCGAACATCTCGCCCAATGGCACTTCGGCACGTACCACCTTGCCCGCCGGCGTTTCGTCGCCTTCCTGGATCATCCCGCGACGGCGGCTCAGGTCGCCCATGATGTCGCCCTGGTACTCCTCGGGGGTCACCACCTCGACTTTCATCACCGGCTCCAGCAGCACCGCGCCGCCTTTTTGCGCCAGTTGCTTGGTGGCCATTGATGCTGCGACCTTGAAAGCCATTTCGTTGGAGTCGACATCGTGGTACGAGCCATCGAACACCGTGGCCTTCAGGCCAATCAGCGGATAACCGGCCAGTACGCCGTTCTGCATCTGCTCTTCGATGCCTTTCTGGATCGCCGGGATGTACTCGCGCGGCACCACGCCGCCGACCACTTCGTTGACGAACTCCAGGCCCTCTTTGCCTTCCTCGCCCGGGGCGAAGCGGATCCAGCAGTGACCGTACTGGCCGCGTCCGCCAGACTGACGGACGAACTTGCCTTCGATCTCGCAGGTGTTGCGGATCTTCTCGCGGTAGGCGACTTGCGGCTTGCCGATATTGGCCTCGACGCCGAACTCGCGCTTCATGCGGTCGACGATGATGTCCAGGTGCAACTCGCCCATGCCGGAGATGATGGTTTGCGCCGTCTCTTCATCGGTGCGCACCCGAAACGACGGGTCTTCCTGGGCCAGCTTACTCAGGGCGATGCCCATTTTCTCCTGGTCGGCCTTGGTTTTCGGCTCGACCGCCACCGAGATCACAGGGTCCGGGAAGTCCATGCGTTCGAGGATGATCGGCTTGTTGATGTCGCACAGGGTGTCGCCGGTGGTGACGTCCTTCATGCCGATCAGCGCGGCGATGTCGCCAGCGCACACGTCCTTGATCTCGGCGCGCTGGTTGGCGTGCATCTGCACCATACGGCCGATCCGTTCCTTCTTGCCCTTGACCGAGTTGAGCACGGCATTGCCTGAGCTGAGCACGCCGGAGTAGACCCGGGCAAACGTCAGGGTACCGACGAACGGGTCGGTGGCGATCTTGAAGGCCAGCGCCGAGAACGGTTCGTTGTCGTCGGCGTGGCGCTCCAGGTGCTTGTCTTCGTCGTCCGGGTCGGTGCCGTTGATCGCCGGGATTTCCGAGGGCGCCGGCAAGTAGTCAATCACCGCGTCGAGCATCAGCGGCACGCCTTTGTTCTTGAACGACGAGCCGCAGATCGCCGGCACGATCTGGTTGGCCAGGGTACGCTGGCGCAGGCCGGCCTTGATCTGTTCGTTGCTCAGCTCCTGGCCGTTGAGGTACAGCTCCATGAACTCGTCATTGGCCTCGGCGGCAGCCTCGATCATGTGTGCGCGCCACTCGCTGGCAAGCGCCAGCATGTCGGCGGGAATCTCTTCTTCGCGGTAGCTGGTGCCCTGGTCGTCCTCGTTCCAGTAGATGGCCTTCATCTTCACCAGGTCGATCTGCCCGGCGAAGTGCTCCTCGGCGCCGATCGACAGCTGGATCGGCACCGGATGATGGCCCAGGCGCTGGTCGATCTGCTTGACCACGCGCAGGAAGTCGGCGCCCTGGCGGTCCATTTTGTTGACGTAGGCCAGGCGCGGCACATGGTACTTGTTGGCCTGGCGCCAGACCGTTTCCGATTGCGGCTCGACACCATCGGCGCCGCTGAACACCACCACCGCGCCGTCGAGCACGCGCAGCGAACGCTCCACCTCGATGGTGAAGTCGACGTGGCCGGGGGTGTCGATGATGTTGAAGCGGTACTTGTCGGGAAATTGCTTGGTCGAACCCTGCCAGAACGCCGTGGTCGCCGCCGAGGTGATGGTGATGCCGCGTTCCTGCTCCTGGGCCATCCAGTCCATGGTCGCGGCGCCGTCGTGCACCTCGCCCATCTTGTGGTTGACCCCGGTGTAGAACAGGATGCGTTCGGTGGTGGTGGTCTTGCCGGCGTCAACATGGGCAACGATGCCGATGTTGCGGTACAGCTCGATGGGAGTGGTGCGCGCCATGAGGGGTCACCTGTGTGTGATGCGGATGAAGAGGGTATTCCCAAGGTAGCAGAAGTGCGGCGGCTTGCACGGCGGCCCATGGCTGAAGCAGGTTCATCCATGGCCTGAGTAACCATCGGTTGTAAAGCCTGCGGCGCTGACGCTTAATCCTTCTATCCGCTTGCCGATGGAGTCGCCCAATGCCGCTGGAACAATCCGTTAATGCCTGGTGCCAGAGTCATCCGTTGATCGCCGAACTGGTGGCGTTGCGCCCCACCAGCTGGTTCAACCCGGCCCTGGCACCGAGCGCCGAGGCCCTGGGGGACGTGGCGCTGACGGCTGCGGATATCCGTGAAGCCAGCGCCAGGCTCGAGCGCTTCGCCCCGTACATTGCCTCGGCGTTCCCCGAGACCGTGCCCAGCGCCGGTATCATCGAATCGCCCTTGTTGCCGCTACGCGCCCTGCAGGCGGTGCTTTGTGCCGAACAGCACCTTGCGCCAGCCGGTGAGCTGTGGCTCAAGGCCGACAACCTGTTGCCGATTTCCGGTTCGATCAAGGCCCGCGGCGGCATCTATGAAGTGCTCAAGCATGCCGAAGACCTGGCCCTGGCAGGCGGTTTGCTGCGCCCGGGCGACAGTTACGCCACACTTGACAGCGATGAGGCCCGGGCGTTCTTCGGCCAGTACAGCGTGGCGGTCGGCTCCACCGGCAACCTCGGCCTGTCGATCGGCATCATCAGTGCGCGCCTGGGCTTCAAGGCGACGGTGCATATGTCCGCCGACGCCCGTCAGTGGAAAAAAGACCGCCTGCGCGCCTGCGGCGTCGAGGTGCGTGAGTACAGCGCCGACTACAGCGTGGCGGTGGAGCAGGGGCGCCAGGAGGCCGAGGCCGATCCGCGTTGCCATTTCGTCGATGATGAAAACTCGCTGAACCTGTTTCTCGGTTACGCCGTGGCCGCCGAGCGCCTGCAGCGCCAGTTGGCAGAGCAGGGCATCCAGGTCGACGCCGAGCATCCGCTGTTCGTCTACCTGCCCTGTGGCGTCGGCGGTGGCCCAGGTGGCGTGGCCTTCGGCCTCAAGCATATCTTTGGCGATGCGGTGCATTGCCTGTTCGCCGAGCCGAGCCATTCACCGTGCATGTTCCTCGGTGTGTACACCGGCTTGCACGACAGCGTCTCGGTGTACGACTTTGGCATCGACAACCAGACGGCCGCCGACGGCCTGGCGGTTGGCCGCCCCTCGGGCTTTGTCGGCCGCTCGCTGCAGCGCCTGATCGACGGCTACTACACCGTCAGCGACGACACCCTGTACCGCCAGCTTGCGCAAATGCACGCCTGTGAGGGCATCGAGCTTGAGCCCTCGGCGCTGGCCGGGGTGTCGGGGATGTTCAGCGTGGTGCAAGAGCAACAAGGCTACCGTCAGCGCCTGGGCTTGAGTGATGAGCGCATGGCCCGTGCCACCCACCTGGTCTGGGGCACCGGCGGCAGTATGGTGCCGCGCGACGAAATGGACCGCTACCTGGCCAAGGGCCGTGCCGTGCTGGCCGGGCGCTGAGCATGCTCAACCTGCCCGATCGCCTTGGCATGCGCTTGAACGGCGCCCAGTTCGCCAACCTGCATACCTTCCTTGCGGTCGCCCGGCACCTGAGCTTCAGCCAGGCGGCGCAGGAGCTGTGCCTGACCGCCAGCGCCGTCAGCCATCGTATCGCCCGCCTGGAACAGGCGCTGGCGCTGCGCCTGTTCGAACGGCTGACCCGGCGCATTCGCCTGACCGCTGAAGGTGAGCGGCTCTATCAGGTGCTGCAAGGCTTCGAGGCGCAACTGCAGGAAGCCCTGCAGCCGTTGACGGCGCAGGTCAGCGGGGCCCTGAGCCTGTATGTGCGGCCTTCGGTGGCCCAGCACTGGCTGGTGCCGCGCCTGGCGGATTTTCAGCAGCGTTATCCGCAACTGAGCCTGGACATTCGCACGGGCAACGACCCGGTGGATTTTCGTACCCGGCCAGTAGACCTGGCCTTGCTGTACGGCCACGGCGAATTTCCGGGGCTGGTCAGCCGATTGCTGATGGACGAGCGGGTCGCCCCGGTGTGCAGCCCGCAGTACGCCGAACGCCACGGCTTGATTGGCCACCCCGAGCGCCTGGCCCAGTGCACCTTGCTGCACGACGCGCTGGCCTGGGAGCACGCGGCTTTTGACGCTGAGTGGCAACGCTGGGCCCGCGAACAGAACCTGCAACAGCACCTGCCCGCCAGCCACCTGACCTTCGATCGCTCCGACCTGTGCAGCGCCGCTGCCCGCCACCATGCCGGCGTGGCCATGGGGCGCCAGCGCCTGGTGCAACCGTTGCTTGACCAGGGCGCGTTGATCCTGCCCCTGGGCGGCTTCAGTCAGGCGGCGGGGCAGGGTTATTACCTGGTGCATCCGCCGCGCGAGCCGCTGGCGCAGCGCGTGCGGGTGATGATTGAGTGGTTGCGTGAGTGTGCGCTCAGCTGACCTCGGCCGTCGTGCACAGGCGTGCCAATGGTGTGAGCTCGCGGGCAAAATGTTCGATGGCCAGCACGTAGCCGTGGGTGCCGAAGCCGGCCAGCACCGCCTTGGCCACCAGCGACACATAGGAGTGGTGGCGGAAGGCTTCACGGCGGTGGACGTTGGAGATATGCACTTCGATCACTGGTACCTCGGCGGCAATCAAGGCGTCATGAATCGCCACCGAAGTGTGGGTCCAGGCACCGGGGTTGATGACGATCCCGGCGACCCGGCCACGGGCCTGGTGAATCCAGTCGATCATCTGCCCTTCGTGGTTGGTCTGCTGGAATTCCAGCTTCAGTTCCAGCCGGCTGGCCGCCTGCTGGCAGAGGCTTTCGACATCGGCCAGGGTCTCCCGGCCGTAAACCTGCGGTTGGCGCAGGCCGAGCATGTTCAGGTTGGGGCCATTGAGCACGAGCAGGGTTTTCATGGTGCAGGTTTCCAGTCTGGGTGTTGGCGCGCAGGGCGTCGTAGGTGGGTAAAAAGGGCTCAGAGGCTGTCGGTGGCGACGATCTGGCCGCTACGCGCGGCGCTGCTGATGGCCTCGACAATCTGCACATTGCGCAGACCGTCGCGCACGCTTACCAGCGGCGGCTCGTGGCCGCGAATCACCTGGCAGAAGTGCGCCAGCTGGCGGGCCAGCGGGTCGGCGCTGTGCAAGGGCACCACGGCGCTGGTGAAGGGCTTCCACCACGAGCGGTCGGCGGGCTGCTCGTAGTATTTCAGGCGCATGCTCGGGATCGACAGTGAGCCCCGGGTGCCGCTGATCACATAGCAGTCTTCGTCGGCGTAGCTGGGGTAGTCGAGGTTCTCGCCCGTGGTCTGCTCCCAGCTGCGGGCGCAGGCGGCGGTGTCGGACAGCATGAAGGTGCCCAGGGCGCCACTGGCAAAACGCAGGCTGATGGCCACGCTGTCTTCCACGGCAAAGCCGCGGGTGGCGCTGGAGGCCTGGGCCTGCACGGCAACAATCTCGCCGCACAGCGAACGCAGGTTGCCGATCTCGTGGATCATGTTGATCAGCACCGGCCCGCCGCCGATCTGGCGGCGCCAGGGCGCAGCGTCGAAATAGTCGTCGGGTTTGTAGAACAGCGCGCTGCCCATCACCGCTACCAGGTCGCCCAGCAGGCCTTCGGCGATCACCTCGCGGGCCTTGGCCAGGATCGTGCTGTGGGCACGATGATGGCCGACCAGCAGCCGCGCACCGGTTCGCTCGGCGATGGCCAGCAGGCGCTTGCCTGCTTCCAGCGTGTGCGCCAGCGGTTTTTCGATCAGTACGCCAATGCCGTGTTCAACGCAGGCCAGGGCGCCTTCGACATGCAGGTGATTGGGCGTGGCCAGGATCACCGCGTCCGGGCGCTGCTCGGCGAACAGCTGCTCAAGGCAGGGGTAGAGGGCAACGCCGTGGCTGGCCGCGAGTTCGGCGGCGGCCGGGGCCGGGTCGACCAGGGCGGCCAGTTCACACTCGGCGCTGGCCTGGATCAGTTCGATATGCCGGCGGCCAATCAGGCCGGCACCGGCGACGGCAATGCGGATCGTGTGCATGGCGCTCTCGTTATTGTTATGCGGACCGCGACAACAGTTTTGTGAGAGGCTAATAAAAAACTCCCAGGAGATAATCGGGCCAGATGAAGAATCAGAATGCGCTATTAGCGAATAATGACCCGCTGCTGCGCGACCTGCAGTTGTTCTGCGAAGTGGCGCGGCGCTCCAGCTTCATCGCCGCCGCCACCGAGATCGGCCTGTCGCCGGCCCATGTCAGCAAGCGCATCGCCACCCTGGAGACGCTGCTGGGGGTCAAGCTGTTCAACCGCACCACACGGCGGGTGAATATCACCAGCGATGGCGAAGCGGCGTTCATCTGGGCGCAGAAGATC
Organism: Pseudomonas sp. SBB6; assembly: GCF_024213215.1. Lineage (NCBI taxonomy): Bacteria > Pseudomonadati > Pseudomonadota > Gammaproteobacteria > Pseudomonadales > Pseudomonadaceae > Pseudomonas > Pseudomonas sp. SBB6. Next base: position 191,904 of record NZ_JANAVH010000010.1, on the reverse strand, counting down.
CTCGAGAATGTCGAGTCGATGCTCGAGGCGTTGTCCGGGGCCCACAGCGAACCGCGCGGCACCTTGCGCATCAGTACCAGCCTGCGCCTGGGCCGCGAGCACATCGCGCCGATCCTGTCGCTGCTGCGCAAGCGTTATCCGACCCTGGATATCTGGCTGGAGCTGCTCGACCGGCGGGTGGACCTGATTGGCGAGAATTTCGATATCGACATCCGCGTCGGTGAGGTGCAGGAAAAACACCTGATCGCCCATCGCATCGCCGAGAACAAGCGGGTGCTCGCGGCCTCGCCGGCGTACCTGGCGCGCCGCGGCCAGGTGCGGGTACCGGCGGAACTGGCCCAGCATGATTGCCTGTTGTTTCGCAGCCGCGACGATCGCTTCGGGGTGTGGCGGCTGATCGGCCCGGGCGGGCCGGAAACGGTCAAGGTCACCGGGCCCATGGCGGCCAACCACAGCGATATTGTCCGCCAGTGGGCCATGGACGGGCACGGCATCATCATGGCCTCGTACTGGGACGTGGCGGGCAGTTTGCAGGAGGGGTCATTGGTTCGGGTGTTGCCGGCCTATCACCAGCCGGCGGATGTCTGGGCGGTGACGGCGGCGCGTTCGGACAGTTCGGCGAAGGTGCGCAGTTGCGTGGCATTTTTGCGTGAGCAGCTGGCGCAGGGGCCGTTTGCGTTGGCGGTGGGTGGGTGAGGGCGCATTTGGCAGGACAGGCCTAATCGCTGGCAAGCCAGCTCCCACAGGTGCTGTACAGACCACAGAACTGTGGGAGCCGGACTTGCCGGCGATGGGCTGCGAAGAGCAGCCCCGGGTACTCAATCGCCGGCCTGCACCTGCAGCATCCATTGCCCATCGACGTCACGCACCAGCCCGCTGGCCAGGAACAACGGCAGCAAGCGCTTGTGCAACTGCGGCTCGACGAAGCCCTTGACCGCCGTCAGGTCCAGCGCACCCAGCGCTGGCAGATCGGCCTTGGTGTACGAGAGCCAGGCCTTCTTCAGTGCATTGAGCACATCGCTGCCCGCGGTGTTGGCAAAGCGCCGGTTGAGGGTCTGGCCGTCGAGAACGAAGGTGTGCTGGTATTCGTAACCGCTCTCGTCACCGCCGCTGGTGCGGCAGCGGATGCAGGTGCACGGGCCGTCGCCGAAGGCTTTGACCAGGTAGTTGTTGAAATCCACCACGGGCTTGAGCCCCAGGCGCTTGTCGACCTCGAACATGTCCGAGGTCAGGTTCTGTTCAGCACTCAATGTCATTCCTCTGACAGGTTTTTACCGGGGGGCACAATACCAGCCGGGGCGGGCCGAGGGTACCTTCGTGCGTCGCCTCGTCGAAGGGCGCGGGCTTTTTCCGTGCAGCTCCTTTACCCTATGCGCCCGCACGCGTCAGCTGACGCGGTTTTCCCTGTCGTTGGAGTTCGACCATGTTGTACAAATACACCGCCACCGTGACCGTCAGCGACGACCTGCATGAAGATGTCGAGGCCGTGGAAAACCCCGGGATCAAGATCGGCCTGGAGGCCGTCAGCGAGACGCTGAAAAAGGTTCACTTCATCAATACCCTGGCCGCTCCCGACAAGCCGACGCATATCTGCGTGACCCTGGAAAACGGTCTGAGCTACTACGGCCCGATCGTTAACGGCCATGCCGAGCTGGAAGGCGGCTGGATCGCCTTCGAAAGCGACATGCTCACCCCGGAAGAACTGGGCCTGTAATCAGCAGGGCTACAGCACCGTGGCCCAGAGCAACCCGGCCAGGTACAAGGCCACGCCGAACACCCCATGAACCAGCAGGCTGCGCGCCCGCGCCGCATTCGGCTTGGGGGTTTTCGAGGCGAAGACGCCCGCGCCCATGCCGGGCTGCATGATCAGGTAAGGCGCCGCCACGGTCACCAGGCCGAGCACGAACGCAGGCACAAACTGCGGCTGTTGTGCCCATGCCACACCGCAGATTGCCAGCAGCAACCCGGCGAAAATCACCCCGATGGTGTAATGCGCACTCCAGCCAATCAGCCGTTCATTGGCCAACGCAGGCGCCTTGGCGATGCTTTGATGGACGAACTGCCCGCGCGGCATATGCCCGATCCAACGTCCGACCAAACCCCAGTTCGGTCCGGCCATGCCCAGCACGCGCTGCTGGAACAGTGACCAGAGGTCGGCCAGGGCCGTGGCGGTTACGCCGATCAATACAGCAAGAACGATTCCTTCAGGCATGGCGTACTCCATTTAAAAACATTCAATAGATTGATTGAATGATTGGCCAATGCTACCTTCCTGTCAATGACCGATATGAAAACCCAGCAGCACCAGCACATCGCCGAACTGGCGCGGACCCTTGGCCACGCCCATCGCCTCAACCTGCTCGAACAGATCGCCAGCGGCGAGCTTGCCGTCGAGCAACTGGCCCAGCAGTGCGAGCTGTCGGTGGCCAACGCGTCCCAGCATTTGCAGCACTTGCGCCGCGCAGGCTTCGTGCAGACCCGCCGCGACGGCAAGCGTGTGCTCTACCGGCTTGGCGTCGGGCCAATTGCTGATGTGTTGGGGGCACTCGCTCAACTGGCCGCGTTCAATCGCGCGGCGATTCGCGAGCTGATGAGCGATAGCGTGAGTGCGCCCGAGCACCTGGAAGCGATCAGCAGGGAAGAGCTGCTGGAGCGTTTGCAGGATCACAGCGTGACCCTGCTCGATGTGCGCCCGGCCGAGGAGTTTGCCCAGGGGCATTTGCCAGGGGCGATCAATATTCCGTTCGCTGAACTGCAGCAGCGCCTGGGCGAGCTGCCGGCCAGCCAGGAAGTGGTGGCCTATTGCCGCGGGCCTTGGTGCGTACTTTCCCGCGATGCGGTGACGGCCCTCAAAGCCGGGGGCTTGAGGGCGCGTCACTTTCTTCAGGGCATCGAGCAGTGGCCTGGGCCGCTGCAGGATTAACCCAGTTCGGCCAGGCAGCGCTCAAGGATGTCCAGGCCTTCTTCGAACACTTCAGCCTCGATGGTCAGCGGCGCCAGCAAGCGGATGATGTGCCGCGCCTTGCCGCTGGGCATCAACAGCAGCCCGGCGCTCCTGGCCGCTGCCAGCAATTGCGCCAACTGCGCGGTGGCCGGTGTGCCGTCGGCGTTGACCAGTTCGATGCCGCGCATCGCCCCGGTGCCGGTCAGGCGGCCCAGATAAGGCGAGAGCTTGCTGGCCTGCCAGCGCTCGAAGCGGCTTAGCAGTGCGGCCTCCTGGCGTTCGCCCCAGGTCGAAAGGTTGGCGTCGCTCATTTCATCCAGGGTCGCCAGGGCGGCGGCGCAGGCCATCGGGTTGCCGGAGTAGGTGCCGCCAAGGCCGCCTTTGGGCAGGTTGTCGAGCAGCGCCTTGCGGCCGACCACGGCGCCCAGCGGCATGCCGCCGGCGATGCTCTTGGCCAGCAACAACAAGTCCGGCTCGATGCCCAGGCGCGGGAAGGCGAAGCGCTGGCCGGTGCGGCCAAAACCCGACTGGATTTCATCGATGATGATCAGGATGCCGTGCTGGTCGCAGAAGCTGCGCAAGGCGCGGGCAAACTCGGGTTCCATGGCCAGAAAGCCGGCTTCACCCTGGACCGGTTCGAAGATGAAGGCGGCCACCTCATTGACGTCGATCTCGACACTGAATAAGCGCTCCATGGCCTTGAGCACCTGCTCGCTGCTGACGCCGGTGTCCTGGCTGGGGTAGGGCAGGTGATACACCGGCCCCGGCAGTACGCCGACGCGTTGCTTGTAGGGCGCAACTTTGCCGTTGAGGTTGAGGGTCGCCAGGGTGCGGCCATGAAAGCCGCCATCGAAGGCGATGATTGCCGTCTTGCCGGTGGCACCGCGGGCGATCTTCAGGGCGTTTTCCGCCGCTTCCGCACCGCTGTTGGTGAGCATGCCGCTAAGCGGGTAGGACACCGGCACAAACGTCGCCAGGCGATTCATCAATTCGAGGTAGGGTTCATGCGCAGCAGCGTTGAAGGCGTAGTGCGTCAGGCGTGTGGCCTGCTGCTGGATGGCAGCGACAATCCGCGGGTGACAATGGCCCAGGTTCAGTACGCCGATACCGCCAACAAAATCAATATAGCGTTTCCCGTCGGTGTCCCAGACTTCCGCGTTTTTACCGTGTGACAGTGTAATAGGGTGAACGACGGAAATAGACTGGCTGATCGTTTCGTGACTCATTTGCCCGCGGCCTCACTGGAGTTTCTTATTATCTAAGCGAGGCCCGCTAATACTGTGCAAGCGAAATAATGGATTGCAATCATTCCTGCAGGTCGTGAACTTTATCGCCCTGGCTTATCCTTTCGGCAATCCACCCGACAAAGCACGCACTTTGGGCTCTTCGGCGGGTATCCAGGTGAATGCGCGGAGCAGAGCGGTGGTGGAGGGCGACAGGCGTTTGCACATGGGCGGGGTCAACCTGGCGAAAAAGAGATGAGGTCATTCCGTTGCGGAATCATGTACTTCTAAAAGGTCGTTTGTGAACAGCGGCCCTATAGATTAATACTGACCTGCATCAATGATTTCGACCCGCATCCGCTGTAGGAGAATAATAAGATGGTTGCTGAACTACTGACCCGTTTGGGCGTGCCTGAAGGTTTATATAACGGCGGCACACACGCTGTTTGTACCCCCATCGACGGCAGCCAGATTGCAGCGCTTACCCTGCAAAGCAAAGCCCAGGTGACCGCCAAGATCGATCAGGCCGAAAAAGCCTTCCAGGCCTGGCGCAACGTCCCGGCCCCGCGCCGCGGTGAGTTGATCCGCCTGTTTGGCGAAGTGCTGCGTCAATACAAGGCCGAGCTCGGTGAACTGGTGTCGATCGAAGCCGGCAAGATCACCCAGGAAGGCCTGGGCGAAGTGCAGGAAATGATCGACATCTGCGACTTCGCCGTCGGCCTGTCGCGCCAGCTCTACGGCCTGACCATCGCCTCCGAGCGCCCGGGCCACCACATGCGTGAAACCTGGCACCCGCTGGGTGTGGTCGGGGTGATCAGCGCCTTCAACTTCCCCGTAGCGGTCTGGGCCTGGAACGCCACCCTGGCGCTGGTGTGCGGCAACGCCGTGGTGTGGAAACCGTCGGAGAAAACCCCACTGACCGCGCTGGCCTGCCAGGCGCTGTTCGAAAAAGCCCTGAAGGCGTTCGGCGAAGCGCCAGAAGGCCTGAGCCAGTTGATCATTGGTGATCGCGACGCCGGCGAAGCGCTGGTCGACGACCCGCGCGTGCCGCTGGTCAGCGCCACCGGCAGCACCCGCATGGGCCGCGAAGTCGGCCCGCGTGTCGCCGCGCGTTTCGGCCGCAGCATCCTGGAACTGGGCGGCAACAACGCGATGATCCTTGCGCCCAGTGCCGACCTCGATCTGGCCGTGCGCGGCATCCTGTTCAGCGCCGTCGGTACCGCCGGCCAGCGCTGCACCACCTTGCGCCGCTTGATCGTCCATCGTTCGATCAAGGACGAGGTGGTGGCCCGGGTCAAAGCTGCTTACGCCAAGGTGCGCATCGGTGACCCGCGTAAAGACAACCTGGTCGGCCCGCTGATCGACAAGGCCTCGTTCGCAGGCATGCAGGATGCCCTGGCCCGTGCCCGTGATGAAGGCGGCCAGGTGTTCGGCGGTGAGCGTCAGCTGCAGGAGCAGTACCCGAATGCCTACTACGTGGCCCCGGCGATCGTCGAGATGCCAGGCCAGAGCGCGGTGGTGCGTCATGAAACCTTCGCACCGATCCTCTACGTGCTGGCCTACGACGAATTCGAGGAAGCCCTGCGCCTGAACAACGAAGTGCCGCAAGGTTTGTCGTCGTGCATCTTCACCACCGACCTGCGCGAAGCCGAGCGCTTCCAGAGCGCGGCAGGCAGTGACTGCGGGATTGCCAACGTCAACATCGGCACCAGCGGTGCGGAGATTGGCGGGGCCTTTGGCGGCGAGAAGGAAACCGGCGGTGGCCGAGAGTCGGGCTCGGATTCGTGGAAGGCCTACATGCGTCGGCAGACCAATACCGTGAACTATTCCCGCGAGCTGCCGTTGGCGCAGGGGATTGTGTTCGACTGAATACCGAGTCGGCCCCATCGCTGGCAAGCCAGCTCCCACAAGGACTCTGTGGGCGCTGGCTTGCCAGCGATGGCCGCGCCACCGATCCCGCCAGTGGAACAATAAAAACGCTTTCACCCTACCAGTTGAGGGTTACCCATGGCATCGCTACAACAAAAGAAACAGCGTTCGCTGCAACACGGTCTGACCTCGCGCCAGGTGTCGATGATCTCCATTGCCGGGATCATCGGCGCCGGCCTGTTCATCGGCTCGTCCACCGCCATCGCCACGGCCGGGCCGGCGATTCTGATCTCCTACACCATGACCGGCCTGCTGGTGCTGCTGGTGATGCGCATGCTCGGGGAAATGGCCATCGCCAATCCCAACAGCGGCTCGTTCTCCACCTACGCAAGCCAGGCCATTGGGCCCTGGGCCGGGTTTACCATCGGCTGGCTGTACTGGTGGTTCTGGGTGCTGATCATTCCGGTCGAGGCGATTGCCGGCGCCGATATCCTGCACGCCTACTTCCCCGGCGTGCCGTCGTGGCTGTTCGCCTTCCTGATCATGATCGTGCTGTCGGGCACCAACCTGATCAGCGTGAAGAACTTCGGTGAATTCGAGTACTGGTTCGCGCTGATCAAGGTCATTGCCATTCTTGCCTTCATCGGCGTCTGCACCCTGGCGGTGTTCGGCGTCTGGCCGTTGGCCGAGGTCTCGGGCGTGCAGCAGCTGTGGGCCAGCGGCGGCTTTATGCCCAACGGTTTTGGGGCGGTGCTCGGTGGCGTGCTGGTGACCATCTTCTCGTTCTTCGGCGCCGAGATCGTCACCATCGCCGCCGACGAAACGGCCAACCCCAAGGACAAGATCCGCAAGGCCACCAACCTTGTGGTGTACCGCATCGCGATCTTCTACATCGTCTCGATCTTCTTCATCGTTTCACTGGTGGCCTGGAACGACCCGGGCTTGAAGGCGGTGGGCTCGTTCCAGCGCGTGCTGGAGGTGCTCAACGTGCCCGGCGCCAAGCTGATGGTCGACCTGGTGGTGCTGGTGGCAGTGACCAGTTGCATGAACTCGGGCCTGTACACCGCTTCACGCATGCTTTATTCGCTGGGCTCGCGCGGCGAAGCGCTGAAGATGACCAAGCGCATCTCCGGCAATGGCGTGCCGACCGTAGCGGTAATCCTGTCGACCTTCGCCGGCTTTGCCGGTTGCCTGGTCAACTATGTGTTCCCGGGCAAGGTCTTTGGCTTCCTGCTGTCGACCACCGGCGCCATCGCCTTGCTGGTGTACCTGGTGATTGCCGTGTCGCAGCTGCGCATGCGCGCCATCACTGACCGCCAGGGCACCGAGCTTGCGTTCAAGATGTGGCTGTTCCCCTGGCTGACCTGGCTGGTGATCGGCCTGATCACCCTGGTGCTCGGCTACATGCTGATCAGCCCGGCCTACCGCTATGAAACCCTGATGACCGCAGGGGTGACCCTGGCCATCCTGCTGATCTCGCTGACCCGGCGCAAAACGCCGGCCGATGCGCCGGTCGGCAGCCCGGCGGTGTCGGGCAAAGGCCTCTAGCGCGGCGCTTGGCAAGGCAAAAGCCCATGACCGGTTCATGGGCTTTTTCAGGCTGTGGCGTTACTATCGGGGGCGCTTTCCCGCCAATAACAGACAATCAGGAAGCCTATGAGTACCCAAGCCTTATCCCTGCAGGAACTGGCCGCCCCCGAAGGCGTCTGCTACGGCTGCGGCTGTTCCCACCCCAGCGGCCTGCACCTGAAAAGCCACTGGGACGCCGATGGTATCCACCTGCTGTGCCGCCACTCACCCGACGGCACCTTCCTCGGCTGGCCGGGGCTGGTGTATGGCGGCTTGCTGGCGATGCTGGTCGACTGCCATTCCAACTGGACCGCCATGGCCTACCACTACCGTGCCGAAGGCCGGGAGCCCGGCAGCCTGCCGCGCATCGACTGCGTCACCGGCCAGCTCAGCCTGACCTACCTGAAACCCACGCCGATGGGCGTCGAGCTGTTGCTCAAGGCCCGGGTCGAAGGTGAGGTCGGGCGCAAGAGCCGGGTGATCTGCGAGGTCTGGGCCGACGACGTGCTGACCGTGACCGCCGATTCGGTGTTCGTGCGCGTCGATACCGAGAAACTCAAGCACAAGGCCCACGGCACGGCTTGAGTGCTCAGAAGGGCACGGCGATGGTCAACTGGCTGTAGACGTTGGTGCCGTTGCCGCCCACCTGGTTGCCGCCGTTATCGCTGCTCTTGCGCGGTTGGTACAGGCCCAGCAGCGGGCTGATGATCAGGTGCTCGCTCACCGCCCATTCGGCGTACAAATCCAGCTCGCGGCCGTCGAGGTTCAGCGTGCCGCGCTCGTGCAGGGTCTTGTAGTTGAACAGCAGCACGCCCAGGGTCAGGGACTCGACCGGGGTGGCCTTGAGGCCGACAAAGTGCACATCGTTGTTGCTGTTGAACGGGCCCGAATAGTTGCCCGTGACCTCGCCCTGGAACCAGGTGCCGTAGCCACGGTTCATGCCGTTGAACATCGAGTCCCAGCCTTCGGAATAGCGGCTGTAGCGATAGGTCAGGTCCGGGCGCCAGGGCACATCGGCAAAGGTGTAGCCGGCCTCGGCGTACCAGGCTTTCTCCGGCCCTGCGTTTTTGTTTTGCCTGGCGTACTCAAAGGCAAAATGCGCGTTCTCGACCCCGGCGTCACTGGCGCCGCGCAGGCTGTAGATGTCCATGCCTTCACGTTGCTTCTGGAATTCGCTGGCGTACCGATCATCGACATTCAGGCCACGGATGTAGGTCAGCTCCAGGGTGCCGGGGGCGGCGCTGTAGGCCAGGGTGCTGGCGGCCAGTTCGCTGTTGGCCTGGGCGCGGTTATCCGACTTCATCCATAGCAGGCTGGCGTGCAGGCCATCCTTGCCGCCCAGGCGCAGTACTGCGGTCTTGTCGAAGGCATGGCGGGCGGCCAGGTAATAGGCGCCGCCACGGTTGAGCTCGCCATCGGCCGGGCCTTTGCCGAAGTTCAAGCCGTCGTCGTTGATGATGAAGCCATCGCCGAGGGTGATGACCTGGCGGCCGAACGACAGGTCCAGGCCATCGTCGCCCAGTGCCGGGATCAAATTGCCCGAGCGCCAGCCGGCGAAGGCTTCGTCGAATTTAGTGGTGCGCTCGCTGCCATCGCTGATGCCGGCGGCATCGCCGTCGCCCCAGGTCGCCGAACTGACCAGGTTGGCGGTGCCGTAGACTGTGCCCAGCTCGCCCAGGCGCTGGTCGGCACTCAGGCCATATTTTATGAAGCCCTCGCGCCAGGTCGAGCCGCCGGTGGTGCCGTCGTAGTTCTTGCGGCTGTTGAACAGGCCATACACGGCGAGGAAGTTGGCGTTCAGGTGCGTGTCGTCATCGGCATACAGCTCAAGTGCCTGAACCGGGGGCAGGGCCAGCAGCAGGCTCAGGCTGGAGCCCTTGAGAAAATGGGGGAGGCGGGTGGTCATGGCGCAGGTTCCCTAAAGGAGGCGTTGGTGGCCGCCATTTAGGGTGGGAAGGCCCCGGCAGGTCTTTGCTTTGCCTGCCAGGGCGGTTGATCCTGCTCGCCAGCAGGGTTAGCGCAGGGTGCCGGCCATCTGCCCGAACACGTCCAGCACAGCGCTGGCCAGGTCCTTGCTGCGCAGGCCGTTCCAGCCGGTCTGGGGGTTGGGGGCGTCGTCGTGGTCCTTGAACGGCATTTCCAGGGTCAGCGACAGGCAGTCAAAGGCCTGGCCGACGCTGTTGCAGGCCAGGGTCATGTTGGCTTGGCCAGGGGCGGAAAGCGGATAGCCATGCACCTGCTGGAAGTCCACGGTGCGCTTGCACAGGCTGTCGCGGAAGGTGGCTTCCAATGCAGCAATACGCGCGGTATAGCCGGGGTTGCCTTCGCAGCCGGCGGTGAACACGTGGGGGATTTCTTCGTCGCCATGCACGTCGAGGAACACGTCGACGCCATGCAGTTTCATCTGCTGCTGGGCGAACAACACTTCCGGGCTTCTGTCGATACTTGCATCCTGCCAGGCGCGGTTCAGGTCCTGGCCCTTGGCATTGGTGCGCAGGTGGCCGTGGAGGGCGCCGTCGGGGTTCATGTTCGGGATCAGGTACAGGTCGGCCTCCTGCAGCAAGGCCTGGATAGTCGGGTCATTGTGTTGCAGGCGGTCGATCACCCCTTCCATGAACCATTCGGCCATGTGCTCGCCTGGGTGCTGCTGGGCGATGATCCACAGTTTGCGCTTGCCCGGCGCCCCGCTGCCGGCACGCAGCAACTGGATGTCGCGGCCCTCGACGCTGCGGCCGGTGGCCAGCAGTTCGACGCCGGGAAGGCTTGTGGCGCGTTCAATCAATTGATTGTGGCGCGCGCGCGGGTAAGGCTCGAAGTAGGCAAACCAGGCCTGGGACTGCTCGGCCTTGAGGCTGAACTCAAGGGCCTTGCCATCGAAGCGAGTGGGCACCCGGAACCATTGTTGCTGATCGTAGGAGGCGACAGCCTGGTAGCCGCTCCAGGCCTCGTGGTACGACGAGGCGCCGGCGTTTTCCAGGATAAAGCCATGGGTCTGGCCCGGGGTCAGCCCGGCGGCCTTGAAGTGAAACCACTGGAAGTGCTCGCTGCGGGTGTCGGGGCGAATCGCCAGGCGCACCCGCGCAGGGTCACTGGCATCCTTGACGAGGATGTTGCCGGAATCGAAATCGCAGTCGATGTGCAGGGGGGACAGCGTCACGGTCATCACCAGGCTCCATGTAGAGTTGTTGTGACACTTACTCTACACGCCTGGATCAGGACCAGAAACCGATCGCTGCCAGGGCGGCCAGGCCCAGGCCGATGGCCACCGAGCAACCGCCCAGGGTCAAGGCTGCCCGTGGTTGCCGGTACCAGCCGTCCTCGCCCAGTTGGCGGGCCGGGGCCAGCAGGGTGCGCCAGCGCAGCTCGGTGGCATGGAAGGCCTCACGGTGCTCGGGGGCGCTGTCCAGCCAACGGCGAAAGTCGATGCGTTCGCTGGCGGTCACCTGCGGGCTTTGCAGGCGTACGTACCATTGGCCGGCGATGTTGGCCAGGGCGTCGCGCTCTTCGCGGGCGGCGTGCAGGGCCTGGTTCATGTGGCGCTCGACGGTGACCGCGGGCAGGTTCAGGCGTTCGGCGATGCGGGCGAACGACAGTTGGTCGAGGCGGCTGAGCAGGAACACCTGTTGAACGCGGCGTGGCAGCTTTTTAAGGCGCTGCAGCAGGGCATCGTCCGTCAGGTCGTGGGAAAGGGAATTGTGTTCAAGGGGCAGCAACAGACGGGTCATGTACAAGCTCCTTGCTGGTCGGTGGAGTGGGGGCGTCTTCCGTGACGCTGCAACAGCTTATTCGTAACGAGATTGATTCTCAAGTGCTAATTCTGCAAAGCGCTGTTACAACCATTCACTGTGCGACATTCATTTGCTATCATCGCGGCCATTCGAGCAACACCCCTCTTCATTAGCCTGAAGACCAAAAAAAAGACCCGGCAAAAAGCCGGGTCAAAAACCGTGATTAGCCTGATGAGGAGATAATCTGAGAGTCCGACCTAAGGGCTTTCAGTTTATCCAACCAGTCTCGCGACCAGTTGTGAGCAATAATAATCGTTATCATTTGCAAGTCAAATGAATTTTCTGTCATTCCGTAAAAATCTTTTACCGAATGCGCTCCCTCCAGACCGGCGGACACCAACACCCGCCTTCGGTCGACTCCCCACGTAATCTGTAGATTGCTGCTCAGGCAGGGTCCTGGTTGGCCGCCTTGCGTTCGAGCATGGCCCTGGCCATGTTGATCATGTGCATTGACGCCAGCGCCAGGTCCCGGGGGACGCCTTGCAGGCCGTCAGCCGATTCGTAGGCGGTGGCGGCGGCGCAGCGCAACAGGTTGGTGGCGTGAGCCGTGGCCTGGGCGCCGCTGAGGCCTTCGCGGGCCACCATCAGCGGTTCGTCCGGGCCGAACTGCACGGGTGCGGGGTTGAGGTAGTAGTCCAGCGCACGCCGGGCGGCATCGCTGTTACTTAATGTTTCGCTATCAAGGCTGAGGTCCGTGTCAGGAAATGTCGGTTTCATTCGGCTGCCTGCTGTTTGGGTAAGCGATTAGAGGTGCCGGGAAATATTAATACGGCATGTAGTTATTGCGATTGTTTAAATACTACAATATGTGTATTGAGCGCCAGAAGGCAGTCCGTATCGTGCCAGCGATGGATAAATGGACTGACCTGGTCAAAGCCAGGATGCGTGAACTGAAGGTCACGCAGGAAAATCTCGCCGAACGCATCGGGGTCACCCAGGGCGCCGTGGGCCATTGGCTGCGCGAGGAGCGCGAGCCGAAACTCAAGGTGCTCAACCAGATTCTGGTGGAAGTGGGCCTACCGCCGTTGCAGATGGTTTTCCCTCATCAGGTCGCGGAAAACCACGGTTCCTACACAGTCTCGGGCAACCCGACTACTGTTACTGGCGCCGATGGCCTACAGCACGATCTGTATTTTCGCTATCCGATTCTGAGCTGGGGCAATCTTGACCCGGTCGAGATAGCCGAAGACTGCGCGCTGCAGTCAACCGACTATAAAGCGCAGGGGCGGGCGTTCTGGCTCAAGGTCGAAGGTGATGCGATGACGGCGCCACTGGGTGTGAGTGTGCCGGAAGGGATGTTGATCCTGGTGGACACCGCGTTGCCTGCCGAGCCCGGCACGCTGGTGATCGCGCGTTCGCCCGACAGCAAAGCGCCGCGTTTTCGCCAACTGATCGAGGAGGGTGGGCAGCGCTATTTAAGGCCGCTGAATCCGACCTATCCCAAGGTCCTGTGTACCGAGCAGTGTGAAATGCTGGGGGTGGTGGTGCAGGCGTTGGTGAAATTCTGAGACACCGCGTCGCCGGCAAGGCCGGCTCCCACAATGGACCCGCATGCACCGATATCCTGTGGGAGCCGGCCTTGCCGGCGATGGGCTGCGTTAGCAGCCCCAATGACTCAAGCCTCTTCCAGTTCCACCAGCACAGCCCCTTCACTGACCATTTCGCCTTCCTGGCAGAACAACGCCTTGACGGTGCCGGCATGGGTCGCGCGGATGCTGTGTTCCATCTTCATGGCCTCAAGCACCACCAGTTGCGTTCCGGCTTCCACTGCCTGACCGACCTCCACCAGGACCCGCACGATGCTGCCGTTCATGGGTGCTCCCAGGCCGCCCTGATGGCTGTGGCTGGCGTCGGCTTCGGCGATCGGGTCGTAGCGGTTGACGCTGTGCAGCTCACCGTCCCATTGCAGGTACAGGGTGTCGCCACGGCGGATCGCCAGGTGCCGACGGCGCAGGCCGTCCTGATCGATCAGCAGGTGCTCACCGTCGAGCTTCAGGTTCGACGCCGCCGTCTGGTTCAGGTTGATGGCCCGGGCTTCACCGTTGCAGGTCAGGTGCAGGCTGATCTGCGCCGCAACACCTGCGCGAAAGCCGTTGTTGGCGGCCCAGGGTGAATGACGGTCGTCCGCGCGCGGTTGCAGCGGCTGGCTCTGGATGCAGGCTTCAGCTGCCGCCTGCCAGAATGCCGCTGGCAACGCTTGCGGCGCTGGCAGCAGTTGCTCCTGGTAGCGCGGGATAAACCCGGTATCCAGCTCGGCCTCGGCAAACGCCGGGTGGGCGAGGATGCGCCGCAGGAAGGCAATGTTGGTCTTCGGCCCGCCAATGGCGAACTCGTCGAGCATCGCCAGCAAGCGCAGGCGCGCCTGTTCACGGGTTTCGCCCCAGGCGATCAGCTTGCCGAGCATCGGGTCATAGAACGGCGAGACGTCGTCGCCTTCGCTGACGCCGCTGTCCACCCGCCGACCGTCGCCCGGCGCCGACTCGCGGTACAGCGCCAGATGGCCGGTGGCCGGGAGAAAATCATTGGCCGGGTCTTCGGCGTACAGCCGCACTTCGATGGCATGGCCGTTGAGCGGCACCTGCGCCTGGGTGAGCGGCAGCGGTTCGCCACAGGCGACGCGGATCTGCCAGGCTACCAGGTCCAGGCCGGTGATCGCTTCGGTGACCGGGTGCTCGACCTGCAGGCGCGTGTTCATCTCCATGAAGAAGAACTCGCCACGGGCATCGAGCAGGAACTCCACGGTGCCGGCGCCGACATAACCGATGGCCTGGGCGGCCTTGACCGCCGCTTCGCCCATGGCCTGGCGCTGGGCGCTGCTCAGGCCCGGGGCAGGGGCTTCTTCGACCACCTTTTGGTGCCGACGCTGGATCGAGCAGTCACGCTCGTTGAGGTACAGGCAGTTGCCGTGCTGGTCGGCGAATACCTGGATCTCCACGTGGCGGGGCTTGAGCACATACTTTTCCACCAGCATGCGCGCATCGCCAAACGATGACTGGGCTTCACGCTGGGCCGAGGCCAGGGCTTCGCCGAGCTGGCTTTCGTGCTCGACCACCTTCATGCCCTTGCCACCGCCGCCGGCGGTGGCCTTGAGCAGCACCGGATAGCCGATCTTCTCGGCGGCGGCGCGGAAGGTTTCCAGGTCCTGGGCCTCGCCGTGATAGCCCGGCACCAGTGGCACGCCGGCCTGTTCCATCAGGGCCTTGGCCGCCGACTTGCTGCCCATGGCATCGATGGCGCTGGCCGGTGGGCCGAGGAAGATCAGCCCGGCCTGTTCGATGGCGCGGGCAAAGCCTGCGTTCTCGGACAAAAAACCGTAGCCGGGGTGGATTGCCTGGGCACCGCTGGTTTTTGCCGCAGCCAGCAGCTTGTCGATGTCCAGGTAGCTTTCAGCGGCCTTGGCGCCGCCCAGGTCGACGCGAATGTCGGCCTCGCGGCTATGCCGTGCCTCGCGGTCAATGGCGCTGTGCACGGCCACGGTGGTCAGGCCCAGGGCCTTGGCGGTGCGCATCACCCGGCAGGCGATTTCGCCGCGGTTGGCAACCAGCAGGGTGGTCAACGGGGTGCGGCTCATGGGCGCGGCTCCTTGTTCGACGGTTTGCCCTGCCAGGCCGGGCTGCGTTTTTCCAGGAAGGCGCGCAGGCCCTCCTGACCTTCGGGGCTGACGCGGATGCGGGCGATGGCGTTCTCGCAGTAGCGGCGGATGGCCGGGGTCAGTTCGCCATGGCCGACTTCGCGCAGCAGCTCCTTGCTGGCGCGCATGGCTTGCGGGCTGTTGAGCAGCAGGTTGTCGATCCATTGGCCGACCTGCTGTTCCAGCTCGGCGGCCGGGTAGGCTTCGGCCAGCAGGCCCAACTCGCGGGCGCGCTCGCCGCTGAAGCGTTCGGCGGTCAGGGCGTAGCGGCGCGCGGCACGCTCGCCCATGGCCTGGACCACGAACGGGCTGATCACCGCCGGGGCCAGGCCGATGCGCACCTCGGACAGGCACAATTGCGCGTCACTGGCGCCAATGGCCATGTCACAGCAGCTGATCAGGCCCAGGGCGCCGCCAAAGGCTGCGCCTTGCACCACGGCCAGGGTCGGCACCTTGAGCCGCGCCAGGTTGTACATCAGCTCGGCCAGCTCGCGGGCGTCATCAAGGTTGGTGTTGTAGTCCAGCGCCGCCGACTGCTGCATCCAGGCAAGATCGGCGCCGGCGCTGAAGTGCCGGCCGCGGCCGCGCAGCAGCACGAAACGCAGGCTGCTGTCGGCGCCGATGTGGTCGATGGCGATGATCAGCTCGCGGATCATCTGCGCGTTGAAGGCGTTGTTCTTGTCTTCCCGGCTCAGCCACAGGGTGGCGAAACCACGGGGATCCTTGATCAGTTCAAGGGTAGTGAAGTCGCTCATGGTCACATCCGGAAAATGCCGAAACGGCTTTGTTCGATCGGTGCGTTGAGGGCCGCAGACAACGCCAGGCCCAGGATCTCACGGGTTTGCGCCGGGTCGATGACGCCGTCGTCCCACAGCCGCGCACTGGAGTAGTAGGGGTGGCCCTGATGCTCGTACTGATCGAGGATCGGTTGCTTGAGGCGTGCTTCATCCTCGGCGCTGAAGGGGTGGCCACTGCGTTCGCTCTGCTCGCGCTTGACCTGGGCGAGCACGCCGGCGGCCTGTTCGGCGCCCATCACGCCGATCCGCGCGTTGGGCCACATCCACAGGAAGCGCGGGTCGTAGGCGCGGCCGCACATGCCGTAGTTACCGGCGCCGAAGCTGCCGCCGATGATCACCGTGAACTTCGGCACCTGGGCGCAGGCCACGGCGGTAACCAGCTTGGCGCCGTGCTTGGCGATGCCGCCGGCTTCGTACTTCTGGCCGACCATGAAACCGGTGATGTTCTGCAGGAACAACAGCGGGATGCCACGCTGGCAGGCCAGCTCGATGAAGTGCGCGCCTTTTTGCGCCGCTTCCGCGAAGAGGATGCCGTTGTTGGCCAGGATCGCCACCGGGTATCCGTGCAGGTGGGCAAAGCCGCACACCAGGGTGGTACCAAACAGCGCCTTGAATTCATCGAACACCGAGCCGTCGACCAGCCGCGCAATCACCTCGCGCACATCGAACGGCTGCTTGGCATCGGCCGGGACTACCCCGTACAGCTCTTCGCTGCTGTACAGCGGCGCCACCGGGGCACGTTGCTGCAACTCGCCAAGCTTGTGCCAGTTGAGGTTGGCCACGCAGCGCCGGGCGATGGCCAGGGCGTGCTCGTCGTTGTCGGCATAGTGGTCGGCCACGCCGCTGGTCTTGCAGTGCACGTCGGCGCCGCCGAGGTCTTCGGCGCTGACCACTTCACCGGTGGCGGCCTTGACCAGTGGGGGACCGGCGAGAAAGATCGTCGCCTGCTGGCGGACCATGATCGCTTCGTCGGCCATGGCGGGCACATAGGCGCCACCGGCGGTGCACGAACCCATGACCACGGCGATCTGTGGAATGCCGAGGGCGCTCATGTTGGCCTGGTTGAAGAAGATCCGCCCGAAGTGCTCGCGGTCGGGGAACACTTCATCCTGGCGCGGCAGGTTGGCGCCGCCGGAGTCCACCAGGTACAGGCACGGCAGGCGGTTCTGCAGGGCGATGGCCTGGGCGCGCAGGTGTTTTTTCACCGTCAGCGGGTAGTAGGAGCCGCCTTTGACCGTGGCGTCGTTGGCGACGATCATGCATTCGACGCCTTCGACCCGGCCGATGCCGGCGATCACGCCAGCGGCCGGGACGTCTTCGCCGTACACCTGATGGGCGGCCAGCTGACCGATTTCGAGGAAGGGCGAGCCGGCGTCGAGCAGGCGGTCGATCCGATCGCGCGGCAGCAGTTTACCCCGCGAGGTGTGCCGTTCCTGGGCCTTGGGCCCGCCGCCCTGGTGAACCTGGGCGATCAGGCTGCGCAGGCCATTGACCTGTTCAAGCATGGCCGCGCTGTTAGTGGCGAACTCCGCCGAGCGCGGGTTGATCTGGGTGTGCAAGGTAGCCATGGCGCGATTCCTTGTGCTCAGCGGGTTTCGTTGAACAATTCGCGGCCGATCAGCATCCGGCGGATTTCGCTGGTACCGGCGCCGATCTCGTAGAGCTTGGCGTCACGCAGCAGGCGGCCGGCCGGGAACTCGTTGATGTAGCCGTTGCCCCCCAGGATCTGGATCGCCTCAAGGGCCATCTGGGTGGCGCGCTCGGCGGTATAGAGGATGACCCCGGCGGCGTCCTTGCGCGTGGTTTCGGCGCGATCGCAGGCCTGGGCCACGGCGTACAGGTAAGCGCGGCCGGCGTTGAGCTGGGTGTACATGTCGGCGATCTTGCCCTGGATCAGCTGGAACTCGCCGATGCTCTGGCCGAACTGCTTGCGGTCGTGGATGTAGGGCACGACCAGGTCCATGCAGGCTTGCATGATCCCGGTCGGGCCGCCGGAAAGCACCACGCGTTCGTAGTCCAGGCCGCTCATCAGCACCTTTACGCCGCCGTTGAGCACACCGAGGATGTTCTCATTGGGTACTTCGACGTTGTCGAAGAACAGCTCGCAGGTGTTGGAGCCGCGCATGCCGAGCTTGTCGAACTTGTTGCTGCGGCTGAAGCCCTTCCAATCGCGCTCGACGATAAAGGCAGTGATGCCGTGGGCGCCTTTTTCCAGGTCGGTCTTGGCGTAGATCACATAGGTGTTGGCGTCGGGGCCGTTGGTGATCCAGGTCTTGCTGCCGTTGAGGACGAAATGGTCGCCGCGCTGTTCGGCGCGCAGTTTCATCGACACCACGTCGGAGCCGGCGTTGGGCTCGCTCATGGCCAGGGCGCCGATGTGCTCGCCGCTGATCAGCTTGGGCAGGTACTTGGCTTTCTGCTCGGCGTTGCCGTTGCGGTTGATCTGGTTGACGCAGAGGTTGGAGTGGGCGCCGTAGGAGAGGGCGACCGAGGCCGAGCCGCGGCTGATTTCTTCCATGGCCACCACGTGGGCCAGGTAGCCAAGGCCGGCGCCGCCGTATTCTTCCGGGACAGTGATGCCGAGCAGGCCCATGTCGCCGAACTTGCGCCACATGTCGGCGGGGAACAGGTTGTCCTGGTCGATCTGCGCGGCGCGCGGCGCCAGTTCAGCGGCGACGAAGGACTGGACCTGGTCGCGGAGCATGTCGATGGTTTCGCCCAGGGCGAAGTTCAGGGTCGGATAACGCATGCTGGCACCTTCTGTGTTTGTTCTTGGATTAAGGGTGCTTGTGCTGGCCTTATCGCGGGTCAAGCCCGCTCCCACAGTTCTTGTGGGAGCGGGCTTGACCCGCGATAGCCTCACAACACAAACCCTGGTTGTCAGTAACCTTTACGTTAACGTAAACCTGCCATTGCTCACTGTCAATCTCGTCATGACCTTTACGTTAACGTAAATTTGAGCCAGAGTAAGACCCGCTTGAGTCAGCTCCCAGAACAACCACAAAAAGGGACCGCCATGAATCAACCGAGCTATACCCAGGGCCGCCAGGACAAGCCGTTGCTGGCCATGACCATCGGCCAGGCGTTTGACCAGACCGTGTCGCGTTTTGCCACGCGGGAGGCACTGGTGGTGCGCCACCAGCACCAGCGTTACACCTGGCAGTCACTGGCCGCCAGCGTCGACCTGCATGCCCGGGCGCTGATGGCGCTGGGGCTGAAAACCGGCGATCGCTTAGGGATCTGGGCCCCCAACTGTGCGCAGTGGTGCATTGCCCAGTTCGCCAGTGCCAAGATCGGCGTGATCCTCGTCAACATCAACCCGGCCTACCGCACCAGCGAGCTTGAGTATGTACTCAAGCAGTCCGGCTGCCAGTGGTTGATCAGCGCCGGTGCCTTCAAAACCTCCGATTACCACGCCATGCTCGGTGAATTGCTGCCGGACCTGGCCCAACAAACACCAGGGCAACTGCGCAGTGAGCGCTTGCCGGAGCTGCGCGGGCTGATCAGCCTCGACCTGCAGCCGCCGGCAGGCTTTCTGCCCTGGGATCGTCTGGCCGGGCTTGCCAGCGAAACCGAGCCGGCCGAGTTCCAGGCCCGTCAGCAAAGCCTGCAATTCGACCAGCCGGTGAACATCCAGTACACCTCCGGCACCACCGGCTTCCCCAAGGGTGCCACGCTCAGCCACTACAACATCCTCAACAATGGCTACATGGTCGGCGAGAGCCTGGGCCTTGACGAGCACGACCGCATGGTGATCCCGGTGCCGCTGTACCATTGCTTCGGCATGGTCATGGGCAACCTCGGTTGCATCACCCATGGCAGCACCATGATCTACCCCAGCGACGCTTTCGATCCGCTGCTGACCCTCCGTTGCGTGGCTGAAGAGCAGGCCACCGCCCTGTACGGTGTGCCGACCATGTTCATCGCCATGCACGACCACCCGCAGCGGCCGGAGATGGATCTGTCGAGCCTGCGCACCGGGATCATGGCCGGCGCCACCTGCCCGATCGAGGTGATGCGCCGGGTGATCGGCGAGATGCACATGAGCGAGGTGCAGATCGCCTACGGCATGACCGAAACCAGCCCGGTGTCGATGCAGACCGGTCCCGATGACGACCTGGAACTGCGCGTGACCACGGTCGGGCGGACCCAGCCGCAACTGGAGAGCAAGATCATCGACGAACAGGGCTGCATTGTGCCGCGCGGGCAGATTGGCGAGCTGTGCACCCGCGGTTACAGCGTCATGCTCGGTTACTGGGGCAATCCGGCTGCCACCAGCGAAGCTATCGACCCGGCGGGCTGGATGCACACCGGCGACCTGGCGACCATGAACGAGGCGGGCTATGTGTGCATTGCCGGGCGCAACAAGGACATGATCATTCGCGGTGGCGAGAACATCTATCCGCGAGAGCTCGAGGAGTTCTTCTTCACTCACCCGGCGGTGGCGGATGTGCAGGTGATCGGTATTCCCGATGAGCGCTATGGTGAAGAGATCGTCGCCTGGATCAAGTTTCACCCCGGCCACAGCGCCAGCGAGATCGAACTGCAACAGTGGTGCAAGAGCCGCATTGCCCACTTCAAGACCCCGCGTTACTTCCGCTTTGTCGAGGAGTTCCCGATGACGGTGACGGGCAAGGTGCAGAAGTTTCGCATGCGTGAGATCAGCATTGCAGAGCTGATCACGCGCTGAGTCCGCGGGGCTGCGAGCGCTGGCAAGCCAGCTCCCAGAGGTGCAGCAGAGCCCTTGAGTGCTCTGAGAACCCTGTGGGCGCTGGCTTGCCCGCGATTGGCTACTACGCTTTCAGCGGTGTCGGCCGTGTCGGCTCGGGGTTTCGACCCTGGCCTTGGCCAATTGCTGTTTTTTTTTGAACCCCAAGCCGCCCCCCCGCTCGAACCTTTACCGTCACTTCATAACGGAGCAATGTTCGATGACCCGCGATGAGCCCTTCGAAACCGACCGCATGCCCTCGGCGAACGACCACCCGGACCAGGCCCTGAGCCTGTCCCAGGCCTTGCTCGAACCGCGGATTGTGATCGAGAACACCGTGCCGGTACTCGATGGCGGGCTGTTTGCGGTCAAGGCGGTGGTGGGCGAGCCGGTGCAGGTCAGCAGCAAGGTCTATGCCGATGGCCATGATGCCCTGGCGGTGATGCTCAACTGGCGCCAGGCCCATAGCCGGCGCTGGCATTGCGTGCCGATGCAGTTTGCCGGCAATGACCTGTGGCAGGCCGAATTCACCGTCAGCGAGCAGGGCCGCCACCTGTTCAGCATCGAGGCCTGGATCGACCCGTTCGCCACCTATTGCCATGACCTGGAGAAGAAGTTCAACGCCGGTGTCGCGGTGCCACTGGAGCTGCAGGAAGGGCAACTGCTGGTCGGGCACAATATCGGTCGCAGCAGCGGCCCCTTGCGCGACCAGCTGCAGGCCCTGCATCAGCAGCTGCCGGGCCTGCCCGCCGAGGAGCAAGTAGCCTTGCTGCTGCACCCGGACACCGCGCTGTTGATGGCCGAGGCCGAGCATCGTACCTACCTCAGTCGCAGCCCCGAATACCCGCTGGAGGTCGAACGCATCCAGGCGCAGTTCGCCAGTTGGTACGAGCTGTTTCCCCGTTCGATCACCGATGACCCTGAGCGACATGGCACCTTCAATGATGTGCACGAACGTCTGCCAATGCTCCGCGACATGGGCTTTGATGTGTTGTACTTCCCGCCCATTCACCCCATTGGCGTGCGTTACCGCAAGGGCCGCAACAACGCCTTGCAGGCCGAGCCGGATGACCCGGGCAGCCCTTATGCGATTGGCGGCGCCGAAGGCGGGCACGAGGCGATTCACCCGCAACTGGGCAGCCGCGAGGATTTTCGCCGGCTGGTGGCTGCCGCTGCCGAGCATGGCCTGGAAATCGCCCTGGACTTTGCCATCCAGTGCTCCCAGGACCATCCCTGGCTCAAGGAGCACCCGGGCTGGTTCTCCTGGCGCCCGGACGGCAGCATCCGCTACGCCGAGAACCCGCCGAAAAAATACCAGGACATTGTCAGCGTCGACTTCTACGCCGCCGATTCGGTACCGGCCTTGTGGCTGGCCCTGCGCGACGTGGTCGTGGGCTGGGTGAAGGAGGGGGTCAAGACCTTCCGGGTCGACAACCCGCACACCAAGCCCTTGCCGTTCTGGCACTGGCTGATCGCCAATGTGCGCAGCCAGTACCCGGAGGTGATCTTCCTCGCCGAAGCCTTCACCAAGCCTGCGATGATGGCGCGCCTGGGCAAGGTCGGCTATTCCCAGAGCTATAGCTACTTCACCTGGCGCAACACCAAGGCCGAGCTGCAAAGCTACTTCGAAGAGCTCAACCAGCCGCCGTGGCGCTACTGCTACCGGCCGAACTTCTTCGTCAACACGCCGGACATCAACCCGTACTTTCTGCATGAGTCCGGGCGCGCCGGGTTTCTCATCCGCGCCGCCCTGGCGACCATGGGCTCGGGCCTCTGGGGCATGTACTCGGGCTTCGAGCTGTGCGAGGCGACGCCGGTGCCGGGCAAGGAGGAGTACCTGGATTCGGAGAAATACCAGATCCGCCCGCGGGACTTCACCCAGCCCGGCAACATCATTGCCGAAATCGCCCAGCTCAACCGCATTCGCCGGCAGAACCCGGCCTTGCACACTCATCTGGGCGTGGCCTTTTATCACGCCTGGAACGACAACATCCTGTACTTCGGCAAGCGCACCGCCCAGCGCGACAACTTCATCCTCATCGCCGTCAGCCTCGACCCGCACAACGCCCAGGAAGCGCATTTCGAACTGCCGCTGTGGGAGCTGGGGCTGGACGACCATGCCGATACCTTCGGTGAAGACCTGATGAGCGGCCATCGCTGGACCTGGCACGGCAAGACCCAATGGATGCGCATCGAGCCCTGGCACCTGCCGTTTGGAATCTGGCGTATCGAAAAAGCCCACTAGAAAGGAGTCGAGCATGGCCAAGCGCACCCGCCCAGCCGCCTTTATCGATGATCCGCTGTGGTACAAGGACGCGATCATCTACCAGGTACATGTCAAATCCTTCTTCGATTCCAATAACGACGGCATCGGTGACTTCCCCGGCCTGATCGCCAAGCTCGACTACATCGCCGAGCTCGGGGTCAACACCCTGTGGCTGCTGCCGTTCTACCCCTCGCCACGCCGTGACGATGGCTACGACATCGCCGAGTACAAGGCGGTGCACCCCGACTACGGCACCCTGGCCGACGTCAAGCGCTTCATCGCCCAGGCGCACAAGCGCGGCTTGCGGGTGATCACGGAGCTGGTCATCAACCATACCTCCGACCAGCACCCGTGGTTTCAGAAGGCCCGGCACGCCAAGCCCGGGAGCAAGGCCCGGGACTTTTATGTGTGGTCCGACAGCGACCAGAAGTACGACGGCACGCGGATCATCTTCCTCGACAGCGAGAAATCCAACTGGACCTGGGACCCGGTGGCCGGCCAGTACTTCTGGCACCGCTTCTACTCGCACCAGCCGGACCTCAACTTCGACAACCCGCAGGTGCTCAAGGCGGTGCTTGGGGTGATGCGCTACTGGCTCGACCTGGGCGTCGACGGCCTGCGCCTGGACGCCATCCCGTACCTGATCGAGCGTGACGGCAGCAACAACGAGAACCTGCCCGAAACCCACCAGGTGCTGAAACAGATCCGCGCCGAAATCGACGCCAACTACCCCGACCGCATGCTCCTGGCCGAGGCCAATCAATGGCCGGAAGACACCCAGCTGTACTTTGGCCAAGGGCAGGGCGATGAATGCCATATGGCCTTTCACTTCCCGTTGATGCCGCGCATGTACATGGCCGTGGCCCAGGAAGACCGCTTTCCGATTACCGATATCCTGCGCCAGACCCCGGAGATTCCGAGCAACTGCCAGTGGGCGATCTTCTTGCGCAACCACGATGAGCTGACCCTGGAAATGGTCACCGACCGTGAGCGCGACTACCTGTGGAACTACTACGCCGAGGACCGCCGGGCGCGGATCAACCTCGGTATTCGCCGCCGCCTGGCGCCGCTGCTGCAACGCGACCGGCGCCGGGTCGAGCTGTTGTGCAGCCTGCTGCTGTCGATGCCCGGCACCCCGACCCTGTATTACGGCGACGAGATCGGCATGGGTGACAACATCTACCTGGGGGACCGCGACGGTGTGCGCACACCGATGCAGTGGTCGATCGACCGCAACGGCGGTTTCTCCCGCGCGGACCCGGCGCGTCTGGTGCTGCCGCCGATCATGGACCCGCTGTACGGCTTCCAGTCGGTCAACGTCGAAGCCCAGGCCCATGACCCGCACTCGCTGCTGAACTGGAACCGGCGCTTGCTGGCGGTGCGCAAGCAGCAGAAGGCCTTTGGCCGTGGCACGCTGAAGATGCTGTCGCCAAGCAACCGGCGGATTCTGGCCTATCTGCGCGAGTACACCGGCAGCGATGGCAAGACCGAGATCATCCTCTGCGTGGCCAACGTCTCGCGCGCTGCGCAGGCGGCGGAGCTTGAGCTGCAGCAGTACGCCGACAAGGTGCCGGTGGAAATGCTCGGTGGCAGTGCCTTCCCGCCAATCGGCCAGTTGCCGTTCCTGCTGACCCTGCCGCCCTATGGTTTTTACTGGTTCCTGCTGGCCGACAAGGACCAGATGCCCAGTTGGCATGTGGAACCGGCCCAGAGCCTGCCGGAGTTCACCACCCTGGTGCTGAAAAAACGCATGGAAGAGCTGCTGGAAGCGCCGTCACGGGCCACCTTGCAAGACACTGTGTTGCCGCAGTACCTGCCCAAGCGCCGTTGGTTCGCCGGCAAGGAAACCGTTATCGAGCACGTGCAGATCGCCTATGGCGTGCGCTTCGGCGCGCCCACCAGCCCGGTGTTGCTCAGCGAGATCGAGGTGCAGGGCGGCGGTCGGAGCAGTCGCTATCAACTGCCGTTCGGCCTGATTGCCGAAGAGCACCTCAACAGCCCGGCGCCGCAGCAACTGGCCCTGGCGCGGGTCCGCCGCGGTCGCCAGGTGGGCTTGATTACCGACGGTTTTGTCCTGGAAAGTTTCGTGCGCGCGGTGCTTGCCGGCTGCAAGGATGGCCTGCGCTTGCCGTGCGGCGAAGGTGAGCTGCGTTTCGAGGCCAGCGGGCAACTGGCGGCCTTGAACCTGGGTGAGGAGGCTCAAGTGCGCTACCTGAGCGCCGAGCAGTCCAACAGCTCGGTGGTGGTCGGTGGCAGCCTGGTGCTCAAGCTGATCCGCCGGGTCAACCCCGGGGTGCACCCGGAGCTGGAAATGAGCGCCTACTTGAGCGCCGCCGGCTTTGCCAACATTTCGCCGCTGCTGGCGTGGGTGAGCCGCGTGGATGATCAGGCGCAGCCGCACCTGCTGATGATCGCCCAGGGCTACCTGAGCAACCAGGGCGACGCCTGGGACTGGACCCAGAACAACCTGGAACGGGCCATTCGTGACGAGATGGAGCCTTCGAGCAAGGACCAGGACGTGCACACCGATGCCCTGCAGGACCTGGCCGATTTCGCCGCCTTGCTGGGGCAGCGCCTGGGTGAGATGCACCTGCTGCTGGCCGCGCCCAGCGCTGATCCCGCGTTCCAGCCGCGGGCCAGCAACCGGCGCGACAGCCGGGCCTGGAACAAGCACATCAGCGCCCAGCTGAGCCGCGCCCTGGACCTGCTGCAGGAACACCGCGCCAGCCTCGACAGCGACAGCCAGGCCCTGGTCGACGACCTGCAACAGCAGCGCAAGCGCCTGCTCGAGCAGATTGGCGAACTGAGCAAGCAGGTGCTGGGCGGGCTGCTGATGCGTGTGCACGGCGACCTGCACCTGGGCCAGGTGTTGGTGGTCCAGGGCGACGCCTACCTGATCGATTTCGAGGGTGAGCCGGCGCGGCCGCTGCAAGAGCGGCGGGCCAAACACAGCCCGTACAAGGATGTCAGCGGCGTGCTGCGTTCCTTCGACTATGCTGCAGCGATGGTGCTGCGCAGTGCTTCTGCTGTCGACCTTTCCGAGACTGCCCGTCAGGCCCGTCAACGCGTTGCCCGCCGTTACCTGCACCAGGCCCGGCATGCCTTCATCGAAGCCTATGGCCTGGCCAGCGCGGCCATGCCCCATGCCTGGGAGCACGGCGACGGCGAGCAGGCGGCGCTGGCGTTGTTCAGTCTCGAGAAGGCCGCCTATGAAATCCTCTACGAAGCCGAGAACCGTCCGCATTGGCTGGCCGTGCCTTTGCATGGCCTGCATGGTCTGATCAGTACCTGGGGAGAGCAGTAAATGACTCAACGCAAGCGCGAGGAAGGCGGGCTGGGGCAGCGTGATATCAACGCCCTGGTAAGCGCCGAACACGCCGACCCGTTCGCGGTGCTCGGTCCGCACCCGGATGGTGCCGGAGGCCAGTTTGTCCGCGCCTATTTGCCCAATGCCCTGAACGTGCGGGTGTTGGCTCGCGACGACAGTCGTGTCCTGGCTGTGCTGGAGCAGGGCCCGGTACCGGGGTTGTTCATCACCCATCTGGCGGAGCAACAGCCGTACCTGTTGCAAATCAACTGGGCCGGCGGTGAGCAGGTCACCGAAGACCCTTATAGTTTCGGGCCGGTGCTCGGCGACATGGACCTTTATCTGTTCGCCGAGGGCAATCATCGCGACCTGTCTGGGGCCATGGGCGCGCAACCGGTGAAGGTCGAAGGTGTCGACGGCGTGCGCTTTTCGGTGTGGGCACCGAATGCCCGGCGGGTGTCGGTGGTGGGTGATTTCAATAATTGGGACGGGCGCCGACACCCCATGCGCCTGCGCCACCCGTCCGGGGTTTGGGAGCTGTTCGTGCCGCGCCTGCAGGCCGGCGAAGCTTACAAGTATGAAGTGCTCGGGCGCGAAGGCATCCTGCCGCTCAAGGCCGACCCGCTGGCCCGCGCTACGGAACTGCCGCCAAGCACCGCCTCGAGGGTCGCAGGTCCCCTGGCCCACGACTGGCAGGACCAGGATTGGATGCAGCAGCGTGGCGAGCGCCAGGCCACCCATGCGCCGCTGTCGATCTACGAGCTGCACGCCGGCTCCTGGCAGTGCGAGCTGGACGACAACGGCGAAGTGGCGCGTTTTTACAACTGGCGTGAACTGGCCGAGCGCCTGGTGCCTTATATCCTGCAACTGGGTTTTACCCATATCGAGCTGATGCCGATCATGGAGCACCCTTTTGGCGGCTCCTGGGGCTATCAACCGCTGTCGATGTTCGCGCCCACCGCGCGCTATGGCACGGCCGAAGATTTTGCTGCCTTTATCGACGCCTGCCACCAGGCGCGCATCGGCGTGATCCTTGATTGGGTGCCGGCGCATTTCCCCACCGACAGCCACGGCCTGGTGCGTTTCGACGGCACTGCGCTGTACGAGTACGACAACCCGCTGGAGGGCTTCCATCAGGACTGGGATACCCTGATCTACAACCTCGGCCGCACCGAAGTGCACGGCTTCATGCTGGCTTCGGCGCTGCACTGGCTCAAGCACTTTCATATCGATGGCCTGCGGGTGGATGCCGTCGCCTCGATGCTCTACCGCGATTATTCACGCAAGGCCGGGGAGTGGGTGCCCAACCGCCATGGCGGGCGCGAGAACCTCGAAGCCATCGACTTTTTGCGTCACCTCAACGACGTGGTGGCGCTGGAGGCCCCCGGTGCGCTGCTGATCGCCGAAGAGTCCACGGCCTGGCCGGGCGTCAGCCAGCCGACCCAGCAGGGCGGCCTGGGCTTTGCCTACAAGTGGAACATGGGCTGGATGCACGACACCTTGCACTACATCCAGAACGACCCGATCCATCGCACCTATCACCACAACGAGATGAGCTTCGGCCTGATCTATGCCTATTCCGAGCATTTCATCCTGCCGATCTCCCATGACGAAGTGGTGCACGGCAAGCATTCGCTGATCGACAAGATGCCTGGCGATCGCTGGCAGAAGTTCGCCAACCTGCGCGCCT
The DNA here is from genome assembly GCF_024213215.1 of Pseudomonas sp. SBB6. NCBI lineage: Bacteria > Pseudomonadati > Pseudomonadota > Gammaproteobacteria > Pseudomonadales > Pseudomonadaceae > Pseudomonas > Pseudomonas sp. SBB6. The sequence continues at coordinate 164,112 of NZ_JANAVH010000010.1, read as the reverse complement.
ACCTGACCTTCATGTGGACCCATCCGGGCAAGAAGCTGCTGTTCATGGGCTGCGAGTTCGGCCAGTGGCGCGAGTGGAACCATGACAGCGAACTGGACTGGTACCTGCTCAAGTACCCCGAGCACCTGGGCGTGCAGCGCCTGGTCAGCGACCTCAACCGTTTGTACCGCGACGAGCGGGCCCTGCACGAGCAGGACTGCCTGCCGCAAGGCTTTCAGTGGCTGATCGGCGATGATGCGCACAACAGCGTCTATGCCTGGCTGCGCTGGAGCGCTGACGGCGAGCCGTTGCTGGTGGTGGCCAACTTCACCCCGGTGCCGCGCGAGGGGTATCGCATTGGTGTGCCGTTTGGCGAGCGCTGGGTCGAGGTGTTCAACAGCGATGCCGAGGGTTATGCCGGGTCCAACTACGGCAACCTTGGCGAGGTGGCCAGCCAGGCGTTGCCCAGCCATGGCCAGCCGTTGTCGCTGGGGTTGAACCTGCCGCCGCTGGGGGTGTTGATTTTGCGCCCGCAATGACGGCTTGAGCGTTCTGTACAAGCCCGGGGCCGGGTATCGGTGTCTACTGCGCTTCCAGTTTTTCATGGAAGCGCAGCCATGCCCTTGGTCTCCAGCCCACCACTCAACCGTCAGTACACACCGACCGAGTACCTTGTCAGCGAACAACGGCCGGCGGCGGTTGCGAATCTGCCCGGCACGAACCTGCAACGTGTTGCCCAGGCCCTGCGCACGGCCGCGGTTGAAGAAAACATTGCCATGACCCTGCTACCGGGGCTACTGGTGGCCAGTGGTGTGCTCGAACGCAACACCCTGGTGCTCGAGGGCGTGGATGGCCAGGTGCTGTACGGGGTCGACAGTGCCGACCCGGCTTGCCTCCTGGAACCTGGACAACTGGACGCTGTGCAGCTGGAGCAGGCTGCCAGGATCAGGCTGGAGCCTACGCGTATCGGTGCAGTAAGCCGCGGTGAATACCGTTCACTCGACCTTGAGGGCGATGCTTTCTTCAAGGTGGTGGTAGCCATGGTCAACGACTGTGATCCGCAGTTGATCACTGATCAGCAAGTAGCAGAGCTGCGCAATGAATTGGCCGAGCGGGTACTGATAGCGGATCCGCTGATGGCACGGATCTGGGCGCAGGCGCACCCCGCGGTTGAGGAGGTGAACCCGCAAGGCGCGCCGCTCAACCCGGCAAGCCTGGTGATGCGCGCTAGCGTCCTGGCTGCAATCCCCGCCAGTTTCGGGGTGTTCGGTGCCTTTGGCTTGCCGGTGGTGCTTGGCGCCTGGTATCTGGGGTTGCCGATGGTGGCAGCGGTGCAATTGGGTAACCAGTCACAGCGGGACACCCGCGAGGCGCTGGTGTTGACGCTCGCCAGGAAGCTGCCCGGGCTCGACGATGCTCAGTTGCACATCCTGCTGCAGGCACTTGACGGGAAGCTGGCCGATCTGGACCTTGAAGTCGTTGTCGACAACCTCAGGAGCCAGTTCGCACAGCGCGCCCCGAACATGACGGGCAATGAGCTGCTGGAGCGCATCAATCCCTGGGACTGGTTGCGCGATACCCGCGAAAAGGAACAGTCCAGACCCGACCAGAGCCTGAAGCCGACGCTCTTGGGGGCAGGGCTTGAGTTACTGGTAGGGCTGGGTGTGCCAGGCTTTATACCGGGTGAAAAATACTATGCCGGCAAGCCCCCTTTGAATTTGAAGCAGCTTACCCAGGTTGTTCGCGAGCAGGATGGCAGCGAGCGTGTCGTCACTCAAGCCAAGGATTCGGCAGTCGTGCATTTCCCAGCAGGATTATTCCCCGTAGCAAAGGGATATCCTCAACCTGCGGTCCAACTGCCCTGGCGTTCGGAGCCTTGGCAGGTGCCGCTGGTTGAGGCGCAAGGCAAAAGGCGACAAGCACGCGAAGCCCCCACCTCAACGTCTCAGGCCCAATTGCTAGCGGATATCCAGCGCTTGCAAAAGCACAATCAGCAATTGGAGCGTCAGGCCACGCGGCTACGCAAGCGCGCCGCAGCAGCGCCCGCCTATGCCAAGCAAGCGGTTCCTGACCTGTTGGGGTTGGTCCCGGTAAAATTCGTGCTACGGCTTAAGGCCGGAAAGTTGCAGCGCGAGGCGCTCAAGGAGGCGTTCACCATCAGCGAGCGCTACCGACAACTGCAGGGCTTGAAGCCGCCGCAGCCGAAAGACGCTGGCACGGTGGCGGGTCCCGCGCTGGACGCTTCCCAAACCACGGGGCTGGTCCTTGGCCAGGCGCAGCATATCGACGAGACCATCATCCGCTGTTTGCAACAGGATGCGCAGGCAGCAGGTATGGATCCGCGGTCCATCAACCTGGCGCTGCTGAACCAGACGCTGTCCTTTCAGCCGAAAACGCCGGTGACTTTCCTGGGCAGCGCCAGTCATTCACGCAAGGAAGTGTTCAGCGTCCGTCAGGTAGCCTTGGGTGAGCATCAACGCAACCTCGTAAACTACGTCGATCAATTGCCGTCAGCCTCACCTGGGCTACCCGCGCCGCTGCTGCCACGGGTCCTCGATGCTCAACTGCGTACTCGCGTGCAGGCCGCGGTGATGGAGGACTTTGTCCAGTTGGCGAGTGATGACGCGTTCAAGCAGCAATACCAGAGCTTTGCCCATCACCGTTTCAATGGCGTAATGACACGACTGCTGGCCACCACCAATGGCCCCTTGCGCCATGTTCTTGATCGTTGGGTTTCGGGTGATCTGGTTGCCGAGGTGGTAAAGGTCACGGACAAGGTAGTACCCAATCTACTGGCGGTGAGAGACAACGCTGGCGGCTTTCTGGTTTCACTGACCACTGGCAGTGTATATCCGTGGGTGGCCGACGATACCTCGGTTGCCCTGGAGCGGTTCATCCGCTCGCATCTGTCGGATTTTGACAACGGCGTGATCGAGCGCACCGCCATTATCGCCAAGCGCTCGCTCAGGCTGACCGATGTGACGTTTTATCAACCGCAGTTGACCTTTGGCGGTGGTGAGGTCATGCCACAGTTGCTTGCGGCTGATCTGGCGATGATCAAAAGCAACCTCAATAGCGCGGTCTTCACTGCCCAGGAAGAGAATCAGCAACGCTGGACGCAGGCTGCAGAACGCCTGATGCAGTTCGGCACGACCTTGGTCTCGATGGCGATAATGGTGCCATTCGAAGGCTTGGCGATGCCGATGGCACTTGCCTCGATGGACGTGGCACTGGCGGCGGGCACTCTGTATTTCGATGAGCGGATGCTGGACGTTGCTGATCGGGGCGATGTCTATCGCCAGGCCCAGGCGGATATTGCCCTGGGCAAGATGACGTTGGTTTTCGTCGGCGTTGGCGATCTGGCGGTCCTGGCCAGGCCTGTGGCTCGCGCGGCGTCGGCAGCGGCGCACGTGGCCGCCGACGTGCGCAACCTGGTTGCGCTGATTCGTTCATCTTCGCTAACCGAAGGCTACAGCAAGTCGCTGGACCTGTTGATCAGCCTGTCGCCGCGCCAGCGTACGCTGATGCTGGCGCAACTGAATTTGGTGCCGGCTGCCATCAGTGACGCTGCCGGCCCGCTGGAAGGCGTTCTGCATCTGCAGCAACGCGCTGGGGTGATTGATGCGCAGACGCTGCAACGGCTGGTGAGCCTGCCCGGGGCCGATGCTGTCGAGGGGTTTCTGGAGGGGAGTGGTCAACAGCTTTATTGCCTGGATGACATCAAGCGCCTGCCAGCCGGTTACCGCGTAGTGGTATTGGCAAAGGACAGCAACAAGGTGCTGCAGGCGGGTTTGAGCCTGGGCGAGGGTAAGGTCATCAGCCTCGATAACAGTGCGCTCACCTTGGGTGAATCGGTCAAAGGCTGGCATGAGCTGAACCTGGCTGATGCTCGGTGGCTGAGGTTCGAGCGACAGGCGGGCAGGCTGGCGGACGGCCGCGACGTACGGATTGTTGTCGAGCACGCTGCGCCCGAGTTCAGGGCCGAGGAGCTGCGCAGTGCACAAGCAGCCAGCCTCAGTGAGTCGCAAACATTGCTTGAGCAGGGCTTCCTCGCCGATTTGCGCAAGTATCCGAAAGTCTCGCGCTTGCTAGCCACCGGTAAGCAACGCCCAGGCCCGCTTTTGCGAACAGTCAGAGCCTACATGGCAAAGCACGGCTTCTTCGATATCAAGGTCAGGGTGGTGCACAGCTGGGACAAGGTCAACAAGGCCAGTAGCAGCCATTTCCTGTTGGTAGGTCGTCACCCGGAGCACGGTCACATGGCTTTCGACCTGATGGCTGCCCGGCGCACCCGCCTGGGCCTGGAGCCGATGGTTGTCCCCGAGCCGGTCTGGGCGGCCCGCTTTCAACAGGCTGGCGGCAACCGGCTGATGAAATACCAGGATTTCGTCGATCTACCCAGTGCCAGGACGTCGGCGCGGTTGGCACGCAGCACGGCAGCCACTGCGTATCAGGAACGGTCCGTCTTGTTGACGGCTCCGGATTTCTACAAAGTCGAGTCGGGGCGTGAATGGGTACGAACAGAAGAGCTGCACGGGGGAGGGAATTTTGCCCGTCACGAGCTCATGCCGGCAAAGGAGGTGGAGCAACGTTACGCCAAGCTGTGCAAGAACTGGCAAAACCTCAGCAACAAGAAGACGGCGTTTCAACAGGGGCTGCGGGATTACGGAATGCTTACCGTCCCCGGTGTGGAGCTGCGCGCCCGGCGTGATCTGGTGCATTTGAAACGGCTGTTCATACGTCCCGATTCGAACCTCACACCTCATCAACTTGGCGCACTGGCAGGCAGGATCAATCGCTTGGAGCTTGAGCAGCGCTGGCAGCAGGCCTTCGCCCGTGCCGGGGTTCATAGCAGAAAGCTGCGTCTGCATGGGGCGAGGAGTTACCGGCCGGCGCCGCAAATCCTGGTGACCCGCCCGGACAACGGCCGCTGTCTGCCATTGGCACGCACCATGGCTGTAGCGCTGGAAGGGGGCAGCGAAGACGCGCTGATGGACAGGATGTATCTGGTGGCGGCGGATGCCCAGAGCAGCGAAGCGGTTCTGTTCAGCAAAGCGCTTGGGGTGCTGCACGGTAGCGGTGGGGCAGCAGTGAGGGCCCTGCCAGGCAACCTTGAGCTGGAGGCAGTCATCAAGCGCCTGGCGGATGAGCGATACAACGCCTATCTGCAGATCGATGCCCCCAACCATTCCATGCTGATGGCCGTGCGTCAGGAACAAGGGCGCTCGGTATACCACTTCTATGACCCCAACATCGGCCTGATCTCGGCCGATTCCTTGTCGGGTTACAGCTCGGTACTTAAACACTACTTTTCCCAAAGACGCTTGCTCAGTGCTTATTGGCCTGCTGTGCCTGAGTCGCTGCCACATTTTCGCGTCGCGGTAATAGACCCGGCGGCCATGCAGGCGGTGCCGCTGAATCAGGGCCTGACGGTCAAGGACCTGAGTGCGGCACCGGCGCTGTACAGTCGCACGCGCTGGTAATAGCGCGCCTTTACCAGCGCACCCTGACCCCCAGGTTGCCGATCAGCCCGTTCAGATCATTGTCATCGATATTGCTGCTGTAATCGGCACTGACAAACAGCGCCACCTTTGGCGTTACCCGCGCCACCAGGCCCAAGCCCAATTCGACCGTGGCGGAATTGCGTCCGCTGCTGATCTTGTCGACCTTGTCCAGGCTCAGGGTGTCGGCGTTGGAGAAGTCATACCAGACGTTGGTGCGCACGAAGGGTTCGATTGGCATGCCGCGTACGTTGTAATGCGCAGACAACTTGGCACCGACCCGGCCGGTCCAGTTCGGTTGCTGGTCGAACGCCTCCTGGGTGTCGGTCTGGGTCTGGCTGCCCGGAAAGTACTGCTGGTTGATCAACTGTGCTTGCGGCTCGAGGGTCCAGTTGTTACCCAGGCTGATGGGGTAGCCACCTTCGACCGACAGGGTCAGGGCATGGCCGTTGCCATCCAGGCGCTGGCCGGTTTCGCTGCGGCCATTGATATCGAAGCGCGTGCCCATGGCCACGGCATCCAGGTGCCAGCCCTGATCGTGGGTCATGCTCCAGTACACACCCAGGCTTTGTCCGTCGAGGTTGAGGACGCTTTCCTTGTTGCCGACCTGGGGTTTGCGCAGGCCGTCAAAACCGCTTTGCAGGTTGCTGTGGCCGACGAAGAAACCGGCACGGTGAGTATTGCCGCCACTGGTTTCACGAATGAACAGGTCCGGGCTGATCTGCAGGCTCTGGTTCGATGTGCCGAGGTGGTCGACTTCCGGGCTCGGGGTGCGGACCGGGGTCGGGAAAAACTGCGCCCACTGGCTGGCGATAGGGTCGGTCGCGGCTGGGGTGTTGCGCTCGGCCAGGCGCTCGGAAAACGCGCCGAGGGTGCTCAGGCCCAGGCCGCTGGCGCTGACCGGGTTGAGCGAGAGTACAGGCTGAGCCTGCACCAGGTTGCTGAACAGGTCGTTATCCTCCAGGCCCAATGCATGGGTTTCCAACGGGGTTGCCAGTAGCAGCGACGTGGAAACCGCATAGAAAACATACTCAAAGCCCGTAGGATTCGGAGTTTTTTTCATAGCGGATATCCTCTGTTTTTATAGCCAGGGTTCTGGCCTGATGTCACGGGCTGTAAGGCAAAACCAGAGGGCGACCCAAACCAGCAAACCGGTCCCTGCCGCGCGCTGAAAAGCGCGCGCTAGAGGCTCGGGATGGAATCTGCAATTGCTGCATTACTTCTAGCTAAGGAGAGGAGCGGGCGGGCGTCAAGAAAGCGTGAAATAACCGTTATCAAGCTATTAGAGATTGCAATCTACTGAAATAAAACAAAAATTCACATTCGATAGCCGCAACTGCTCTTTCCAGCGTCGCGGCTATGCCGAATGATTGCTAAAGCTGCACTTCCACCGCCAATGGCAGATGATCGGAGAGGTGGCTCCAGGGCTTGTTGCCGAGGATTTGCGGGGCATGGCTATTGGCGTTGCGCAGGTAGATGCGGTCCAGGCGCAACAGCGGCAGGCGAGCGGGGTATGTGCGGGCGAGCAGGCCATGATGGCGCTCGAAGGCTTCGTGCAGGTCGCGGTGCAGGTTGAGGGTGCGATTGCCACGCAGTTGCCAATCGTTAAAGTCGCCGGCGATGATCACCGGGGCATCGGCCGGCAGCGAATCGAGCAGCCGGCGCAGCAACTGCAGCTGTTTTTGCCGATGGCTTTCGAGCAACGACAGGTGCACGCAAATGGCATGCACCTCGCTCTGCCCGGGTACATCCAGCACGCAATGGAGCAAACCGCGGCGCTCGGGGCCGGTAATCGACACGTCGAGATTACGGTGCTCGATGATCGGGTACTTGGACAACAGCGCATTGCCGTGATGGCCGTCCGGGTACACGGCGTTGCGACCGTAGGCGAAATCGCTCCACATACTGTCGGCCAGAAATTCGTACTGCGAAGTCGGCGGCCAACTGGCGTAGCGTGCGGCGTGCCGGTCGTGGGAACCGAGCACTTCCTGAAGAAACACAATGTCGGCGCGGGTACTGCGCACCGCTTCGCGCAGTTCGGGGAGGATGAAGCGGCGGTTAAAGGCGGTAAAACCCTTGTGGGTGTTGACGGTCAGCACCCGCAGGCGTTTGACCGCTGCAGCCTGGCGGGCGGTGGCTGTGTGGCGGGTGTCCGATTCAGCGCTCACGGTGACTCCTGTTCGACCCATCTATAGCATCGGACTTGCCGGGGTACGTCCAGTTCCCCGGCAGTCACGCATCGTCGTCACGGTACAGCTCGAGCAACACCAGCGAGCGACCGCTGACCTGAAACTCGCTGGCAAAGGCATGCTGCTCGCCTTTGCGCAGGTGCGGCCGGTCGGTGTCGATCAGGCAGTTCCAGTATTCGCCCTCCGGCACGTCGGGCAGGGTGAAGGCCACCGTGTCGTGATGAGCGTTGACGATCAGCAGCAAGGTGGCGTCGGCCCCCGGGCGCAGGATGCCACTGACCTGGGCGCGGCCATCCATGAGCATGCCCAGGCAGCGCCCGTGGGCGTCCTGCCATTGCTCGACGCTCATCTCGCTGGCGTCCGGCGCCAGCCACGTGACATCCTTGACCCCGATCGCCTCATTGTAGTCGCCGACCAGAAAACGCGAACGGCGCAGCACCGGGTAAGCCAGGCGCAACGTGGTCAGGCGCTTGACGAACTTGAGCAGCGCGGCGCCGTCGTCGTCCAGTTCCCAGTTGACCCAGCCGATCTCACTGTCCTGGCAATAGGCGTTGTTGTTGCCGTGCTGGGTGCGGCTGAATTCGTCACCGGCAACGATCATCGGCGTACCCTGGGCCAACAGCAGGGTGGCGAACAAGTTGCGCATCTGGCGCAGGCGCAGGGCCTTGATTTCGGGGTCGTCGGTGGGGCCCTCGACACCGTGGTTCCAGGACAGGTTGTTGTTGCTGCCATCCTGGTTGTCTTCGTCGTTGTCCTCATTGTGCTTGTCGTTGTACGACACCAGGTCGCGCAGGGTGAAACCGTCGTGGGCGGTGATGAAGTTGATCGACGCATAGGGCCTGCGTCCGCGGCGGTTGAACAGCTCGCCGGAGGCGGTCATGCGCGCGGCAAAGTCGGCCAACTGGCCTTCGTCGCCTTTCCAGAAGGCGCGCACGGTATCGCGAAAGCGGTCATTCCATTCCGCCCAGCCGGGAGCGAAGTTGCCCACCTGGTAACCGCCAGGGCCGCAATCCCAGGGCTCGGCAATCAGTTTCACCTGGCTGAGCAACGGGTCCTGACGGCAGGCGACAAGAAAGCTGTGGCGCTCGTCAAAGCCCTGGTGATAACGCCCGAGGATGGTCGCCAGGTCGAAGCGAAAGCCGTCCACGTGCATCTCCCCGGCCCAGTAGCGCAGCGAATCGGTCACCAGCTGCAGCACGCAGGGGTGGCTGAGGTCGAGGGTGTTGCCGGTGCCGGAGTCATTGACGTAGAAGCGCTTGTCGTCGGGCATCAGGCGGTAGTAGGAGGCATTGTCGATGCCGCGCATCGACAGGGTCGGGCCCAGCTCATTGCCCTCGGCCGTGTGGTTGTAGACCACGTCGAGGATCACCTCCAGGCCGGCGTCATGCAGGTGCGCGACCATCTCCTTGAATTCGGCGATCTTGCCGTTGGCCAGGTAACGCGGGTGCGGGGCAAAGAAGGCAATGCTGTTGTAGCCCCAATAATTGTTCAGGCCCTTTTGCAGCAGGTGCTGGTCGTTGACGAAGGCGTGAATCGGCAGCAATTCGATCGACGACACCCCCAGCTGTTTGATATGGCCGAGCAGTTCGTCGCACATCAGCCCGGCAAAGGTGCCGCGGTTGGCCTCGGGGACTGCCGGGTGGCGCATGCTGATGCCACGTACGTGGGCTTCGTAAAGGATCGTCCGCTCCCAGGGAACGCCTACGCGCTGGTCGCGGCCCCAGGTGTAGGCCGGGTCGATGACCTTGCACTTGGGCACGAACGGCGCGCTGTCGCGTTGATCGAAACTGAGGTCGCCATCGGGGTGGCCGATGGTGTAGCCGAACAGGGCTTCGGACCACTTCAGGCTGCCGACCAGCTGCTTGGCATAGGGGTCGATCAGCAGTTTGTTGGAGTTGAAGCGGTGGCCGTTTTCCGGGGCGTAGGGGCCGTGCACCCGGTAGCCGTAGATTTGCCCGGGGTGGGCGTCGGGCAGGTAGCCGTGGAAGATCTCGTCGGTGTATTGCGGCAGCTCGATGCGCTCGAGCTCGACCTCGCCGCTGGCATCGAACAGGCACAGCTCGACCTTGGTGGCATTGGCCGAGAACAGCGCGAAGTTGACCCCCAGCCCATCCCAGGTGGCGCCCAGGGGGAAGGGCAGGCCTTCACGGATGCGCGAGGGTTCGGGGTGAACTTCGGCGGCGGGCTTGGCTTTGCGGGTGGTCATGTGTGCTCCTTGATGAGACTGGGGCTGCTCTGCAACCCATCGCCGGCAAGCCGGCTCCCACAGGATTCGGTGCAAGCAGCCCCTGTGGGAGCTGGCTTGCCAGCGATGCTTTCAACGGCTTATGCCACCGGCGGCTTCTTGGCTGCCCTGGGCTTCTTCGGCGCCGCCGTAGCGCCGGCCGGCTTGGCCTTGCTGGTGCTGGCCGGCGGCGCCTTGGCGGGTTTGCGCGGCGTCACCTTGGGCGCCAGCGCTTCGGCTTCGGCGAGCTTGCGCGCCATGTCCCAATGGCGCTGCTCCTGGCCTTCGGGCCTGCCTTCCGATTCCCAGATCTGATAGGCGAATTCACGGATACGTTTTTCTTCGACACTCATCTCGACGCTCCTGAGGGCTTAATGATGTTCAATGAACAGATTGACCGGAAACTCCTTGAGTGCAGTGCTCAGCCACAGCTCCTGTGAGGCGGTGACTGCACCTGTGGCAAACAGTCCCGAGCAATTGGCAGGCGACAAGGCAAACGGCAGGATCAGCCGGGTATCGTCCCAGTTCTGTGCCGGGATCAGGGGGATTGGCGACTGTGCAAGCAAGCCCCAGGCCAGGCGCGGCACGACAACAATGGCGTGCTCGTCGGCGCTCACCCGGGCAAACGCCAGGACCCGCTCGGCGTGCCTGCCGCGCACTTCAACGGGCAGGTACTGACCGCGCAGGAACAACTGGGGGTACTGTTGACGCCACTCCAGCACCTGGTTGATCAGCGCCTGTTTGACCCGACCGCTGCGCCAGTCCTGCAGCAGCTGCGCCGTTGTGGTGCCGTCCCCCAGCGCCTGACGGCGGCGGGCAAAATCCACCGGCCGGCGGTTGTCCGGGTCGACCAGGCTCAAGTCCCAGAATTCGTTGCCCTGGTACAGGTCGGGCACCCCTGGCGCGGTCATGCGCAGCAGGCATTGGGCCAAACTGTTGAGGGCCCCCGGGCAGGCGATCGCTTGCGCCGCCTCGGCCAGGGAATGGCGCAACTGCTGACTGGCGCGCTCCAGCAGCAGGGTATCGATAAAGTCCAGGCAGGCCTGCTCGTAGGCCTCGTTCGGTGCGCTCCAGCTGCTGCGCAGCTTGGCTTCGCGCAGGGCTTTGCGCTGCCATTGGCGCAGGCGCTCGGCATAGGCCTCCAGGGCCAACGGGTCATTTTCGTCGAGCTCCAGCGGCCAGCTGCCGAGCAGGGTCTGATACAACAGCAGTTCATCACCGGCGCCAGGCGCCTCACCGTCGGCCAGGGTGCAACGCAAGGGGCTGGCAAGTTCGCGCCAGTGTTCGACCCGGCTGGCAAACCAGCTGCTGCGCTCGCTCAGCACCGCCAGGCGCGCGCGGGTGTCTTCGCCGCGTTTATGGTCATGGGTGGCGGTGGTGAGCAGGTTGTCCGGGAACTGTTCCAGGCGCTCGCTGCAGTGCTGATGGAAGTCCTCGATCGGGGCGCTGAAGCGCTCGGCATCAAAGCCGACATCGTTGCGCGACAGCAGCAGTGCCGAACGGTAAAACACGGTGTCTTCCACGGCCTTGGCGGCGGTGGGTGACGTCAGTTGCTGGAAGCGCACGCAGGCATGACGGCGGTGCTTGCGTGGCCGGCCTGGCGGCAACTGGCGCCAGGGTTCGCCACCGAGCCAGCGCTGCAGGTAATCGAGCACCGGCCAGTCGGCTTCGCTCAGGCACTGGCGGGCGCCACGCAGGGCCTGCTGGAAAAACGCTTCGTCTTCGCTAGGGCGCCCGCAGGCATTGATGTAGGTGCGGTACACCGGGTAGTGCTCGATCAGGGCCTGCACGGTGCGGCGAATGGCGCCGAAGGTCAGGTCGCGGCTCATCAGGTCGTCGCGGGCCACCTGCAACAATGCCTGGGCCACCGACTCGAAATCGCCGGCCAGGCTGCCATTGAGGATCTGCTGGCGGGCCAGGCGCACTTCCTCGGTAAAATCCGGGCGTTCGCTGAGTGCGCTCCACAGCGCGGCCAGTTCACCTTCGCCGTCCGGGTCATGCTGCAGCAGCGAGACCTGGTTCATGAACTCATAGCCGGTGCTGCCGTCGACGTGCCAATCGCGGTGCAATTGCTCGCCGGCGCCGAGGATCTTCTCGACATAGATCGGAAAATGCTCCAGTGCCGCCTCAACTGGGCGCTGGGCCAGCAGCCCGTCGACCCGGCGGCGCAGCTTGCGGCAGTAGCCTCGCGGGTCGGCCAGGCCGTCAATGTGGTCGATGCGCAATCCATCGACCAGCCCGCGGCCGATCAGCTCGAACACCTTGCTGTGGGTCGCTTCGAACACCGCTGCGCGCTCCACGCGCAAACCGCCCAGTTCGTTGACATCGAAGAAACGCCGCCAGTTGATGTCGTCGCCGGCGGTGCGCCAGCTGGCCAGGCGATAGGGCTGGCGCTCGAGCAGCGCGTGCAGGCGCTGCAAACCTTCTGGCGTGCGGCTGTCGAATGCACTGAGCAGAGCGTCCAGGGGCTGCTGCCTGGACAGCGCGGCCAGCTCGGCCAGCAGCGGCCGGGCGCGCACCGGCGCATCGGCAGCCGTGCGTAGGCTCGCCAAGCGAGTGCCCAGCGCCTGCAGGGCGGCGCCACCGTTGGCGAGAATCACCCCGTAGTCGGCCGGGCAGATCGGAAAGCGGTGGTGGTGATGCTGGATATGAAACTGGCCAGTAGCGGCATCGAACTGCAGAGGGATTTCGCCGCCTTGCAGCATCGCACCGTAGTCACTGGCCAGAAACGGCAGCAACAACTGGCCTTCGAGCAGCGGGTCGGGCGAGTGCCACTGGATGTCGAAGAATTCGGCATAGCGGCTGCGCCGGCCCCAGGCCAGCAGGTCCTGCCACCAGGGATTGTCGCTGCCGACCGCCATGTGGTTGGACACCATGTCGAGGATCAGGCCCATGCCGTGCAAGCGCAGCGCCGCCACCAGCCGCACCAGCGCCGCTTCGCCGCCGAGCTGCGGGCTGACCTGGCCGGGGTCGACCACATCGTAACCATGGCGCGAGCCGGGGCGGGCGCGCAGCAACGGCGAGGCATACAGGTGGCTGACCCCTAAGCGGGCGAAGTAGGGCACCAGCGCGGCGGCGTCGTCGAGGCTGAAGTCGGCATGAAACTGCAGACGCAGGGTGGCGCTCAGGGCTTTCATCGGTCACGCTCCCAGGCTTGTTCGCGGGCCTGCGCCAGCAGCTCCAGGCGCCGCGCCGCGTCCTCGTCGTCGAGCAGGGCAGTGGCCGGCAGGGCAAAGCGCCGGCGCCAGTTCGGGTGGCTGTTGGTGGTGCCCGGCAGGTTGGGTTGTTCATCGATGCCCAGCAGGTCTTCCAGCGGTACCAGCACCAGCGGCGCGTGGGTATGGCCGAGGTAGCGCATGCTGGCATCGATCAGGGCGTCGCTGTCTGCCAGGGGCTGGCCGTAGTTCTGTTCGAGGATGCGTCGCAGGCCCTGACGCTCGTGCTGGCGGGTTTCGCGCCAGTGGCGTTCGGTGATGCCGTCGATCAGGGCCAGGCGCTGGTTCCAGTCAATATCGCGGGCCTCTAGCCAGCCGGCCAGCGTCGGCAAGTCATGGGTGCTGGTGGTCGCCAGGGCGCTGTCGGGCCAGTCGAGGATGGGCTTGAAGTGGCCGGGCGGGTCCTGTTCGAACAGCAGCACGCGCATGCCGAGGATCGCCCGTGCGGCGAGTTTCTCGCGCAGCCCTTCCGGGACGGTGCCGAGGTCTTCGCCCAGCACGATTGCCTGGTGTCGCACTGACTCAAGGCTGAGCAGGCGCAGCAGGTCATCGAGCGGGTAGTGCAGGTAGGCACCCTCGGCCGGGCTTGCGCCTTGCGGGATCAGCCACAGGCGTTGCAGGCCCATGACATGATCGATGCGCAGGCCCCCGGCATGCGCGAAGTTGGCTCGCAGCATTTCGATAAAGGCGCGGTAGCCGTTGCGCCGCAGGCCTTCGGGCGAGAAGGCGCAGATGCCCCAGTTCTGCCCGGCGCGATTGAGGATGTCGGGCGGGGCACCGACGTTGAGGCCGGCCAGCAGCTCGTCCTGGCGGCTCCAGGCCTGGCTGCCGGCGCCGTCGGCCCCCACCGCCAGGTCGGCGATCAGGCCGATGCTCATGCCGTTGCTGCGCGCCGCATCCTGGGCGCGCTGCAGGCTGCGTTCGATCAGCCATTGGCAGAAGGCGTGAAATTCCACCTCCTCACTGTGCTGGCGGGCGAAGGCGCTCACCTGCGGGCTATGCGGGTCGTGCCAGGCGGCGGGCCAGCCGCGCCAGTCCTGGCCGATTTCGCGTTTGAGCGCATGTTCGAGCAGCACCTCGAAGCGACAGTGGCGCTCCAGTGCGGGCCCGGCGTGCTGGCGATAGCTGCTGAAATCGGCGAACAACGGGTGCTCAGCGGCAATGAAGTCGCGATACAGCGCGCGCAGCAGTCGCTGGCGAAACGATGCCGCCTGCGGCCAGTCGATCAGCGGCAATAGTTCCAGCTGCTCGAGCGGGTCGTGCAGCTGACAAGCCTCAATGGCCATGCGCACCGCGCGGTCCCCCAGCAGTGCTGCGGGGCTGGCATACAGGGCGTTGAGAAACAGCCGGCTGGACGGCGAGTAAGGGCTGTAGCGCTGGGTGTCGCTGGCGAACATGGCGTGCAGCGGGCTGATCGCCAGGGCATCGGCGCCACGTTCGGCGGCGCTGCGTACCAGGGCTTCGAGGGCCAGGCAGTCGCCATAGCCGCCGTCGTTGGGGCGACGCAGGCTGTACAACTGGGCGCTCAGCCCCCAGCAGCGCGGCGTTGGCGTGTCGAGGGCATCGGCAATGCTGTAGCAGCGTGCGGGCGCTACGGCCAGGGTGAAGTGCTGCTGATCGATCTGCACCTGGTGATAGCCGATAGGCAAGCCGCCGGCAAGCCTGGCCTGGTCATCCAGCTGCAGCTGTTGTTCGCTGCCATCCTCAAGCAGCACCCGGCACGGCATCGACGCCGGGAAATAGCCTGCCAGCTCCAGTGGCTGGTGTTGGTCAACGGTCAACAGCGGCGGCAGGTGGCGGGCATCGTGGGCACTGAGCAGGGCCTGGATGCTGGCTTCGATCGCCTCGACGCTATCGGCCGGATGACCAAGCCCGGCCAGCACCCGCTGCAGCGCCGGGTCGCTGACCCGCTGGGCGCGGCCGTTGGCGTCGATCCAGTCCACGGCCAGGCCCGCCAGCTCGGCCAGTTGCTGCAAGCGAGGGTCAGTCATGGGCAGGCTCCGCTGGAGTGGTCGGCATCAGGCTGACCAGGGTGGTGTAGGGCGGCAGGTGCGTGGTGCCGACGCAAGCCTCGCTGCAGGTGAACAGTCGCGCAGCGGTATCGGGCAGGTCGGCACGTTGTGAGGTCGGGCCAAGGTTCAGGTCGATACGCAGCTCGCCGCCGCTTTTCAGCTGCCAGCGCACACTCAGGGCCTGCGGCCCCAGCACCTGGGCACCGAGGGCGTGGATACCAGGCAAGTGCGGGACGATGTGCCGGGCGCGCAGGGCCAGCAGTTCACGGTATAACTGTAGCCAGGGTTGCTGGCGCGATTGGGGCGGGCGCGGCCTTGAGGCGTTGAAGGTGGTGACGGCGTTGGGGTCGGGAATCTGCGCCCGGGTCGTGGCGTCGGCAAAGGCGGCAAAACTGGCGAACTCGGCCCGCCGGCCTGCGCGCACGGCATCGGCGAGTTCGTCGTGATGATCGGTAAAAAAGACGAAAGGTTGCTCGCAGCCCCATTCATCGCCCATGAACAGCAGCGGGATCATCGGTGCCAGCAGCAACAGGGTGGTGGCGGCCCGCAAGGCGGGTAGCGGGCACAGCTGGTTGAGGCGCTCGCCGAATGCGCGATTGCCGATCTGGTCGTGGTTCTGCAGGAACAGTACAAAGGCGGTAGGCGCCAAGTGGCCGCTGGGCTCGCCGCGGGGCTGGCCGTTGCGGTCGGGCTGGCCCTGGAAGACGAAGCCCTGGCTCAGGCAGCGTGCCAGTTTGTCGATGGTCGATTCGCTGTAATCGGCGTAGTACGCCTCCTGCTCACCGGTCAGTAGCACGTGCAGGGCGTTATGGCCATCGTCGTTCCACTGCGCATCGAAGCCCTGTTCGAGCAGGTGTGACTGGTTATGTTCGTTCTCAAGGCTCAGCCACACCTGACGCCCGGGCGCGATGTCATTGCGCACCCGGCGTGCCAGCTCGGCGAGAAAATCCGGCTCATCGATGGCGTGCACGGCGTCCAGGCGCAGGCCGTCGACGCGGTAATCCTGCAGCCACATCAGTGCGTTTTCGATAAAGAAGTCGCGCACCTGGCGGCGGCGAAAATCGATCGCCGCGCCCCAGGGGGTCTGGCGATCTTCGCGGAAAAATCCGCTGGCATACTGGCCGAGATAATTGCCGTCCGGGCCGAAATGGTTGTAGACCACATCGAGCACGACCATCAGGCCATGGCCGTGGGCCTGGTCAATCAATTCGCGCAGTTGCTTCGGGGTGCCATAACTGTGCTGCGGGGCAAACGGCAGCACGCCGTCATAGCCCCAGTTGCGTTCGCCCGGAAACTGCCCGATCGGCATCAGCTCGATCGCGGTGATACCCAGTTCGGCCAGGGCCGGCAAGCGCTCGAGCACTCCGGCATAACCGCCGCACAGGCCGACGTGCAGCTCGTAGATGACCGCTTCGTGCCAGGGGCGTCCGTGCCAGTCCGGGTGCTGCCAGCGGTAGGCGGCAGGCTCCAGCAGCACGCTGGGGCCGTGCACGCCTTCGGGCTGGTAGCGCGACGCCGGGTCGGCGACGCTCAGCGTGCCGTCGATGCGATAGCGATAACGGCTACCGGCGCTACACGCGAGCCGGCCGATGAACCAACCGTCAGCCTGGGCCGGCAAAACCTCACGCCGCCCTGACGCGAACTCGACGTCTACCCGCTGCGCGTCCGGAGCCCAGAGGGCAAACCGGGCGCTGTTGCTGTCCAGCATCGCGGCCCCGTGAGTCGCGTGCTCCTGTGACCTCAAGGGCATACCTGCCACCTCGCGTTCAGCGTGGGGTTGCACGGGCGTTTTCGACCAGTTCCTCGTAGAGACGGGCATAAGGCTCGACAGCCTGGCACCAATTGAAGGGTTGGGTCATGGCCAGGCAACGCATGGCGTTGAGCAGCTTCTTTTTGCTGTACACGTAGAACGCCCGGCCCAGGGCTTCGCGGTAGCTGTCGACGGTGGACTCATCGAACAGAAAGCCGGTCACGCCATTTTCGATGGTGTCGGCCAGGCCGCCGGTATTCCGCGCCACCGGCAGTGAACCGAAACGCTGGGCGTACATCTGGCTCAGCCCGCAGGGTTCGTAGCGTGATGGCATCAAGAGGAAGTCGCTGCCGGCGAACATGCGTCGGGCATCGGTTTCATTGAAGCCAATACGCACGCCAATCTGCCCGGGATGACGCTGGGCAAGTTCGCGCATGGCCTGTTCTTCTTCCGGTTCGCCACGGCCGATGATCGCGATCTGGCCCCCTTGGCGCACGATGTATTCGGCCACCCCCAGGGTCAGGTCCAGGCCCTTTTGGTACACCAGGCGCGAAACCACGGCGAACAGCGGCCCGCTCGAAGGTTCAAGGTCGAACAGTTCGCGGACCTGCCGGGAGTTGGCGGCTTTGCCTTGCCAGTCGTTGAGGCTGAAGGGGTGGGTCAGGTGCGGATCGCTGGCCGAGTCCCAGCTTTCGTCAATGCCGTTGGGGATGCCGCTGAGCAGGCCTTGCTGGGCCTTGCTGGCAAGAAAGCCATCCAGCCCGCAGCCAAATGACGGCGTGGTGATTTCCCGGGCGTAGGTGGCGCTGACCGTGGTGATGTGGCTGGAGTAGGCGAGGCCGGCCTTGAGGAACGACAGCTTGCCATAGAACTCCATGCCTTCCTGTTGCAGGGCATGGTCGGGGATCGCCAGCTCCGGGCAGCAGGCGCGGCTGACCACGCCCTGGTAGGCCAGGTTGTGAATGGTGAACAGGGTCGGGGTCTGCAGGCCGCGCCAGTGCATATAGGCCGGGGCCAGGCCAGCTGGCCAGTCGTGGGCGTGGACCAGGTCGGGCTTCCAGTGGACCATGCCTTCACCGGCGGCGATTTCCGCGGCGGCCAGGCCCAGGCGGGCGAAGCGGATGTGGTTGTCGGGCCAGTCGCGACCGTTGTTGGCACCATAGGGTGTGCCTTCGCGCTGGTACAGCTCGGGGCAGATCAACACATAGATGACCAGGCCATCGGCCAGGTCCATGCGCCCGATCTTGCACGGCGGCAAGGCCGCATGGCCGCCCAGCTCGCCGACCAGGTGGATCGGGTTGTCGCTCTCCAGCACCTGCGGGTAACCGGGAATCAGCACCCGCACATCGTGCAAGTGGCGCATGGCCCGTGGCAGCGCCGCCGAGACATCGCCCAGGCCGCCAGTCTTGACCAGGTCGGCGATTTCCGAGGTAACGAACAACACTTTGCGTTTGTGCGATGAATGTCTGGGGTCAGCACCCAGTGCCTTGGCTGTCGGCGTGAAATCCGCTCCAAGCGACTCACGCGTATCCGGGGTGAAATGCTCTACATGAGGTTCGACAGCGGCACTGATCATACTTCTCTCCGTCCCTATGTTGTGCGAGCGTGGGCGCCCGTTGTTGTTTCTCTGCTGGTACTTCTCTCTATAAGTGGTCTTGCCTTGCATTCCATGCCCCGAAGCCAAGCGCACAAGCGCTACGCAAGCCGGCGTCCTGCCGACGGCGTGGTGACGATATGGGATGGGTGGGCCGCGTCCGTGGAAGCGGAATCGATGGCCTACTTAGTTCCTGACCTACCGCGATTCCAGAAGTTTCGACTAATTTCAGTCGAGTTTTCCGGGCGATGTCTGGCCGAATATCGAGTGTAGGAGAGATATCGTGAAATATGTGACCCGCTGGTCACTTTTGCTGGCGGGAAAACCTGCAGCACTTGTACCGCAGGTCATGGCGCAAATTCAGCCGCGCGGCAATAGCGAGGAATGGTGGCTGCTGATCAGCCACTGCTGGCCATCCCAACGATAGATGAAGGTATAGCGTGCTGCCACGCTTTCACCATTGCTGGCGAAGGTGAAGGTGTACAGACCGGAGAGCGAGGCACTGTTGCAGCCGAGCTCGACATGGTGGCTGTCCAGGCGGCTGCTGGGCTGCTTGCCCAGGAAGTACTCGAAGTAATGAATGCGCTCGGCAGTGGACAGCCGCGGGCGTTGTGACAGGGTGGGCAGCAAGATGGCGTCGCCGGTGTACAGCGCTGCAACCTGATGAGGGTCGCCGCTGCGCAGGCTGTGGTTCCAGCGCTCGAACTGCGCAACGATCTGTGCTTCGCTGGTGGCAGTGCAGGCGACTGGGGTGGCTTGGGCGGGCACCGAGGACAGCCCCAACAGGGGCACGAGTAGCGTCAGTAATTTCATGGCGGTCCTTGCGAATTGAAGACGCCTCAGGCGTCAGACGGCGCAGTCTAGAAAGGCGCCGTCAAGCAAGGGCAGAGGACAAGGCTTCCTCTGCAAGCCGCGCTGGTCGTCAGGCGCGAGCGGGCACCTGGCCATCCTGCGCTTGCTGCAGCAGCAGGTTGAGCCGGGCGACTTGTTGTTGCAGCTGGTCGCGTTCTTCTTTGAGGCGACGCAACTCGTCGCGGTGAACCGTCACGTAGAGGGTCTGGGCAGGCATTTTCGGCAGAAGGGTTCCCATTGCACACCTCGCATAGGGTGGATCGTTTTTCTAACAGCGTAGCTGCTTGATCGGCGGCGATTCTGAATTCTTTTGTCGGTCATGGGAACTTTTTTGTTTCTGGGTGTCTTGCCGTTCGTCGCTGAACCAAGTGGGCGATGGCTGGACTAACCTTGAAGGCCTGAACCGGCATTTTTCATTCCAGGGGAGCATCGCACATGCAATTGGGAATCGTGGGGCTGGGCCGCATGGGCGGCAATATTGCGCGGCGCTTGATGCGTGGCGGGCATCGCATGGT
Source organism: Pseudomonas sp. SBB6 (assembly GCF_024213215.1). Taxonomy (NCBI): domain Bacteria; kingdom Pseudomonadati; phylum Pseudomonadota; class Gammaproteobacteria; order Pseudomonadales; family Pseudomonadaceae; genus Pseudomonas; species Pseudomonas sp. SBB6. The sequence goes on along the minus strand of NZ_JANAVH010000010.1, from coordinate 144,281 downwards.
GGTGCATGACCGTGATCGCCAGGCGGTGGAAACCCTGGTCAAGGAAGGTGCCAATGGCGCCCACGACCTTGGCGCACTGGTGGGCAAGCTGGAGAAGCCACGGGCGGTGTGGGTGATGCTGCCGGCCGGTGAGTCGACCGAGCAGACCATTGCGCAACTGGCCGATCTGCTCGACGCCGACGACGTGATCATCGACGGCGGCAACACCTTCTACAAGGACGACATGCGCCGCGCCGCCGAGCTGAGCCAGCGCAACCTGCACTATATCGATGTCGGCACCTCGGGCGGGGTCTGGGGCCTGGAACGCGGCTACTGCATGATGATCGGAGGCGAAAAGGCGGTGGTCGAGCGTCTCGATCCATTGTTCGCTACCCTGGCTCCCGGGGTCGGTGACATCCCCCGTACCCGGGGCCGCCAGGGCCCGGCCGGGCGTGCCGAACAGGGCTATATCCATGCTGGGCCGGCAGGCGCCGGGCACTATGTGAAGATGATCCACAACGGCATCGAGTACGGCCTGATGCAGGCTTATGCCGAGGGCTTCGACCTGCTCAAGAGCAAAGGCAGCGATGCCTTGCCGGCCGAACAGCGCTTTGACCTGAACCTGGCCGAGATCGCCGAAGTGTGGCGCCGTGGCAGCGTGGTCACCTCCTGGCTGCTCGATCTCACCGCCGATGCCCTGGTGGCCGATCCGCAACTGGGCGGCTACAGCGGCTCGGTGGCCGACAGCGGCGAAGGACGCTGGACCATTGATGCGGCAGTCGAGCAGGCGGTGCCGGTGCCGGTGTTGTCCAGCGCCCTGTTCGCCCGCTTCCGCTCGCGCCAGCAGCAGGGCACCTACGCTGACCGCATGCTGTCGGCGATGCGCTTCGGCTTTGGTGGTCACGTCGAGAAGAACGCCGAATGAGCAAAACACAGATCGAAGCGGCCCCGCCTTGCAACCTGTTTCTGTTTGGCGCCAACGGCGACCTGGTCAAACGCCTGTTGATGCCGGCGCTGTACAACCTGAGCCGCGATGGCCTGCTCGACAAAGGCCTGCGGATCATCGGCGTCGACCACAACGCCGCCACCGACGGTGAGTTTGCCGCACGCCTGGAAGCCTTCATGCGTGAGCGTGACAAGGCCAGCCAAGGCGCCGGCAAGTGCCTGGATGACAAGCTCTGGGCGCGCCTGGCCAAGCGCATCGGCTACCTGACCGGCGACTTTCTCGACGAGGCCACCTACCAGGCCATCGCCGAGCGCATCCGCAGCAACCCTAGCGCCAACGCGGTGTTCTACCTGGCCACCTCGCCGCGTTTTTTCAGCGAAGTGGTGCAGCGCCTGGGCGCCGCCGGCCTGCTCGACGAAACCGATGGCTTTCGCCGGGTGGTGGTGGAAAAACCCTTCGGCTCGGACCTGGCCAGTGCCGAAGCGCTCAACGCCTGCCTGCTCAAGGTCATGAGCGAAAAGCAGATCTACCGTATCGACCACTACCTGGGCAAAGAGACGGTGCAGAACATCCTCGTCAGCCGCTTTTCCAACGGCCTGTTCGAAGCGTTCTGGAACAACCACTACATCGATCATGTGCAGATTACCGCTGCCGAAACCGTCGGCGTCGAAAGCCGCGGCGCCTTCTACGACAATACCGGCGCATTACGGGACATGGTGCCCAACCACTTGTTCCAGTTACTGGCCATGGTCGCCATGGAGCCGCCGGCAGCCTTTGGCGCCGATGCGGTCCGAAGCGAGAAAGCCAAGGTCATCGGCGCGATCCGGCCCTGGTCGAAAAACATGGCCCTGAAGCACTCGGTGCGCGGCCAGTACACGGCGGGCAAGCAGGGGCGCAAGAACGTGCCCGGTTACCGCGAAGAGCCGCGGGTCGAGCCCGACAGCCACACCGAAACCTTCGTCGCGCTCAAGGTGATGATCGACAACTGGCGCTGGGTCGGCGTGCCATTCTACCTGCGCACCGGCAAGCGCATGAGCGTGCGCGACACCGAGATTGCCATCTGCTTCAAGCCAGCGCCCTATGCCCAGTTTCGCGACACCGAGGTCGAGCGGCTCAAGCCCAACTACCTGAAGATCCAGATCCAGCCCAACGAAGGCATGTGGTTCGACCTGCAGGCCAAGCGCCCGGGCCCGGCCCTGGCCATGGAGAACGTCGAGTTGGGTTTTGCCTACAAGGACTTTTTCAAGATGCAGCCGTCGACTGGCTACGAGACGCTGATCTACGATTGCCTGACCGGCGACCAGACGTTGTTCCAGCGTGCCGACAACATCGAGAACGGCTGGCGCGCGGTGCAGCCGTTTCTCGATGCCTGGAAGGAGGGCGGCGAGGTGCAGCCCTATGCCGCCGGCGAAAATGGCCCGACGGCGGCGGATGAGTTGCTGGCCCGGGACCGGAGGGTCTGGCACCGCATCGGGTGAAACCCATCGCGGGACAAGCCCGCTCCTACAGCCAATACGTCACCGCCCACCAGCCCAGCCCACCCATGACCACGGTGTAGGGCAGCGCCATCCACACCATGCGCCCATAGGACAGGCGAATCAGCGGCGCGATCGCCGAGGTCAGCAGGAACAGGAACGCCGCCTGGCCATTGGGTGTGGCTACGCTGGGCAGGTTGGTACCGGTGTTGATCGCCACGGCGAGGTTTTCGAAGTGCTCGCGGCTCATGCCGCCGTTGACAAACGCCTGTTTCACCTCGGTGATATAGATGGTGGCGACGAACACGTTGTCGCTGATCGCCGACAACAGGCCGTTGGCGATAAACAGCATGCCCGGCTGCTGATCCGCCGGCAGCGCCAGCACCCACTGGATCAGCGGGGTAAACAGCTGCTGCTGGTGAATCACCGCCACCACGGCAAAGAACACCACCAACAGCGCGGTAAACGGCATGGCGTCCTGGAAGGCGCGGCCCAGGCGGTGTTCGTCGGTGATGCCGGTAAAGGCGGTGATCAACACGATCACCAGCAGGCCGATCAGGCCGACTTCGGCCACATGCAGGCCCAGGCCGATGATCAGGATCAGCGCCGCAAGGCCTTGCACCACTAATGCGGCACGTTGATGAGTCGTGCGCTGGGCGTCGTCTTCAGCGGCATAGGTGGCCAGCACCTGGCGCACGGTGTCCGGCAGCAGGGTGCCGTAGCCGAACCAGCGCAGTTTCTCCAGCAGGACACAGGTGACCAGCCCGGCCACCAGCACTGGCAGCGACACCGGCGCGACCTTGAGGAAGAACTCGGTGAAGTGCCAGCCCATTTCGTGGCCGATCAGCAGGTTCTGCGGCTCACCCACCAGGGTGCACACGCCGCCCAGGGCGGTACCGACAGCCCCATGCATCAGCAGGCTGCGCAAGAACGCGCGAAACTGCTGCAGGTCTTCGCGGTGCAGGTGAGCGATCTGCTGGTCGCTGTCCAGGTCGGACTCTTCCCGCGGGTTGCCGCCGGAAGCGACCCGGTGATACACGGAATAAAAGCCCACCGCCGCGCTGATGATCACCGCCGTGACCGTCAGGGCATCGAGAAACGCCGAGAGAAAGGCCGAGAGAAAGCAGAAGAGCAAGGCCAGCAGGGTCTTGGACTTTACCCCGAGCAGGATGCGCGAAAACACGAACAGCAGCAGGTCTTTCATGAAGTAGATGCCGGCGACCATGAACATCAGCAGCAGGATCACCGGAAAGTTGTGCTGCAGCTCTTCATACAGCGCTTGCGGCGTGGTCATGCCCAGCAGCAGGGCTTCGACCATCAGCAAGCCGCCGGGCATCAGGGGGTAGCACTTGAGCGCCATGCCGAGGGTAAAGATGAACTCGATCACCAGCACCCAGCCGGCCACCACCGGACCAAGGGTGAATAGCAGCAGGGGATTGAGCAGCAGGAACAGGCACAAGGTGGCCTTGTACCAGCGCGGCGACTGCCCGAGAAAATTGTGGGCCAGGGCGCCGGCCAGGGAGCGGGACATGAATATGTATCCTTATGATTCAACAGCTGGGCAAAGTGCCGCATGTCGAAAGCAAGATCAAGGGTAGTGTTCGTCAGGCAGACCTAGCATTTTTGTCAGTTTCGCTGTTTGCGCTTTTGTTGCCCAATAACTCCAGTGCGCCGGGTGGGCCGGTCGCTTCTCGTGCAATGCGTGGCTGGAGGTTCAAGATGACCGGTTTCGTTGCAACTGATCTGCTACCCCCTGAGTTGCCCCAGGCCCTGGGTGATGGCCTGTACCTGGACACCTTTCCCGATGATATCGCGGTGCTGGTGGTGCCCTGGCCGGGTATCGAGGAGGGGCAGAAGGTCTGGCTTCGCTGCCTAGGCCATGACCCTGACGGCGGGCCAGTGCAATGGCATGTCTGCGAAGCCGAGGCGGTTACCCGCCAACAGGTTCAATTCGGCCTGCGCCTGTTCATCGACCGGGCGCAACTGGAAGCGCTCGGTCACGAGAGCGTGCTCAGCCTGATCCTTGCGGTCAGTTTCGATGGCGCTGACGATGAAAGCGCGGCCACCGAATTTCCCCATTGCCAGGTCACCCTCTATCAGGCACTCGAAGAAGTGCCCGAGCCACGCGAGGTCAAGCCCCTGGCCCTGACCCAACTGCGTATCCCCAACCTGGCCCAACCGGTGGCCGGAGGTGATGGCGGGCTGAACATCGCCGCCCTTGAGGTCAGCGACTACGGGGTCATGGTGATCGTCGAGCCTTACCTGGGCATGGCCGGTGGCGATATCGTGGAGATTTTCTGGGACGACCCGCAGTTGCCGATCTACGTCTACCCGCTGGACCCGGATGACGCCGGCAACAACCTGTTCTTCTACTTGCCTCGCGCGCGTATCGAAGAGAACCCGGGCTGGATCACGGCGTTCTTTCGCATCACCGCCCTGGATAGCAACAGCGACGATTCGGCGCCCTTGCGGGTGCTGGTGAAACTGGACCGGCCAGGGGGCATTGATCCGCACCCCGGTGAGCCGGGGCATCAACGCCTGGAGCTGCTGATACTGCCCGAAGCGGTCATCGAGTTCGGCGTCGACGAAGCCCTGGCCGCTGAAGGTTTTGAAGCGCGGGTGCCGCCTTATGAGGGCAGGGTGGCGGGGGATTCGATTCGCGTCAGTTGGGGCGGGGTGGTCATCCGCCGACGGGTCGAGGAAGAGGACCTGGTCGATGACATCGTGGTGTTCATCGACCCCGACACCATCGCCCGCGCGGGAGACTCGGAGAACCTGCCGGTGCTGTACAAGATCGTCGACGAAGTGCACAACCACTCCGATGGCTGGTCGCCGCATTTGTCGATCAAGGTCGATACCCAGGGCTACTCCTTGGCGGCACCCACGGTGCTGGATGCCAGCGAGCAGGGGTACATCGACCTGGAGGTGCTGGGTTACGACGATGTGCGGGTGGCCATTGGCGCAGACGAGCAGTTTGCCGCTGGCGACAGCCTGGTCCTGGAGTGGATCGGCCGTACACCCGACGGACAACTGGTTGAACACCGAGAAACGGTGGCGCTGGAAGAAGATGGCGCCGGGGTGGAGTTGCGGGTGCCCAACAACAAGGTCCAGGCGATTGCCAGCGGCCTGGCGATCGTCTCCTATCAGCTCCTGCCCCAGGACGGCGAGCCGGTGCAATCCAGGCGTACTACCGTAGGCGTAATCGGCGAGCCCTTCGGCTTGCCGGCGCCGGTGATCAAGGAGCTGGACGAAGAGGGGCAGTTGATCATCGGCCTGCCGTTCGTGGTGGCCGAAATCCAGCCCTGGGTGGGCATGGTCAATGGCAGTTGGTTCCAGCTGGTGTGGCGCGGCACCACGGTGGACGGTAAGGCCTACCTGCACGAAGACACCTTTTACATCCTCGGCAGTCAGGTGGGGCGGCTATTGCGCAGGGTGGTGCGCAGCGAACATATCGACCTGCTCGATGGCGGTGAGGTGGAGGTCTCGTACCGGATCAAGACCGAGCGCGACCCGGACTCGCCGATCAAGGAATCCGAAAAGCTGCGGCTGTATGTTGGCCTGAGCCCGCAGGTGCTGCCGTCGGTGATTGTCGAGGACATCTACGAAGATGCCGAAGGGGCCTGGCTGGACCCGGACGAGATCACCGGTTACGCCACGGTGCTGCTGCCGGGCAAGAACGAAGCGGGCGAGAATGTGTTTCAGGAAGATGATGAAATTATCTTCGAGTGGATTGGCGAAACTGCTGCCGGGACCTGGACCGACACCTTGATCGTGCCGCCTGGGGCTGAGGGTGAGGACCTGCGTTTTGAGGTCTGGGACGACCGGATCATTCCGAGCAACAACAGTGTGGTGAAGATTGGTTACCGGGTGATTCGCGAAGGCACCCGTACGCGGTATTCCAAACCTTATGAATTGTGGATCAGCAATCAGCTGCGTTGGGATGACTTTGAAATCAATGGTTGGCGTACGCGCAACTTCGCTCCGCGAGGTGCGTTTGACGGCGTGTTCTTTGTTCGCCAGGTGCGTTATGCCGGCAACGTGAATTATGCCTCCGACCAGCCCGGGGTTGCTGTCGATCGCACGGGCAAAGTGACCTTTACCCGTGCCTGGCAGGGCACATTGACCATTACGGCGACGGCGGACAATGGAAAAAGTGGGAGTTACACCCTGGAACATCCGATTCGCTGGTTTGTGAAAAATGCGGGTTCCGGCGTTTATCTGGCGGCGTTGGCGTACTGCCGGGAGAATGGGCTGACGATGCCAACTAGCTCCACAATCGGTGGTGGCGGTCGTCGCAACGGTGGGTTATGGAGTGAGTGGGGGGACTTCCGAAATCATGGTTGGCCAACTGTAGGCAGAGATGGAATTTTCTATTATTCAGGAGAAACCCCGCGATGGAGAAATTACTTGATGTTGGCAACGGGGATACATCGCGGCATATTAGGTGATATTACAGCAGGGATCACGGGTCACACTGATAACAACTAAACACCACTCCCGCTCCGCAACCCTGAGCCAGATTGCCTCCAGCGATCTGGCTCAATTGCCTGGCAAGGCCACTTCATCCCTTTCTTTGGCAGCTCCACGGCGTCCTCCCTCCCCGACAGTCTTGCTATAGTCCCGCCATTCCCCACCGCAACCCGGAGTGTCGCTGTGACTGACTACCAAGCGTTCAAGGTCGAACTGATTCACCACATCGCCCACGTGCAGATCAATCGCCCGGAAAAGTACAACGCCATGAACGCGGCGTTCTGGAGCGAAATCGTCGAGATCTTCCAGTGGATCGATGAATCCGACGCGGTGCGCGTGGTGGTGATCAGTGGTGCAGGCAAGCATTTCTCCGCAGGCATCGACCTGATGCTGCTGGCTTCGGTGGCCAACGAGCTGGGCAAGGACGTCGGCCGCAACGCACGCTTGCTGCGCCGGACCATCCTGCGCATGCAGGCGTCGTTCAATGCCGTGGACAACTGCCGCAAGCCGGTGCTGGCGGCGATTCAGGGCTATTGCATCGGCGGCGCCATCGACCTGGTCTCGGCCTGTGACATGCGCTACTGCAGCAGCGATGCGCAGTTCTCGATCAAGGAGGTCGACATGGGCATGGCCGCCGACGTCGGCACCCTGCAGCGCCTGCCACGAATCATCGGCGACGGCATCATGCGCGAGCTGGCCTACACCGGGCGCAATGTCGCGGCTGACGAAGCCCTGCGCATCGGCCTGGTCAACCGGGTGTTCGACACGATTGAGGCGCTGCTTGACGGAGTCTTTGCCATTGCCGCTGAAATTGCGGGAAAATCACCGCTTGCCGTGGCCGGCACCAAGCACATGATCAGCTACATGCGCGATCACCGCATCGACGATGGCCTGGAGTACATCGCCACCTGGAACGCCGCCATGCTGCAATCCACCGATCTGCGGGTAGCGGTTGCCGCCCACATGAGCAAACAGAAACCCGAGTTCGCCGACTGACGCCCGGCGGCGAACCCCCGCAAGGAACCGCACGATGTCAGCGCGCTGGATCACCGCAGTACTGGATACGAACATCAGCGGCGGTTGGGCAGTAGCCCGCTGCAGCGAAGGGTTCCTGGTCGATGATAACGGCGCGCTGTTCCCGCGCGACTGGCTCAAGCGCCAGGAGCTGGACGTGCTGTGCGAGCACGGTATCGGCCATTTCGATGGCCAGCCGGTGTTCCTGCTCGAATTGCGCAGCCCGCAGGCGGTGCAGGGCTGCAGCTGGCGGGGGTTGCGCCAGTTCATGCTTGAAGGCGACTTCGATACCTACAAGGTCCTCGGCTACGCCGCGCAGATCGGCACCTGGGCCCGCGAGCACCGTTTCTGCGGCAGCTGCGGCCAACCCATGGCGCAGATCCACTGGGAGCGGGCCATGTACTGCGCGCCCTGCGAGCTGCGCAGCTACCCACGCATCTCGCCGAGCATGATCGTGCTGGTCACCCGTGGCGATGAAGTCCTCCTGGCCCGTTCTCCGCGCTTTGTCACCGGCGTGTACAGCACCTTGGCCGGCTTTGCCGAGCCGGGCGAGTCGGCTGAGGATTGCCTGGTGCGCGAGGTGCGCGAAGAGGTGGCGATCGAGGTGCAGAACATCCAGTACGTCGGTAGCCAGTGCTGGCCGTTCCCGCACTCGATGATGCTCGGCTTTCATGCCGAGTACGCCGGCGGCGAGATCATCATGCAGGCGGACGAGATCGAGGACGCCCAGTGGTTCCGGGTCGACGCGCTGCCGCCGTTGCCGGCGGGGCGCTCGATTGCCCGTTACCTGATCGACCTGTACGTGGCGCGGCGCTTGGGGTTGCAGGAGCCGGTACTGCTCAGCTGACACAAGCTGACAGGGAAAGTATTCCCTCTAGGTGCCTGGACCCTATCAGAAGAAACTGCCCGACTTTACTAACCAGCCGGGAAAGATCGTCGTGGAGTTGAATCCAGCAGCCAGCAGCTACAGTCATTCTGTTGACCTTCAGGCAGAGTCGCCGGGCGCTTATGAACTACGCGAGCAGCTGGAGCAGGCTTGCGTGGCGTTGGGCGAGGGTAGAGGTTCACGTCCCGAGGCCTATCAAAATCTATTGGCGTTTCTGGCGGCAAGTATCAGCGAAACGCAAATGTCGTCAGAGCAGCAGACGCTGGCTGAGCAGATACTGCATCAGGCAGGGCTCTCTGGCACTGACGCCAACCCCTTCGAACTGCTACCCCGACTTCTGCCCCGTAACGTGTCGGCACCTGCGCAGGAGGGGGCGCCTGAACATCAGCTTGGGGTGGCGGTATTTGAGGACAGCGATCTGGGGGCGTGCGTGTATTTCGATCGTACCGGCGGCGCGGACGCGTTCTCGGGTGCAGATGCCCTGTTGGAGAGCTTCCCCTGGGAGCTTGAAGTCCGCCCATCGCCACCGGGTAATCCATTCAGCGCACTGCTTGATATCCCGGTCCAGCGCCTGGAGCGGCGCAATGCGGTAATTATTGAAAGTGGCCGCCTTCTGCTGGGCCCTGATGAGGGGTGGGGAGCGATTGAGCGAAAAGGCCAGGACAACATGCTTGCTGAGCTGACGCAGCTTGCGCAGGCTTTCAGAATGGACGAGCGACAACTCAAGGCCGCTGTGCCGGAGTTTCTGCTTGATGCACAAAGCGAGTGGCAAGGGTTCTTCAGAGAGGAGCATCCCACGCGTTTTCGCGAGCATGACGCAGTCTTCAACGAACGCTTTGAAGACCTTGAAGCAGCCCAGCCCCATCTGGAGGACGGGCTGTACCGCTTTTATATCGAGCAGTTGAGCTGTGACAAGGCCAAAGACGAGATCGACGTGTTCAAACAGTTGGTGATCGATCATTTCGCCGGTGTCGAAATTACCCGCCTTTGATCCAGCGCCTGCCTATTGCATTCAATGGGCGGGCGCAGGGCTTACACCTGCCCGAACCAATGCTGCCACGCTAGACGCACGGTCAACGCCAGCACCACGGTGATGAACACCGGGCGGATGAACTTGCTGCCGCCGCTGATGGCGGTGCGCGCACCGAAAAATGCGCCGACCATCAGCGCCGAGCCCATCGACAGGCCCACCAGCCAGTCGACCTGGCCGGAGAAAATGAACACCGACAGGGCCGCGGCGTTGCTGACGAAGTTCATGCTGCGCGCCACGCCGCTGGCCTTGACCAGGTCGATGGGGTAGAGCAGCAGGGTGCTGACGGTCCAGAACGCCCCGGTACCGGGACCGGCCACGCCGTCATAGAAGCCCAGGGTGAAGCCCTGGGGGATCTGCCACTTCTTTTTCACCGGCGCGTCGGCGTCCAGCGGCGCCTTGGGCGTGCCGCCGAACAGCAGGTACACGCCACAAAGGAAGACGATCACCGGCAACATCTTGTTCAGCCACTCGGCCGGCAGGTAATGGGCCACCACCGCGCCGATCAAGGCGCCGACAAAGGTGCCGACCAGGGCGTGACGCCACTGCGCCGGGTGAAACAGTTTGCGCCGGTAGTAGGTGAAACCGGCGGTGGCCGAGCCGAAGGTCGAGCTGAGCTTGTTGGTGCCCAGCACCAGGTGCGGTGGCATGCCGGCGGTGAGCAGGGCGGGGGTGGTGAGCAGGCCGCCGCCTCCGGCAATGGCATCGATGAAGCCGGCAACGAAAGCGACGGCGGCAAGAATCGCGAGGGTGGTGAGGTCTACGCTGAGTTCGAAAGGCATGGCGTGGGCTTAATCGACTGGGCGCAGAAGGGCTGCGCCGAAGGGTCGATATGGTAATGGAGATCGAGGCCGTCTGTCAGGGCCTCATCGCGGGGCAAGCCCGCTCCTACAGGTAGGAGCGGGCTTGCCCCGCGATGCTTTCATCAGGACAAAAACCCACCATCCACATTCAACGCCACGCCGGTGGTATAGCTCGACGCGTCACTGGCCAGGTACAGCACCGCCCCGGCCATCTCCTTCGGATCGGCCACGCGCTTGAGCGGTATCTGCTGCAGGGCGGTGTTGAGGATCGCGTCGTTGTTGACCAGCGCCGAGGCGAACTTGGTGTCGGTCAGGCCCGGCAACAGGGCGTTGCAGCGGATGCCGAACGGCGCGCACTCCTTGGCGAACACCTTGGTCATGTTGATCACCGCTGCCTTGGTCACCGAGTAGATGCCCTGGAAGATCCCCGGCGATACGCCGTTGATCGAGGCGACGTTGATGATGCTGCCGCCGCCGTTGTCGCGCATCAGCTTGCCGGCTTCCACCGACATGAAGAAGTAGCCGCGGATATTGACGTCGACAGTCTTCTGGAAGGCGCCAAGGTCGGTGTCCAGCACGTTGCAGAACTGCGGGTTGGTGGCGGCGTTGTTGACCAAAATGTCCAGGCGCCCGAATTGTTCGCGAATGCCGGCGAAAACCTGACTGATCTGCTCCATCTCGCCGATATGGCAGGCAACCGCAGTGGCCTTGCCGCCGGCGGCAATGATCGCATCGGCGACCTGCTGGCAGCCCTCGAGCTTGCGGCTGGAGACGATCACATGGGCGCCTTGCTGGGCCAGCAGGTGGGCGATGGCTTCGCCGATGCCGCGACTGGCGCCGGAAACGAAGGCGACTTTACCGTCGAGGTCGAACAGGTGGGTCTTGGACATGGTCTTTTCCTTGTTGTAGTCGTCAGAGGCTGGACGTGGCGATGACCTGCAGGCTCATGTGCTCCAGCAGCCTGTTCATGTGAATGAACTGGGCGAAGCGCTTGTCCTGGGTCTGGCCGTGGAAGAACCGGTAGTAGATCTGCTGGACGATGCCGGCCAGGCGGAACAGGCCGTAGGTGTAGTAGAAGTCATAGTTGTCGATTTTGATGCCGGCGCGTTCAGCGTAGTAGTCGACAAACTGCTGGCGGGTCAGCATGCCCGGGGCATTGCTCGGCTGGCGGCGCATCAGTTGCACCGGCGCCGGGTCGTCGGCTTGAATCCAGTAGGCCAGGGTGTTGCCCAGGTCCATCAGCGGGTCGCCGAGGGTGGTCATTTCCCAGTCGAGCACACCGATGATGCGCATGGGGTTGTCGGCATCGAGGATGACGTTGTCGAAGCGATAGTCGTTGTGCACGATCGCAGGCTTGGGGTGATCGGCGGGCATCTTCTCGCGCAGCCAGGCGATGACCTTTTCCCAGCGTGGCGCATCCGCGGTCAGGGCTTTTTCGTAGCGGCTGGCCCAGCCCTCGATCTGGCGTTGCACATAGCCTTCGGGTTTACCCAGGTCGCCCAGGCCGCAGGCGTTGTAGTCCACCTGGTGCAGTTCGACCATGCGCTCGATGAAGCTCTTGCACAGCGCCTCGGTACGCTGCGCATCCAGGCCCAGCTCCGGCGGCAGGTCCGAGCGCAGGATAATGCCCTTGACCCGGTCCATGACGTAGAACTCACCGCCGATCAGCGCCTCGTCGGTGCAGTGCACGTAAGCCTTGGGGCAGTAGGGGAAACCGCTGTTGAGCTGGTTGAGGATGCGAAACTCGCGGCCCATGTCATGGGCAGATTTGGCCTTGTGGCCAAACGGTGGCCGACGCAGCACGAACTCGCGCCCGGGGTACTGCACCAGGTAGGTCAGGTTCGAGGCGCCGCCGGGGAACTGGCTGATGCTCGGTGAGCCGCTCAGGCCCGGGATGTGCGCCTTCAGATAAGGGTCGATCACCGCAGCGTCGAGTTCTTCGCCGGGGCGGACCTGGGTGGACTGGTCGGTGAGCGTCATGCGTTTCCCTTATGATCAAAGCCAGAGATTATTGGCCAATCTAATTCCTGCGGCGGATGCTCACAAGCACACCCGGGCGTTATAGGTGAGCGTGTTGCAGCGCAATCAGCAGGCTTGATCGGCTGAGCTCGCTGCGGGTTCGCCACCCAGTGCATATATAACTACATCCTTCTCCCCGCGTGTCTTTGCTTGACTGCTGCCTCACGCCATCCATGAGGCAGCGACAATGACCAACGACGCACTGATGCTATTCAAGGCCCACGACCGTTACTTCAAACAGCAGATCCCCACTTGGCTGAGCCACGCCAGTACCCATGCCATCAAAGAGCTGCACCAACGTCAATTACCCCCTGCCCAGGTTGCCGTCGATACCGCGCCGCAGCTGCGCCAGGCCTTGCGTGACAGCCTGCGGCGCAGCCAGGTGTCCAATGCTGGCGCCGCCAGGATTCTGGGCAAGCTCAAGGGTATCAGCGAGTTCGCCGAGCCGCTGCTGCGAGCCGAACTGAAGACACGTTTCTCGCTGGATATCAGCGTGACCGCCAATGAGCTGGTGCACATGCGCCATGATGCCTCCTGGCGCGAAGATCGCCTGGCCTCGGTGCTGATTTCACGGCAACCGCTGCTGCAAGCGGCCTTGCAGAACTTCAGCGCAGGCGACGTCGAGATCTTTCGCAGCGATGCCTACAGTGCGGTGACGGCGTCCGGGGCCTTGCAGCCTTTTCCTCAGACGGTTGACCCTGACCGGCGCGCGCATCAATCCATTCGCTACGCCAGCACATTGTCGATCAGCCCCCATCAATTCGCGACAATGTGCCGGGAGCTGGATATCGGTCAACAGTACCAGGACCATCTTCAGTCGATTCTCGACGCCCCGGACACCCGCGACGCCGTGCGACGGGCGCTGGTCTCGGCAGCCAGGGACCGATGTGAAAGCAACGTTCACGCGGCGCGTATTGCCGGGCACATCAGCGAGCCGGCCTATCGCATGCTCAAACAGTTGCTCAGGCAGTCGGCAAGCGGCCCAGCGTCCCGGACCTTGAGAGTCGACAAGGTGTATGAGCGTGGCAGCAGCGCGTTCGACGGCTCGCGCTGCTATCTGCTCAACCTGTTCGGTAGCACCCTGGGCGGCGGCTTTCTGTTGCTCGGCCCGGATCCTGCTGGCCAGCAGTTGCCAGTGGTGGTGGTGATGCCGGGCGATGCCAGGCCTGTGCAGGAGTATGACTCTTATGCAGACTTTTACCGCAGCCTGAAGGAGCGCTTGCAGGACCCGGACTTTCAGCGCTTTTTCAGTCGATTCGTTGGGCGGCGCGGGCAATCCAGCGTGTTCAGTCAGTTGACCTCACTCAGCAACTGGCAAGCGCAAAAGCCCAAGGTCCAGGTAGTGCGAGGCGAGTGTTTCGACTACCTGCACACCGCGATGTTGGCCAGGGCCAGGGATGACGCCAGAACCCTGGCGGTGCCGACCGCTGATGTCGACCGCGAAGCCTGGCTGCAGGAATTGGACCATTACCTGGGGTTGGGCTTGAGCATGCTCAACGTTGCCGCCTTCTTTGTACCGGGCCTGGGGGAAGTGATGATGGTGGCCCTGGGCGCACAGTTGCTCGGCGACCTGTTCCATGGCCTGCAAGCCTGGGAGGCCAATGACAAGGAACAGGCAATCACCTATTTGCAATCCTTCGGTATCAATCTGGCCCTTACCGCCGGGCTGGGTGTAGCGGGCGGTGCCGTGGGCGCAGCGTTGAGTCAGCCCTTGGCGATCGACGCACTGGAAGTCGTCGAGCTGCCGGGTGGCGAGGTCCGCTTGTGGCGGCCAGATCTTGGCCCGTACCAGCACAGTGCAGACGTGCTGGAGGGACGCTTCGCGGATGCGCAGGGCATTTATCGGGTCGCTGACAGGCGCTACATCCGCATCGAGGGCAAGCCATTCGAGATCACCCAGGATTCGAACCTGGGCAAATGGCGTATCGAGCATCCTGACGATCCCCAGGCCTACCGGCCTGTGCTTGAGCATAACGGGCAGGGCGCCTGGCATCATTCGCTGGAGCGTGTGGACAGCTGGTCACGCCAGACGCTGGTGCGCAGATTGGGGCAGGATTTCGAAGGCTGGCCCGACGCGACGCTTGAGCGCATGGCCGACATCAGCGGCGTCAGTGATGCTGAACTGCGTCGGGCTTATAGTGATGATCAACCTACCCCGGCAGCGTTGCTCGATACACTGCAACGGTTTGAGTACGATCGCCTGATCACCTCGCAGATCGACAACGTCAGGACGGGGCAGGGGTTGCAAGCAGGGTTTGACCTCCCCGTATCATTGCTGCCGGAGCTGGCACAGTGGCCGATGGGTAAATCCATAGAACTGTATTTAAGTGCCGAGCTGTGGGGGGCACGCATGGTGCATGGCAGTCCGCAGCCAGGCGTGGAGCCCATCAAGCTATCGCGCAGTGATTTGGTGTCGGGTCGCTTGGCCGGCAAAGTGGTTGAAGGCTTGAGCCTGGCGGAGCGTCGCCTCTGGTTTGGCAACGACTACCTGGCGCGAGACATTGAAACTGAGCTCGGCCAGCAACTGGCTGAGCAGATGGTTGCGTCAAGGTCGCGGATGTTCGATAGCCTGTACGCAGACCGGGCAACGGTTGACGATAAGCTGCAACTGGCCCTGCAGCGCGATTTCCAGGGCTTGTCGCGGCCGCTCGCCAAAGCCTTGGCCGAGGCTGCCAGTGAAGTTGAGCGTAATCGTTGGCAGGCCACGGGGCGGGTGCCGCTGACGCTTGCCAAACGGGCCCGCGAGGCTTCGCGCCAGGTACGCCTGTCGCGCGCCTGCGAAGGCCTGGAGGTAAGCTACCTGGCCAATGACGACACCTACCGGCTAGCCCTTCATTTGTTGCCGGAACTACCCGGCTGGAGCGACACGGTTCATGTGAGTGTTCGCAGCGCCAGTGTTTCCGGCACCGAGCTCGACAGCATCGGCAGCGCTGGCGCGACGTCGGGTAAAACGCTGGTCAAAACCGCCCGGGGATGGCGCGCTTTCGACGAAGGCAACGAGGCGCTGGGCGGGCTCAACAGCGCAGACCACGGCTTCTTCACCAGCCTGCTGCAGGCATTGCCAGACAGTGAACGCGTGGCGCTTGGCGTGAATATCGGCGACAGCGACTCCCTGCGCCACGCCCTGCTGACACAGGCAGCACGCCAGCCTGCCAAGGCACGGCTGGCGCTGGGCATGGCGGTGGACCATGGCGGCTTCAGGCCTCCTCTGCCCGTAGGCGCCGGGCGCCGTGGTTACCCGTTGGGCGGTGTGATCGGGCGCTTGTTGCCCCGCACGTATGAGCAGCGCCTCAGAAGCCTGTTTCCAGACTATACCGATGGGCAGTTGCGCAATCTTTTGCATAACGCGAGTGTGCAGGGCGAAAACCTGGAAAATCTGATCAGCGATCTGGAGCGGGAGCTTGAGACCGAACGACAAGGCTTGTCAGCCTGGGTAGAGCAAGGGGCTTCGGCCACTGCCCGCGAACGGCGCAGGCAACTGGCGCTGCAGTTGCTGGATGTCTGGCAGCAGCGTAGAAGGGCGCCGCTGGAGGACAGCGAGTACCTGGTGGACGGGGCATCGGGCTACATACTGACACTAAACTCCCCCGAGGTTGATGCGCTGCCGCCGCTGGCGAGCGCAAACGACCAGATCCTGGAGCTCGAGCTGCACAGCATGACGGCCATCACCGAATTGCCCGCAGATTTCCTGCGCGCCTTTCCCAACCTGCGCCGGTTGAGCCTGCGTTACACGCCGATCACTGAAATCCCGGAGTACTTGGGGCAATTGAGCCATTTACGGGTACTGGATTTCACCCGCACCGAAGTAGGTTTAGCCAACCTTTCACGCCTGAGCGGGCTGCGACGCTTGCGGCACCTGGACCTGGAGCACGTCTCGCCGGGACCGGTCACCTTGACTGCCGAGCAACTTGCCCCCTTGGGGCAGCTGTACCAGTTGCGCTTCTTGTCACTGATGGAGAACGAGGCCAGCTTCGGCCCGGGTGTGTTTGCCGAGTTGGCCGAGCTCGAGGACCTGCGCGCGTTGTACCTGAACCGCAATCGCATCACGCTGACCGAGGCCGATGTCAGTGAACTGGCGGGCATGTCCGCCTTGCGTGAACTGTCCATGGGGATGAACCCGCTGATGCGCGCCCCGGACATCCGTCAGATGCAGGCGTTGCGGCTCCTGGCGTTGCCGGACGCGCAGATCACCACCTGGCCGGTAGGGCTTGAAACCACCTCACGCATGGAAGTTCGGCTCGAAGGCAACGCCATCACCGAGGTGCCCGTTGGCGCCGGGCTGATGCCGGGACTGTCGTTCGGTTTTCAGGGCATGAGTGAGGCGCTGACTACCCGGTTGATTCGTGAGCGCATGCAAGTGCAAGCCAACCCGGGCGCGGACGTACGTATCGAGGAGGTGCTGGATGAGGGCGCGGACGGTGACCTCAGTGCCTATCACCAGCTGACTGAAGAGCAGGCGCAAACCGCGCGGGAGCTGTTCAGCCTGCCCGAGTCGTGCTCCTTCAGGCGCCTGCTGTCCCGGTTGCTGAGAAACAGGCAAGTGGCGGAGGCTCAGGCCGTGCAGTTGATCGAGGCGGCAGCGGCGGACCCTGAAGGGCTGGGCAGGCAACTGTTTGCTCAGGCCGTTGATGCCGATACCTGTGAAGACCGCGACATCGTGGTGTTCAGTGATATCCAGGGGCTTCGGGAGGCAGACCAGGCACTCGGCCAGGTTGCGCTTGCACAGGGTGACGAGGCCAGTCGCCAACTGCTTGATCTTGGGATCAGCCGTTGGCGCCTTGAGCGCCTGCGTACCTATGTGGCGGAGCAGATCCGCGGCTGGCAGGCCGATCCGCAGTTCGTGCATTTCATCGATGCCATAGAAGTGGAACTGTATTTCCGGATTCACCTGGCTGAACGCCTGGGCTTGCGTAATCAGCCGAGAGAGATGGTACATGGGCATACGGTGTTGTGGGTTACCAGTGACATGCTGGACGAGGCGGAGCGGGTTATCCGCCAGGACCAGGGTGGCTTGCTGGTGCAATGGATGACCCGGGAAGTTTACTGGCAGGTTTACCTCAAGCGTGTGTACAGCGCACGCTATGAGGCGCTACAGGTTGAACTGGCCGAAGTATTCGACCCTGCGATCGATTTCATGGAGGACCTGCAACGGCTACGGGGGACGCAAGCGGACCTGGCAACGCCGCTGCCCGCGGTACAGGGTGAGACGGCTAGTCAACTGGCCTTGGCATTTGGGGTCGCACACAGCGAGCTGCCGCAGTTGGCTTATGATGAGTCCGTATGGAATCAGGCTTACAGGACACTGCAGGATGCCAGGGAGGCAAAGGAGAATGAGCTTCCAGGGATCCTGACAAAAGAGGAAATTGGGCGCAGTCTCTGGCCGTTACTTATCGGCCGTTGAAACAGCAAAAAAAACCGAAGCCCAGGCTTCGGTTTTTTTATTGCTGCAAGCCGATCAGGCCGGGAACAGCTCGCTCAGTTTCATCGACAGCATCATGTCGCCTTCAACGCGCAGCTTGCCGCCCATGAAAGCCTGCATGCCGTCGGTGTCGCCGCTGACGATACCTTTGAGGGTTTCGCTGTCCAGCACCAGGGTGCAGTTGGCGTCGGCGTTTTCGCCTTCCTGGATTTCGCAGGTGCCATCCTTGACGATGAGGGCGTAGTGCTTGTCTTCGTCAGTGATGTTGAAACCGAAAACCAGGTCCAGGCCGGCGGCAGCGGCTGGGTTGAATTTGGCTTTCATCGCTTCGACGGCTTTTGCTACATCGCTCATGGTGTGTTCCTTATTAAGTGATTTGCGTGACGGTTGAGGTCACAACGAGCCGGGGTTCATCGGTAGGTGATGAGCTCCGGCGCCTTCAACAGCTGCACATGCGCCTGGCTGTTGAAGGAAGCCAGGGCCACCTCGCGGCCACGAAACTTCAATTGGCTGAGCGAGGTGTTGATGATCTGCCAGTTCAGCTCGAAAGCCTGGCCGGCAGTGATACGGGTCACCAGGTGGAGCAGGGCGGCGATGGTGCCGCCCGAGGTAAAAATGGCAATGTTGTCGCCGTTGCCGGCCTGCTGCAACACCCGCTGCAGGCCGCCGTCGACACGCTGGACAAACCCCTGCCAGCTCTCGGCGCCTTCGCAGGCATGTTCGCCAGCGTGCCAGCGCTGTACCAGCAAGGCGAACAGGCGCTGGAATTCGTTGCGGTTCTGGGTGGCGTTGCGCAGCACATGCAAGGCTTCGGGCTCGTCCGGCAGCAGGCCGGGCAGCAGGCCGCGGATCACGCCATCGGCGTCGAATTCGTTGAAGGCGTTGTCGGTTTCCAGCGCAGCTACTTCACAGCCGGCGTTGTGCATGACGGCCAAGGCCAGGCGCGCGGTATCCTGCTGGCGGCGCAGGTCGCCGGCCAGGCAGCGGTCCAGGCGCAGGCCCAGTTGCGCCAAGTGCTCGCCGAGGGCCTCGCTCTGGCGCATGCCCACGGGCGAGAGGACATCATAGTCGTCTGCACCAAATGAAGCCTGGCCATGTCGAATCAGGTAGATACTGCCCACGTCGTCCGCCTGCACTTAAGGATGAGCCGAGGTTAGGTTGCCACTGTCGGGCTGTCAACGAAAAAACATACAAGCGTTTGAAAAGAGCGTTTGAACTGCATTGCCGAAGATTTCCTACGCTGGCAGGGTCAAGGCCGCCTCGGTATGCTTGACTATCGGTTCGCGCCGTACGGGCGCCGGCATGTTAAGGAGTTACTGTGGAGTTTCTTGCAGAGTACGCAAGCTTTCTCGCCAAGACCGCGACCCTGGTGATCGCGATTCTGATTGTCCTCTCGGCGATTGCCGGTTTGCGCGGCAAGGGCCGGCGCAAGGGCGGCGGGCAGTTGCAGGTCAACAAGCTCAACGAGTTCTACAAGGACTTGCGCGAGCGCCTGGAAAGCAGCCTGCTGGACAAGGCCCAGCTCAAGGCCCTGCGCAAGCAGCAGGCCAAGGCCGAAAAACAGCAGAAGAAAAAGCCTGAAGAAAAAAGCCGGGTGTTCGTCCTCGACTTTGATGGCGACATCAAGGCCTCGGCCACCGAGAGCCTGCGCCATGAAATCAGCGCCGTCCTGAGCCTGGCCACGGCCCAGGACGAGGTGGTGCTGCGCCTGGAAAGCGGCGGCGGCATGGTTCACAGCTATGGCCTGGCGGCCTCGCAACTGGCGCGTATCCGCCAGGCTGGCGTGCCGTTGACGGTGTGCATCGACAAGGTCGCCGCCAGTGGTGGTTACATGATGGCCTGCATCGGTGACAAGATCGTCAGTGCGCCGTTTGCCATCCTCGGCTCGATCGGCGTGGTGGCGCAGCTGCCCAATGTCAACCGCCTGCTGAAAAAGCACGATGTCGACTTCGAGGTATTCACTGCCGGGGAATACAAGCGCACCGTGACCGTGTTTGGCGAGAACACCGAGAAGGGCCGGGAGAAGTTCCAGGAAGACCTGGACGTCACCCACCAGTTGTTCAAGGATTTTGTCTCGCGCTATCGCCCGCAGTTGCACATTGATGATGTGGCTACCGGTGAAGTCTGGCTCGGCGTTGCGGCGCTGAACAAGCAACTGGTCGACCAGTTGATGACCAGCGATGAGTACCTGAGCCAGCGCGCCCGTGAGGCCAACCTCTATCACCTGCACTTTGCCGAACGCAAAAGCCTGCAGGAGCGCGTCGGCCTGGCGGCCAGTGGTTCGCTCGAGCACCTGGCGGTCAAGCTCTGGAGCCGTCTCAGTGGGCGTCTTTGGTAACCGGCAACCCCCGCGGCGCGCAATGCGCAAGCATTAATTAGCACCCAGGTGGTGCTGCCGGCAGGTCTCCTAGGCGTTCAAGCCAACAGGAGACTTGCCATGACCACCCCCCCTCCAGTATCTGTTCCCGGCCTGCATGGCCCCTTCATCTTGCAACGCCTGCCCGCCTGGATCAGGCATGCCAGGCCCGACAACTTCGACCAGATGGGTGCTCACCTGCTGCCGGAACAGCACGGTCGCGACCAGGGCGACTGGTTTACGGCCGTCAGCGAGGTTGAAAAAAAGCTATTGGCCGATTACCAGATGCGCAGCCGCCGTTCCGGGCAACGCCTGGCCCGTGAGCTGAAGGACTTCAAGGGCATTGGCGCGTTTTGCGAACCCTTGCTCAAGGCCCGCCTCAAGGCTGACCTCGGTGCCGAGCCTGATATCGACAACGATGAGTTCGTGCGTATCGAGCGCGAATCGGTGTTGCTGGAGTCAATGCTCAAGACCATCCCGCGCCGCCAGCGCCTGATGCAGGCCGCGTTGCAGAACTTTGCCGCCGACAGCGAGTTTGAAGACGGTACCGCACTGGCCCCCAAGGATGCGTTCTTCCTTGAACTGGTGCCGGGTAGCGAGCAGGGCTACCCGCGCTTTCGCTATCGCTACTCGCAAAAGCTCGATATCGCTCCCCAGGCATTTGCCCACTTGTGCCATGACCTGGATCTGGGTGGGCAGTACCAGCGCCACCTGAACGAGGTGTTCGAGCATCCGCGCAGCAGCGCCAGGCGCCGTACCCTGGCCATCGAACTGTACAAGGACCTGCTGCGGGTCCGTCTGCAGGTCGCTTTTCTCAAACAGCAGATCAGCGAGCAGGCTCGCGCGGTGCTGCTGGAGCTGGTCCAGGGCGCGCAGGCACCACGCTGGGGTGGCAAGCCGGTGCGCTGCAGTCAGCTGAGCATGTTTGGCGTGCCGTTGTCCGAGGTGCTGGTGATCGGGCCCGAGCGTGACGACACTGGCGTCGAACCCGTGATCCTTTACCTGCCAGGGGCGCCCGACGCGCCGCTCAAGGAGTACCCGTCGGTGCGCGCGGCCAGGGACGACCTCAAGGTCAGATTACGCCAACCCGCTTACCAGGCACTGCTGCGCAGCTATGTGCCGCACTCGTCGCAAGAACATGTGCTGTCGCGGCTGCAGGATACTTTGTACCACCTGGTCAATGATGGCGATGGCCTGTACTGGCGGCGGCCGAACCCGGGCGCCAACCTGCATGTGCGCGAGACGTTTATCGACCAGGAGCTGTTTGGCTATTTGCAGGATCGCCATGTGCAGAAGATCAAGGATGACGCCCGCGCCCTGGCGGTGCCGAGTGCCGACGCCGACGACCAGGCCTGGCGCGCCCGTCTCGCTTACTGGGAGTCGATCGGTTTCAACCTGCTCAATGCCGCCGCGTTCTTTGTTCCTTCGCTCGGTGTGGTGATGGCTGCAGTGGCTGCGGCGCAACTGATCGGCGAGGTGGTAGAAGGGGCCCACGCCTGGGAGGCTGGCGATCTGGACGAAGCCTGGGCGCACCTCAAATCGGTCGGCCTCAACATCGCCGTCGTCGCCGGGTTGGGCGTCGCCGGCAGGGCGCTCGAGCCGGTCGCGGCCAGCGAGGTGTTCAATGGCCTGGTCAAGGTCAGGTTGCCAGACGGTCAGCAGCGGTTATGGCAGCCTGCGCTGGGCGATTACGCCCGTGCAGTGGACCTGGAGGGGATCGAAGCTGATGCCAAAGGTCATTACCTGGCAGATGGAAAGCGCTACATCCGCCTGGGTAGCGACAGCTTTGAGGTTGCCCAGGCAGGCGACGGCCAGTGGCAGGTCTTGCATCCATCTGACCCAACGGCCTACCGGCCCTTGCTCGATCACAACAACGAGGGTGCCTGGCTGGCCCATGGCGAGCAGCCGTTGAGCTGGAGCCGTTTGCAGTTGCTGCGCCGACTAGGGCACGCCACCGAGGGGCTCAGTGACGTCGATTTGCTCCAGGCGGGCGATATCAGTGGTATCGGTGATGATACCTTGCGCGCGGTCCATGCTGGCCAGCGGGCACTGCCACCGCTGCTGGCCGATACCCTGCAGCGTTTGCGCCTGGATCGCCAGCTCGATACCTGGATCGGCAAGCTGCGCAGCGGCTCGCCAGGAGGTATTGGCCACGGATTCAGTGCGGTACTGGCGACAGAGCTGCCAGGCTGGCTGAGCCTGCCGATCGAGGTATTTCGAGGCGCCGGGTTATCGGGCGATTCAGTTATCTACGGCCTCGATCGGTGGCCCGATACCGAGACGTTCAAGGTGTTGATGAGTGAGCTGCACGACAACCGCTTGCCGGAAGTGATTCTGCAGCGTCTGGATGAGCAGGCCATCAAGCGCCTGGTGGGTGTCCATGTGCCGCGAAGCGAACGATTGCAGGTGCTGCGCGACGCCTTGGCGACCCGTGCTGAACAACGGCGCGTGGCCATTTTCGACAGTATCTATGCCACCCCTGGCCAGCAGGCCAGCGCTGAAGCGCGCCTGCTGCAGCGAAGCTTCCCCTCGCTGCCACTACACGCCGCCGAAGAGCTGGTTGGCCATGCGACCCCGGCTGAGCGGGAGCAAATGCGCCAAGTACTTGCCCGGGTTCCCCTGCGCCTGGCTGAAGAAGCCCGGCTGTACCAGCGCCAGGTTCGCCTGAACCGCGCCATGGAAGGGATGTTCGAACCCAGGCTGGCGAGCCTGGACAGTGACCGGCTGATGGTCCGTCTGCTGGAACACTTGCCCGGCTGGAGCGGCCAGGTGCGCCTGCAGGTGCATGAAGGCACGTCTGATGGCCAGTTGCTTATGGCCGCTGGAGAGCCTGACGCAACACTGAAGACCTTGCTGCGCAAAGACGGCCGTTACAGCGCCTATGATGCCGAAGGTAACGAGTTGACGGTCAACGACGATATGGCCGGCGCACTGCTCAAGGCCCTGCCTGACAGTGAGCGCCAGGCGCTGGGGCTGCAGCTTTACCAGCCCATGCGCCTGCGTACGCAATTGACGGCACTGGCGAGCGGTGACCGGCTTCGGGCCGCGAAACTAATCGGCCAGCAACCTGTACGCCCCTGGCTGCGTACGCCCATGCGCCTGGCCGATGGCCGTATCGGCTATCCGCTCAGCGGTCGCGGTGCTGGCGACCGCCGTTTCGACAGTGGCTTGCTCAATCAGCTGCGCAGCCTCTACCCGATCATGGAGCCGGAGCAGGCTGAACGCTTCCTTGAAGAGCTGGGGCTGACCGATGCCGAAAGGCTCGAAGCACTGGAGCGTCGTCGCAGTGAATACAGGCAGTTGACCGATACCTTGAATCAGTGGGTCGAGCGTGGGCAATACACGGATGCAGGCAACGATCGCATCCAAGTTGTCCATGAACGGGTGCTGCGCCAGGTTGCCGAGAAAATCAAGAAAGCCTGGCGCCGGGAAACGGCCCGCGTCCGCTCCGCCGACGGGCGCTTTGTCGGCTACCGCCTGGACCTGGGCGGCCTGCGCCTGGGGGCGTTGCCGGTAGTGTCCGCAGACTTCAGTCACATCGCCGACCTGAGCCTCACGCTCATGGATCTGCAGGCGGTGCCGGCAGGCTTCCTGCGAGCTTTCAGCAGACTGCGCTGGCTCGACCTCAGAGGTAATCGACTGACCGGGCTTGACGACGCCATCGGCGAGCTGCAAGGGGTGACCCGACTGGACCTGCGCGATAACCGCGTGCTGATGAACGAGACGACAACGGCGGTGCTCGGGCGACTCACGCAATTGAAACTCCTGTATCTGGATAACAATCCGCTTGGCCGGCCACCTGCTGTCGGAACATTGCGGGAGCTGATCAATCTGTCCTTGAAAAACACCGGCATCCGCACCTGGCCTGAAGGCGTGCTCGAGCTTGAGAGGCTGGCCGTGCTGGATCTGCGCGACAACCTGATCACCCGTATACCCGACGCGGTACTGGCGCCGAGGGCAGGCGCGCAGCGGGTTCAGCGGATCAATGGCATCACCACCCTGCATGGCAATCCTCTGGACGCCTTCAGCCTTGGGCAGCTGGAGGCTTACCGCCAGCGCACGGGGGTGACGCTGGGGGTGTTGGAGACGGTACGCGAACCCCATGTCGACGCACCTTCATCAACAGCTCAGGCTTCGGCCCTCTGGCTGACTGGCGCCGACGCTGCCAGGGCGGCGCAGATAAAAGGTTACTGGCAAGCCTTGTCTGAGGATCCGGGCAGTGGCGAGTTTTTCCGTTTGCTCAACGATCTGCGCGGCACGGCCGATTTTCGCCGTGACTACGCGGGGTTGCGCGAGCGCGTCTGGGGGATGCTCACGGCCGCCCACGACTATGACCGGGTGCGCCAGAAACTGTTCGCCTTCGTCGATCGCCTGGATACCTGCGCCGACGGCGTCATACTCGTGTTCAGCCAGATGGAGGTGCTGGTGTTGGTGGAGCGGGCGAAGGAGGCCGGCACTGTAGTGGGTGCCGAGTATGCCCTGATCGATCTGGCCCGTGGCTTGAGCCGCCTGGATACGGTGGAGGCAATTGCCTTGCGTGATATTGCTGCCCGACGTGCGGCAGGGCTCAGGGTTGACGACGTCGAAGTGCGCCTGGCTTACCGTGTAGGGCTGGCTGAGCGTCTGGGGTTGCCAGGTCAGGCAAAAGGCATGCTGTTCGAACACATGGCCAATGTCACCGCAGCGCAACTGGACAGCGCCGCAACCGAGGTGCTGGAGGGGGAGACGCCGGAATCCTTGAAGGCGGGTATTTCGGGGCGGGACTTCTGGATCGACTTTCTCAAAATGCGCTATGCGGCGCGTTTCGATGAGGCCAACAAGCCTTACTTTGCCCGGCTGGAAGCACTGGACGCCGACAAGCAGACGATGAGCGACCAGGCGTACCGCACACGCTCGGAAACCATTGGGCAACGGCGCACGTTGGACGAGCAGCGCTTGATCGAGACGCTGACGACGGATATCTGGAATAGCGTGCCGGATCAGGTTACCCGTTTGTAACCCTGTTGGCAGTGCAACTGGCGCCCGTACCGAGTGAGGCACGGGCGCCGTTTTGCATCAGCGACGACGGAACAGCGGTTGCGGTTCGTCAGTGGCGGCCTGGTAGGTCACCGAAAAGTCCTGCAGGCTTTGCAGCGCTTCGACCGGGTCCTTGTCGGCACGCAGGGCAAAGGCGTCGAAGCCGCAACGCTTCATGTAGAACAACTGGTCACGCAGTACGTCGCCAATGGCGCGCAGCTCGCCGGTGAACTTGTAGCGGTCACGCAACAGACGCGCATTGGAGTAGTTGCGCCCGTCGGTGAAGGCCGGGAAGTTCAGGGCAATGACCTGGAACTGGTTGGCGACTTCGCCGATCTCTTCTGCTTCTTCATCGGCGTCCAGCCACACGCCCAGGCCGCCGTCGCGGGCCATGAGCATATGGCCGTGTTCACGCCACAGCTGCAGTGGAACAATGTAGTCGTCGCAGTTGGTCACTTCGTCGATGCTGAAGTCCTTGGGCAGCAGGTGCCAGGTTTCGTCGACGATCTGATTGTTCTTAATGATTCGCTGCATAGACGCGTTCCTTGAATGGGTCGATGCCAATACGTTGGTAGGTGTCGATGAAGCGCTCGTCTTCGGTACGTTTTTCAACGTAGACGTCGATCAGCTTCTCGATCACATCCGGCATGTCGTCCTGGGCAAAGGAAGGGCCGAGGATCTTGCCCAGGCTGGCGTCGCGGCTGGCGCTGCCACCCAGGGAGACCTGGTAGAACTCTTCGCCTTTCTTGTCCACCCCGAGGATGCCGATATGGCCGACGTGGTGGTGACCACAGGCGTTCATGCAACCGGAGATGTTCAGGTCCAGCTCACCGATGTCGAACAGGTAGTCGAGGTCGTCGAAACGGCGCTGGATGGATTCGGCGATCGGGATCGACTTGGCGTTGGCCAGGGAGCAGAAGTCACCGCCCGGGCAGCAGATGATGTCGGTCAGCAGGCCGATGTTCGGCGTGGCGAAGCCGTTTTCGCGCAGCTCCAGCCACAAGGCGTGCAACTGGCGCTGCTCGACGTCGGCGAGGATGATGTTCTGCTCGTGGGAGGTGCGCAGCTGGCCGAAGCTGTAGCGCTCGGCGAGGTCGGCGACGGCATCCAGTTGCTTGTCGGTCAGGTCGCCCGGGGCCACGCCGGTGGGCTTGAGCGACAGGGTCACGGCCACGTAGCCGGGCTTTTTATGCGCCAGCACGTTGCGCGTGCGCCAGCGGGCAAAGCCTGGGTGCTGTTGTTCGAGTTCGCTGAAGTCGAGGTTGTCCAGCGCCTTGTAGTCTGGGTCGACGAAGTGCTTGGCCACACGGTGCACTTCGGCTTCGGTCAGGGTGCTGCTGCCGCCGCGCAGGTGGACCATCTCGGCCTCGACCTTCTCGGCAAACACTTCAGGGGTGAGCGCCTTGACCAGTATCTTGATCCGGGCCTTGTACTTGTTGTCGCGACGGCCGTAGCGGTTGTACACGCGCAGGATCGCGTCCAGGTAGCTGAGCAGGTCCTGCCAGGGCAGGAACTCGTTGATGAAGGCGCCGACCACCGGGGTACGGCCCAGGCCGCCACCGACCAGTACGCGGAAACCCAGTTCGCCGGCTGCGTTGTACACCGGCTCCAGGCCGATATCGTGCACTTCGATGGCCGCGCGGTCGCTGCTCGAGCCGTTGATGGCGATCTTGAACTTGCGCGGCAGGTAGGCGAATTCGGGGTGGAAGGTGGTCCACTGGCGAACGATCTCGCACCACGGGCGCGGGTCGATCACTTCATCGGCAGCGACACCGGCGAACTGGTCGGTGGTGACGTTGCGCAGGCAGTTGCCGCTGGTCTGGATCGCGTGCATCTGCACGGTGGCAAGCTCGGCCAGAATCTCCGGGATGTCTTCCAGGGCAGGCCAGTTGTATTGCACGTTCTGCCGGGTACTGATGTGGGCGTAGCCCTTGTCGTAGTCGCGCGCGATCTTCGCCAGCATCCGTGTCTGACGCGACGTCAGCTGGCCATAAGGCACGGCGACCCGCAACATCGGGGCAAAACGTTGAATATAGAGGCCATTTTGCAGGCGCAGGGGGCGGAACTCTTCTTCGCTCAGTTCACCGGCCAGGTAGCGGCGGGTCTGATCTCGGAACTGCTTGACGCGGTCCTCGATGATCCGCTGATCGTACTCGTCGTATACGTACATAGGGGTCCTGTTCTCAAGCTGCTTGCAGCTAATCGCGCGCACGGCCGCGCACTCCGATGCGGAGCCGAAGAAAGATAGCAGTTTGCGTTTATGCGCAAAAGTGAAGTTTTTGCATATGAAAAGAACCATTTGGACTAAGTGAGACTGACTGGCGTTTAGCCAATGTGCCACTACGGGCGGTTATAATCGGTGGTTTGAATAGCGGGAGCGTTAACGCATGCTCAAGGCCTTGTGCCAAAGCCTTTGCCTGAGCCTGCCAGTGGTGGCTGGCGCACAGGCGGCTTCAGTGGTGTTTCTCAATCCGGGCTATTCCAACGAGACCTTCTGGGTCAGTTATTCGCGTTTCATGCAGGCCGCCGCCGACGACCTGGGCATGCAGCTGAGTATCCAGTACAGCGAACGCCGGCCGGAGCTGGCGCTGACCCAGGCCCGGGAAGTGCTCGAAGGTCAGCGGCGCCCGGACTACCTGGTGCTGGTCAACGAGCAGTACATCGCCCCGGAGATCATCCGACTGTCCCGTGACAGCGGGGTCAAACTGTTTCTAGTCAATAACGGCCTGACCCCGAACCAGGCCGAACTGATCGACAGCCACCCGGACAAATACCCGCCGTTGCTCGGCACCCTGGTGGGCAACGACGAGCAGGCTGGCTACCAGATGCTCAAGCAATTGATCGCCCTGCGCGCGCAGCCGGGCCTGACCCGGCCGCTGGAACTGCTGGCGTTTTCCGGGCTCAAGACCACCCCGGCCTCGCAATTGCGCGAGCAGGGTATGCGCCGCGCCCTGGCCGAGCACCCTGAAGTGCGCCTGCGCCAGGTGGTGTATGGCGGCTGGGGCAGGGAGCGCGCCTATGAGCAGGCCAAGCAATTGATACAGCGCTACCCGAAGATCGAGCTGGTGTGGTCGGCCAATGACGAGATGGCCTTTGGTGCCATGCAGGCGGTTGTCGAGGCTGGACATGTGCCGGGCAAGGACGTGCTGTTCAGTGCCGTCAACAGTTCGTCGGCGGCGCTGCAGGCGCGCATTGACGGGCGCCTGAGCGTGCTCATGGGCGGGCACTTTTCCCTGGGCGGCTGGGCCATGGTGTTACTGCACGATGATGCGTTGAAACTGCCAATTGATCGGGACGGGCGCCGTGAACATCAGGTGCCGGTGTTGCAAATGATCGACCCGCTGCGAGCGCGGCGCTGGCTGAACCTGCAGGAGCAGGCCGACTACGGCCTGGATTTCAACCGTTTTAGCGCCCAAGGGCACCCGGGCGACTACCGTTATCCGTTCCTCAAGGCCCCCGTCGAATATTGAAATGCCCCTGCTTGAGCAATGGCCATTGCTGGACTTAACTGCAACGGGTTACATGCATTCCCATAACCACTACAAGAGGCGATGCAATGGGAAATTCGACCAAAGCGGGTAAGCCTGACAGCAGTGTCGATGCCTGGGCGATACTCTGTCTGATCATCCTGGTGGTGGTGACCGCCGTGTATTGGGTCAGCCACCAGTGACATCACGCGATGGGTAACAGTGAACCGCCCGCAGAAGGGATATCTGCGGGCGGACTGCTGTTTAGCGGGCGGTAAGGTGCATGGCCAGTTGCACCAGCCCGATCAGTACCAGAATGAAAATCAAGGTGAACACGGTGCCCAGCGCAATAAAGTGGCTGGCCTTGCCGTGGTTGAAGTCGCGGGCGCGGTTCTTGCCGCTTTGCACCCCGAACGCCGCCGCCAGGATGCTTTGCAGCATCTGCCAGAAGGTCGGGGGTTTGCCTTGGGCGGGTTCGTCCATGAGGGGCTCCTTGTAGAAGGCATCCCCATGAGTGTAGACCGCATCGCGGGGCAAGCCCGCTCCCACTGTAGGAGCGGGCTTGCCCCGCGATCACTCAGTTGTCATAGCCGAGGTTAGGCGCCAACCAGCGCTCACTCACGCTCAGGTCCTGACCTTTACGCGCCGTGTAGCTCTGCACCTGGTCCTTGTCGACCTTGCCCACGGCAAAGTACTGCGCCTGCGGGTGAGCGAAGTACCAGCCGCTGACCGCCGCCGCCGGGAACATGGCGAAGTGATCGGTGAGGAACACGCCGCTGGGGCCGGTTTCGCCGATGGCGGTGCCGTCGAGCAGGCGGAACAGGGTTTCCTTCTCGGTGTGGTCCGGGCAGGCCGGGTAGCCCGGGGCAGGGCGGATACCCGCGTACTGCTCCTTGATCAGCGCCTCGTTGTCCAGGTGCTCGTCCTTGGCATAACCCCAGTAGTTTTTCCGCACCTGTTCATGCAGCCACTCGGCGCAGGCCTCGGCCAGGCGGTCGGCGAGGGCCTTGACCATGATCGAGTTGTAGTCGTCGCCCTTGTCCTGGTAAGCCTTGGCCACTTCCTCGGCGCCGATGCCGGCGGTGGTGATGAAGCCACCGACGTAATCGGTGATGCCGGTCTCTTTTGGCGCAACGAAGTCGGCCAGGGAGAAGTTCGGCTTGTTGTCCGGCTTGATGGTCTGCTGGCGCAGGTGGTGCAGTTGTGCCAGCGGCTGGCCGTCGGCGCCATAGACTTCGATGTCGTCATGGTTGACCTGGTTGGCCGGCCAGAAACCGAACACCGCGCGGGCGCTGATCAGCTTCTCGTCGATCAGCTTGGCGAGCATTTCCTGGGCATCCTTGAACAGCGCGGTGGCCGCTTCGCCGACCACGTCGTCGGTGAGGATGCGCGGGTACTTGCCGGCCAGGTCCCAGGAGATGAAGAACGGCGTCCAGTCGATGTAGGCGGCCAGCACCTTGAGGTCGATGTCCTTCAGCACTTTGACGCCGGTGAAGCTCGGTACCACCGGCTGATAAGCGGCCCAGTCGTATTTCGGCTTGGCGGCAATCGACTGCTCGTAACTCAGGCGCTCGGTGCGGGCGCTGCGGTTGGCGGTGCGCTCGCGGACTTCAACGTAGTCCTGGCGGGTCTTTTCGACGAAGCCCGGCTTGAGCTCCTTGGACAGCAACTGGGTGGCGACCCCCACGGCACGCGAGGCGTCGGTGACGTAGATCACCGCGTCGTTGCTGTACTTGGGCTCGATCTTCACCGCCGTGTGCGCCTTGGAGGTGGTGGCGCCGCCGATCATCAGCGGCAGGTGGAAGTCCTGGCGCTGCATCTCACGGGCAACATGGACCATCTCGTCCAGCGACGGGGTGATCAGCCCGGACAGGCCGATGATGTCGCACTTCTGCTCGCGAGCAGTCTGCAAGATCTTCTCGGCCGGGACCATGACGCCGAGGTCGACGATGTCATAACCGTTGCAACCCAGCACCACGCCGACGATGTTTTTGCCGATGTCGTGCACGTCACCCTTGACCGTGGCCATGAGGATCTTGCCCTTGGCTTGGGGCTTGTCGCCTTTTTCCAGCTCGATGAACGGGATCAGGTGGGCCACCGCCTGCTTCATAACCCGCGCCGATTTGACCACCTGGGGCAGGAACATCTTGCCGGCGCCGAACAGGTCACCGACCACGTTCATGCCGCTCATCAGCGGGCCTTCAATCACCTCGATGGGGCGCGCGCACTGCTGGCGGCATTCTTCGGTGTCTTCGACGATAAAGGCAGTGATGCCTTTGACCAGCGCGTGTTCCAGGCGCTTGCCCACCGGCAGCGAGCGCCATTCTTCGTTCTCGACTTCCTTGACCGCGCCGCCGCCTTTGTAATCGTCGGCGATTGCCAGCAGGGCGTCGGTGCCGTGCGGGGTGCGGTTGAGCACCACGTCCTCGACCTTCTCGCGCAAGGTTGGCGGGATTTCGTCGTAGATCTCCAGCTGGCCGGCGTTGACGATACCCATGGTCAGGCCATTTTGGATCGCATGGTAGAGGAACACCGAGTGGATCGCCTCGCGCACCGGGTTGTTGCCACGGAACGAGAACGACACGTTGGATACCCCGCCCGAGGTCAGGGCGTAGGGCAGATGGTCGCGGATGTAGGCGCAGGCTTCGATGAAGTCGACGGCGTAGTTGTTGTGCTCCTCGATGCCGGTGGCGACGGCGAAGATGTTCGGGTCGAAGATGATGTCTTCCGGTGGGAAGCCCACTTCATTGACCAGGATGTCGTAGCTGCGCTGGCAGATCTCGCGTTTGCGCGCGGCGGTGTCGGCCTGGCCGACCTCGTCGAAGGCCATCACCACCACAGCGGCGCCGTAGCGCTTGCACAGCTTGGCGTGATGCTTGAAGGCCTCGACGCCTTCTTTCATCGAGATCGAGTTGACGATGCCCTTGCCCTGGATGCATTTGAGGCCCGCTTCGATCACCTCCCATTTGGAGGAGTCGATCATGATCGGTACGCGGGAGATGTCCGGCTCGCCGGCAATCAGGTTGAGGAACTTGACCATGGCTGCCTGGGAATCGAGCATCCCTTCGTCCATGTTGATGTCGATCACCTGGGCGCCAGCCTCGACCTGCTGCAGGGCGACTTCCAGGGCTTCGGTGTAGTTCTCTTCGCGGATCAGCCGGGCGAACTTGGCGGAACCGGTAATGTTGGTGCGCTCACCGACGTTGACGAACAACGAGTTGCGGTCGATGGTGAACGGCTCCAGGCCCGACAACCGGCACGCCTTGGGGATGTCCGGAATGGCCCGTGGCGGGTACTTGGCCACCGCTTCGGCAATTGCCTGGATATGCCCGGGGGTGGTGCCGCAGCAACCGCCAATGATGTTCAAAAAGCCGCTGGCGGCGAACTCTTCGACCACCACGGCCATCTCGGCCGGGGTTTCGTCGTACTCGCCGAAGGCGTTCGGCAGGCCGGCGTTGGGGTGCGCCGAGACATGCGTGCCGGCCTTGGTCGACAGCTCTTCGAGGTAGGGGCGCAGGTCCTTGGCGCCGAGGGCGCAGTTCAGGCCCACGGAGATCGGGTTGGCGTGGCGCACCGAGTTCCAGAAGGCTTCGGTGGTCTGCCCCGACAGGGTCCGGCCGGAGGCGTCGGTGATGGTCCCGGAGATCATGATCGGCAATTCGACGCCGTCCTCCTCGAACACCTGCTGCACGGCGAAGATCGCCGCCTTGGCGTTGAGGGTGTCGAAGATGGTTTCGATCAGGATCAGGTCGGCGCCGCCCTCGATCAGGCCACGGGTGGCCTCGATGTAGTTTGCTACCAACAGATCGAAGGTGACGTTGCGGTAGCCCGGGTCGTTGACGTCGGGGGAAATCGAGCAGGTGCGGCTGGTCGGGCCGAGTACGCCGGCAACGAAGCGTGGTTTGTCCGGGGTTTCGAGGGTCTTGGCGTCGGCCACCTGGCGGGCGATGCGCGCGCCTTCGAGGTTGAGCTCATAGGCCAGCGCTTCCACGCCGTAGTCGGCCTGGGAAATCTGCGTGGCGTTGAAGGTGTTGGTTTCGAGAATGTCGGCGCCGGCGTCCAGGTAGGCTTTCTCGATGGCAGCGATGACGTCGGGGCGCGACAGCAGCAACAGGTCGTTGTTGCCTTTGACATCGCTTGGCCAATCGGCGAAGCGCGTGCCACGATAGTCGTGTTCCTCGAGGCGGTAGCTTTGGATCATAGTACCCATGCCGCCATCGAGAATCAGGATGCGCTCTTTGAGTGCTTGCTGAAGTGCTTGGAAACGAGCGCTGCGGTCAGACATAGGACTACCTGGTCGGGCAAATACAAAAGTTGCGGAATAATAACAAAGCTGCGCGGTTTTTAGACGTGTTGAAGATTTACATGAATTTCATTCATGTTGGCACGCCGCCAGCACCGGTAGAATCGTGAAGCTATCAATACCCAGGACATTCGGCACATGGTGCATCGCTTACTTGCCGGCGCTTTCGCTCTGTTCATCAGCGGCGTGGCGTTGGGGCAAGCCCCTCAATCAAGCTCGGCTATTTCGTATACCCGGGACATCCAACCGATCTTTACCGAGAAATGCGTGGCCTGCCACGCCTGCAACGACGCGGCCTGCCAGCTGAACCTGGGCAGTGCCGAGGGTGCCGCGCGGGGCGCTTCGAAAGTGCCGGTGTACCAGGGCGACCGCAGCACGGCGGTAGCGCCGACGCGGCTGTTCTACGACGCCAACAGCACGCAAGCCTGGCAGCGCAAGGGCTTTTACTCGGTACTCGACAACCAGGGCAGCCAGGCTGCGCTGATGGCGCGGATGCTCGAGCTGGGGCACAAGACCCCGCTGACGCCCAACGCCAAGCTGCCCGAGGAGATCGTCCTGGGCCTGAACCGCAACAACATGTGCCCGCTGCCCGGCGAGTTCGACGCCTATGCCGGCGCGCACCCGAAAGAGGGCATGCCGCTGGCGGTCACCGGCCTCACCGATGCCCAGTACCAGACCCTGCAACGCTGGCTGGCGGCCGGTGCGCCGGTGGAGCACAACCCGATTCAGCCAAGCGCCAAAGAGGCCGCGCAGATCGCCGACTGGGAAGCGCTGCTCAACCGCCCGGGTTCGACCGAAGCGCTGGTCGGCCGCTGGCTGTACGAGCACCTGTTCCTGGCCCACATCCATTTTGTCGGTGGCGAGCAGGGGCACTTCTTCCAGTGGGTGCGTTCGCGCACGCCAAGCGGCCAACCGATCGACCTGATCGCCACGCGCCGGCCCAACGATCCGCCGGGCACCGACTTCTACTACCGGTTGATGCCGGTGCAGGGCGTGATCGTGCATAAAACCCACATCACCTACCCGATGGGCCCGCACAAGCTCAAGCGCGTCAAGCAGCTGTTCTACAGCGGCGACTGGCACGCCAATGCGCTGCCCGGCTACGGCCCGCGCCACCGTGCCAACCCGTTCGAGACCTTCGAAGCGATTCCGGCGGTGGCCCGTTACCAGTTCATGCTCGATAACGCCGAGTACTTCGTACGCACCTTCATCCGTGGCCCGGTGTGCCGTGGCCAGATCGCCACCGACGTGATCCGCGACAACTTCTGGACGCTGTTCCAGGAACCGGCCCACGACCGCTACCTGACCGATGCCGAGTATCGCGGCCAGGCCACGCCGCTGCTGGCCATGCCCGGGCAGATCG
This sequence comes from Pseudomonas sp. SBB6, assembly GCF_024213215.1. Taxonomy (NCBI): domain Bacteria; kingdom Pseudomonadati; phylum Pseudomonadota; class Gammaproteobacteria; order Pseudomonadales; family Pseudomonadaceae; genus Pseudomonas; species Pseudomonas sp. SBB6. Next base: position 109,735 of record NZ_JANAVH010000010.1, on the reverse strand, counting down.
ACGACGTCGGCAGCATCCTGACCCTCTGGCATGCCTACCGCGACAAGCGCAACGAGTACGAAAAGCTGCGCCGCGATGCCTATGCCGAAGTGCCGCCGCCGAGCTGGTCGACCCTCTGGGCCGGCAATGACAACGCGCTGCTGACCATCTTCCGCCACTTCGACAGCGCCTCGGTGAGCAAGGGCCTGATCGGTGACGTGCCGAAGACCATCTGGCTGTTCGACTACCCGCTGTTCGAGCGCACCTATTACCAGCTGGCGGTCAACTTCGACGTCTATGGCAACGTCTCGCACCAGGCGCAGACGCGGCTGTACTTCGACCTGATCCGCAATGGCGCCGAGGTCAACTTCCTGCGCCTGATGCCGGCCGATGCCCGTGGCGCGATCCTCGGCGACTGGTACCAGAACAGCGGCAAGGTGAAGATGTGGATGGACTATGAGGACATCGACACCGACACCCCGAGCTCGCTGAAGCTGGACAAACGCGACCCCAAGCGTGACTTCGGCCTCAAGCTGATCCAGCGTACCGGCAGCCTCAATGCCACGCCCGACCCGATCAACCGCTGCCAGGGCGCCTACTGCTCGCGCCCGCAAATGAACGAAGCGTTCCGCGATGTCGAACAGGCCCTGAGCCGCCTGGTATCACGCCCGGCGGCCGGCCTTAAGGTGATCAACCAGTTGCCGGAAGCGACCATGCTGCGCATCGAAGGGCAGGGCGGCCAGCGCCAGGTCTACAGCCTGCTGCGCAACCGCGCCCACAGCAACGTCGCCTTCATGCTCGGCGAGGCCTACCGTTACCAGCCGGGCCTGGACACCCTGACCCTGGTGCCGGGCGTGCTCAGCAGCTACCCGAACTTCATCTTCAACGTCCCGGCCCGCGATGTGCCGGAGTTCGTCGAGGACCTGGAAGCGGCCCGTGATGACACCGCCAGGTTCGAGCGTATTGTCATGCGCTGGGGCGTGCGTCGCAGCCATCCGCAGTTCTGGCAGTACTTCCATGACCTCGACAGCTACATCAAGGAGACCGAGCCGGTAGAGTCGGGCGTGCTCGACATGAACCGCTACGAGAACCTTTGAACATGATCTTTTCCGACAGAAATACTAGGACTTTGTTCGGCGGCCAGGTTGGCGTAAACTGCCGACAAGTCTGTGAGGAACTTCCATGAGCGCCATAACTATTACCGACGCCGCGCACGATTACCTGGCCGATCTGCTGGAAAAGCAGAACACCGCGGGTATTGGCATTCGCATTTTCATTACCCAACCGGGCACCACCTACGCCGAGACCTGCATTGCCTACTGCAAGCCGGGCGAAGAGAAGCCGGAAGACGAGGCGGTGGGCCTGAAATCCTTCACCGCCTACCTCGACGCGGTCAGCGTGCCGTTTCTCGAGGACGCCGTGGTCGACTACGCCACCGACCGCATGGGCGGCCAGCTGACCATCAAGGCGCCGAACGCCAAGGTGCCGATGGTCAACGAAGACAGCCCGATCAACGAGCGCATCAACTACTACCTGCAAACCGAGATCAACCCGGGGCTGGCCAGCCACGGCGGCCAGGTCAGCCTGATCGAAGTGGTCGAGGACGGCATCGCCGTACTGCAGTTCGGTGGTGGTTGCCAGGGCTGCGGCCAGGCTGACGTGACCCTGAAGGAAGGTATCGAGCGGACCTTGCTCGAGCGTATCCCGCAGCTCAAGGGTGTGCGTGATGTGACTGACCATAGTCAGAAAGAAAACGCCTACTACTAGCTCCATAGGGCCCCATCGCTGGCAAGCCAGCGATGGCGGTCTTCAAGCCTCAAAAGTCATAACTGACACTCGCATAGTAAAACGCCCCCTGCGCCCCCTCCGGCGACGTAATCGAATACTTCGGCACCCCATACAACTGCGGCCCTTCGAGCTTGTCCGGATGGCTGTCGAACAGGTTGATCGCGCCCACCGACAGTTTCAGCCCCTGGTCGAAGCTGTAGCTCAGGTCCAGGTCGGTGATCCACTGCGGGCTGAAGGTCTGGTCCAGGTTCGGGTTGCTGCTGTTCAGGCTCTGCCACTGGCCATAACGGCGCTGGGTCAGGGTCACGCCCCAGTTCTCATACAGCCAGTTGGCGCTCAAGGTCAGCTTGTCTTCCGGCGTGCCGTGTTCGATCAGGCCCTGGGTAGTGCGGCCGACGATCTGCTCGCCGCTGATACCGCCGACATCGCGCAGCTCGGTGATCCGTGTACGGGTCTTGGCAAAGCCTGCGTTGAGATTGAGCCGGCCAAACTGCTGCAAGTCCCACTGGTATTGCCCCGCCAGTTCCAGGCCGTCGGTGCGGGTGTCGGCGATGTTGGTGTAGAACGCCGCGCTCTGGATGTTGGCGTAGGGCGTGCCGCCAAAGATCGGCCCGACCACGTTGCTGGGCAACTGGTCGGAGAGGGTGATGCGGTTGTCGATATCGATGCGGTAGGCATCCAGGGTCACCGACGCATTGTTCAGCGGGCGCCAGACCAGGCCCAGGGACAGGTTGGTGGACTCCTCGGGCTTCAATGCGCGGCCACCGAGCAAGGCCGCCTCCGGGCTGTCGGCGCGCAGGGTGCGCTGCTGTACTTCGACCCAGTTGCCGCTGCCTGAAGGCTGCTCGACCACCTGTACGCTGAACGACGACAAACCGCTCTGCACCAGCGATGGCGCACGGTAACCGGAGCTGATGCTGCCGCGCGCGGCAATCTGCGGGGTGAAGTCGTAGCGCAGCGACAGCTTGCCGTTGGTGGTGTCGCCAAAGTCCGAATAATGCTCGGAACGCACGGCCAACCCGGCCTGGAACTTGTCGGTGATCTGCCCTTCGACATCGACATAGGCACCGAACACCTTGCGTTCAAGCGACGTGGCATCGACCTGGGTGATACCTGAGTAGTAACCGGGAATGCGCCGGCCACTCAGTGGGTCGAGCGTGTTGAACAGCGGCCCGTTCTGCCAGCCAGCCGCTTCGCCGGCACTCAGGCTGTAGTGCTCCTTGCGCCAGGCCAGGCCCGCCGACAGGGTCAGCGGCTTGGCCAGCAGCGCGGTGGGAAATTCGCGCACCCAGTCCAGGGTCAGGTTGCTCTGCTTGTTTTCGCGCTCGCCGGTGTAGATCTTCTGCGGGCTGGCGTTGCCCCAGCTGGGGTTGATGGCATTGCGGTCAGTGGACTTGAGCGTGTCGTTGCCGTAGTTGGCGGCCAGGTCGAACTTGCCCAGTTGCTCGTCTTCATAACGCACGCCAGCGGTCACGGCATAGTCTTCCAGGTTGTAGCGGGTGATCGGCAGGCGCCCGTCCGGGTAGCGCTGCAGGGCCACGCTACCGTAGTTGTTGCGCAGGGTGGTGGGCGGATCGAAGAAGCCTTCGGCGTCGGTGTTCTTGTGCGCGTAGGTGGCAAAGCCGTAGGCGCTGAGGCCATCGCCGATGCCGATCTCGCTGTTGGCCACCAGGTTGTACTGGTCGGAGACATTGCCCGAGCCCCAGTTCCAGGTGCGGTAGCGGTTGTTCTGTTCGCGCTCGCTGTTGATGCTGGTGGAGCCTGGGTAAAAGATCCGGTTGTCCGGGCGGGTGTCGCTGGCCGGGTCCTGGCTGCCGGCATCGAAACTCAGGTTGAGAAAACCATCGTTGGGCAGGGCCAGGCCCTTCCAGCCGCTGAGCTTGCGCTGCAGGCCGTCGCCCTTGGCGTAGCCGCCAAAGCGATAGCCGATGTTGCCGCCGGCGTCGTTCTCCTTGAGCACGATATTGATCACCCCGGCGATGGCATCCGAGCCGTACTGGGCAGCGGCGCCGTCACGCAGGATCTCCACCCGCGAGATGGCGCTCAGCGGAATCAGGCTCAAGTCCACCGCCGCCGCACCGCGGCCGTTGGCCAGGCCCTGGCGGGTGACGTTGGCACTGCTGTGACGGCGCTTGCCGTTGACCAGCACCAGCACCTGGTCGGAGGCCAGGCCACGCAACGAAGCGCCCTGGGCAATGGAGCCGGCAAAGGCCCCTTGCGGCGACTGCGGGAAGCTGAACGACGGCGACAGCGCAGTGAGCGCACCGGACAAATCCTGGGCGCCGGTTTCCTGCAACTGCTCGGCACTGAGCACATCCACCGGGGCGGCGCTTTCCAGGGCGGTGACATCACTGCGACGGGTGCCGACCACCACCACGGTGTCGAGCTTGCTGTCGCTGGCGCCCGGCGCCTGGGCGTAAACGCCGGGCGCGCCGAAGCCGCCGATGACCAGCGCGATGGCGCTGGCCTTGGGGGTAGGTCGGAACATGGCAACAGACTCCTGTAAGACGCAAAAGGTGCAGCGATCAGAACCGGCTGGTGACACTCAGGCCCACGGTGCGCGGGTCGCCATAGGTGATCACGTACTGGCCGGCGGTGCCGTTGGGGCGGCCGTGGACCTGGTAGCGGCGGTCGGTGAGGTTGTTGACGAAGCCGGTGACGCTGAGCTTTTCATCCGGGCTGAACCAGGTCAGGCGGGTATTGGCCAGGGTGTAGTGCGGCTGGTTGAGCGGCTGGTCGGCGCTGCTCTGGCGGTCGGCCAGAAAGTACTCGCGATCGCGAAAGCTGACATCGGCACCGGCCACCAGCTTGCCGCCGACTTCCAGCGGGATGGTGTAGTCGCCCCCCAGCGACACCACGTAGCGCGGCGAACGCACGAAACTGTTGCCGCTGTAGTCGGCGGTTACCGCGCCGGTGGTGGGGTTGGTGTTCTTGAAGTCGGTGTATTCGGTGTCGAGGAACGACAGCGCCGCGCGCAGGTGCAGGGCGTCGGTTGGCTGGCCCTCGATTTCGAGCTCGGCGCCCTTGACCTTGCCCTTGGCACCGTTGGTCAGCGCCGTGGTGAGGATGCCGTTGTTGACCGTCAGCAGGTTGACCTGGATGTCCTGGTAGTCGTAGTAGAACAGGTTGGCGTTGACCGTCAGGCGATGGTCGAGCCACTCTGACTTGAGCCCCAGCTCGTAGGCGTCCAGCTCTTCCGGATCGACCGTGGTCAACTGCGCGAGGCTGGTCGACAGCCCGGTGTTGAACCCACCGGAACGAAAACCGTGGGCATAACGGAAGAACACCCGCAGGTTGTCGTTGATGCGGTACTCGGGGGTCAGGTCGTAGGTCCAGGCATCCCAGCGCTTGGCTTCTTCCTGGGAGCCGTTGCTGCCATTGGCGGTCAGCGGGATCAGCGGGCCGTTGGCGGTGGCGCGGGTCAGTTGCACCAGGTCGAGGTCGATGTCCTTTTTCTCGGTGGTCCAGCGCAGGCCGCCGGTCACGGTGAGGTTGTCGGTGAGGTCATAGGCGAGGTTGCCGAACAGCGCGTAGCTGTCGGTCTTGTGGGTGTAGCTCAGGTCACGAAAATCCACCACGCCGCCAGTCTGGTTGGAGCCCGTACCATTGGGCGTCGGCCCCGGGGTGACGGTGCGCAGGGCGCTGCTGTCGAGGGTTTCGTGGAAGTAGTGGGCGCCGAGCATCCAGCGCAGGGTTTCCTGCTGCGCCGAGGCCAGGCGAAACTCCTGGGAGTATTGGTCGTAGCGGTTGTCGCTGTCGGCGGCGCCGTTGACTTCGTAGGGGGTGTAGTCGGCGTCACTGAGTTGCTGGTTGCGGATGTAGTCGTAGGCGCTGATCGAGGTCAGCGTGTAGCCGCCGATGTCCCAGTTCAGGGTCAGCGAGGTGCCGTTGTGGTCGAGCTTGGCATCTTCATCGACGTTCAGTTCGATGCGCCGGCCTTCCGGGCGCTGGTAACCGACGTTGTAGTAGCGGCCGAGCGTTAGCGAACCGCTGCTGCCATCGCCCTTGAACTGGCGGCCGTGGATCTTCCACAGCGCTTCCAGGTCGGGGTTGAGCTTGGCCAGGAACTGCACGCGCACCGCCTTCTTGTTGACGTCGCCGTAGGTCTGGTCGTTGCTCAGGTTGTGGGTGAAGCCATCGCGCTCTTCGGAGTACAGCGATACCCGCGCGGCCAGGCGCTCATCGACCAGCGCGCCACCGATGGCACCACTGAGGATGCGCTCGTTCTTGCTGCCAAAACCGATCGTGCCAAAGCCGTCGGTATCGAAGCCCGGCTTCTTGGAGATGATGTTCACCGCACCGGCGGTGGTGTTCTTGCCGTACAGGGTGCCTTGCGGGCCGCGCAGGATCTCGATGCGTTCCAGGTCGAACAGCGGGCCGCCGCCGGCCACCGGCGCATTGAGGTAGACGTCGTCGGCGTAGATGCCCACCGGGTAGACGGTGGCAGCACCAGTGTCGCCGGTGCCCAGGCCGCGGATGTACCAGCGCGGGCGGCCGTCGCCGTCGGGGTTCTTCGCCGAGGCGTTGGGGATGAACGTGGTGATGTCGCCCATGGCCCGAACGCCGTCGGCGGTGATGCTGCTGCCTTGCACCGCGGTGACAGCCACAGGGACTTCCTGCAGGGTTTCTTCGCGGTGCTGGGCGGTGACCGTGACGGTCTTCAGGGCCGGTGTGGTGCTGTCGTCGGCCCTGAGCAGTTGCGACTGGCTGGCCAGCAGGATGCTCAGGCCGATGCCTTTGGCGATTGGGTTAAGTGTGTGCATGCTGCTGGTCTCCCCGGATGTGCAGTTGAAGGGGATAGAGCAGGGTTTGTGCCATGTTTGTAACTTGTTGTATTTAAAGGGTTTTATTGGATTTCTTGAGAGTGGTTGCTAGCTATTCAGCAGGGCGGTGTGGAATGCCTGCTGCTCCAGCAGCAATCGCGAACCCTGTGGGCGCTGGTTTGCCAGCGATGGGCTGCAAAGCAGCCCAAAAAAACCTCAGGTCGCCACCCGCGAAGTGGAGCCGATCACCGCCTCCAGCACCCTGAAATCAATCCACTCACGCACATCGAAGCGCCGCGGTATAAAGTCCCAGCGATGCAAGAAATCAGTGAAATCCTGCAGCGCCTCGATCGAGCGGCTATCGAGGGTGGTGCGCAAGCGCCGATGGGCATCCTCGCCATAGGCCGCCGCCACCCAGTACTCGCTGGTATTCAGCTCACGGGCGAGATAACGCCGGGTTTCATCGGCATTGGCCCAGGCCCACTGCTCGGTGCGCAGCAGCACGTCAACGATGCGCTTGCAGGCACCGAAGTGCTGCTCCAGCAGGTTGATATCCACGGTCAAGGTGCGCGGCGTACCGTTGTTCGAACGAATCAGCGGGTCAGGGTGGGAGCCGGTGTCGATCACTACCCGCAAGCCAAACTCGTGGGCCAGTTGCAGCGCTGAGGCGCCCTTGAGGAAGATCGCGTCGATATCGCCGCGCAGCAGGCCGATCAGTTCGTTGTTACGGCGGCTGACGCGGTTGACGCCGAGGGTCACCGCCGCGCCATGCACATGGGCGACCTGTTCATCACTGTGGGTGCCGCCATAGGGGTAGTCGACCAGCTCGACATCGGCGACGTTCAGGCCTTCGAGTTTCAGCGCGTTCTCCAGCCCGCGCAGGGCCTGGGCGCGGGTGAAGTCGATCTGCACGTTGGCCCATTTCGGCAAGCCGAAGCGGCGGTTCTTCAGGTCGCGAACCGTGCGCACGCCACTGTCTTCGGTGGTCAGGATCAACTGCACCTCATCGGCCCAGCTCAGACCCAGCACGCGGGTCTGCACGCCGCTGGCGTAGGCCCAGATCGCCGGAATGTTGCCGCCGTGGCGCACCGAGTTGCGCAGGTGATGGTCGTAATGGGCTTCGCGCACTTCGCGCTCGCTGGATTCACGCAGCGACTGGATCGAGGTGCCCAGCGGCTGGAAGGCTTCGGCCAGGCGCCCGCTTTGCACGGCAATGCCAAGGCCGGTGGGCACCGGGCTGTGGGTGTACCAGAGGGTGTCGAGGGGTGTGCTCATGTCAGGCTCCGGTCAGGCAGTAGCGGTCAGGGGCAGGGCGGCGAGCGGTGCCTGACGCACCAGCGGCAGCACCTCCTGGCCGATGCGCAGGGCCTCTTCCAGGTGCGGGTTGCCGGCCAGGATGAAGGTCGAGAAGCCGGCGTCGCGGTATTCGGCCAGGCGTTCGGCAATGTGCTCGTGGCTGCCCACCAGGCCCACGGTCGGGCCCGGCTTGGCCTTGGCGAAACCGGCCCAGAGGTTGGGGCCGATGATCAGGTCGTCGAAGCGCTGGATGTTCTGGTGGTAGGCCGTTTGCCGCGCGCCGCCGACCGAGTCGCTGGCGCTGGTGAAGGCCTTGGCGATGGCGCTGGGCTTGCCGTCGAGCTTGTCGAACTGGCGCCGCAGGTCGCGCCAGGCGGCGTCTTCGGTTTCACGGGCGAACAGGTCGACACGCAGGCCGAAACGCACCGTGCGGCCTTGCTTGTCGGCCAGCTCGCGCACCCGCTCGATATGCGGCTTGAGCTGCTCAACTGGTTCCGCCCAGTTCAGGTAGACATCGGCATGGCGGGCGGCCACGTCCAGTGCCGGGTCGGAGAACCCGGAGAAGTACACCCCCGGCTTGCGCTCGTTGCCCAGGTGCGGTGGCAGCGCGCCGTTCTCCAGGCGGTAGATGTCGCCGTCGTAGGAGAAGCGTTCGTTGTTCCACAGCCCTGCGATGATGTCGAGGAACTCGCCGGTGCGCTGGTAGCGCTGGTCATGCTCGAGAAAATCGCCCTGGGCGCGCTGGCTGGCCGGGTTGCCGCCGGTGATGATGTTCCAGTCCAGGCGCCCGTGGCTCAGGTGCTGGAGGATCGCAGCCTGCTGGGCGGCATAGGCGGGCAGGGTCCAGGTGGCCTGGAAGGCGATCAGAAAGCGCAGCCGACGGGTTTCCCGGGCCAGGGCCGCGGCGGCGATCCACGGCTCGGGGCCGGTGGGCAGCAGGGCGCCTTCGAAGCCTGCAAGCTCCGCGGCCTTGGCCACCTGGGCGATGTAGTCGATGTAGGTGAAACCGTCGGCGCTGCCGTCCTGCAACTGGCCGGGGGCGATATGCCCGGGCGTGCGGCTGAAGCTGCCACGGTTGTGCTTGTCGGTGCTCAATTGCGGGCCGTCGGTGCCCAGGGGCAGACGCCAGAAGAATTCGGTGCTCATGGCTGTTCCTCGGTGGATGTGAGGACACTGGTGCAACGCCCATGCCACGCCGCGCGGGCCCGGAATCACTGGGGGTTGAGCGCAAGGGTGTTGCCAGGGCAGCAGCGGGTCAGCAGTGGCTGCGGCGGTTGCAGCACAACAGCATCGCTGGCAAGCCCGCTCCCACAGGTTTGGTGTACACAGATCCACTGTGGGAGCCGGTCTTGCCGGCGATGGAAGGCAAAGCCTTCCTGCTTGTCAGCAAGCTTCCCCCTGTAACTCGGCACCGTGCTGATAACGCCGATACAACGCCGCATAATCGCCACCCTTGGCCAGCAACTGCTGATGCGGCCCTTGCTCCACCAGCTTGCCCTCGCGAATCAGCACGATCCGGTCGGCATCGCGGATGGTCGCCAGGCGGTGGGCGATGATGATCGCCGTGCGCCCCTCGCACAGCCGTCGCAGTGCTCGCTGGATGCGCCGCTCGGTGTGCACGTCGACCGCCGAGGTGGCTTCGTCCAGCACCAGCACCGCCGGGTCGGCCAGGTACGCCCGCACCAGGCACACCAGTTGACGCTGGCCCTGGCTCAGGTGACTGCCCAGCGGCCCGACCTGGGTGTCAAAGCGATGCGGCAGGCGCTCCAGCACCTCGTCGGCACCCAGCTCGCGCACCGCGCCAATCAGGGTCTGATCATCAGCAGCAGGTGCGGCCAGGCGCAGGTTGTCGAGAATGCTGCCGTTGAACAGTACGTTGTCCTGCAGCACCACACCCACATGGCGGCGCAACTGTTGCTGGCTGAGCTGGCGGATATCGACGCCATCGAGGGTCACTGCGCCCCGGTCGACTTCGTAGAAGCGCGTGAGCAACTGCACCAGGGTACTTTTGCCATGCCCGGACGGGCCGACGATCGCCAGCACTTCACCGGCATGAATGCGCAGGTCCAGGCCGTCGATCACCGGCCGGGCCGGCTGTGGCAGGTAGGCAAACTGCACCTGTTGAAAATGCACCTCGCCACGGGCCCGGGGCAGGTCAACCGGGGTAACCGGGTCGAGGATCTGCGGCGCCGTGTCGAGCAGCAGGAAGATCCGTTGGGCCGAGGCGGAACCGGTCGCGTAGCGTTCGAACAGGTCGGTCAGCTCTTGCAACGGCCCGAGGAACAGCATCACGTAGAACAGGCTTTCGCCCACCTGGCCGACCGTGACCGTACCTTCGGCCAGGCTGTAGCCGCCGACCAGCACCAGCACCGCCATGCCGGCGGCGGTGAGCAGCGCGGTAAAGGGCGCGAACCAGCCCGAGCGCAGGCTGCCGACGATCAGCGCGGTGTTGAAGGCGTGCAGCAACTGCTGGTACCGCGCCAGGTTCGGCGCCTGCTGGCCGGTCTGCTGCAACAGGCGCACGCCGCTGACGCTCTCGACCAGGTGCGCGGTAAAGCGGCTGCGTTGTTCGGCGACCTTGGCCCAGTTGCGCTGGGCGATGCGCTTGAAGGCCCAGGTCGCCGCCAGCAGCAAGGGCACGCTACCGATCAGGCTGAAAAAGAACAGCGGTTCGATCAGCCACAACATCACCGCCGCCAGGCTGCAGCGCAGCAGGGCGCCGAGCAGCTCCGGCGGGCCCTGGATGAGTAGCGGCTCCAGGGCATCGACGTCGCGGTCGGCGCGGGAAATAATGCGCCCGGCGCGGGTGCGATCGAAGTAGCCGACGCTCAACGCCTGGACATGGGCAAACACCCGCACCCGCAACTGGTTGAGCACGCCGATGGCGGCGCTGCCGGCAATGTACTGCGACACCCCGGCAAGCAGAAAACGCCCCAGCCAACTGGCCGCCAGACCCAACCCCAGCCATAGCACCAGTGGCTGGTCGAGCAGCCAGCGGTTGCCGTCGTGGATCAGGCCGCGGTCGAGCAGTTCGCGGACGAACCAAGGGCGCAGGAACACGGTGAACACCAGCACCAGCTCCAGGACAATCACCCAAGCGATCTGCTTGCGCACCGGCCGCAGCAACGGCAGCAGGCGCTGGAACATGCTGCGGTCGAGGGCTTTTTTGGCCAGCAGTTCTTCGATTTCGATATCGCTCAGGGCGTTGCCCGGCAGTGGCTTAGCCATGGTCGATCCCCAGCAGGTCACGGTAGGTCGGGTTGCGTTGCAGCAGTTGCGCGTGGGTACCGCTGTCGGCGATGGCGCCGTTGTCGAGCAGCAGCACGCGGTCGGCGCGTTGCACGGTGGAAACCTTGCTGGCGATCAACAGCAGGGTGGTGGCCTGTGGTTGCCGGCGCAGGTTGTCCAGCACTCGGCCTTCGCTGTGCGCGTCGAGGGCGCTGGTGGCGTCGTCCAGGCAGAGGATGGCGGGCGCTGCGAGCAATGCCCGGGCCAGGCACAAGCGCTGGCGCTGGCCGCCGGAGAGGGTCACGCCGCGATCGCCGAGCGGGCTGTCGAGGCCATCGGGCAGGCGTTCGAGGATATCCTCGGCGGCGGCCTGGTGCAGGGCCTGGAGCAGTTGTTCATCGCTGGCGCCGGGTGCGCTCAGGCGCAGGTTGGCGGCCAGGCTGTCGGCGAACAGGAAGCTCTCCTGTGGCAGTACATGCACGCGCCGGCGCAGGTCGCTCAGGTCCAGGTCGCGCATGTCCTGCCAGCCGGATTGCGCGTTGCCGAGCAGCACACGGCCTTCGGCAACATCGGTCAGGCGTGGCAACAGGCTGGCCAGCAGGCTCTTGCCGGTGCCGGTGGCGCCGACCAAAGCGACGGTTTCACCCGGCGCCAGCTGGAAAGAGCAGTGGCGCAGGATCGCCTGGCCACCGCCGGGGGCGGCAACACTGACGTTTTCCAGCTTCAGCCCCAACGGCCCCTCGGGCAAGCGCCGACTACCGCCGACAATCAGCGCCGGCGCATCCAGCAACTGCCAGATACGCCCGGCCGAGGCGCGGGCGTCGGCGAAGGTCTGCATCACCCGGCCAATGCCTTCGATGCGAAACACCAGGGTGGTGGCGATCAGCAGCGAGGTCACCAGTTCGCCAATGCCGATCCGGCCTTCTGCGACCAATCGTGCACCCATCACGAGTATCCACACATGCCCCAGCGCCACCACCGCCTGCGGCAGCGGTATCCGCGAGCTGGCGTAGGCCAGGGCCTGGCGGGCCAGGGCGCTGAACTGCACAACCTGGCGCTCGAAGCCGGCGATGCGCTGGGCCTGCAGGCCGAACGACTTGATCACCCGCACCGCGCCAATGCCTTCGGCCAGGTCCTGGTTGACCCGGTCGTAGGCGGCGCCGACCGCGCGGTCGAGGCTCACCAGGCGCTCGGTCTGCAGGACGAAAATCCACACCCCGAGCACCGTCAGCAGCAACGGCCCGAGTGCCAGTAACGGGTCGTACCAGGTCAACAGGCCGACGGTGGCCAGCACCACCAGCGGCGTTTCGATCAATTGCCGCCAGAAGCTCACCAGCGCATCGCGAACCTTGTCGGCATCGCGGGTGGTGCGGGTGACCATCTCGCCCATGCCATGCTGCCAGTGATAGCCCAGGTGCAGGCGCAACACCTGTTCGAGCAGGCGTTCGCGCAGGCGCGTCAGCAATGCCTGGCCAAGGATCAGCGAGCCGATGGCGGCGGCGTACTGCAACAGCGCGCGGCCCAGGGCCACGCCGAGGATCAGCCAGAACCAGCGCCAGGCGCGCTGGCTGTCGAGGCTGCCATCGGCCAGGCGCTGCACCGCAGTGCCGGCGCTGACCTCGTTGAGGGCGTGGCCGATCAGCCATTGCTGCCAGACCAGCCCGAGGTTGATGGAAACGAACAGCCCGGCGACCAGGGCGAAACGCCAGGGCATTTCGCGGTAGATCGCCAGGCTGCGCAGCAGCGGGTGTCGAGGGCTCATGAAGGACTCGCGGCAGAAGGAACGTGTGTGCTCAGCGGCTGGCGCCGGCCTTTTGCTTGGCATTGAGGATGGCGGTGTATTCGCCCGGGTCGATACCGTTGAGGTAGTAATTGCCGACGTGGTGCAGGCGCCAGCGGATCGGGTCGTGGGTGGTGTGCACCCGGGCGTTGCGCCAGAAGCGGTCGAGGTTCCACTTGCTCAAGGAGGAGCTGGCACCGAGCAGCGAGAAGATGTCGCTGGAGATCTTCAGCGAAGCGCCATCGGCATGGGCGCGGGCGGTGGCCACCGAAAGGATCAGCTCATCTTGCAGGGCCTTGTTATCCGGCTCCCGCTCATGGGCGTCGAAGGTTCGCGCGGCGTCGCGCAGCAACGATTCGGCGGCGCGCAGGGCCACCGCGTATTCGCCGATCTGGCGGATGATATGCGGCTCGTCACTGGCCCGTTCCACCTCGCTCTCGACCCACGGCCGGGCGTGCTGGTTGAGGTAGTCGATGCCGGCCTGCAAGGCGCCGGCGGCGATGCCGGTGTCGATGGCGGCGTGGAGGATCTGCGGGAAGGTCAGGCCGGTGCGCTTCATTGGGCCCTGGCGGCGCAGCACGTAACGCTCGTCCAGTTCGATGTTGTCGAAGATCACTGTGCCGCTGACCGAATTGTTCTGGCCGAAGGCGTCCCAGTCGTCGACCAGGGTCAGGCCGGGCGTGTCGCGCTGTAGCAGCACCCCGGCGCCGCCGTCATCGCTGGCGGCGGTCAGCGAGATCCACTCGGCCAGATAGGCGCCGGTGGAGTAGAACTTGCTGCCGTTGAGGATCAGCTTGCCATCGGCGCGGCGCTCGACCCGGGTCTTGAGGGCGAACTTGTTCTTGCCGCCGACCTCGGCCAGGGCATTGCCCAGGCGCTTGCCGGCCAGCACGTCGCTGACCACGCGATCGCGCACTTCATCCGGATAGCCGCTGAGCACGCCGCGCAGCATCACGTTGTGAATCTGCAGCAACTGGCCGACGCCGCCGTCGGCGCGGGAGATGATCCGCACGGTTTCAACGATGGTCTCTACCGACGCGCCCAGGCCACCCAGCGCTGCGGGTACACCGATGGCGGTGATGCCGCTGTCGGACAGCAACTGCGCCTGGCGCCGGGGCAGTTCGCGGTTGAGCAACGGGTCGGCGGCGAGGGCGGCGATGGCCTCGGCAATCTCATGGGCCGCGGCGATGGCCTGGGCGGGGCTGTGCAGGCGACGGGGCAGAGTACTCACGATAGGGCTTCCTTGAATGAACAGGTACCCAGGGCCTTGAGCAGGTTCTGTGCCAGTGGCGGCAAAGCCCCGCGCAGCAAGGCTTGCGCAGCGTTTGCCAAGGCCGGGTGTTGCTGGAGCAGCAATCGGCGGGTGATTGTTGCTCTGGCAGCAGCAGGGCTGCGGCACAACTGCTGGCAGATCAGCAGTCGATGCCTGTGACAAAGGGCAAAGCCCAATGAAATCAGGGCTTTGCCGAGTTGGCACGGGCGCTGCAATACCTCAGGCAAAGGCCACCTGGCCGATTCGATCCGCTTGATGGAGCATGCCCATGACAATCGCCGCCACCTTGCCGCTGCCCACCGCAACTTCGCTTGAGCAACTCTGGTTTACCCGCTGCCCGGTGCCGACCGCTTCCGGCATCGCCTATACCCTGGGCTGGCTCACGGAAGAATTCGCCGCCGACGGCCTGCCGGTACACACCCTGCAGGAAGCTCGGCAACTGGGCCATCACCACTACGATCACCAACTGCCCGGGCTGTTTCGCGAGGGCGGTAATGTCCCGGCCTTGGCCGCCCGCGCCGCCGGTGCGCCGAGCCGCCTGATCGGCCTGACCTGGATCGAGGAGTGGCAGACCATCCTGGTTCGCCCCGACTCAGGCATTCGCAGCGCCGCCGACCTTAAAGGCAAGCGCCTGGCCCTGCCGGCCTGGGGCGCCAACCGCCCCGGCAGCATCGCCCGGGCCATGAGCCTGCACGGCTACAAAGGTGCCCTGAGCCTGGCCGGGCTGAGCTTCGATGATGTCCAGCTGGTGGAAGTGGCGCTGCAGTCCCAGGACGATGCACCGACCCCGCAGCAGGGGTTGCAGCGCCTGTGGTCGGGCCTGGATTACCTGGTGCGCGGCGAGGTCGATGCGGTCTACGTCAAGGGCGCTGCCGCCGCCGACGCTGCCCGGCGCCTGGGCCTGGTGGTGGGTATCGACCTGGACCGGATCGCAGACCCACGCTTGCGCATCAACAACGGCACGCCACGGCCGATCACCGTGCACCAGAGCCTGCTCGACGATCACTTCGAGCTGGTGGTGCGCTTTCTCGCCCAGACCCTGCGCGCCGCCGACTGGGCCCGCGATAACCGCGACGGCCTGCTGCGCATCCTTCAGGACGAAACCCGCGCCGGCGCCGAAGGCGTCGATCAAGCCTACCGCGGCGACTTTCATACCACCCTGGCCCCGGACCTTTCGGCCGAGCGCCTGGCCTACCTCGACATCCAGAAAACCTTCCTCAACCTGCACGGTTTTCTCGAAGCCGATTTTGCCCTGGCCGACTGGGTCGACCCGCGTCCACTGCAAGCCGCCCAACAACTGCTGGCCGAACGCCGCGCCCGCGCTTAAAGGAGCATTGCCATGACTGTACTGACCAGCGACCACCTGATCGATGCCGAACTGAAAACCTTCATCGAGCAGGTGATCAACGAGGCCGAGCAGGCCTTCACCGTGTTCCGCGAAACCAACACCATCACCGCCAACGGCACCGTCGGCTTTATCGAGCGGGTACCGGGCCGCGAGCTGCTGGTGTCGGTCAACTACCCGGGGCCGTGGGAGTACCGCAAACCGCTGCAGGCCACGGTCAGCGACCTGGCCGGCAACCTGGTGCATGGCCAGGGCAAGGGCGGCCTGGGCCGTTACGCCAAGCTGTTCCGCGAGCAGGCGCAGATCACCACGGTGTCCCATGTGCACTCGCCGTACCTGGGAGCCTGGGCCCAGACCCAACGCACCTTGCCGTTCAACTATGTGCCGGTGCAGCGCTTCCAGCTGGCCCGCGAGCTGCCGACCTACATCGACCGGCGCCAGGACGAGGTCGATTTCATCCTCGAACGCCTGGCCGAGAACCCGTTCACCCCGGCCATCCTCGAAGCCAACGGTGGCGCCACGGTCTGGGGCCAGCAGGGCCTGCGCGCGACCGCCGAGTTTATCGTGCTGCTGGAGGAGGGGGCGCAACTGCAACTGCTGGCCGAAGCCATCGGCGGCTCGCGGCCCTTCGGCCCGGGCGTGCTCACCCAGCAATGGCGGATGAGCAAGCTGATCGAAAAGGCCAACGAGCTGGGCCTGATTCCCGCCACCGACCGCATTCGCGCCTGAGGAAAGACCATGGCTGTCAAGATTCTCTGGTACCTCACCAGCCCCGATGGTCCCTATCCGTGGGAGCCGCAAGGACGCTGGAAAACCGATTTCGCCCACCTCAAGCAACTGGCGGTGGCCAGCGACCGCCTAGGCTATTACGGCTCGCTGCTGGGCTCGAGCCCCAACGAGAGCCTGGCGGTGGCCGCTGCGCTGATCGACGCCACCGAGCGCCTGCGCTTTCTGGTGGCCCAGCATCCGGGCGAGCTGTCGCCGGCGGTACTGGCCAAATGGGCGCTGACTTTTGATGAGTTCTCCAACGGCCGCCTGTTGTTCAACGTGGTCAACGGCAGCGACGCCGGCCTGGCCACACTGGGCGTGCATTACCCGCACGATGAGCGCTACCAGTTCAGCCTGGAGTACTGGCGCGCCTTCCAGAGTATTTATGCCGGTGAAACCGCAGGCTTTGACGGCCAGTACGTCAAGCTGGCGCCACGTCCGGCTGCGGCGGCACGTCACCCGCTGGGCGGCTGGCATCCGCCACAACGCGCCTCCGTGCCGCTGTGGGGGGCGGGCACTTCCGGCCCGGGTGTGGCCCATTCGGTGCAGTTGCTGGATGTCTACCTGAGTTTCGCCGACACCCCGCCAAGGCTGGGCGACAAGTTCCGCCGGGTAGCGGCAGAGGCCGCGAAGATCGGCCGCGAGCTGAGCTTCGGCACGCGCCTGCAGATCATCGTCCGCGAAACCGAAGAAGAGGCCTGGGCCCACGCTGAAAAGCTGCTGCAACAGACCTCGCTGGCAACCGCCCGCACCGCCATCGAACGCCAACTGCCCGCGGGCCAGACCCTGGAGACCTTCACCAGCGACAATCCGCAAATCCAGCGCAATGTGCAGAGCATCCGCGACGGCCGCCTGCCCACGGCCCGCGAGCTTGAGATCTACCCCAACGTCTGGACCGGCCCGAGCCTGTTCGGCTTCAACATCCTCGGCCCTGCGGCCGGCACCTATCTGGTCGGCAGCGCCGAGCAGGTGGCCGAACGGATTCGCGAGTACCAAGCCCAGGGCACCTCGGCGTTCATCCTCTCGGGCTTTCCGCTGATCGATGAAGCCCACCGGGTCGCCGACCTGCTGTTCCCCTTGCTCGACCTGGACCACGGTTTCGACATTCCGCGCCTGAGTGCGCGCACGGTTGCCGAACCGGCTTAAGGAGTTGCCCATGCCAAACGCATTTTCCCGCCGGGTGTTCCTCGGCAACAGCCTGGCCGTCGGTGGCGGCCTGTTGCTCGGCTCCAGCCTGCTCACAGGTTGCGGCGGTGCTGAACCGGCCGCAGGCGCAGCCATCGCCCGGCCGACCCAGCCGGTGCGTGGCGGGCGCCTGCGCGTCGGCATCATCGACGGCGACCAGGCCGGCAACCTCGATGCGCACAAGCCGTCTGGCGGCGGGATCATTCGCGGCTGGGCGCTGTACAGCAAGTTCTGGGAGTGGAACGACGACGTCAGCACGCGCCTGGGCCTGGCCGAATTCGCCGAGCCCAACGCCGATGCCAGCGCCTGGACCATCCGCATCAAGCCGGGCCTGGAGTTCCACCACGGCAAGAGCATCACCGCCGATGACATGCTGTTCTCGATCCTGCGCCTGACCGATCCAAAACTGGCCTCGCCGTTTGCCGGGCTGGTCGGCGCCATCGACCGCCAGGCCTTACGCAAGCTCGACGAGCGCACCATCGAGATCCGCTTCAAGCAGGGCCGCAGTTTCTTCCCGCTGGATGAAACCCTGATCGCCTTCGGCGGCATCGTGCCGACCGATTACCACCCGGTGAGCAACCCCGTGGGGGCCGGGCCCTACCGGCTGAAAATCTTCGTGCCGGGCCAGCGCGCGCTGTTCAGCCGGTTCGAGAACTACTTCAAACCCAACCAGCCGTATGCCGACGAGCTGGAGATCATCGAGTTCAAGGACCAGGTGTCGCGGGTCGCGGCGTTGCGTGCCGGGCAGATCGATATTGCCAGCGGCGTGCAGGCCGAGCACAGCGCCTTGATCAAGGCCGACCCGCGGCTGCAACTGGTGGTGTCGCCGAGCACTTCGTTCAGCGGCTTTAACCTCAACACCGCCAAGGCGCCGTTCCAGGACGAGCGGGTGCGCCAGGCCTTCCGCCTGCTGGCCGATCGTCAGGAGCTGATCGGCCGTGGCCTCAATGGTTTCGGGCGCATCGCCAACGACCTGTACTCGCCGCAGGACCCGACCTACAACCACGCCATCGCCCAGCGCGGCTATGACCTCGACCAGGCCCGCTCGCTGCTGCGCCAGGCCGGCGCTAGCGACCTGCGGGTCGAGCTGACCACCACTGCCAACGAAGTCAACGCCGCCCTGGTGTTCGCCCAGCAGGCGAAGAAGGCCGGGGTCGAAGTCAAGGTCACGCCAGTGGACAGCTCGGTGTTCAACGGCCCGCAGAAAGAGCAGTGGCTGATGTCGCCAGGCTCAACGCCGGCCCGTGGCTTCCTGGCCACCGGCCTGCACAACGATGCACCGCTGGCGATCTACAACCGCAGCAATTTTCGCGATGAGCGTTTCTCCGACCTGTTTACCCAGGCCCTCGGCCAGCCTGACCTTGAGCGGCGCAAGCAACTGGTACACGAGGCCCAGGCCATCCAGCACCAGCGCGGCGGCTTGCTGATCTGGGGCTTTACCGACGTGCTCGATGCCGCCTCCAGCAAGGTCGGCGGCCTGCACGGCGAACAGACCACTTTCGCCTCCTGGCGCTTTGACAGCCTGTGGTTGAACCATGCCTGAACCTTGCGCACGCACTTCCCGGCTCCCGGCCTGGTTACCGTGGTTCATCGGCCGCCTGGGCTACGGCCTGCTCACCGCCTGGGTCATCAGCCTGGTGGTATTCATCGCCACCCAGGCGCTGCCTTCGGACCCGGCGCGGGTCATCCTCGGCCCTGAGGCACCGCTGGAAAGCGTGCTGACCCTGCGCGAGCAACTGGGCCTGAACCGGCCGATCCTGGTGCAGTACTTCAGCTGGCTCGGCCAGGTGCTGCGCGGCGACCTGGGGATTTCCCTGGACTCCAACCAGCCGGTGGCGGCGATCATCTTCAGCCGCTTCGGCAATACCCTGGCGCTGCTGGCCGGGGTGCTGGTGCTGGTGGTGCCGCTGGCCTTGAGCATCGGCGTCAGCCTGGCCCTGCGCCGCGACAGCCGCCTGGACCGCTTTGGCCTGTCGGCGCTGATTTTCCTCAAGGCCACGCCGGGCTTTCTGCTGGCCATCGGCCTGGTGCTGCTGTTCTCCATGCCCCAGGTCAACCTGCTGCCGGCGGTGTCGATTCTCGATCCGGACAAGGCCCTGTGGCAGCAGCTTGAATACCTGTTGCTGCCGATCTTCGCCCTGAGCCTGTCGTCGCTGCCGTACCTGGCTCGTATGGTCCGCGCCTCGATGATCGAAGCGCTGGACTCGGACTACGTCAGCGCGGCGCGCCTGCGCGGCATTGCCGAATGGCGCATCGTCTGGTGCCACACCTTGCCCAATGCCCTGGTGCCGGCGATCCAGGGCGTGGCCCTGACATTGCGTACCCTGATCGGCGGCGCGTTGCTGGCCGAGGTGATCTTCAGCTACCCGGGGATCGGCACCCAGCTCAACAGCGCGATCCAGATGCGCGACCTGCCGCTGGTGCAGGGCGTGGTGCTGGTCATCACCCTCGGGGTGGTGCTGATCAACCTGGTGGCTGACCTGCTCACTGTCCTGCTTACCCCGAAACTGCGCACCGCCCGCCGCGCCACCCTGATCCAGCGCAACCGCCGCGGCATCCAGAGCTGGTGGCGGCGCC
Source organism: Pseudomonas sp. SBB6 (assembly GCF_024213215.1). NCBI lineage: Bacteria > Pseudomonadati > Pseudomonadota > Gammaproteobacteria > Pseudomonadales > Pseudomonadaceae > Pseudomonas > Pseudomonas sp. SBB6. The sequence goes on along the minus strand of NZ_JANAVH010000010.1, from coordinate 89,753 downwards.
CGGCGGCCAAAGCCCCTTGAGAGGAATAGCCCATGTTCTATGCACGCTGGTGGCGTGAGCCACAGATTCGCCGCGGCGCCCTGGTGACCCTGGCCATCGTCCTCCTGGCCCTGTTCGGCCCCTGGCTGGCCCCCCATGCGCCCACCGACATGGTCGGCGGGGTATACGGTGCTCCGGCCAGTGACGCGCCGCTGGGCCATGATTTTCTTGGCCATGACGTGCTGTCGCGGTTGCTCAATGGCGGGCTGTCGATCTTGTGGATGTCGCTGGCGGCGGCCGCCATCGCGCTGATTGTCGGCACCGTGCTGGGCCTGCTGGCCGGCCTGTCGCGCCAGCGCCTGGACCAGGCGATCACTTGGCTGGCGGATGTCTGGCTGGCGTTTCCCGACCTGATCCTGGTGCTGTTGATTGTCTCGATGCTTGGCCGGGCGCCGTGGTTGATCGTGTTCACCGTGGCCATCGCCTTCACCCCCGGGGTGATCCGCCTGGCCCGTGGCAGCGCGGTGGCGGTGGCCAGCCAGGAGTTCGTCGAGGCGGCGCAGATGATGGGCTTTTCGCGCACACGCATCCTCTTGCGCGAGATATTGCCCAATGTGCTGACGCCGTTGCTGGTGCACTTTGGCAACATGCTCACCTGGGGCATTGGCATGCTCTCGGGCCTGAGCTACCTGGGTTACGGCGTGGCGCCACCGGCCGCCGACTGGGGCCTGATGATCAATGAAAACCAGGCTGGCCTGCTGGTCCAGCCCTGGGCGGTGTTGGCCCCGGCGCTGCTGATCGGGGTGTTCGCCTACGGCACCAATATCTTCGCCGAAGGCATTGCCCGGCACAGCGCGGGAGAACGTCGATGAATTCACATGCCCCACTGGCCCCATCGCGGGTCAAGCCTGCATGCAGTTCCACTGTGGGAGCGGGCTTGACCCGCGAGAGGCCGGCCCTGCAAGTGCAAAACCTGCGGGTTGAACTCAACACAAGCGCCGACATCATCGACCACATCAACTTCACCCTGGACCCTGGCGAAATCCTCGGCCTGGTCGGCGAGTCCGGCTCGGGCAAGACCACCCTGGCCACCGCCTTGCTGGCCCATGCCCGGCGCGGTGCGCGCATCGCCGCAGGGCATATCCAGGTTGCCGAGGTCAGCCTGCTCGAGCTACACGGCGAGCCCCTGCGCCAGGCCCGTGGCGGGCTGATCGGCTATGTCGCCCAGGACCCGGCGCAAGCCCTGAACCCGGCCCTGCGCATCGGCCCTTTGCTGCTGGAAACCCTGCACGCCCATGAACCGCAGTTGCCAAAAGCCGCGCAACAACAGCGCCTGCAACAGACCCTGGTCGACGTCGGCCTGCCCGGCGACGCGCAGTTTCTGCAGCGCTTCCCCCATCAACTGTCCGGCGGCCAGCAGCAGCGGGTGATGCTCGCCCTGGCGTTCGTCCTGCGCCCACGCTTGATCGTGCTCGACGAACCGACCACGGCCCTGGACGTCAGCACCCAGGCGCACATCCTGCAAACCCTGCGCCGGCTGTGCAAAGAGCAGGGCGTGGCGGCGGTGTACGTGTCCCACGACCTGGCGGTGATCAAGGAGCTGGTCGACCGGGTGCTGGTCCTGTATGCCGGACGCATCGTCGAAATGGCCAGCCGCAAACGGCTGTTCGCCCGGCCCAGCCATCCCTATACCCTGGGGTTGCTGGCGGCGATCCCGGACGTTGCCCGCCAGCACCCGCTGCAGGCGATCCCGGGCCATGCCCCGGCACCGGGCCAGCGCCCCAACGGTTGTGCTTTCGCGCCGCGCTGCCCTCGGCGTACGGCGGCCTGCGAGCAGGGGGAGCCGGGCTTGCAAACGCTTGAGGCCCGGCAACAGGTCGCTTGCCTGCATCCGCAGCTTGAGGCGCTGGCGCCGACAGCGGCGCCGCAGGTACGGGCGACGCGGGCGGATCAGGCACCGTTAATGGCGATCAGCAAGCTGAACCTGACCTACGACCGGCCGGTGCTGTTCGACCTGGCCCTGGACGTACAGGCGGGGGAGTGCCTGGCGGTGGTCGGCGAGTCCGGCTCGGGCAAGACCAGCCTGGCCCGTACCCTGGCAGGCCTGGGCGACAACGCTACGGGTGAGCTGCGCTTCGAGGGCCAGGCGCTGAGCCTGCTGGCCCGGCAACGTCCCAGCGCTACCCGCCATCGCATCCAGTACATCTTCCAGAACCCGTACCGGGCCTTGAACCCCCGGCAGACTGTTGGCCAATGTCTGCAGGCACCGCTGGAGCACTTCTTCAAGCTCAAGGGCCAGGCGTGCCGGGCGCGTATCGAGGCGGCGCTGCTGCGGGTGGCCTTGCCGGTTTCGGTCGCCGACAAGTATCCCCACCAGCTGTCCGGCGGCGAGCGCCAGCGGGTGGCGATTGCCCGCGCGTTGGTGTGCGAGCCGAGCGTGCTGATTTGCGATGAAGTGACCTCGGCACTGGACGTTTCAGTCCAGGCGGCGATCCTCACCTTGCTCAAGCAACTGCAAGGCGAGGGCATGACCCTGGTGTTCGTCACCCACGACCTGGGTGTGGTGCGGGCGATTGCCGATCGGGTGGTGGTGATCAAGCAAGGGCGCATCGTCGAGCAGGGCCCTGTGGATCAGGTGCTCGACCGGCCGGTAGACCGCTACACCCAGAGCCTGCTGGCCCATACGCCGAGATTGGCAGCAGCGCTTTAGCGGCTGCGCCAGGGCGCGCCGTTGGCGAAACGCGCCTCGATCCACTGCTTGAAGGCGAGGGTCGCGGCGCTGTTGTAGCGGGCGCCCGGGCGCACCAGGTAGATGCCGGCGTCGGCATCCAGTTGCCAGTCGGGCAGCACCGGCAGCAGGCGGCCGCTGTCCAGGTCCTGCTGCATCAGCCAGTCACCGCCGGCGAGGATGCCGACCCCAGCGCGCGCGGCGGCCAGTAGCGCTTCGTTGTCGTTACTGACCAGCGAACCGCGTACTTTTACCGTCTGCTGCTGGCCAAAGCCTGCCAGGCGCCATTCGGGGTACGAGCGCAGCCCGGTAAAACCCAGGCAGTTATGGTGGGCGAGGTCGGCCGGTGTTTGCGGCTGGCCGTGCTGTTGCAGGTAGGCCGGCGCCGCGCAGAGGATGCGCCGATGCTCACAGAGCTTGCGCGCCACCAGCCGGCTGTCGGCCAACTCGCCAATGCGGATCGCAGCATCGAAGCCTTCGGCAACGATATCGACAAAGCGTTCGGCGTATTCGGTCTCAAGTGACACTTCGGGAAATGCCAGGGCAAACTCGGCGAGCATCGGGCTCAGCCACAGGCGGCCCATGGACGAGGGCAGGGCGATGCGCAGCCGCCCGCGAATCTGCGTAGCGCCCTGGGCTGCTTCGCGTTCGGCCTCGCTGATCAGGTTTGCGGCCTGGCGCAGGCGCTCCACCAGCCGTGCGCCTTCATCGGTAAAGCGCAACTGGCGGGTGGTGCGCTCGACCAGGCGAATGCCCAGGCGCTGCTCCAGCGCACCCAGGCGTTTGGACAGCACCGAGGGGTGGCGCTGCAGCGTGCGCCCGGCGGCGGCAAACGAGCCTTGCTCGAACAGCGCCAGGAGGGTGGCAAGCTCATCGGCCTGGCGACTGTCGAACGGGTCCATCGGGGCTACCTCGGTAGGTCAGGGCGTGAGGATGATCGCGCCCTGTGAACGTCCATATTGCAGGTCTTCATGGGCCATGGCGGCGTCGACCAGGGCATAACGCTTGCAGATCTGCGGGCGAATGATACCTGCCGCCACCGCCGCCAGCACCTCCCCGGCACGTTGCTGGTATTCGGCAGCCGTTGCCGTGTGCGCCGCCAGCGACGGGCGGGTGATGAACAACGAGCCCTTGGCGTTGAGGGTGCTCAGTTCGATGGCCGGCGGTGCACCCGAAGCCATGCCGCAGGACACCAGCAACCCGCGTGGACGCAGGCTGTCCAGCGAGGCCTCGAACGACACCCGGCCAATCGGGTCGTAGACCACATCGAGTTTCTGCCCCTGGGTCAGTTCCAGCACCTGCGCAGCCAGGGTGGCGGCGTCGAATACCAGCACCTCGTCGCAGCCGGCGGCCCGGGCGCGGGCGACACTTTCTGGTTTCGAGACCACGCCGATGACAAACGCGCCCAGGTGCTTGGCCCAGGGCACCAGCAACTGGCCCAGGGCACCGGCGGCACCGTAGATCATCAGCCGCGTGCCGGGCCCGACCGGGTAGGTGCTGTGAAGCAGGTAGTGGGCGGTGATACCCTTGAACAGCAGCGCGGCGGCCTGTTCCAGGCCGAGCGTGTCCGGGAGTTTGACCAGCCGTTCGGCGGGGTACAGCCGGGCGCTGGCGTAGGCGCCCAGCGGGCCGGTGGCGTAGCCGACGCGCTCGCCGACAGCGATGCCGCTGACCCCCGCGCCAATTGCCGCTACCGTCCCGGCGCCTTCCAGGCCCAGGCCCGAGGGCAGGGCGATGCGCACATCGCCCTTACGCTGGCTGACGTCCAGCGGGTTGACGCCGATGGCCGCCTGGTCGAGCCAGACTTCACCGGGCCCGGGCGTTTTCGCCGTGGTCTGTTCGAGCTGCAGTACGCTTGACGCGCCAGTCTGCTGGAGGCGGATGTGCATGACCATGGTTGAGAATCCTGAAACACAGTTAAGGTGCGTTCAAGGGTATTTTCTCAACCAGGGTCCAGCAATCGGCTTGCATGCAGTTGATTGCTGCAGACATTGCACGAGTTGGGGCGTCTGAACGTGCTTATGCCAGCAAAGGCCGTAATACGCCCGCTACGATTTTGTCATTGAGGTACTCGACGATGCCGTGGCGGTTATCACTGGCGTTGCTGGCGTTGCTGTGGTTTTGCACCGCAGGTGCTCCACTGAAACGCGCGGCGGGAATTTCGTAGAGCGCAACCACATCGCGTTTGTCACGAATGTTGACCCAGCTGGGCACGCCATCCGGGGCCTTGCGCGGCGAACCGTTGGAGGGCAGCCGGCTAAGGATGGCCTCAATGCCCAGGGGCGAGCCAAGGGTCACCAGGCCCTTGATGTTGCTACGTGCAGGCCGGTTCATCAGCAGGTTATAGGCAATGATGGTACCCAGGGAGTGGGCAACCACGATGCACGGATCGTTTTGTGGAAGCTGTGCATCGACCAGCGTGTTGACCGCGTCACGGATGGTTTTTTCGGTCAGGTAATACCACACATCGCGGGTGAACAGCTCGACCGAGGTCGCGCCGGCACCGGGCAACTGATCGAGCAAGCGCAGGGCCGCTAGCACGCCGCGCCAGTTCTGAACACCTTTCTCAAGCATCTCGCCATTGGCCTCAGCGTTGATCTGCTCCTTGCTGATACCTTGCTGTTTGGCGATGTCGTAAATGACCTGGCGCATGAATTCTTCTTCCTCGCCACCCGGTGCCGCGGCGTCGGCGCCTTTGTCCGTGAGTACCTGAAAGTCTTTCTGCGCTCTGCGGTGGGTTTCGTCGAACAACAGATCGCCGTAGTAAGGGAAGGCCACATCGACCACGCCATTGTAGGGCGAACCGATGTCTTCAAAGCCCTTGATCAAGGCATTGGTCCAAGTGTTTTGCAGGGTGAGCGGGTTCTTGCCTTGTTGCGACCGGCCATGGATGAACACGACTTTCATGACAACTCTCCTTGTAGAAAAGCTTCGATAAGCGGCTGGGTATCGCGGCGGCGAAAGGTCGACCATTCAGTATTGAGCCGGTATTTACCGGCTTCGAGAATTGCAGGGTGGAGCTTTTGGTTCTTGCCATGGGCTGCCAGCACTGTCCAACCCAGGCTCATCATCGGGCAGAACGGTGCGATCAGCGGCCGTGTCTTGCGCTTGCCGGGTGCCAGGGCGCCGGCGAGCAAAGCCACATCGAACGGCACGGGCAGGGGCGGTTGGGACGATGCCTGATAGTCAAGGAAGTAGCGCAGCACCGAACGCACGCCGTCGTCGTCAGCGGCCAGCAGATAGGCGTAGGCGGCGTAGATGCCCAAGGTCGGGTCCAGGCGTTTTTTCTGGCGCAGGACATCGGCGAAGCTCGATGCCTGGGTCCCGGCCAAGGTGCGCAGTTTTGCGCTGCTGGCGAAGGCTGCGGCAAGTGCTTGCAAGTGGTGCAGGTGCTGGCGGCTGCTCGGGGTTTGCGCAAAGGCCTGCGCCAGGGTCATACCCATCTCGAACGAAACCGACTGCACCAGGCCTTCGTCTACGTGGACTGTGCCGATGTAGCCGGGTATGACCGGCAAGACGATCAGGGTATCGTCGCTGAACGTGACGATGACTGACTGTGCCTGTGCAGACGGCGACAGGCTGATGATGCTCTGCTGGTCGTGGGTTTCCAGAATGGGCGCCGCTTGGCCGGGGGCCACCAGCACGGTGGCGGCCTGGCTGCCGATGATGCGCAGTCCGGTTTGCGCCAGGCTCTGGGGGAGTGCTGTGTAGCGCTGCAGGTTACGCTGGTAGGCTTCGTCGAGGCCGGCTTGTTCAAGCAATGTGGTGCTGATGTACGCTTCGGGTTCCCTGAGAAAGTTGCTGGCCACCTGTTGTATCGCCTGGTTACGGCTGGTGACCCTGAGGTCTGCTGGAAACAGATCGGGAAGCGGCAGGATCTGGATTTGTTCAAAGTAAGGTGCTTCGGCTCCACCGGGCAGGCCGTAGTCCAGCGGCCCAGGGCCAGGCAGGGGTGAAGGGTTTGGAAAGACTAGTGGCGGGTTGGCATAGCCGAGGAACAGCGGTTGGCGCGCCTGGACAATGATGTCCGGCGTTTGTTCGAAGCGCGGTGTTTGCTGCTGGGCGCGGGTCGGCACCTGGTTGTACAGGTAGTCTTCCAGAAGCCAGGTGGGAATGATCGGCACGCTGGACCCTGGCCAGGTCTCGCAAATTTCTGTCGGTGGGCTTTGCAGCGCTTCGAGCAGGACCTTGGTAAAGAAGCCTTCGCCTTTGTACTCCTTGGCGGTTTGTGACGGTTCGGTGGCGTAGAAGATATCGACTTTGCCGGGCTTGATGCCGACCACCGCACCGCGTTTCACCGCCGGCCTGCCACTGACCTGGCCCAATGAACCAAAGGGGTCAACCGCATTGCGACAGGCGTCGGAGATGATCACTACATGGGGTACGCCAATATGGCGGGCGTTGAGCGCCGTTGCGGCAATATTAATGGCTTCGTCGGGGTAGTCCTTGACGTTCGACAGCAAGACTTGTTCATCGGCACCGTTCTTGACGATGCCGTGCCCGGAGAAATACAGGATCAACAGGTCGAGCCCGCCGACCGCGAGCAGGTCGCGGGCAGCGGTCTGGATCGCCTTGGCTTCGACCACCAGGTCATTCTGATCGGTCAGCACGCTGATGCTCGGGCTGATGCCGAACTGCTGTTGCTCCTCCAGCCAGCGGGCAAATTGCAGTGCCCCAGCGGCCGCGCCCTTCAACGAATCCAGAATACCAGTGTGATCCACTCCGACGGCAATCAAACCAACGTTTCGGCTCATGGTTCGGCCCCCGATCCGTTAAAGGCGTAGTGCTATCAGTATGGGGCCGTTTTAGCGCTTATCCAGTTCTGCGCTGGTGCCTGGCGACGAGGTGCCGGCAGGGCACTCAGGCCAGCACCTCGACAATCCGCCGGGCAATGTACGGCGCATGGGTCTCCAGGGCAAAGTGGCCGGTATCGAGCAGCTCCACCACGGCGTTGGGGTTGTCACGCTTGTAGGCCTCAGCCCCTGGTGGAATGAAGAACGGGTCATGCTTGCCCCAGATGATCAGCGAAGGCACCGGGTGCTCGCGGAAAAACGCCTGAAACTGCGGGTAGCGCTCAAGGTTGTTGGCGTAGTCGAGGAACAGGTCGAGCTGGATCTCCTTGTTGCCCGGGCGCTCCAGCAACAGCGCATCGAGGGTGTAGGACTCGGGGGCGACCAGGCTCGGGTCCGTCACGCCATGCAGGTACTGCCAACGGGTACCTTCCAGGTGCAGGACAGCGTCGCTGACAGTCTTGCGGTTGGCGGCCGAGGGGGCGGCCCAATAGGCGCGAATCGGCGCCCAGGCATCGCCCAGCCCTTCAAGATAGGCATTGCCATTTTGCGACACGAAGCCCGTGACCCGCTCTGGGTGCGCCACGGCCAGACGTAGGCCGGTGGGCGCGCCATAGTCGAATACATACATCGCGTAGCGCTTGAGGTTAAGGGCCTCGACAAAGGCGCCGAGGGTCTGCGCCAGGGCATCGAAGCTGTAGCGGTACTCGCGCGCGGCCGGTACTTCAGTGAAGCCGAAACCCGGTAGGTCCGGGGCGATCAGGTGAAAGTGCGCGGCCAACAGCGGGATCAGGTCGCGAAACTGGTGGGATGAACTGGGAAAGCCGTGCAGCAGGAGCAACACCGGTGCCCCCGGTTCGCCGGCTTCACGGTAGAACACGCGAACGCCGTCGGCGTCGACGAACTGGTAGCGCACGGTTGGGGCAGGAGTGCTCATCGGACTGTTCCTCTGTAACCTGATTGACTGATATTAAGGGTTACTGCGCAAACAAATCTTGCACAGGGTAAGTAACCTGTCAAATTAATTTTAAGGGTTACATAAAAACAGCGATGAGCGGCGCTGTAACTTGAAACACAGAAAATAAGGGTTACCATGGAGCAACCCCCACCGCCGAGAATGGCCATGACCGACGCCATCACCGAACCCTATGTCCTCGCCGATCACCCGGTACTGGACATGCTCAATACCGTGGCCATCGTCGACGGCCAGCGCACCGACTTCTGGCACAGCGATGCCGACGTGTTGGCCTGGCTGCAGCGCATGGGCTTGCAAGAGGGACCCGCGCCACGCCTGGCCAAGGGCGCGTTGCTGGAGGCGGCAGTTACCTTGCGCGAGTCATTGCGCGCGCTGGTCGAGCAACGCAAGGCGGGCGGGCGCGGCGATCCGGCGATCCTCAATCGCTTCCTGGCCCAGGGCGCCAGCCACGCGCAACTGCTGTGGGACAACCACGATGGCCCGAAACTGCTGCGAGTGGCCGAGCGGCGTTCGGCCGAGCAACTGCTGGCGCCCCTGGCCGAGCAAGCGGCCGAGCTGTTGGCCGGCGGCGACTTCAGCCTGGTCAGGACCTGCGAACACCCTGACTGCATCCTCTGGTTCTACGACCGCACCAAGTCCCACCGTCGGCGCTGGTGCAGCATGGCGGTGTGCGGCAACCGGCATAAAGTCGCCGAGCACCGCAAGCGCCTGCGCCAGGAGTAGCCGCCATTGTAGGAAGGCTCTGATGCCCGGGTTTAAACACCCGGCAACCGGGCAGCGCTAAACCGGTGCATGCCGGCGGTTTAAACAAACCCCTCCAGCGCGCCATCTTGGCCCGCTATGTGCTTTGCCTCTGCCATCGATTGCTGATCGATTGGTCAAACCTGCACGTCGCCGCATTGGCTTGAGCGCGCAGGTTGTTTCTTGCAAATGCGTCTGTAGCCCGATAGCTGCAGCGTTTACTGGAACCTGAGGCATGTCGCTCCCCGAACTCCCCGACCAGGTCACCGCTGATGCCGGCTGGCGCGCCGAGCTCAGGCTGCGTTTCGTCCGGGGCGAGACCAGGACCTGTATTGGTGCGCGGCGCCATTTCGGTCCACTTTTGGTGCAGCGGCCGTTCTATCCCGAGGGCGCGCCGTGCCACGTCTATGTGCTGCACCCGCCTGGTGGTGTGGTCGGTGGCGACAAACTGCTGCTCGATGTGCACCTGGAGCCAGGCAGCCATGCACTGCTGACCATGCCCGGGGCGACCAAGTTCTACCGCAGCGCCGGCCCGACCTCGATCCTCCAGCAGCACTTCTGTCTGGCCGAAAACAGCACGCTCGAATGGCTGCCCCAGGGCAGCATCTGCTTTGCCGGCGCCAGAGTGCGCCTGGAAAACCGTTTTACCCTCATGCCCGGCGCCCGCCTGCTGGCCTGGGAAACCCTGTGCCTGGGCCGCCCGGTGATGGGTGAGAGGTTCAGCCACGGCGCCCTCGACAGCCGCCTGCACATCGAGGTGGCCGACGACCCGGGCCTGCACGAGCGCCTGCGCATCGATGGCGGGCAGTTGGAGAAACTCGCAGGCTTGCCCCTGCAAGCGACCTTTTGTGCCTACCCGGCCAGCAACGAACTGCTCGAACAGAGCCGCGCCCTGCTCGAAGACCTGGGCGCCCCGGCCGGCGCGACCCTGCTCGGCCAACTGCTGGTGGTACGCCTGCTCGACCACGACAACCAACGCCTGCAATCCACTTTGCAGCGGCTCTGGCATGCCTTGCGACCCGCCGTGGTCGGCCTGGCGCCATGCCCGCCGCGGATCTGGGCCACTTGAGAGAACGCCATGGAGCTGACCCCGCGAGAGAAAGACAAACTGCTGCTGTTCACCGCCGCGCTGCTGGCCGAGCGGCGCCTGGCCCGTGGCCTGAAGCTCAACTACCCGGAAGCGGTGGCATTGATCAGCGCCGCAGTGATGGAAGGTGCCCGCGACGGGCGCACCGTGGCCGAGCTGATGAACCTCGGCCGCGAAGTGCTGCGCCGCGACCAGGTGATGGCCGGGGTCAGCGAAATGATCCCCGATGTGCAGGTGGAAGCGACCTTTCCCGACGGCACCAAGCTGGTCACCGTCCATGACCCGATCGTCTAGGAGCGCAGGATGATTCCCGGAGAAGTACAGGTCGCCGACGGCGACATCGAACTCAATGCAGGCCTGGCGGTAATCAGCGTCACCGTCGCCAACCACGGCGACCGGCCGGTGCAGGTCGGCTCGCACTATCACTTTTACGAGGTGAACAACGCCCTGGTGTTCGAGCGCGAGCCGACCCGTGGCTTGCGCCTGGATATCGCCGCCGGCACCGCCGTGCGGTTCGAACCGGGCCAGGCACGCACCGTCCACCTGGTGCCGTATCGCGGCAAACGCGAGGTCTACGGCTTTCAGGGCAAGGTCATGGGCAAGCTGGAGGCGCAGGCATGAGCCGGATTTCCCGCAGGGCCTACGCCGACATGTTCGGCCCCACGGTGGGCGACCGCGTGCGCCTGGCCGACACCGAGCTGTGGGTCGAGGTCGAGAAGGACTTCACGGTTTATGGCGAGGAGGTCAAATTCGGCGGCGGCAAGGTCATCCGCGACGGCATGGGCCAGGGCCAGATGCTCGCCGCCCAGGCGTTGGACCTGGTGCTGACCAATGCGCTGATCATCGACCACTGGGGCATCGTCAAGGCCGACATCGGCATCAAGGACGGGCGCATCGTCGGCGTCGGCAAGGCCGGCAACCCCGATGTGCAACCGGGGGTGACCCTGCCGGTGGGGCCGGGTACCGAGGTGATCGCCGCCGAAGGCAAGATCGTCACCGCCGGCGGCATCGACTCGCACATTCACTTCATCTGCCCGCAACAGGTCGAAGAAGCGCTGACCTCGGGCATTACCACCTTCATCGGCGGCGGCACCGGGCCGGCCACCGGCACCAATGCCACCACCTGCACCTCCGGGCCCTGGTACCTGGCGCGCATGCTCCAGGCCGCCGACCAGTTGCCGATCAATATCGGCCTGCTGGGCAAGGGCAACGCCTCGCGGCCCGAGGCCCTGCGCGAGCAGATCGAAGCCGGCGCCGTCGGCCTGAAACTGCACGAAGACTGGGGCTCGACCCCGGCGGCCATCGACTGCTGCCTTGGCGTGGCCGAAGAACACGACGTGCAGGTGGCGATCCACACCGACACCCTCAATGAGTCCGGCTGCATCGAGGACACCCTGGCGGCCATCGGCGATCGCACCATCCATACCTTCCACACCGAAGGCGCGGGCGGTGGCCATGCGCCGGACATCATCCGCGCCGCGGCCTTTGCCAACGTGCTGCCGTCCTCGACCAACCCGACCTTGCCCTACACCCAGAACACCGTCGACGAGCACCTGGACATGCTCATGGTCTGCCACCACCTGGACCCGAGCATTGCCGAAGACGTGGCCTTCGCCGAGTCGCGCATCCGCCGCGAGACGATTGCCGCCGAAGACATCCTCCATGACCTCGGGGCGTTTTCCATGACCTCGTCCGACTCCCAGGCCATGGGCCGGGTCGGGGAGGTGGTGCTGCGTACCTGGCAGGTGGCGCACCAGATGAAACTGCGCCGTGGCCCCTTGGCGCCAGATAGCGCACGCAGCGACAACTTCCGGGTCAAGCGCTACATCGCCAAGTACACCATCAACCCAGCGCTGACCCATGGCATCGCCCATGAAGTGGGCTCGATCGAGGCCGGCAAACTGGCTGACCTGGTGCTCTGGGCGCCGGCATTCTTCGGGGTGAAACCTGCGCTGGTGATCAAGGGCGGGATGATCGCCATGGCGCCCATGGGCGATATCAACGGCTCGATCCCGACCCCGCAACCGGTGCACTACCGGCCGATGTTCGGCGCCCTGGGCGCCGCGCGCCATGCCACGCGCATGACCTTTCTGTCCAAGGCGGCGATCGACCGTGGCGTGCACCGGCAACTGGGGCTGCACAGCCTGATCGGCGAGGCCCGAGGCTGTCGCACGGTGCGCAAGGGCGACATGGTCCATAACGGCCGGTTGCCGATGATCGAGGTCGACTCGCAAACCTACCAGGTGCGCGCCGACGGTGAGCTGCTGGTGTGCGAACCGGCCACGGTGTTGCCGATGGCCCAGCGTTATTTTCTGTTTTAAGGAGCGAGCATGATCCTCTTGACCCGTCGCCTGAGCGACGCCGCCCAGGTAAGCGGCACCGTCACCCTTACCGTCGACACGCGCATCAAGAGCCGTGTGCGCGTCACCCTCGACGATGGCCGCGAGGCCGGCTTGATGCTCGAACGCGGGCAGTTGCTGCGCGGTGGCGAACTGCTTGGCGAAGAGCAGGGCGGCGAGGTGATTCGCGTGCTGGCGGCGGCCGAGCAGGTGTCCACGGTGCGCTGCGCCAATCCGCTGTTGCTGACCCGCGCCGCCTATCACCTGGGCAACCGCCATGTACCGCTGCAGATCGAGGCCGGCCTGGTGCGTTATCAGCACGACCATGTGCTCGATGAGATGGTCCGCGGCCTGGGCCTGGAGGTGACGCTTGAGCAGGCGCCGTTCGAGCCTGAAGCCGGTGCCTACCAGAGCGCGCCGCACAGCCACGCCCACAGTGACCATCTGTTCGTTCGCGTCGCTCACCACTGATTGTCGATAAGGAGATTGCCCGATGAAGAAGCTCATTACCCTCGCACTGCTGCTGGTTGCGGTTCCGGCGTTCGCCCACCCCGGCCATGACGCCAACCCGTTGCAGGACGGTTTGCTGCACCCGCTGACCGGCCTTGATCACTTGCTGATGCTGCTCGGCACCGGCGTGCTCGCGGCCCTGACCGGGCGCACCCTGGCGCTGCCGTTGCTGACCCTGGGCGCGATGTTCGGCGGGGCGCTGATGGGCCACGTGTTCGGCGGCGTGCTCGGCATGGAAACCATGATCATCGGCTCGCTGCTGGTGGCCGCCGCGGCGCTGCTGGTGCCCAGCCGCCAGGTATTGCTGGCCCTGGCCATGCCGCTGTTTGCCCTGTTCCACGGTTGGGCCCATGGCGTTGAGGCCAGCCCGGGCGCGTTCTGGGTGTTCAGCGCAGGGTTCGTCAGCGTCAGTGGCCTGTTGTTGCTGGTCGGCTTTGGCGCGGGATGTCTGCTGCGTCGGCACCAGGGCTTGCAGAAGGCCTTCGCTGGCAGCCTGCTGGCCGGCGCCGCGCTGGTGCTGGCCGGTTGATGAACCACGACCTGAAGCTGCTGCGCGTGCTGCAACTGGCCAGCCCGAGCCTGCCGGTGGGTGGTTTCACCTACTCGCAAGGCCTGGAGTGGGCGGTGGAGGCCGGCTGGGTGCAGGGCGCCGAAGGTTTTCGCAGCTGGCAATGCCAACAGATCGAGGACACCCTGTGCCACCTCGACTGGCCGCTGCTGGCGCGGCTGTATCAAGCTTGCCTGGATGACGATGCCGAGGCGTTCGCACGCTGGAGCCGGTTTTTACTGGCCAACCGCGAAACCGCCGAACTGCGCCTGGAAGAACGCCAGCGTGGCATGGCCCTGACCCGATTGCTCGATGGCTGGCAGTTGGGCCAGGCGCCCGAATGGCGTGCGTCGCTGGAGCTCAGCCAGCTTGGCGGCATGGCCTGGCTGGCTGTGCACTGGGAGATCCCGTTGCGGGATCTGGCCCTCGGTCACGGCTATGCCTGGCTCGAAGGCGCGGTGATGGCCGGGGTCAAGCTGGTGCCGTTTGGCCAGCAAGCGGCACAGACCTTGCTGCGTGACCTGAGCGAAGTGCTACCCCAGGTGCTGCAAACCGCCCTGGCCCTTGGCGATGACCAGCTCGGCGGCGGCTTGCCGTTGCTGGCGATTGCCTCGGCGCGGCACGAAACCCAATACACCCGCTTGTTCCGATCCTGAGGAAACCCCCATGCAAAGCTACCAACAACCCCTGCGCGTCGGTGTCGGCGGCCCGGTCGGCTCCGGCAAGACCGCGCTGCTCGAAGCGCTGTGCAAGGCCATGCGCGACCATTATGAGATCGCCGTGGTGACCAACGACATCTACACCAAGGAAGACCAGCGCATCCTCACCGAGGCTGGCGCCCTGGCCCCCGAGCGCATTGTCGGGGTGGAAACCGGCGGTTGCCCGCACACCGCGATCCGCGAGGACGCCTCGATGAACCTGGCGGCGGTGGAAGAACTGGCGCGCACGTTCGGCAACCTCGAAGTGATCTTTGTCGAGAGCGGCGGCGACAACCTCAGCGCCACCTTCAGCCCGGAGCTGGCGGACCTGACCGTGTACGTGATCGATGTCGCCGAAGGTGAAAAAATCCCGCGCAAGGGCGGGCCGGGGATCACCAAGTCGGACTTCCTGGTGATCAACAAGATTGACCTGGCGCCTTACGTCGGCGCTTCGCTGGAGGTAATGGAAAAGGACACCCAGCGCATGCGCCCGCAACGGCCGTGGACCTTCACCAACCTCAAGACCGGGCAAGGCTTGCAGCAGGTGATCGATTTCATCGTCGAGCGGGGCATGTTGAAACCGCTGTGATCGTCAACAGCATCGCTGGCAAGCCAGCTTCCGCAGGAATGCGTGGGCCTGATAGAGTCGCCACCCCCAACGACTCGATCCAATGCAGGAGGCAACTTTGATGATGTGCAGTCAGTGCGGCAAGGACCACGCCGATGACCTGGGTGAACTGGCGTTCCGGCGTCCGGATGTGCTGTTCGCGCTTAGCGCCGAGGCGCGCGAGCACAAGGTTAGGGAAAGCAACGACTGGTGTGTGATCGCCGGCGAACGGTTTTTCCTGCGGGCACTGTTGCCTCTGGCCGTGGCGCAAATGAACGATAGCTACTGCATCGGTATCTGGGTTGAACTGCAGCCGAGCGATTTCGACCGTGTCTGCGAGCTCTGGCGTGATGAGGGCCAGGCTGGCGAGCCGCCTTTTGCCGTACGCCTGGCCAACAGCATTGCCAACCTGCCAGAGACCCTGGGGCTGGAAGGCCTGCTGCAATTGAGCGGGCCGACCTCACGCCCCAGTGTGACGCTGAACGCCAGCAGCCACCCGTTGGCCGTGGAGCAGGTCAACGGGATTTCCTTGCACCGCGCGCATGAGTACAGCGTGATGTTCGCCTGAAAGGCCCAGGCCTGTATCGTGCTGGCTGGCCTGGCCTATGCCACCCATCAGTCATAATGTACCCCGAGCCACACCGTGGTCTGGGTGCTGTCGGTCCATTCGAGCCGGTGCCGGCAGTGCGCCGGAATATCAATGAAATCCCCCGGTCGTAGCACCCGCTCGGCAGGCTCATGTTCCAGCCGCAACCCGGCAGACCCGGCCAGCAACACCACCCATTCGCCCTGCGCCTGGTTGTACCAGAACCCTGGCGGGCTGGCCTGGCCATGGGAGACGATGCGTTCAATGCGCAGCCCCGGGCGGGTCAGCAGTTGTTCGAAATGCTCTTGTGCGCCCGCCGCGGGCAGTGGATCAAACAGGTTGTCGAGCATGGCGGCCTGGCTCTCGTCTGGTTGCACGTTGTGGTTTAAGGTGGGCACCTGCCACTCATGATAGGGATTGATCATGAAACACCCGCTTTTGCGGCCCCTCGTTGTTGCAATGCTGCTGGGCGCGGCCCTGCCAGCTCTGGCGGCATTGCCCAGCGCGCCGTCCTACATCGACGATAGCGGTTATTCGCCGGCTGCCAAGCAGCGCATCCTGCCGCCAATGTTCGCCCAGACCCTGACCAGCACCCGCTACCTTGCCAAGCCGGACAACCCGCTGATCACCCAGGCCGAAGCCAGCGAATTCCGCCAGACCAGCAACTACGACGAAACCCGCGCCTACATGACCCGCCTGGCGGCGGCCTCCGGTGGCAATATCGTGCTCAACGACCTGCCGGAAAAAAGCGCCGAAGGCCACCCGATGTTGATGGCCATCGCCTCCCTTGAGGTCGACAAATCGCCGGCCGGGCTGAGTGAATCGGGCAAGCCGACGATCTTCGTCGAGGCCCAGATTCACCCGGGCGAAGCCAATGGCAAGGATGCGATGTTCATGCTCCTGCGTGACATGACCACGGGTGACAAACCGTTGGCTGCCTTGCTGGAGAAGGTCAACATCCTGTTCATTCCCACCGTCAATGTCGACGGCGACCTGCGCCGCAGTGCCTACGGGCGGATCAACCAGAACGGCCCGGATGAAACCGGCTGGCGGGTCAACGGCCTGAACTACAACCTCAACCGTGACTTCACCAAGCTCGACAGCGCCGAAATCCGCAACGTCGCCTGGGTGTTCAACACCTACCAGCTGAGTTTCTTCGCTGACACCCACTCCACTGATGGCGCCATGTACCCTTACGACAGTTCGTATTGCCACAATGGCAATGGCTGGTCGCCGGCCAGCAGCGCCTGGATGGACAACGTCATGCGCGCGCCGGTGTACCAGGCGCTGGAGGCCGACGGCCATGTGGTGCACGAGTGCATCAGCCTCAACAGCAACCAGGACCCAAGCCAGGGCTACTACCCGTACCGCACGGACTACGCACGCTTTTCCAACCAGTACGGCGATATCCGCAATGTGCCGTCGATCCTGATCGAGCAACACGCATTGCACCCGTACCAGACCCAGGTGCTGGGCAATTACGTGATGCTCAAGAGCATGTTCCAGGTGATCGGCGATCAGGCGGTGTCGCTCAACGAAGCCATCCGCCAGGACCGCGAACGCCTGGAGACGCAAGAGCAGGTGACCTTGACCTGGAAGCCGGGCAAGGCCCGGACCACAGCGTTTACCGTAGGTGATTACCGCTATGAGCAGTCGCCGATCACCGGCGCCAGGACCATCGTCTGGAGTAACACGGCGAAAAAACTCAAGGTCCCGGTCACCGGCAACACCGAGCCCGACCTGGTGGTCAAGCGGCCCCGGCAGTACGTGGTGCCGGGGCAGTGGCGCGAGGTGATCGCCCGGCTCAAGGCCCATGGCATCCACATGACCACTCTCGACAAGCCGACACCGATTGCCGTTACGCTGTATCGCATGGATGAGGTGAAAGTGGCGGGTGGTTTCGAACCCGATCGCACGCAAAGCAACCAGATCCCCGGTTACGAAGGGCGCTTGCTGGTCAGTGGCGTGGCCAAGCCGCTGGAGCGCTTGCAGACCTTCCCGGCCGGTTCGGTGGTGATCGATACCGACCAGCCGTTGGGCGTGCTGGCGGTCAACCTGCTATACCCCGAAAGCCCGGACTCGTTCTGGGCCTGGGGCTTCTTCAATTCGACCCTGGTGGCGGCTGAAGAGCCGGAGGAATACGTGATGGAGCCAATGGCGCGCAAAATGCTCGCCGAGAGCCCGGAACTGAAGGCCGAGTTCGACAGCAAGCTCAAGAGCGACAAGGCCTTCGCCGCCAGCCCCAGTGCCCGCCTGCACTGGTTCTACGCGCGCACGCCGTTCTATGACGTCAATGCATTTGTCTATCCGGTGGGCGCGGTGTACTGACCCGGTATCAATCGGTCTGAAATCGGTATTGGTCTTGGGCAAACGCGGTGATCTATAAAGGCGCTGGTCTTCCAGCCAGAGCCTTCATTGCATGAACATCCGCCGTCGCTCGCTGTTCGCCGCCAGCATGGCCCACGCCGTGCATGACGGCCTTACCGACGTTATCTACGTATTGCTGCCGCTGTGGCAGGCGCAGTTCGCCCTGAGTTTTGCTCAGGTCGGCCTGCTGCGTGGCGCCTATGCCGGGATGATGGCCGGCCTGCAATTGCTGGCCGGCCGCGCGGCCAAGCGCTGGGGCCGGGAGCGCCTGTTGGTCGGCGGCACCGCCCTGGCCGGGCTGGCTTACCTGGTTGCCGGGCAGGCCGGTGGCCTCGCTGTGCTGTTGCTCGCGCTGGTGCTGGGCGGCCTTGGCGCCAGTACCCAGCACCCCCTGGCGTCGTCGTTGGTCACCGACACCCATGAGGCCGGGGGCGGGGTCAAGGAGGCGCTGGCGCAGTACAATTTTGCCGGCGATATCGGCAAGATGCTGGTGCCTGCCGGAGTCGGTTTGCTGTTGCTGGTAACCAGCTGGCAAACCAGCGTCACCGTGCTGGGCCTGCTTGGCCTGGCTGCCGCCGGTGTGCTCTGGTGGCTGATTGCGCCGCAGCCGTCGTTGCCGTCGAGCCCGCGCAAAGCCGTGACGGCCCGTGGTAACGACTCCGGCAGCGGCCTGGCCGCCTTGCTGCTGACCGGCACCTTCGACAGCGCCGTGCGCATGGGTTTTCTTACCTTTCTACCGTTTTTGCTGCAAGGCAAGGGTGCCGGCTCCGCGGGTATCGGCCTGGCGTTGATGCTGCTGTTTGTCGGCGGCGCCTTCGGCAAGCTGGTGTGCGGCTACCTGGGTGCGCGCATCGGCATGATGAAAACTGTGTGGTTCACCGAGTCGGCCACCGCGTTGCTGATCCTGGTGATGTTGTTCCTGCCGCTAGCGGCGATGATGGCGCTGTTGCCGCTGCTGGGCCTGGTGCTCAATGGCACCTCGTCGGTGCTGTACGGCGTGGTGCCGGAACTGGCGGGGGCGGGCAAGCGCGATCAGGCCTTTGCCTTGTTCTACACCGGCACCATTGGTGGCGGCGCGCTGGCGCCGGTGGTGTTCGGCCGCATAGGCGATGCGTCCGGCGTCACTGCGGCGGTAATCGGCCTGGCGGCGATCCTGCTGCTGACCCTGCCGTTGTCCTGGTGGGTCGAGCGACAACTGCACAGCTACCTGCCAAGGACCCTTTAGGCGCGGCGGTCGCAGTCCAGGCGCCACCGGGTGTGCTGGCTAGGCGGGCCTCATCGCGGGACAAGCCAGCTCCCACAGGTTCTGCGCCAGCCGAACCCTGGTAGGGCTGGTGGTGATTGCCTGTGGCCAGGGCAGCCAGTTGTTGAGCCTGCTCAGATAAAGATCGTACCGCGCAGGTACAGCGCACCCTCTCCGCTGATGATCACCCGGCCGTTGTTCAACACTTGACAGTGCAGCTGGCCCTTGCGCGCGCCGCCTTGCTCGGCCGTCAGGCTGCGCTTGCCCAGGCGCTCGGCCCAGTAGGGGGCCAGCGAGGTGTGGGCGGAGCCGGTGACCGGGTCTTCATTGACGCCTACCCGCGGGCCGAACCAGCGCGAGACGAAGTCAAAGTGCTTGCCCGGGGCCGTGACCGCAATGCCGCGCACGTCAAAGGCCGCCAGCGCAGCATAGTCGGGCTCAAGAACGGCGATCAGCGCTTGATCCTCGACCACCACCAGGTAGTCATCGGTGCGGTACAGCGCCTCGATCCGCGCCAGGCCCAGGGCCTGCAATAAGCCATCGGGCACTGCCACGGCTTGTGGCTGCTTGGCCGGGAAGTCCATGGCCAGGCGAGCACCGTCACGGCGAACCCGCAACTCGCCGCTACGGGTGGCAAAGCGCAGGGTGTCGCGCTGTTCGCCGAACTGCTCGAACAGCACCCAGGCGGTCGCCAGGGTGGCGTGGCCACACAGGTCGACTTCTACCGTCGGGGTAAACCAGCGCAGTTCGAACAGCTCGCCGTTGCGTACTACATAGGCGGTTTCCGACAGGTTGTTCTCGGCAGCAATCTGCTGCAGCGTCGCATCCGGCAACCAGGCCTCAAGCGGGCACACTGCGGCCGGGTTGCCGCCAAACGCCGTGGCTGAAAACGCGTCTACCTGGAACAGTTCAAGTTGCATGCTGATCATTCCTGTCCGTTGTCTGTTGCCCGGATCTGCTCCAGGTAGTTGTAGATGGTGTAGCGGGTCACGCCGAGTGTGGCGGCGGCTTTCTCGATGCCGCCCTTGACGATGAACAGGCCGCGCTCCTGCATGTGCCGCACGGCCTGGATCTTTTGCGCTTTCTTCATGCCGAGCACGCCGCCGGGGCAGGCGTCCTGGATGATCTCGATCATCAACTGTTCCATGTCCCGGGATTCATCCGGCGCTGGCGCAGGTGCGCTGGCCAGCCCCAGCAGGCCTGCGAGCACGTGATGCGCGGCAGCGATCGCGCTGAGGTCGGTGTTGATGCACAGGCTGGCAAACGGCTGCCCGCTGCTGTCGCGATAAACCACGGTAGCGCTGCGCAAGGGACGGCCGTCGGGGGCGAGGGTGGCGTAGTTCTCGACCACGATCGGCTCGCTACTGGAGCGATCGTCCATGGCCCGGCGCACGGCGGCGAAACCCTGGTCATGACGCGGCCCGCCCAACACCGAACCACCGACCTGGCGCCCGGTGACATGGCCGTTGGCGATGGCGAGGATGGAGCGCTGCGGGTTGAGCACGTCATGCAGGACGATTTCGGTATGGGAGCCGAGTGCATGGCTGAGCATTTTCAAGGTGCTGTGCAGTACGCCGAGGATCAGTTGTCGTTCGCTGCTCAATGCGTTGGAAACCTTCATCAGGGCCTTCGAGGGAGTTGAATGGTCGCGATCAAATTATCAACGGATAGTTGAAATATCAACTAACTGTAGAGTTTGTGTGCGGCATCTCCACCCGCTAGGGCCCTTCAGGATTGCGTCCGCCCGGCTCAGGCACTTAAGATATAACCATTCTCATTTAATGCCTGCGCCGATGAAAGTGCCTCCTCCTGCTGACAGTCTCGACACCTTGTACAAGGGCTATCACGGCTGGTTGCTGGGGTGGCTGCGACGACGCCTGGACTGCCCGCACAATGCCGCCGACCTGGCCCAGGACACTTTCGTGCGCCTGCTCAATGCCGGTGCCTACGTGGCGCCGCGCGAGCCGCGGGCGTTTCTGGCCACGGTGGCGCGCCGCCTGCTGGTCGATCGCGGCCGTCGGCAAAAGCTTGAGCAGGCGTACCGTGAAGAACTCGCGCGGCACGTCGAGCACCTCGAGCAGGCCCCTTCACCCGAACAACTGCTGGCGGCCGTAAAGGCCCTTGAACAGATTGCCCGCGCCCTGGAGCAGATGAGTGCGCGCGCACGTCAGGTGTTTATCCTGCGCCACCTGGAAGGCCTGAGCCATGCGCAGATCGCCGAGCGCTTCCAGGTCTCGAGCAAAACCGTGCAGAACGATCTGGTCCAGGCCTTGTTGCAGTGTCATGCCGCCAGCGAGTCGGCACGATGAGCCCGTCACCCAGCGCCGCGGTGTTGCGCGAGGCGGCCGAATGGTTGGTACGCCTGGATGATGAACCGAGCGCTGCCGACCAGCAGGCGTTCGGCGCCTGGTTGGCCGAGGCCGATGAACACCTGGACGCCGTGCAGCGTTTGCAAGGCAGCCTTGCGCCGCTGCGCGAACTGCCGCGTGCCCCGGCCCGTGCCGCCTTGCAGCGGGTGACGGCGCGAGCCCCCGGCAAGCAGGCACTCAAGGCGCTGGCCGTCAGCCTGGCGCTGTTGCTGCCCGGCGCTGCCTTGCTCCAGCATTATCCGCCGGCCTACCTGATGGCCGATCTGCGCACCGGTACGGGCCAGTGGCGCAGCGAGCAATTGCCGGACGGCAGTCGGATCAGCCTGGAGGGCCGTTCGGCGGTCGACCTGCAGTTCGACGCGCAGACCCGTACCGTTCGGCTGCTCAGCGGTGACATCCTCGTGGACGTGGCCAAGGATGCCGCCCGGCCGTTCCGGGTGGTGACCGCGCATGGCAGCATTCGCGCACTGGGCACGCGTTTTAGGGTGGAGCGCCTGGACGAAAGCACGCGCCTGGTGATGATCGAGTCGAGTACCGAAGTGCACAGCGGCGCCAGCACCCAGACGGTGAGCGCCGGGCAGCAGGTGCAGTTCAGTGCCTCGGGCATGCAGGCGGTGCAGGCAGTGGATGCCTCGGGCCTGGAGCAGGCCTGGGCCAGGCAGCAGATGCTGGTGCGCGAACAACCCTTGAGCGAGGTGCTGGAGCGCCTGGCCCGCAATCACCAGGGCTACCTGCTGTTCGATGCCAAGGCCCTGGCGCACCTGAACGTCACCGCGGTGCTGCCTGCCGACGACAGCGAGCGGGCCTTGCGCCTGCTCGCGCGCAGTTTCCCGATCCGGGTCGAGCACTACACGCCGTGGCTGACCCGTGTCAGGCTCGAATAAAAATTATTATCAAACGCTTCCAGTTCTTGTTACCCGAGCGTCCTTGTATTAGCCCAATACATCGGAGAGTCGGGAACATGCTTTCACCCAAGCCATTCAAGCCCTGCCGTGCGTTGACCCTGGCGGTCCATTTCGCCCTTGGCGCCGTGCCTCTGCTGGCGGCCCAGCCGCTACAGGCCCAGCAGCAGATAAAACGCTACGACATTCCTGGCGGCCCTTTGGGTGACGTGCTGAGTCGCTTTGCCCGCGAGAGCGGCCTGGCCATCTCGTTCAATGCCGGGCAAGTGGCAGGCCTTGCCAGCGCCGGTCTGCAGGGCAGTTACGCGGTGCAGGAAGGGTTCGCCCAGGTACTGCGGGGCCATGCGTTGCAGGCACAGGCGAGCAGCGATGGCTATGTGCTGGTCGAGGTGCCCGCCGCCAATGGGGCAGTGGAACTGGGCGCCACCAGTATCAATGGGCAGATGCTGGGAAGCATCACCGAAGACAGTGGCTCCTACACCACCGGGCCGATGCAGACGGCGACCAAGCTGGCGCTGACCATCCGCGAGACGCCGCAGTCGGTAACGGTGATCACCCGCCAGCGCATGGACGACCAGAACCTGCGCAGCCTTGAAGATGTGCTCAAGAGCACCCCGGGCATGTCCATGACCAAGGATGGCCCGCAGCGCCCGACGTTCTATGCGCGTGGCTTTACCGTGGAAAACCTGATGAACGACGGGCTGTCCAACGACCTGTCGCATTACCTGTCGCGGGACATGAACTCGGCGCCGGACATGGCCATCTACGACCACGTCGAAGTGGTGCGCGGCGCCACCGGGCTGATGCAGGGGGCGGGTACACCGTCGGCGGCCATCAACATGGTGCGCAAGCGCCCGACGGCGGACCCGCGCGTGAGCATCACCGCCAGCGCCGGTAGCTGGGACAACTACCGCAGCGAAGTGGATGCTTCCGGGCCACTCAACGACAACGCCACCTTGCGGGGGCGGGTGGTCACGGCGTACCAGGCGCGCAACAGCTTTCAGGACGTCACCGACAGCGAGCGTTCGGTGTTCTACGCCATTGGCGAGGCCGACCTCAGCGACAACAGCACCTTGACCCTCGGCGTCTCCAACCAGCGCGTCAACAACACCGCGACCTGGGGTGGCTTGCCAACGGCAATCGATGGCAGCGACCTGCATTTGTCCCGCAAGACCTACCTGGGCAATGACTGGGAGTACTGGGACCAGGACAACACCACGGTGTTCAGCCGCCTGGATTACCGCTTCGACAACGACTGGAAACTGCTGTTGGCCGCCAGCCGCACCTGGTCGGACCTGAAGATGCTGGGCAGCATGACCGAACGCATGGGCGATGAGGGCGAGGTGTTCGGTCAGTACCTGGGCCAGTACCACTATGACGATGAGCAGAGCAGTTACGACGCCTACGCATCGGGGCCTTTCCAGTTGCTCGGGCGGACCCATGAACTGGTGGTCGGTGCCAGCCGGCGTGAGCTGACCTTCGAAGGCAAGGGCAACTACAGCGATGACGCGATCGGCATGGATATCTACAACTGGGACCCGGGCTCGCTGCCCAAGCGCGAGCTGGACCTGAGCTACTGGCATCAGGACCGCGAGACCTCGCAGACCGGCGCCTACCTGACCACCCGCTTCAACCTGGCCGATGACCTGAAGCTGATCCTCGGCGGGCGCCTGGACTGGTACGACAACGACACCCGTACCCGCAACGGCAGCCGCGCGCCAACCGGCAGCGACTACTCGGTGACGCGCCATGTCACGCGTTACGCCGGCATCATCTATGACCTGGATGTGCACCATTCGCTGTACGCCAGCTACACCGACATCTTCAAGCCGCAGTCGGAACTGGACGCGGCGGGCGCCGCGATCGAGCCGATGGAGGGCAAGAACTATGAGCTCGGGATCAAGGGCGAATACTTCGACGGCAGTTTGAATGCCAGTGCCGCAGTGTTTCGCATCGACCAGCAAAACCGCGCCAAGACGCTTGAGATCAATGAGTGCTCGGCGCTGGTGCCCAGTTGCGCGGAGGCTGCCGGCAAACTGCGCAGCGAAGGGATCGAGCTTGAGCTCAACGGCACCGTTCTGCCGGGGTGGGAGTTGGGCGCGGGCTATACCTTTGCCCAGGTCAAATACGTCAAGGACAGCGACCCTGCCAACGAGGGACGCTTGTTCGATACTGACATTCCCCGGCATGTGTTCAAGGCCTTCACCACCTATCAACTGCCGGGTGAACTGCAACGCTGGAAGGTCGGCGGCGGCCTGTACCGGCAGAACCAGATCTACAACAAGGGCAACAACTTCTATGCCACCGAGAGCCGTTACCGTATCGAGCAGCAGGCCTATACCCTGGTCGATCTGATGCTCAGCTACCAGGCTTCCGAGCACCTGGATGTGCGCTTGAACCTGAACAACGTGTTCGACAAGAAGTACTACCAGAGCATTGCCGGCAATACCGCCTACGGCGGCAACCTGTACGGCGATCCACGCAACTTCATGTTGACCACGCGCTGGAGCTTCTAAGGGCCGAGCCTGCGGGGCAAGCGCAAAGGGCACAGGTGAGGCAAGAGCGGCGCCCTTGAGTGCGGGCCGCCGCTCAAGCCTTACAGAATTTGAAATAGTTTCATGCTGTGAGAAAAGACTGCTGCAATTGTAGGATCACTTCCCCAATTGATTTCAGGTTGACATGACTTCGTTCTCGGAGCCCCCCAGTACCCGGCCGTTCCGGCCTTTCTCCCGTCCTTGTGACGCTTTCCGCCTGTTCCCGCACATGAGTAATCGCCCATGGAATGGCTAGCCGACCCCACGGCCTGGCTGGGCCTTGCCACGCTGATTGTGCTGGAGCTGGTACTGGGTATCGACAACCTGGTATTCATCGCCATCCTCGCCGACAAGCTGCCGCCCCATCAACGCGACCGCGCGCGGGTGATCGGCCTGTCGCTGGCATTGATCATGCGCCTGGGCCTGCTGGCCAGCATTTCCTGGATGGTGACCCTGACTGCGCCGCTGTTCGAGGTGTTCGACAAGCACTTCTCCGGTCGCGACCTGATCATGCTGTTTGGTGGTGTATTCCTGCTGTTCAAGGCCACCATGGAGCTGCACGAGCGCCTGGAAGGCCACGTTGCGCAAAATACCGGCAGCGTGCGTCATGCCGCGTTCTGGCCAATCGTGGCGCAGATCGTGGTGCTTGATGCGGTGTTCTCCCTGGACGCGGTGATCACCGCCGTGGGCATGGTCGAGGAACTGTCGATCATGATGATCGCGGTGGTCTTCTCGATCGGCATCATGATTGTCGCCAGCAAGCCGTTGACCCGCTTCGTCAACAACCACCCGACGGTGATCATGCTGTGCCTGGGCTTCTTGATGATGATCGGCTTCAGCCTCACCGCCGAGGGCCTGGGCTTTCATATCCCCAAAGGCTACTTGTATGCGGCTATTGGCTTCTCGATTCTCATCGAGCTGTTCAACCAGTTGGCCCGTGCCCGGCGCAAACGCAGCCTGCAGCAGCATCGGCCGCTGCGTGAGCGTACTGCCCATGCGGTCATGCGCCTGCTGGGCGGGCGTCGGGTCGAGGCCGACGACGTTGGCGAGGAGATCGCCGACCTGGTTGAAGGCGGTGAAGCGCAGGTGGTGTTCGACCGCCGCGAGCGGGTGATGATCAGCGGCGTGCTGAACCTTGCCGAGCGGCCAATCAAGACGGTGATGACGGTACGGGCCGAGGTCGACGCGATTGACCTGGCGCAGCCGGACGAGGCGATTCGCACCGCTTTGATGCATTCGTCCTACTCGCGCCTGCCGCTGATTCGCGACGGGCGCATCGAAGAACCCCTGGGCTTCGTGCACAAGAAGGAGCTGCTCAAGGAGCTGCTGGCCGGTCATCAGCCCGACCTTGAGAGCCTGGCCCGGGTGCCGCTGAACCTGTTGGAGAGTTTCAGCATCCTCAACGCCCTGGAGCAGATGCGCAACCAGTCGACGCACATTGCCTTCGTGGTCAACGAGTTCGGTGACTTCACCGGGGTGCTGACCATGACCGATATCCTCGAGTCGATTGCCGGCGAGCTACCGGATGCCAGTGAGGTCGAGGGGCCGGGCATTGTCGAAGACGAGCAGGGTTTTGTCGTCAGCGGCGCCCTGAACCTTAGCCAGATCCAGGCGCGCACCGGTTTTGCCGCCAAGCCCACCGAGGACTACCAGACCCTCGCCGGCCTGGTCATGAGCCTGCTCGACCGCTTGCCAATGGTCGGCGACAGCCTGGTGTGCAATAGCTGGAAGATGACCGTGGTCGCGGTGGAGGAGCGTCGGGTGCGGCAGGTACGCCTTACACCGAACGCCGCCGTTGACGCAGCAGGTGCCTGACGCCCTCAGCGATCAGCACCAGCACCGCCAGCCAGATCGGCAGGTAGGTCAGCCACTGGTCGGGGCCGATGGTCTCGCCCAGTAGCAGGGCGACGGCTACCAGCAACACCGGTTCGACATAGCTGAGCAGGCCGAACAGGCTGAACGCCAGCAGGCGGCTGGCCAGTACATAGCAGATCAGCGCCAGGGCGCTGATCACCCCCAGCAGCGGAATCAGGCCGTACAGCCCCGGATGCTCGGCCAGGTCCCGGGCCGACAACGGGCCCTGAATCACGAAGTACAGCGCCGCAGGCAACAGCAGGCACATGTCGGCCCATAGCCCACCGAGGTGATCGGTGGCGCATTTGCGCCGCAACACGAAATACAGCGGGTAGCCGCCGGCGACCAACAGGGTTTCCCAGGCAAAGCTGCCGTGCTGGTAGAGCTCATGGCCGACGCCGGTCATTGCGCAGGCTACCGCCAGTTTCTGCAGGCGCGACAGGCGCTCGCCATAAACCAGGCGGCCGGTCAGGACCATGGTCAACGGCAACAGAAAGTAACCCAGCGAGACTTCCAGGCTGCGCCCGTGCAACGGCGCCCAGAGGAACAGCCAGAGTTGCACGCCCATCAACGACGACGTCCCCAGCAGGCCGAGCAACAGCAGCGGGTTGCGCCGCACGCGCGCCAGCAACCCGGTGACCAGCGGCCAGTCGCGGGTGAACAGCATGAACAGGGTGACGCACGGCAGGGTCAGGAGCATGCGCCAGCCAAACACCTCTTCGCCATCCAGGGGTGTCAGCAGCGAGGTGTAGTAGTACATCACGGCAAACAGGAACGATGCCGTGACCGATGTAATGATGCCTTTTGACACAAATGCCTCGGTTGCAAAAGATGACAGAGCGGGTAACCCGCCATGATCTCAGGCTGCAGGCCTAACCGGCAACCTCCGCCCTCTGTGGCGCGACCTCGGCCTGGGCCGCCAGGGCGCGGACAAAGTCTTCTATCGGCATCGGCCGGGCGAACAGATAGCCTTGTTGAAAATCGACGTTGTGGCGTGCCAGGTAGTCGCGCTGGGTGTCGGTTTCCACGCCCTCGGCGACGATGCCCAGCTCAAGCTTGGCCGACAGCTCGATGATGCTGTCGAGAATGTGCAGCGACAAGGCGTCGACACCGATCAGGGCAACGAAACTCTGGTCGATCTTCAGGTAATCGACCTTGAACTGGCGCAAATAGCTGAGGCTGGACTGACCGGTGCCGAAGTCGTCGATGGCGATCATCACCCCCAGTTCGTGCAGCTTGGCGAACAGCGTCTGGGTGGCTTCGCTGGGGGCGATCAGTTTGCGTTCGGTCAACTCCAGGGTCAGTAACACCCGCCCGGGCGGGAAGGCGGCGAGAAAGTGCCGACAGTCGTGGTACAGGGCCAGGTCCTGGCAGTGATCGGCGGTGATGTTGATGCCAATGTGAAAGCCGTCGTCCATCAGCGCGGCATGCGGCGCCAGAAGCTGGGCGGTGCGCTGCATGAGCAGGCGCGTCATCGGTACGATCTGGCCGCTGTGTTCGGCATAGGGAATGAACAGGTCGGGGCGTACCAGGCCTTCACGCGGGTGCTGCCAGCGCATCAGCACTTCGGCACCGGCCCAGCGGTAGTCGCCCTTGCGCACCACCGGCTGGAAGTAGGGCAAAAATTCGTCGGCCTCCATCGCCCGCTGCAGTTCGACCCGCGGCGAACTGGCCCGGCGCAGCATCCAGTGGCACACGGCGCCGGCGATCACGCCGAGAAACACCAGCAAGCCGAACAGGGCAGGGTATTCGTCGCGCATCACCTGGCCGATCTTGCCGTGCTCATAACCGCTGTGAATCGAGAACGGGTAGTGGCTGGAATCGAGCCGTACCGGTGCAACGGCGGCAGCGGGGGCGAGCCCCTCATGCACCAGGCCGTCCTTGCCCATCCAGTAGCGCCCCACCTGCAGCAACAATTGGGTGTGCGGGCCGATCAGGCGCAGGGCAGTGAGCAGGTGGTCACCGTCGACGGTGCTGATGGCGCCACGCTCGCCTTCGTAGACCCGATACACCAGCAGGGGGTGGCCGGGGGTCACCGAGTTGCCATTCATCAACCAGAGTTTGCCATCGACATAGTCGCTGGCGTTGACCTGCTCGCTGTAGGGGCCGAACAGCGAACTGCAATACAGTTCGTTGCGGTACACCAGATTGGTCGAGCGCACGAACGAGCGACGGGTGACCTGATCGCGCAGGGCCAGTTTTTCTTCCATGCACGGCAGGCCGGCCAGCGGCAGCAGCGACCTGGCCGCGCCGGAAATGTTATCCAGGATCAGCTCCACCTGCGCCACCACCTGCTGCGCTGTGGCCTGGCTGCGTGCGTCAAGCTCGCGCTCGGCCTGCAGGTGCATGATCACCAGCCCGCAAAGCACCGGCACGGCGCCGACGGCCCAGGGCAGCAGGGCACGCAATGTCCAGCGTCCGGGGCGTTTTACCGTGAGCGGCATGGCAGCTAACCTGTATAAGCGCAGGGAATGAAAACGGCGGTGTGCCTAGGATAGCCGCTCGTCGGCCGATGGGTGTCAACTTAAGTGCGGACAAAACGGTTTACGCACTGTAGAATCCCGTTACGCATACAATAATAAGGTTCTCCACCGTCGGGGAATCAACCCACCGAGAATGGGTCCATATGAAGTGTCATGGGTTCAAGCTGATTTATGGTGACTACCTCGCCAGAAGTGTGAGGGGCATCTCTTGCGCGCCACCACGCCTGCTCGACATCGATAGCAATTAACGACCGTTATTTACCCGCTTTGATGATGAGGAAACGAGCATGGCTGATATCTTTGAAAACCCGATGGGCCTGATGGGCTTTGAATTCATCGAGTTCGCGTCGCCAACCCCGGGCGCCCTGGAACCGATCTTCCAGATCATGGGCTTCACCAAGGTGGCCACCCATCGTTCCAAGGACGTGCACCTGTACCGCCAGGGCGACATCAACCTGATCCTGAACAACGAGCCGAAAAGCGTCGCCTCGTACTTTGCCGCCGAGCATGGCCCGTCGGTATGCGGCATGGCCTTCCGTGTGCGTAACGCCCACGAAGCTTATGCCCGTGCCCTGGAACTGGGCGCCCAGCCGGTGGAAATCGAAACCGGGCCAATGGAGCTGCGCCTGCCGGCGATCAAGGGCATCGGCGGCGCGCCGCTGTACCTGATCGACCGTTTCGAGGAAGGCAGCTCGATCTATGACATCGACTTCAACTTCATCGAAGGCGTCGATCGTCATCCGGTGGGTGCCGGCCTCAAGATCATCGACCACCTGACCCACAACGTTTACCGCGGGCGCATGGCCTACTGGGCCGGTTTCTACGAGAAGCTGTTCAACTTCCGCGAGATCCGCTACTTCGACATCAAGGGCGAGTACACCGGCCTGACCTCCAAGGCGATGACCGCGCCCGACGGCATGATCCGTATCCCGCTCAACGAAGAGTCGTCCAAGGGCGCCGGGCAGATCGAAGAGTTCCTGATGCAGTTCAACGGCGAAGGCATCCAGCACGTCGCGTTCCTCTGCGACAACCTGCTCGAAAGCTGGGATGCCCTGAAGAAACTCGGCATGCGCTTCATGACGGCGCCGCCAGACACCTACTACGAGATGCTCGAAGGTCGTCTGCCAGGTCACGGCGAGCCGGTTGGCGAGTTGCAGAGCCGTGGCATTCTGCTCGACGGTTCGTCCGAGGCGGGTGACAAGCGCCTGCTGCTGCAGATCTTCTCGGAAACCCTGATGGGCCCGGTGTTCTTCGAGTTCATCCAGCGCAAGGGTGACGATGGCTTCGGTGAAGGCAACTTCAAGGCGTTGTTCGAATCCATCGAGCGTGACCAGGTCCGTCGCGGTGTGCTGAGCACCGACTGATCTGAGCGGTCACTGAAAAGGCCATTGGGCGTGTGCTCAATGGCCTTTTTTCATGGGCGGTCAAACAGTCGGCGAAGAAGGCCTGCGGCGTTGCCTGAACAAACCCCAGTAAGCCACCGCAGAGGTGATGATGCCGACCAGCAGCAGTGAGGGCGCTGTGGAGGCCATGGCCTGGCTCAGCATCTGCCGGGTGTGGCCATTTGGGTAGCCGGCATGCACGGTATAGCCGTATTTCTCCGAGATCATGCGCGTCCTGTCCTCTTCATGATTGGGGATCTGCCCGGCGCTACCACTTCCGGTTGCCCAGATGTAGTCGGCGCCGAATTGCAGGGCCAGCACGATGGAGTCCTTGAAGCCTTGCAGCTCCGATTGCAGAGCGCGGGCATCACTGATGGCGACGATGCCGTGGGGGTATTCCTGCAGGCGGTAGTGCAGTACCGGAACGTCCGGGGTGATTTCGTTGCGCAGGTCCAGGCGCAGGCGCTGGTTGAAGTAAGTGCCAGGGTCCACCGCTGCGTCAAAGTCGCCGAGCAGGGTGCTGCAATAGCCGCGGTTTTCCCTGACCAGCACCAGCGAGCGCACGTTGGGTTGTTTGAAGGCTTGCTGGCGCAGGGTGGGGAGGGCGTTCTCGCAGCGTTGTCCGGCCAGGCCGAGTACCGCACCGGCGGCGTCATGCAAGGTATCGATTACCCGGTCAATGACGTAAATGGCTTCAACGGCGGACAATTCGGCGGTTTCTTCCTGTTTGCGCTCGACCTGAAGTGACAGCACCAACAGCCCGCATGCGACCGGCGCCAGGCCGATCAGGAGCGTAAGCAGAAATTCGAGCAGGCTGCGGCCGGCAAGACGGGGTGGAGCCATGATTGCACCTCTATGCTGAACGAGAACCCGACCTTCCTGATCAGGTGGAGAGTCGCCAGCATAAAGAGCGCAATCAGAAGCGGCTGTAGGCCTCGTTTACGGAGTGCGCAGTACCAATCGGCAATCCGGGTAAGTGCCTCAGCGCTTTTTCAGCGCGGCCACTACCAGGTCCGCCACCGCGCCGCCTGATGCGGGGTTTTGGCCGGTGATCAGCCGACCTTCTTTCTGGTCGGCGATGGCGAAGGTCTTCCAGGGGTCCTCTGCCTTGCGGTAAAGCCCGCCACGGGCGCTCAGCTCGGTTTCAGTGAGGTAGGGCACCACTTTGTCCAGTTCTGCCAGTTGTTCCTCTATGTTGGAAAAACCGGTTACCTCGCGGTCCTTGACCAGCAAGGTGTTGTCGCTGAGCTTGATATTGAGCAGAGCAACGGCGCCATGGCACACCGACGCCACCACGCCACCGGCTTCGAAGATGCGCCGGGCCAGGGTCTGCAGCTCAATGTTGTCGGGAAAGTCCCAGATCACACCATGGCCGCCGGCATAGTAGATGGCGCTGTAGTCCTGGGCCTTGACTTCGCCGGGGGGCAGGGTGTTACCCAGGCGGTTCATGAACGCCTTGTTCTGATACCACTCCCAGTCGATATCCGCCGCCATTTGCAAGCTGTGCGGGTCGATCGGTACATAGCCGCCGCCGGGGCTCAGGTAGTCGACCTTGTAGCCAGCCTTTTCGACCTTGTCGACAAAGTGCACCGCTTCACCCAGCCATAGACCGGTGGCGCGCTTCAGCGTCGGGTATTTGGCCGTATTGGTCAGCACCACCAGTATCTTCTTGCTCATCGCAATGCTCCCTGATTCCGGAACCGACCCGGACTGCCCGGATCGCAGTGGAGAAACCTGTTCAGCATAGTAGCGGCTGGCATGGATGCCATTCCCCGCCGGCGATATGCTAGCCTGCGAGGATATCGCCAGCTTTGCTACAGGGAGTCTTCAAGCGGATGAACACGTTGACCCAACCCGTGGATGCGTTCATGCAGGCGGCCATCGATGAGGCCCGTCTGGGCCGAGAAGAGGGTGGCATACCGATCGGCTCGGTGCTGGTGCATGACAACCGGATCATCGGCCGTGGCCACAACCGCCGCGTGCAACAGGGCAGTGCGATCCTGCACGGCGAAATGGACGCGCTGGAGAACGCTGGCCGTCTGCCAGCTAGCGTCTATGCCCAGGCGACCCTGTACACCACCCTGTCACCGTGCCCGATGTGCAGCGGGGCCATTCTGTTGTATGGCATCAAGCGCGTCATTGTGGGCGAAAACCAGACCTTCATGGGCGAGGAAGACCTGCTCAGGGCCCGTGGTGTCGAGGTGCAGGTCCTGCACAATGATAACTGCGTCAACATGATGAAGGATTTCATCGAGGCGTGCCCCGAACTCTGGAACGAAGATATCGGCGTCTAGGTCCGACTATCAAACTCCTTACCGCCAGCCGAGCTCGCCCATGTCAGTACCGATGAGTGTCAAGGTTCGTAATCACGACTGGGGCAGCACGGCCCTTGGGCCTTTGCACCTGTGGCCGGCGTCATTGCGCATCGCCGTGGACATGCTCCTGGCGTCGAAATTTCCCGGTTGCCTGATCTGGGGGCCGCAGATGGTGACCCTCTACAACGATGCGTTCAAGCCGATCCTCGGGGCCAAGCCCGAGGCGCTCGGGCGCGGTTTTGACGAGGTCTGGAGCGAGGCCTGGGACAATATCGGCGCGCTGGTGTTTCGCACCCTGTCCGGCGAGGCGATCTTCATCGAAAACTTCCCGTTGATGATCAATCGCAACGGTTCGATGGAGCAGACCTACTTTACCTTCTGTTTCAGCCCTATCCGCGATGAGCGTGGGGCGGTGGCGGGGTTTCTCGACACGGTGATCGAGACCACCGCCAGCGTCGAGGCCGAACAGCAATGGCGTCATCTGGCCAACACGTTCGAGCGCCAGGTGCAGGAGCGCACGGCTGACCGCAATCAGTTCTGGCAACTGTCCAGCGATATCATGCTGGTAGTCCTGCCGGACCTCACGATCAGCGCGGTCAACCCCGCCTGGACCCAGGTCCTGGGCTGGCGCGAGGACGAAGTGCTGGGCTGCTTGATCATGAATTGGGTACATGCGGACGATCACCAGGAGGTCGCGTCGGTGGTTGAGCACCTGCGCGCGGGCCAAGGCACTGGAAACACGGTCAGTCGCTTGCGTCACAAAGACGGGCACTATCGTTGGTTCAACTGGGCAGCGGTGCCTTCGGCGCTTGGTTTTACCGCCGTAGGCAGCGACATCACCCAGGAGCGCGAGCGCGAAGAGGCGTTGCGTCTTGCTGAAGACTTGCTGCGCCAAAGCCAGAAAATGGAGGCAATCGGTCAGCTTTCCGGCGGCATGGCCCATGATTTCAACAACCTGCTGACCAGCATCAGCGGCAGCCTGGAACTGCTCGAACGGCGTATTGCCCAGGGGCATCTGGATAACCTGCATGTTTACCTCGATGCCGCCCGTGGCGCGACCAGGCGCGCGGCGTCCCTGACCCATCGATTGCTGGCCTTTTCCCGGCGCCAGGCACTCGATCCCAAACCTGCCAGTGTCAATCAGTTGGTATTGGACATCGAGCGGTTGATCCAGCAAACCCTGGGTACGCATATCGAATTGCAGGTGCAGGTCGAGCCTGCTCCCTGGTGGGTGCTGATCGATGCCACCCAGCTGGAGAACGCCCTGATCAACCTGTGCATCAATGCCCGCGACGCGATGGAGGCCGGTGGCTGCCTGCGCATCAGTACCGGGAACGAACGCCATGAGCTGCCTTTCGAGGGCGAAGATGGCCTGGACCCGGGCGACTATTTTTCGCTACAGGTACAGGACAACGGTCAAGGCATGAATGCCGACATCGTCGCGCGTGCCTTTGACCCGTTCTTTACCACCAAGCCGGTAGGCCAGGGCACCGGGCTTGGCCTGTCGATGGTCTATGGGTTTGTCCGCCAGTCGGGCGGGCGGGTATGGATCGATTCGACTCCCGGGCAGGGCACCCGGGTGAAGATACTCCTGCCACGCTACCTGGGCGAATTGCCGGAGTCAGCGCGTGGCAAGCCTTCTGGCACGACCTACGCACGGGCCAATGGCGAACGCATCCTGTTGGTCGACGATGAGAGCAGCTTGCGGTTAATGATCAAGGAAGCCCTGGACGAGGAGGGCTTCGAGGTGTTCGTCGCGGGCGATGCCAATGCGGCGCTGCAGCAGTTTCAGGCGTTGGGCTCGGTCGACCTGCTGATCACCGATATCGGCTTGCCGGGCGGCTTCAACGGCCGTCAGCTGGCCAATGCGCTGCGCATGCTGCAGCCACAGCAGAAGATACTGTTCATTACCGGCTTCGCAGCACAGGAAGTGACCGAACAGCAAGTCCTAGAGCCTGGTTCTGCGCTGATGACCAAGCCTTTTGCCCTGCAAGACCTGGTCCACCAGGTGCAGGAGATGCTGGCACCGGTTCAGCCGCTGGTTTGCGACCTGTCCCCGGTGCTGCGCTGACTGGCCAGGTGCTCGAGCACCAGGTACGTCAGTGTGGCAATCAGCAGCGGCAGCAGAAAGTAGATCGCCCGATAGCCAATCAATGCCGCAAGCAGCGTACCTTTGCCGTAGGTCCCGTGCAGCAGGGTGAGAAACACCGTTTCAAGCACACCGAGCCCGGCCGGAATATGGGTAATGACCCCGGCAATGCTGCTGATCATCAGCACCGCCAGAAGGGTCGGATAGTCTGCCCCTTTGGGCAGCAGGGTGAACACCACCAGCGCCATCAACGACCAGCTGCAGGCGCCCATCAGCGTTTGTAGCGTGGCCAGGCGGATGCCCGGCAGGCTGATCTGATGCTGGCGCAAGCGCCAGGTACGGCGGGTGGCGAACCCGCAGGCAAGCCAATAGATCACCGCCACCAGCAACAGCAGCGCGCCGATCAGGCGCAGGCCGGTATTGCCGATCTCCATGCCGGCCGGCAATCTGGGCAGCCCGCACACAAACAAGCTGCCCGCCACCACGCAGTACCCCACCCAGTTGGTCAGTAGCCCCAGGCTGAGCACCCGGGTAATGGTCGGGACCTTCAGGCCGAGGCGGGTATACAAGCGGTAACGCAGGGCGATGCCACCGACCCAGGCGCTGAGGTTGAGGTTGAAGGCGTAGCACACGAACGCCAGCGGCAGCACCTGACGGGCCGGCAGGTGGTGCCCGGTGTAGTGGCGCCCGAGCAGGTCGAAGCTGCTGAACAGGGCAAAGCTGCCCAGGGTCACGCCGGCGGCCAACGCCAACGTGCTCCAGCGATAGGCGGTCAAGGCCTGGTGTACTTCCTGCCAGTCGAGGTTTTTCAGCACGCTCAACAGCAACACCGGTACCAGGATGAAAAACGCCAGGGTCAGTGTCTGCCGCGCACGGCGCCAGCGCTTCTGGTGCTTGTTCATGTCGGCTTGCCCGGTAGTTCGTGGCCTTCGTACAGCGGTTTGAGCCGTGGTACATGGGCCGGCAGCCAGCCAATCAGGGCCGGAAAATGGCGGATGAAGTGAAAGGTCAGGAAGATCAGCGGCGCCCGCCACCAGTAGCCGCGCAGCACGCGTTTCAGGCTGACCGCTTTGCAGCGATGGGCGGTGAGGTCCTGCAGGTGCTCGTGCAGTCGGGTGTTGAAGGTCTCATCGCGGATGATCAGGTTGGCCTCAAGGTTCAAGGCCAGGCTCAGGGGGTCGAGGTTGCTTGACCCAACCGTCGACCAGTGCCGGTCCACCAGCGCCACCTTGCCGTGCAAGGGCCGCTCGCAGTACTCGAAAATCCGCACGCCGTCGCTGATCAGGTAGTTGTACAGCAAGCGCGAGCACATTCGCACCCAGGGCATGTCGGGCACGCCCTGCAGCACCAGGGTGACCCTCACGCCGCGGCGGGCGGCATTGCGAATCGCCCGCAGCAGCCGGTAACCGGGAAAGAAATAAGCATTGGCAATGGTGATCCGTTCGCGCGCACCGTTCAACGCCCGCAGATAGTGCTGCTCGATGTCATTGGGATGATCCTGGTTATCGCGGATGCACAGGGTCATGCTCGCCTGATCACTGTCCGGGGCGATCGGCACCCGCCGTTGCCACCAGCGCCGGCTGCCCGGTTTGAGCGCGCTGTGTTGTTCCAGCAAGCGCAGGGTGGCGCGCTGCAGGTCGGCGACGATCGGCCCGCGCACCTGTACCGCGTAGTCCTGTTTGGCCATCGGTCCGAAGTCGGCCAGGTGATCGGCGCAATAATTGATGCCGCCGACAAAGCCGACCTCGCCATCGACCACCAGGATCTTGCGGTGCAGGCGGCGAAACAGGTTGGTGCGCAGGCCCAGGCGTTTCGGGCTCGGGTCGAACGCCTGCAGGTGAACGCCGGCGTCGCTGAGTTCGCGCAGGTAGTCGACGCTCAGGTCGGCGGTGCCGTAACCGTCGACCAGCATCTCGACCTTGACCCCGCGCTTGGCTGCAGCGATCAACAGCTGCTGCAGCTGCTTGCCGACTTTGTCTTCAAAGATGATGAAGGTTTCCAGGAGGATTTCCACGCGCGCCTGTTCAATGGCGGCAAAGGCACTGGCGAAATAGTCTTCACCGTTGATCAGCAACTGCACCTGGTTGTCGGGTCGCCATTGGTTGTTCACAGGAGCACCTCCACTGCCAATGGCAGGTGATCGGAAAGGTGGGTCCAGGGCTTGCGGGCCATGACCTTGGGCGCATGCGCGCAGGCGTTGCGCAGGTAGATGCGGTCCAGGCACAGCAGCGGCCAGCGCGCCGGAAAGCTGCGCGCCGGCTGGCCATATGCCTGGCTGAAGACTTCCCGCAGGCCGCACTCGAGCAGTACCCCATCGGCGCGCTGGCGCCAGTCGTTGAAGTCGCCGGCAACGATGACCGGGGCATCGCCGGGCAGGCTGTGCAGCAGCGCGCAGAGCAGGCGCAACTGTTGCTGGCGCTGGCGTTCGTCCAGGCCCAGATGCACGCACACCGTGTGCAGTTCGGTCTCCGCCGGCAGCGCCAGGACCGAATGCAGCAGGCCACGTTGCTCAGTGCCGTGGACGCTGACATCGAGATTGTCGTGGCGCAGGATCGGGAACTTGGACAGCAGGGCATTGCCGTGTTCGCCTTCCGGGTACACGGCGTTGCGGCCATAGGCGAACACCGGCCAGAGGCTGTCGGCGAGAAACTCGTACTGCGGTACCTGCGACCAGTTGCGGTGGCGCAGGCCGTGCTGGCGGTGGCTGCCCAGCACTTCCTGAAGGAACACCAGGTCGGCGTTCTCGCTGCGCACCGCTTCACGCAGCTCGGGCAACACGTAATGGCGGTTCAGCGGGCTGAAGCCCTTGTGCGCGTTGACCGTCAACACCCGTACCCGATGCACTGCCGGCGCCGCAGCACGAGGGCCGGTTGATTCCATCCGGCTCATGGCCGACGGCCCTTGCCAAGGTAGAGAGGCCGGGTCAGCTGGCTGAGCTGCGCCGGTGCCGGAATCAGTGCTCGTTCGGCATTGGCTAACGCATTGCCCACAGGTGGCCTCCGTTGATAACGCTCAGGCAAGCACTGCGGGTGCCTGCTGTCCTCGCACTATCTCTGGACCACAGCGGTTGCCGGAGGGTTCAACCGGGGTGGCGGACGGTTGTCGAAGCGGGTCAAAGGCCTTGTTGCACCAGCGGATCGTCCGGGTTCTGCTGTTCCAGCTGGGCCAGCAATACCTGCACATTCTGCAGTTGGCCGGTTTCTTTCCAGTACTCGATCAGCAGCACCCGCGCTCTGCGATTGGCCGGTTGCCGGGCAAGGATGGTTTCCAGCTGTTTTTGTGCGGCATCGACCTGCTCCAGCTGGTGCAGGCTGGTGGCCAGGGTGTAGCGGTAGTCGTTGTTGTCCGGTTCCAGCTCCAGGGCCCGGGCGAAGGCCAGCAGGGCGTACTCGTCCTGGCCATGGCGCAGCAGCCAGCGGCCCAGTTCATGTTGCAGGAAGGCAGAACCGGGGCGTTGTTGCAAGGCTTTGGCCAACACCTGGCGCGAGGCGTCGGTCTGATTCTGGCGTTCCAGCAACTGGACCTGGGCGGCCAGTGCATCGAGATTGTCCGGGGCCAGTTGCAAGGTGCGCTGCAGCGCTTGTGCGGCCTCCTGGTAGCTGTTTTCGTGCAGGTACAGCTGAGCCAGGTGCAACTGCGCGCTGGCATCGTCGTCACGTCGGGCCAAGACCTGCTGATACTGCTCCAGCACCTGCTGCAGCGGGCCAAAGTACAGGCCAATGTCATCCGGGCCCAGCCCGAGCAAGGCATCGACCACCGCGAACCGCACACTTTGCTCGTCATCGTCGAGCAAGGGGCCGAGTACCAGGCTGCGCTGGGCGCCGGGCAGCATCGCCTGAATGCTGGCAATGGCGGCGCGGCGCACCAGCGGATCGTCGTGCTGCAGGTCACGGCTGGCCAGTTTCAGGGCCAGGGGCGAGGGGTAGTTGGGCAGTTCGGCGTACAGGCTGGCGCGGCGGATAGGTGACAGGTCCGGGCGCCCCAGTTGCTGGTAAAGCACCCGTGCGGCGCCAGGCTGGCCGTCATGGGCCATGGTCAGCGCCTTGGTGTAGCTGTGCTTGAGGGCCGGTGCCGGTGCCGGGCTGTCGTCACGCCAGAAATAGCCACCAAGGCCCAGGATGATGAGCAGGGTCAGGCTGATGAACGTGTACTGGCGCTGTTTCGACATGGTGAATCCGAAGCGTGTCGCGGCTGCAAAGGGTTGAGCTTGGGTCACGAGGGCCGGTGGCGTCAAATGCAAAGCGTGGTTATGCGCTGACTGCATCGCCGGCAAGGTCCAGCGTATGCAGCACCTGTGGGAGCTGGCCTTGCCAGCGATGGGCTGCAAAGCAGCCCTG
Source organism: Pseudomonas sp. SBB6 (assembly GCF_024213215.1). Lineage (NCBI taxonomy): Bacteria > Pseudomonadati > Pseudomonadota > Gammaproteobacteria > Pseudomonadales > Pseudomonadaceae > Pseudomonas > Pseudomonas sp. SBB6. The sequence goes on along the minus strand of NZ_JANAVH010000010.1, from coordinate 50,290 downwards.
GAATCGTCAGACACAAAAAAGCCCCGCCAGCGTGAGCCAGCGGGGCAAAAGGCCGGTCAGAAACCAACCAAAGGAGCTATTGAATCAGTTCACCGCCGCCACGCTCTCGGCCTGCCAGCCACCACCGAGGGCCTTGTAGATGGCGACAATGCCGCGGTACAGGTCGACTTCACCCTGGGCCTGGGCATCTTCGGCGCTCAGGCGTTCGCGTTCGGCGTCGAGCAGCACCAGGTAATCGACTGTGCCTTCGCGGTAGCGAATCGAAGCCAGGTCCGCCGCCTTGCGGCTGGCTTCGCTCTGGCGCAGCAGGGCCAGCAGGCGTTGCTGGCGTTTGCTGTAGTCGCTGAAGGCGTTTTCCGACTCTTCCAGGGCCAGCAGTACCTGCTGTTCATAGTTGGCCAGCGCGCCCTCGGCATCGGCATTGGCGCCGCGCAGACGGGCGCGCACGCTGCCCAGGTCAAAGGCCGCCCAGGTAATGCTCGGGCCCAGGGCCCAGGCTTTGGCGGCTGACGAGCCCAGTTGCGAACCGCGCCCGGCGGTAAAGCCGAGGAAGCCGCTGAGGCTGACCCGTGGGAACAGGTCGGCCGTGGCCACGCCGATGTTGGCCGTGGCCGCTGCCAACTGGCGTTCGGCGCTGCGGATATCCGGGCGGCGCTTGAGCAGCTCACCCGGGTCACCGACCGGCAAGGCCTTGGCGATGGCCGGCAGTTGCGCCGGCGAGAGGTCCACCGCCAGGGTGTCCGGGCGCTGGCCGAGCAGGGTGGCGATGCGGTTGCGCGCCCGCACCTGTTCGGCCTGCAGTTGCGGCACGCTGGCCTCGACCGCCGCCAGGCGGGCATCGGCACGCACCACGTCAAGGTCGTTGCCGACCCCGGCGTCGCGCAGGGTTTCGGTAATGCCACGCGAATCCTGCTGGGTCTTGAGGTTGGCCAGGGCGATCTTCTCGCGCAACTGAGCACCGCGTAGCTGGCCGTAGGCGTCGACCAGCTCGGCGATCAGGCTGACCTGCAACTGCTGCAGGTCGGCCTGGGCGGCGTCCTGCTCTGCATCGCTGGCTTCCAGTTGGCGCTGGATGCGGCCGAACAGGTCCAGTTCCCAGGCCATATCCAGGCCCAGGTCGTAGCGTTCGCTGTTGACCCGGTCCTCGGTCTGGCCGGGGACCTGGCCCTTGCCCAGGTCGCTGCTGGCGCGGCTGGTCACCGTTGGCAGGGCGTCGTTGCTGACATCGTCGCGAATCGCCCGCGCCGCTTTCAGCCGGGCGAAGGCCACACGCAGTTCACGGTTGCCGTCCAGCGACTGGCTGACCAGCGTGTTCAGCACCGGGTCGTCGAACTGCTTCCACCAGATGCTTTCGAAGCGGCTGCGGTCGTATGTAGCCTTGGCGTTCGGCTCGTTGGCGGCGCTCAGTTGCGCCGCCGCGGTGTCCGGGGCCTGGTAGTCCGGGCCCACCGCACACGCGGTCAGGGCCAGGACCAGCAGGCTAGGCATAAAGAGTTTCACACTGCGGTTCATGCATGAGTCTCCAGCTTCAGCGCACGCGCCGCTTTGCGGGCCTGGCTGCGTTCCACGTAACGGCGGATCAGGACAAAGAACACCGGCGTCAGCAGCAGACCGAAGAAAGTCACCCCGATCATCCCGGAGAACACCGCCACACCCATGGCATGACGCATTTCAGCACCGGCACCGGAGGAGAACACCAGCGGCACCACCCCCATGATGAAGGCGATCGAGGTCATCAGGATCGGTCGCAGACGCAGGCGGCAGGCTTCCAGTACCGCGGCCAGCGGGTCGAGGCCTTCGGCCTGTTTGTCCTTGGCGAACTCGACGATCAGGATGGCGTTCTTGCACGCCAGCCCCACCAGTACGATCAAGCCGATCTGGGTGAAGATGTTGTTATCGCCACCGGACAGGATCACCCCGGTGATCGCTGACAGCAGGGTCATCGGCACGATCAGGATCACCGCCAGCGGCAGGCTCCAGCTTTCGTACTGGGCGGCCAGCACCAGGAAGGCCAGCAGCACGCAGAGCGGGAAGACGAACAGCGCGGTGTTACCGGCGAGGATCTGCTGGTAGGTAAGCTCGGTCCATTCGAAGGTCATGCCGTTGGGCAGTTCTTCCTTGAGCAGCTTCTCGATGGCCTTTTCCGCTTGCCCGGAGCTGTAGCCCGGCGCTGCGGCACCATTGATCTCGGCGGTGATGAAGCCGTTGTAGTGCATGACACGGTCCGGCCCCGAGGTGTCGCTGACCTTGATGAAGGTCGCCAGCGGGATCATCTCGCCCTGGTTGTTGCGCACCTTGAGCTGGCCGATCTGCTCAGCTTCGAGGCGGAACTGCTGCTCGGCCTGGACGTTGACCTGGTAGGTGCGGCCAAAGCGGTTGAAGTCGTTGGCGTACAACGAACCCAGGTAGATCTGCAGGGTGTCGAAGATATCGCTGATGGCGACACCGTGGGTCTTGGCCTTCTCGCGGTCGATGGCGGCATCGACCTGTGGCACGTTGACCTGGTAGCTGGTGAACAGCCCGGCCAGCTCCGGCACGTTGTGGCTCTTGGCGATGATGTTCTGGGTTTCCTTGTACAGCGCTTCATAACCCAGGTTGCCACGGTCTTCGATCTGCAGGCGGAAACCACCGATGGTGCCCAGCCCCTGTACCGGTGGCGGCGGGAAGATCGCAATGTAGGCGTCTTCGATACCGGCGAACTGCGCGTTCAGCGCGGCGGCAATCGCCGCGGCCGACTGGCTCGGGTCTTTACGCTCATTGAACGGCTTGAGCGGGGTAAACACGATGCCGCTGTTCGGGCTGTTGGTGAAACCGTTGATCGACAGGCCCGGGAAGGCCACCGAGTCGGCTACGCCAGGTTGCTTGAGGGCGATCTCGCTCATCTTCTTGATCACCGCTTCCGTGCGGTCGAGGCTGGCGGCATCCGGCAATTGCGCGAAGGCCACCAGGTACTGCTTGTCTTGCGCCGGCACGAAACCGGTCGGCGTCGAAGAAAAGCCCAGCCAGGTCATGATGATCAGGCCGCCATAGACGAACAGGGCGATGCCGCTGCTGCGGATGACCCGGCCGACCGCGCCGACGTAGCCATGGCTGGCCCGGTCGAAGAAGCGGTTGAACGGGCCGAACAGCCAGCCACCGAGCAGGCGCTCAAGCACTTTCGAGAAGCGGTCTTTCGGGGCGTGGTGCTCCTTGAGCAGTACCGCGGCCAGGGCCGGCGACAGGGTCAGGGAGTTGAACGCCGAGATCACCGTCGAGATGGCAATGGTCAGGGCGAACTGCTTGTAGAACTGCCCGGTAAGGCCGGAAATGAACGCGGCTGGCACGAACACCGCGCACAGCACCAGCGCCGTGGCGATGATCGGCCCGGTCACTTCGCTCATGGCCTTTTGCGTGGCTTCCAGGGGCTTGAGGCCCAAACCGATATTGCGCTCGACGTTCTCCACCACAACGATGGCGTCGTCGACCACGATCCCGATGGCCAGTACCAGGCCGAACAGCGACAGGGCGTTGAGCGAGAAGCCGAACAGGTGCATCACCGCGAAGGTACCGATCAAGGATACCGGTACAGCCACCAACGGGATGATCGAGGCGCGCCAGGTCTGCAGGAACAGGATGACCACCAGCACCACCAGGATCAGCGCTTCGAACAGGGTATGTACCACGGCTTCGATCGAGCCGCGGACGAACACCGTCGGGTCATAGACGATGCTGTAGTCCATGCCTTCAGGGAAGTCCTTCTTCAGCTCGGCCATTTTCCCCCGGACCTCGTCGGAGATCTCGATGGCGTTGGAGCCAGGACGCTGGAAGATCGGGATGGCCACCGCCGGCTGGTTGTTCAGCAGTGAACGCAGGGCGTACTGGCTGGAGCCGAGCTCGACCCGGGCAATGTCTTTCAGGCGAGTGATTTCGCCATCGGCACCCGAGCGAATGATGATGTTCTCGAACTCTTCCTCACTGACCAGGCGGCCCTGGGTGTTGACCGACAGCTGGAAGCTGGTGGCCCCTGGCGCAGGTGGCGCACCCAGTTGGCCGGCAGCCACCTGGCGGTTTTGCTCGCGAATGGCCGCAACCACGTCGCTGGCGGTCAGGTTGCGCGAGGCGGTCTTGTTCGGGTCGAGCCAGACCCGCAGCGAGTAGTCGCCCATGCCGAACAGCTGCACGTCACCGACACCGCCCAGGCGCGCCAGTTCGTCCTTGATGTTAAGGATGGCGTAGTTGGACAGGTAGAGCATGTCGTAACGGTTGTCCGGCGAGGTCAGGTGCACGACCATGGTCAGGTCGGGCGAGGCCTTGTCGACGGTGATACCGATCCGCGTCACTTCCTCGGGCAGCTTGGGCTGGGTGCGGGTCACGCGGTTCTGCACCTGCACCTGGGCGTTGTCCAGGTCAGTGCCCAGGGCAAAGGTGATGGTCAGGGTTAGCTTGCCGTCGGCGGTGGACTGCGAGGACATGTAGAGCATGTTCTCCACCCCGGTAATCGCCTGCTCAAGCGGCGCGGCGACGGTCTCGCCGATCACTTTGGGGTTGGCGCCGGGGAAGTTGGCGCGCACCACCACGGTGGGCGGCACCACTTCCGGGTATTCACTGATCGGCAGCTGGAACAGTGAGATGCTGCCGGCGATCAGGATCAGCAGCGACAGCACCGCGGCGAAAATCGGCCGGGTAATAAAAAACTTGGAAAAATTCATCGGACTGATCCCTTAACCGCGCGGTGCCGAGGCACTGGCGAGTTTTACGCTGGGGTTGACCACGACCTTGCCCTGGGTGCTGGCTTCGAGTGCCTGACGTTGTTGGGCGAGGGCGGCGATGGTTGCGTCACTGGCCATTGGCGTGTCCTGCGGGTCGACCGGCGAGCCCGGGCGTACCCGTTGCAGGCCCTTGACCACGATGCGGTCATCCTTGCTCAGGCCGTTGCGCACGATGCGCAGGCCTTCGAGCTTCGGCCCCAGCTCCACGGCGCGGTAGGCGGCCTTGTTGTCGTTGTCCATGACCAGCACGAACTTCTTGCCAAGGTCGGTGCCCACCGCTTCATCGTTGATCAGCACCGCCGAGTAGGTGGCGCTGCCGACCAGCTTCAGGCGCGCATACAGGCCCGGGGTGAACTGGCCATCCGTGTTGTCGAACACCGCGCGGCCACGGATGGTGCCGGTCTTGGGGTTGACCTGGTTGTCGACGAAGTTCATCTGCCCCAGGTGCGGGTTGCCGCTTTCGTTGGACAGGCCCAGGTACACCGGGGTGCTCTGGCCGCGCTGGCCGTCGCGTGCCAGCTGGGTGTACTTGAGGTACACGCGCTCGTCGGCGTCGAAGTAGGCGTAGACCTTGTCGGTGGAGACCACGCTGGTCAGCGGCGTCACGTCAGCAGTGACGATGTTGCCGGCAGTGAACTGGGCACGACTGACCCGGCCGCTGATCGGCGCGGTCACGCGGGTGAAGCTCAGGTTCAGGCGGGCCAGGTCGAGCTGGGCCTGGATTGCGGCGACTCCGGCGCGGGCTTCGGCGGCGGCGCTGGTGCGCGATTCGGCAAGCTCGGCGGAAATCGCGTTGCTGCTGCGCAGGCGCTCGCCACGTTGGGCTTCGTTTTCACTGCGGATGGCGGTGGCGCGGGCTTGTTGCAGCTGGGCTTCGAGGCGGCGGACCTCAGCCTGGAACGGACGCGGGTCGATCTGGAACAACAGATCGCCTTTTTTCACCTGGGCGCCTTCGGTGAAGGCCACCTGGTCGATCTGCCCGGAGACGCGCGGGCGCACCTCGACGGTTTCCGGCGCTTCCAGGCGGCCGGTGAACTCGTCCCATTCGTTGATCGGTTGTTCCAGTACCTTGGCCACGCTGACCTTGGTCGCTGCCGGTGCCTGCACGGCCTCCGGGGTGCGACCGCAGGCACTCATCACCACTACAGCCAATAGAGCAAGGGGGTAACGCAAAGGTTTGAGTGACTGTTCCATGGGGAGTCCGCCAATTTATTGATAGTGGGCGGATTCTGCGATCTGTAACTATTAACGACGAATCGAATGGGGCGAAGGTTATTATCATTGGGAATGATATGAGGGAATCGGCGGTGGCCTCATCGCTGGCAAGCCCGCTCCCACATTGGACCTGTGTATGCCGACCCTGTGGGAGCTGGCTTGCCAGCGATGGGCTGCGCAGCAGCCCCGAAGATCCAGAGATTACAGCGACTGCAAAAACGCCCGCAACGCCCGGCGATCCTCAGCCACCAGCGCCTCGAAGCGCTCGCGCGCCACAGCCCCTTCACCACCATGCCACAACACCGCCTCCTCAAGCGTACGCGCGCGGCCGTCATGCAGGTAACCGGCGCCGGGGTTGATCCGCTCGATCAGCCCCAGCCCCCACAGCGGCGGGGTACGCCACTCGCGGCCGTTGGCCTGGTAGTCGTCGCGGCCATCGGCCAGGCCTTCGCCCATGTCATGCAGCAACAGGTCGCTGTAAGGCTCGATCTGGCGCGCTGACAACAGCGGGTACAGCGGATGCTGCCCTGTGCTCAGGTGCGGGCGGTGGCACTGGGTGCATCCCGCTGCATTGAACAGCCGCTCGCCACGCTGCACCTCGGGATTGTCCAGGCCTCGCCGCGGCGGTGGCGCCAGATGCGCCAGGTAGAAATGCAGGTCGCCCAGTTGCACGGCATCGAGTTCCGGCTCACCGCCACTGACCGCCTGGCGACAGTCCTGTTGCAACGGCGTGCAGTTCTGTTCAGGGTACAGCGCCGAGGTAATCCCCAGATCACCGTGCAGGGCGCTGGCGATCTGCTGAGGCAGGTCCGGCTGGTTGGATTTGAGGCCAAAACGCCCGGCCTCAAGGCGCCGGCGCTCGACGCTCCATACCAGGTTGACGCGGCCCTTCACGCCATCAGGCTTGGGCGCGTCGGCCAGCGCTTGCAGGGTGCTGGCCTCGATGGCTTCGAGCAGGCCCAGGCCGAACACTTGTGAGCCGACCCGCATCGAGGTGTGCACGTTATCCAACGGACCATCGCTCAGCTCGCTGAAACTCAGCCGTGGCGAACGCAGGCCGATGCGCTCACCCTCCGCCAGGGTCACAAACTGCTCTTGCCAGCGGACATGCGCCCGGCCTTCACCGGCCACGCCGGGAATCCCCGACTCATTGAGCTGATCGCCATAGGCTGGATGCGGCAGTGGCCCGCCATGGACATTGCGGCCGGGCAGCGAGAGGCGGACCAGCAGCGTGCGCAGCGGTTCGTGTTCGCTGGCAGGTGCCTGCCCGCGACCATTTTTCGGGTGGCAGGCAATGCAACTGATGCGGTTGTACAACGGCCCCAGGCCATCGACCACGTCATCCCGCGAGGGGGCGATCACCCAGGCCTGGCGGAACAGGCTGCGGCCGTGGAAGAAACGCTCCCGTTGCTGCGGGTCATCCAGGCCTGGCAAGGGTTGGGCGAAGGCCTCACGATTGACGGCGGCAGGCTCGGCGCTTGCGTTCAGGCTCAGCAGCGCACCAAACAGCAGCCAGAGACCGCAGCGCTTCACAGGCCCATGGCCGCAAGCAGGCGCTCGGCTTGCGCCTGTTGCCTGGCACTATGGAACTGCCAGGCGATTTCCTCGCGGCCCAGCGCGTCCTGATCGCTGACCGGCTGGCGCAGCATGCCGTGATCCTGGCGTTGGCCAAACAGCGCCAGCAGCGTGGCTGAGGTGGCTTGATCGTCGTCGATGGGCGGCACGCTGAGGAACTCGCGCACGGCGGTCAGGTCACGGCCCTGGGCTTCACCGGCATGCACCCGCGCCCACAAGGCGCTGAGTTGCTCATGGGGCAGGCCGAGCCATTGGTCAAACAGTGAGGTGATCAGCGCCAGGCGTTCGCGCGAACTGTCGTTCGCGTAGGCATAGCTACCTTGGCGTGCAGCGGCAAAGGGGTCGTGATAATCCGCCGGCAGTTGCGCGTAGACGCCGGGGCGCACCGGCAGTTTGCGAATGTCCGGATCGGCCAGCAGGGTTTGCCCCTCGGGCGACAACACGAAGTGCACGAAGGCCCTGGCGCCCTCGACCTGCTTGGCGGTCCGGGTGATGGCGATATGCGCCGGGTTGAGGCCGCCATGGGCGGGATAGACGAACTCGACCGGCTGGCCGTTGCTGATCGCCGAGGCAACGAAGAAGTCGATCGACACGCCCACCGCCGAGCGCCCGCTGGCCACCTCGTCACTGACCAGGGTGCCGCCGCGGCTGACCAGCCGCGATTGCCCGGCAAGCTCGCTCCACAGTGCCCAGCCTTTATCCCAGCCGTAGGCCTGCAGAACGATGTCCAGCAGCACCGGGGCAAAGCCGACCCGGGCCGGGTCGGGCAGGGCGATGCGCCCGCGCAGGCGGGCATCGAGCAGGTCCGGCCAGTCTCGCGGGGCGGGCATGTTCAGCTTGGCCAGTTCGCCCGGATTGATGGCAAAGCCGTAACCGGCGAGCTCCGTGGCCTGGTAGCGCGCATCACGATCGCGCAGGGCGATGCCACCCAGGCGCGGCGGCAAACCTTGCAGGTCGACGCCCAGCGGCTGCCAGCCAGCGTCCTTGGCCAATTGGCTGAAGTTGCCCGGTGACGGCGCCCAGTACACATCGACACCGCCTTGATCCGCTTGACGCAAATAGGGCAGGGCATCGAAGCCCTGGCGCCAGAGGATCTGCAGGCGATAGCCGGGGTTGGCGCGCTCGAAGGCCGCTTCGAAGCGCGTCATCATCTCCTCGGGGTAGCTGGTCAACACCACCACCGGCTGCGGCGCTGCGGCTTGTGAGCTGGCCGAGCCCAGCACCAGCGCCAGCAGCCAGGCCTTACAGCGGCACATTGAACTGTACGAAGTAGTTGCGGCCAATTTCCGGATACCCCTCGCTGTATGCATAAAGACGGTCGAACAGGTTGCGCACGCCCGCCTCGATGCGCAGGTCATTGCTGAAGCGGTAGCCGCTCTTGAGGTTGTACACCGCGTAACCGCCGCTCATCTGGCTGCCATCGGACAGGTTGTAGCGCCGCGACGCGGCTTCGACGCCGGCGGTGTAGCGCCAGGCATCGAGGTTCAGGCTGGCCGAGGCGAACAGGTTGTGGCGCGGTGTGTCGATCGGGTGCAACTCGGGGTTGCTGCGGTTTTCGCGATCGAGGTAGGTGTAGCTGGTGTTCAATTCCCAGTTGCCCAGGTCACCGCGCAGGCCCAGTTCAACGCCCTGGTTACGCGCCTTGGCGATGTTCTGGTATTGCCCGCACGGTGCAGCGCAACCAGCTACCGGGGCGACGGTGACCTGCTGGATGGAATCTTCGATGTTACTGACGAACAGTGCCGCATCCAGGGCCCAGTGCGCCGCCAGCGCACCGCTGTAGCCCAGCTCGTAATGGGTGGCGCGTTCGGATTTCAGGTCGGGGCTGGGGATGACTGTGCCAAAGCGCGTCGAGTAGCGATCCTTGATGGTCGCAAAGCGGCTCTTGCGCGCCACGGTCAGGCGTACCTGGCCGTTGTGATTGATGTTCAGCAGCGGGCCGGTGTTCATGAACAGGCCCAACTGGCTGTTGAGCGCATCATCGCTGCCGGTGGGTTCGTCATACAGGGTCTTGACCCTCGGCGACGCGGCGTTGGTGCCGAAGTTCTCGGCCTCCAGGCTCTTGCGGTAGTTGTACGAGACGCCGCCGACCACGCTGAAAATCTCGTTCAGGCGCAGGGTGTCTTCCAGGGCGATGGACTGGGTCTGGTCGCGAAAGTGCGTTTGCGGGTCGTTGCCATCGCGCGAGCGGTGCAGGTCTTCCTTGAAGTGATAGGCGATGCCCAGGCGATTGCTTTCGCTCAGGGCCAGGTCGCCTTCGACCGAGAAGCCGGTGGACTCATCGTCGTACTTGCTCGGAAAACCCGGCTGCATCGCACCAGGGTTGCCGTTGTTGTAGACGAAGCTTTCCAGCGAGTTCTTGAAGGTGTCGCGGTACACCCGGGTTTTCAGGCCGTGCTCGCCGAAGCGGGTGTTGGTGGCCAGGAACAGGCTGGTCTTGTCCCATTGCGGCCACTCCCACCAGCGTTTGCGCTGGCCGCTTGCAGGCAGGTCGCCGGCGTAGGGCGGCTGGCCCTTGCAGCCTTGCTGCTGGACATAGCCGAGGACGTACTCGTCGGTGTCGTTGGGGGTAAAACCGAGCTTGAAGCTGAACTTGCCGTCACGCTTGTTGCTGTTTTCGCGCCGGCCGTTGCCTTGCTGATTGTTGCTCGGCTCGAAGTCGTCCGGCAGCATCGTGTAGTCATAGTCGACATAGGACACGCCGCCCTGCATCCACCAGGCACCCTGGTTGGAGCCGAGGTTGGCATAGCTGCGGTAGGCGTTGACGTTGCCGTGGTCGGTCAGCTCCAGGCCGCTGCCCACTTCACCTTCGAAGGCCTCGGTGGGCCGCCGGGTAATCAGGTTGATCGCACCGCCCAGGGTGTTTGGGCCGTACAGCAATGAGGCAAAGCCCTTGGCCACCTCGATGCGTGACAGGTCATAGGTGGTGAAGCGGCCCAGGTCGATATTGCCGTCGTAGGGTACGTAGGTGGGGATGCCGTCGATATAGACCGGTACCTGCAGACGGTCAAAACCACGCACGTACACCACCTGCTCGGCGCGCCCGCCCATGTAGGCGAGGTTCACCCCGGGCGCCAGGGCCAGGGCGCGGTCGACGGTTTCGCGGTCGTGCAGGCGCATGTCTTCGAGCTCGACGACGCTGCTGCCGGTTGCCAGGGCATCATCCTGCGGGGCGCCAATCTGGATTTCGCCGAGGCTGAAGGTTTTTTTCTGCTCTGCCAGGGCGGCCTGGGCACTGATGGCCGCCAGGGCGAGCAGCAGGGTAGGCGGGGCGAACGGCTTCATGGCGCTCCTTTGTCGGTATCGTTATATATTTTATTATATAGCGCATGGCGTAAAACGGCCGACGGCTCCCTCCCCGGAGCAGTCAGGTCGTATCGGTCAAGCAGGCACGCGCATCGGCAGAACGCCGCAGATACTAGAGGCAGGCGTGGAAATTGACAACGCTATATATAAATTAATATAACGCTTTGCTCATAGGCTGGGTTCGGCTAGCGTTTGCACTCGGCCAGCACCACCTTGCAGGTCGCCGGCAAGCCGCCCGAGCGCCCGGCATAGCGCATGCAGTTGTTCATGGATTTTTGCCGGGCGATCTGCAAGGTCGCGCCCCAGGCCAGCCCGCCTTCACCCGCGCTGGGCATGGCTTTGGCGTGGCAGTTGGAACCCGCGTTGGCGGCCTGGTAGGAGGCTTTGGGTTTGCTCGAACAGCCGGCCGACAGCGCCAGGCAGAGGGCGAGCAGGCAGGTGGTGAAAGCGGTGCTGTTCATATCAAAGGCTGTCCGGACCGCCGAAGAGGGCTGTACCCGGGTTTGCCCCGGTGCTGCTCAATTATAGGCAGTGGGCAACAATGTTTGTCGGGTATTTTGAGCGGGAAGCGCTCGGCATGAGAGAGCAGGGTAGACCTGCCCCCAGTGTGTTGCATTCACCGGTTGAATCCACAGCTCAACGCGGACGGTCGAACGCTTACTTTTCTCGATGGCTATTGCAATGGCTGGATTGCAGCGCTCCGAGTACCGGCGAACGCACTCGTGCCAAGCCAGCGCCACAAGTTTTGCGCATCCTGCACAGCGCCGTCCACACGCAGCTCTTGCGACTGAAGCACCTCCCTTGGTGTACGGTCGCCAGTCCACACCTCGGTCAATGCACGCACGCTAGAGTCGACGACGAGCGTGAGTTCGCGTCCGGGGTCGTCGCGGCACAGATCTGCCACACCATGTTCGACCACCAGCCACCACTCTTGCTCGCCGGACCGCGCGTCGCGGAACCTGAAGTGAATGACCACCGACCGGGACGGGAACATCTCGATGCGCGCGAACCGGCGCACGTCCCACATGAGCAGGCCCGCGTCGAGCTCGTCATCGCGAAGGCGACTACCTATCCAACGCGCGCCCCAATGGCCTAGCGCCATTATGATGGGGCGCAATGCCTCGCCTGCCTCGGTCAGGCTGTACTCCCAGACTTTGCCCGTGGCTGTGCGATGTACGACACCGATATCTTCCAAGTGGCGCAGCCGTTGTGCCAGCAAGCTGGTGGACATCCGTGGTACGCCGCGGTGCAGTTCATTGAAGCGCTTGCTGCCGCATAGCAGTTCGCGCACGACCAAAGGCGTCCAGCGCTCGCACAGTGCTTCAGCGCCGCGCGCGACCGTGCAGAACTGACCGTAGCTTTCATCCATCGCCTGTACTCCGCAACTACAACGCTTCAGATTCTGAACTAGCCTCGCGACTGCGCCAGGTGCACGCTGAAACCTGCGAAAGCCACCGCCCGAGGAGAACGCCATGACCATGATCGCCATCATTCAGCGGCCGCCCGTGCTGCTCGATCGCAGCGCGACGATCGCTCGAGCCGTGCAATCAGTTGCTGAGGCTGCGGCGGCCGGAGCCGCGTTGATTGTTCTACCCGAATCGTTCATTCCAGGTTACCCGTCGTGGATCTGGCGGCTGGCGGCGGGAAAGGACGGGGCCTTGATGGGGCAGTTGCACACGCGTCTGCTGGCCAACGCCGTTGATATCGCCAACGGTGACCTGAACGAATTGTGCGAGGCCGCCAGCGCCCATGCCGTGACCATCGTATGCGGCATCAATGAATGCGAGCGGCGTAATGGCGGCGGCACGCTCTACAACAGCGTAGTCGTTATCGGTGCGAACGGCGAAGTGCTCAACCGGCATCGCAAGCTGATGCCAACGAACCCCGAGCGCATGGTCCATGGTTTCGGTGATGCGTCCGGGTTGCGTACGGTCGATACACCCGTCGGGCGCATTGGTGCGCTTATCTGCTGGGAAAACTACATGCCCTTGGCGCGCTATACATTGTATGCCCAAGGCGTGGAAATCTACGTCGCCCCCACGTACGACACCGGCGAGGGCTGGATCAGCACGATGCGTCACATTGCACTCGAAGGTCGATGCTGGGTGCTCGGCAGTGGCACCGCGTTGCGCGGCAGCGACATTCCCGATGACTTTCCGGCGCGCATGCAACTGTTTCCCGATCCGCAAGAGTGGATCAACGACGGCGACTCGGTGGTGGTCAACCCGCAAGGCCGGATCACCGCCGGTCCATTACATCGAGAGGCAGGCATTCTGTATGCAGACATCGACGTGTCACTCGTGGCGCCAGCGCGGCGGACGCTTGACGTCACCGGGCACTATGCGCGCCCTGACATTTTCCAATTGCAGGTGCGCCGCGCGCCGGCGACAGCGGTGCGCTTCACCGACGGATGAAGCTAACCGACCCTCAGGCGATCCATACCAACGTTGGCGATGTGTGTATCAACTGATCAAGGAGTCATGCCATGAGCATTCAAAAGTCTTACAAGGGCAGTTGTTTTTGCGGCGCAGTCGAGTTCACCGTCAGCGGTGAGCCAGCGGCAATGGGCTATTGCCATTGCGAGTCGTGTCGACATTGGTCAGCAGCGCCGGTCAATGCCTTCACACTGTGGAAGCCCGAGGCGGTGCAAGTAACGCGGGGGGCTGACAACATTGGCACCTACAACAAGACACCGCAGAGTTCTCGCAAATGGTGCAAGCGTTGCGGCGGGCATATTTTCACCGAACACCCGGGGATGGGGCTCATCGACGTGTATGCCGCAGTCATCCCGGATTTCGCGTATTCGCCAGGCGTTCACGTCCACTATCAGGAGACCAGGCTGCGGATCAAAGACGGGCTGCCCAAACTGAAGGATGTCCCTAGCGAATTAGGGGGGTCGGGCGTCAGCGTGGACGAATAGCGCTGGTACCGTCACGGACTTCAGTAGACCTGGATTATTTATAGACGCTGCGACGGGTTGTTAAGGGTCGTTTGCTGCCTGTTGCGAAGGGCAGTAAACGGCCAGGAGCGGCCCTTCACCTTGGCTGGTCACCACTAAGGATTTCTCGGTTAGGATAGGCCCATCAGAGACCTAGGGAATGGTAGCGATGGACGATTGGACTACACGCTTCGCCCGCGATGGTTATGCCATCGTCCCTGGCTTGCTGAGTGATTCCGATCTTCTTGATGCGACGCGCCTGGTGAATAGTCTTGTTCACCGTCATCGCCATGGCGATCTCGGCGTGCGCATCGAGTCGGTGAGCATTGGCGAGGTCAGCCGCCAACACCCTCAGCGCAATCCGGGAGTAGCTTCGGAAACCGAAGCATGCGCGGCAGAGCCCTATATCATTGGCAATTTGGCTGCGCTCGACCATCGATTTGCATGCTTAATAGGGAATGCGCGTATTTGGCACAACGTGGCGATGGTCATGGCGCGCCCTGTTTCCGACCTCGTGTTTCATTTTGGCAACATCACTCGCAAGCCTTGACACAATGGACCCTCAGCAAGCTGGCACCGCGATGGAGCCAACAGATACTTTTCCACGCAAGACTCCCTCTCCGTACGGGTATTGATTCCGCTGCAAGAAATGAGCGTGATAAACGGAGGCACCGCTGTAGTGCCAGGCTCGCATCAGGCAAGTAACGATCTCACTCACGGCAACACCCTATGTCCAGTCGTACCCGCCGGTGCAGGATTGGTCCTCCATGCAGAAATACTCCATGGGGGATCATTCAATCGTAGTGGTCAAGAACGCGATGTATTGGTCTTGCAATTTGGTGTCAAGACCTCGGTATTGCGACATTCTTCAGCGGAAACACTTGCGTTAATGTCCCTTGAAGAAGTCTTGGCGTCATGCAAGGAAAGCGGGCTGGATCTGGGCCCTAGCATCAGTCATTGAAGGGCCTTCCACAACCCATAGCCGCCCTTCGTGGAGGGCAGCTCACGGCCAGAAGCAGACATAAAAATGTCTGCTAATCTTCGTAATGCGGCCAAATGCCATGTCGTCTTTCCTCCTCGTCTCATGTCGTTTTATTGACGCGACACTCAAGAAAAGCGAGGGTTGTGCATGAGCAAGGAACGCTAGTAAGCACCGGCAGGGGGAGATACTCAGCGGACCACCTTTGGTGAACCGCGAGCTCAAACATTTGACAAGGAGAAGGCGATGACAACGGAAGAACTTTTGAAACGATGGCACAAGACCATCCGCCGGCAGCAAGTTGAACATGAATTGTCTGCACGTTTCTACGAGAAGCTTAATTGGAAACTTGGTATACCTGTGGTTATCTTATCCGCGATTGTAGGGGCATCTATTTTCGGAACTCTGGAGAGCACCGAACTGCTGTGGCTCAAGATTTTTGCTGGATTTCTCAGCGTAACCTCGGCCGTGCTTGCTTCATTACAGACATTCCTCGGTTTCAACGAACGCGCCAGCGGTCATAAGGCCGCTGCGGACCGTTTCGGTGAAATTGCTAAGGAAATTCAGCAAGTGACTGTATGTGGAGTTGCTGATGGCAAAATAGACGAATTCATTGAGTCAGTTAGGTCTCGATGGGACTCCATCACTCGTGAAGCCCCCACATTTCGAAAGTCGACAATCATTGCATTGGCAGAAGATCCTGAAGGAGTCGATCCGTTGGATATTCGCAAACTAGAATCTGTTGCCTAACACGGCATTGAAGCTTACTGCAACGCCATCGAGAGGACGTTTTATAATCGGTTTTACAAACTACAAGCGGCCTCTCATTTCAAAAAACACAAGACAACGAATGCTGCGGTGGCGCCTATCCGGCGCGTCTCTGACGATAGGGTTCACCAGGACCTGGACAGGTCAACAGATAACAGCAGCCACTTTCGTCGCCCTTCAGCACCGGGGTGAGGTATATGGCGATAACTAGCTGAATTTAACAAATGCGAAGTTATTTGATAGCTCCGCATATGGAACAGCTGCTTTGGGTCGAGAGCCGTCTGTCGCGAACGGCTGCTATTGACCCATCTGGCCGGCGTTACCCCTTGGTCAGATCAACCAGCGGCGTCTGCCGCACCTCGGTTTCGCGCCCACCCTGGATCTCGCCCACCTGTTTCAAGGCCTTGTCCACAGCCGCCTTATCCGTCAATAAGCTGTAGCTGATGTGGAACTGCCTGTGTTCCTTCGGCCCGATTGTCGGCACCAGGTTCAGTGGCCGCTGGTAACGGCGGTTGTAGGAAAAACTCGTTCCTGGCTCCAGCCCTGTGACATAGCCCTGGCCTTGGGTATCGGTATTTTTCCACAGGGAAAACACGGGCAGTGTCCGAGTATTGAAACCGACCGAAACGCCCAGGCTGCCAGCCTTGTTATACAACACGGCCAACGTATCGCCCTTGGCATCGGCATACGGCACCACGTTATACACCGTTTCGTCATAGTCCTTGGTGGGTGCGCGGTAGACTTGCCAGTCGGGCAGATCGCCCCTGGCCTTGTCGTTGAACGGCGACACCTGTTTCACCGGCGCGGCGAAACGAGCGTCCTGTTCCAGGAACGGGGTGCTGAAGTTGCTGTGATACAGCGCCTGGTATTCCTTCGGATAGTCGCCGTTGTTGGTTAGGGTGTCGTTGAGGGTGAACACCACGCTGCCGGGTTCGGTGACCACTTCGGTGGCGACGGAGAAGTCGACCTTCTTGAATGCCTGCTCTTTCAGTTCGCCACGCAAGGTGATGGCGTACGGTGGTTTCTCATCGATGTGCAGGGTGACTTTGTTCGCAGGAATGTTGGCGGCCCGACCGTGCAGGGTCAGCAGTTCGCCGTTGTCGACGCCGGGGTGGCCGACCCATTCGTAACCGCAGCGGGCGACCAGCTCGTTGAAACCTTCCAGCCAGCCTAGACCATTGCGCCCATTGAGTTCGATGAAGGACGGGTTGACCACTTCCTTGACCGGCGAATCCCAGCCCATGCGCACATTACCGACCGAGGCCTGCAAGACGTTCATTCCGCGAGTCGGCACTACCGAAAGTTTCATCGTACCGTTATCGATGTCGACAATGCTGACACCCTCCTGCCGACCTCCGTGCAAGGTGCGCAGGGTAACGCTGAAGGGCTTATCGGTTTTTACGCCAAGTAGCTGGCTAGTGATCTGCCAGTTCTGGGCGGCTTTGTCGGTGTCGAGCAGGACGTAATCCCAGGCCATGGCATGGGAGGCCGCGGACAGGGCGCTGAGAGCAACGAAGAGTTTGAGGGGGGACATGGCAGCAGCCTTTCTTGGAGTTGTGCCTTTTTATAGACTGACGGAAACGTTTCAGCAAGCTGAATAAGTGATGCTTCCGGCAAATGTCAGGAATCATTTGGAGATCAACTACGCCAGAAATCTTCGGCGCATTTGTTGGCCAGCGCAGCCTCCGGCAGCGATTAAGGTACACAGGTTGCTTGACCGCTTTGGGTCCAGGCTGTGTGAAAACTCCCGCAATTGTCTAATCTTCTGATCGTCGAGATCGTAGCGGGGGCGATCATGAAGCGATTTATTGAAGGTGAGGCTCGGACACAAGTCACCTTGCTGCCGGAGTGTCTGGACGATTACGTAGCCGAAGAAAATCCAGTGCGCGTGGTCGATGAACTCGACCTGGGCGCACTTGGTTTTGAGGGTGTCGATCCTGCCGCAACTGGTCGTCCGGCCTATCACCCAGCGGTGTTGCTGAAGATCTATATCTACGGCTACCTCAATCGGATTCAGTCCAGCCGCCGGCTTGAGCGTGAGGCCGAGCGCAACGTCGAGTTGATGTGGCTAACGGGCCGCTTGGCTCCGGACTTCAAAACCATTGCCGACTTTCGCAACGACAACGGCAAAGCCATTCGCAGCGTATGCCACCAGTTCGTCGTTCTTTGCCGCAACCTCAATCTCTTCTCCCAGTCGATCATCGCCATCGACGGCAGCAAATTCAAAGCCGTCAATAATCGCGACCGCAACTTCACTCAGGGCAAGGTGAAGGCACGCATGCAGCAGATCGAGCAGAGCATTGATCGATATTTGGCAGCGATGGATTCGGCGGATCGGGCAACGCCCGAAGCGGCCGAGGCACCGGAACGGTTGGCTACAACGTGCAAACAGCTGTCGACGACAAGCACCATCTGATCATTGCCCATGAGGTGACCAACGTTGGTAATGACCGTGGGCAACTGAGCAATATGGCGAACCAGGCGCGTGAAGAGATCGGCGCTGAGTCGCTGACGGTGGTGGCCGACCGAGGCTATTACAAAGGTCTGGAAATTCTTGCTTGCGAGCAAGCCGGCATCACTACCTTCGTATAGTGGCCGTTTTGGCCGCTGACGCGGCCCAAACGGCATTACGAACTTCTATGTCACTGACTGAGCTAATTCGCGCTTCCGCCCGCGTGATTCCATAGGCAACCCTCGCGACTCTCAGTTTTCGAGGTATTTAGCGCGTTTTCACACAGACTGGACCCAAAGCGGACATCCTGTAACGGATTACTGCCAGCCTCATCGGCATCAGGCCGGACGGCCATGGCTCAGGTGCGATCAGATGATCTCGCCTTCACTACTCAGCACTCTTGCATACAAGCTGCGCGCAACCAGCCCTTGCTCTGTCAGGCCTGCGGCGAACCCAATGCAGCAACGACTTCGTCTATGAAGTGCCTGAGCTTTGCGGAGGGGCGACGGTCGAAGGAGTAGATCAGATTGACGGGATACGTGGGCCCTTCGAATTCCTCGAAGAGTACGACCAGTTCACCCCGTTGCACGTAGGGCATCAGTACATCCTCGACGCAGAGCGTGATGCCGAAATCCGACAATGCGGCGTTCACCTTGGCCAGGGTGTTATTGACTTTCAGTCGACTCGCAATGGGGATCGTGAACGTCTGCATGTTTTTGGTGAATCGCCAGAGTTTGTCCGTCATTCGATCGGAGAACAGATAGCCCAGGCAATCATGGTCCACGAGTTGTTCGGGATGGAGCGGGGTCCCTTTGCGTGACAGATAAGCGGGGGATGCGCAAGCAAACATCCTGAAAGGTCTCAAGCCGCGTTGAACCAATGCCGCGCTGTCGGCCAGTTGGGGTTTGCCCAGCCGAAACACGACTTCGAATCCCTCTTCTACGATATTCACGAACCTATCCGTCAACTCCAACTCGATTTCCGTTTCCGGGTAACGCGTCAGGTATTGGGTCAGGAACGGGATGAGTCTATGAGAACCATAATTATAGGGCGCGCTGATCCTGATTTTTCCGCGCGGAGTCGAGTTTGCTGACAGCGCCAGCTCATCGGCGTCTTCAACGTCACTCAGGATAGCCTTGCAGCGCGAGTAATATTCCCTGCCCACGGCGGTCAAGCTTTGGCGGCGAGTGGTTCGGGTGATCAGTTTGAGCCCTAGCTGAGATTCCAGATTGCCGACCTGCTTGGCAATCAGCTGTGGAGTCACGCCTAATACGGCAGCCGCTGCCGAGAAGGAGTCTGACTCAGCTGCCGCTACGAACGCCGCCATGCTTTTCAGCTTATCCATATCTACAACCTTTGGTTGTCAATGTTATTTGATATTGAACATTTATCTTTAAGATCCTCATGCTTAGCATGTCGTGGGTCAATCAAAAAAAGCGCTGCGCGCTTTACGGAACGGAGAGTATGAAATGGTGAACATTTCCCATGAAACGGCACGGGATACGGAGCGCAGACTGTTGCACGTAATTACCGAAGCGCGTGTCCGGTTCTTCCCCGGCACTTACACGTTTCTGGAGTTTCCTTTGTCATCGTTTCCTGGTGCCACACGCCCTGATGCACTGGCGCTCGTACGAGATGACAAGGTATGGAGTCAACTAGTCCCCTGTGCGGACTTCGAGCAAGAGCTGTTCGGTGTCTTCCGGTTCCATTTTCCGGAAGGCGCCGACAACAGCGGGTTCGTTGGTTGGTTGGCAATGCGCCTGAAGCAGAGGTTTGGGACCGGCGTTTTTGTTACTTGTGGCCAAAATCGAGATGAGGGCGGGATCTTTGATTATTGGGGCGTCCCGGCCAGCCTAGCTTCAGATGTCTTCGCAGAGATCCAGGCTTTGGTAGATGGCCAAGTGGACGGGGAGGTGGGAGTTTCCCTGTAGCGGATACGTTCGCGTGTCCCCAGATGTCAGCTTCTGGCCGATTGCTTCCCTTCGCCACCGGCAGCTTTGGTCGAAAGCGGCCGGTCGCGACCTCCCGCTATTCGACCCAAAGCCGACATTCAGGAGCGAGTTGGTTCTTTATACGCAATGAGTTCTCCATCACACGCTCACGTGTCGAGACGCTCGGTACGGCTGACAGCGACTTGCCGCCCGCGCTCCAGGTCGACCCCGGCCAGGATCAGCAGGCCGACGACGAAATAGCTGCCAGTAATCAGCATCGCCAGGCGGTGATCGCCTGCGGACAGCCAACTGGTCAGGCCGTAAGTCATCGGGCCGAGGATTGCCGACAGTTTGACCGCCAGCCCCCAGAGGCCGAAGAACTCCGCCAGCCGTGTCGGCGGCGCAAGCAGGCCGACTATCGCACGTCCGGCCGATTGGCTGGCACCCATGCACAAGCCGGCAAGGTTGGCCGCCAGCCAGAACAGCCCGGGGCCGCGCGCGACCCAGACCAGAGCGACCATGCCCAGCCAGCCCAGCAGGGTCAGCGCCAGGGTGGCGCGATGGCCGAGGCGGTCCTGCAGCCAACCGAACAGCACTGCACCGATGGAGGCCGTGATATTCACCACTAAGATCAGCAGCAGCGTGTCTTGGGTACTGAAGCCCATGACCTGATTGGCATAGATGGCAGCCAGGGTGATCACGGCCGAGATACCGGCCTGGTAGCAGACCGTGCAGGCAAGAAAGCGCAGCAGGTCGCGATAACGCTTGGCTTCGCGTAGCGTCTGCGCGAAGCGCGCCAGCACTGCTTGCGCGATAGGCATGTCGCCGCACACGGGCTGCGGCTGGCTGCGTTCGCGCAGGAACAGGAAGGTCGGCAGGCTGGCGACGGCGAACAAGGACGCGGTGATCAGCATGCACACCGGCACGAACTGCGCCGCAGTCTGGCCCTGTGCCTGGGCCCAGCTGACGAAGGCCAGGCAGGCGCCCAGGCTGAACAGGCCACCGATATAGCCGAATCCCCAGCCCCAGCCGGACACCTTGCCCAAGGCCTCCACACGGGCGAGTTCGGGCAGGAAGGCGGCGATCAGGTTTTCGCCGCTGCCGAAACAGAAGTTGGATAGCACGATGAAAAGGATCGCGACACCGAGTTCCCCTGGCCCTGCCAGCGCGAGTCCAGCGGTAAATACGACACAACCGACGGTACTGAACAGCAGCAGGCGTTTCTTGCAGGCGAAGGCGTCGGCATAGGCGCCAACCAGCGGCGCGCTCAGGATGATCAGGGCGTAAGAGAGGGCTATGGCGCTGGTCCAGGCCAGCGTACCCCAGGCTTCGCCTTTGGCGACCACGGCGACGAAGTAGGCGTTGAACACGGCGGTGATCACCACCGTCGTGTAGCCGGAGTTGGCGAAATCAAACATCGCCCATGCCCAGATTTCTCGGCGTGTCACTCCGGGGGCAAGGCTGGCTGGCATGGCGATCCCTCTACAGGGCTGTGGCGAGGGTAAGGCCCTCGCCACAGGTGCAATGTTCGTCTCAACGTCCTTAACCGACTGGTATAGAGCCTAGCCCTGGCCCACCCTTCCTGCGAGCGTATAATGGCAATTGGCAAGGATTTATACGCAGAGTTTCCTGTCATGAGGGGCCGCCGATGTCTCGTCCGCCTCCAGACCCCCGCGCCGTTCCCCATTACGATGGGGGCGCGGAAAAATTGCTCGAAATTGTCCAGCGCACCGTGGTCGAGCTGCACCCGCAAGCGGCAGAAGGGTTGCACGTTACCTTGCACAGCGTGCTGGACCGGGACCTGGGCGTAGACAGCCTGGCTCGAGTCGAACTGTGGTCACGTATCGAGCACGAATTCGGTGTGCGCTTACCAGAACACCTGTTCGCCTCGGCGGACACCCCCGCCGATGTTCTGCGCGTGCTGCACAGCAGTCATGGCGCCGAGGCCGTCCGACCGCTGCCCGCCAGCGACGCTAGCGAGGCCCTGACAGCAACAGGGCAGACGCCGGACGCCGCGCGGACCCTGATCGAGGTACTGGACTGGCATGTGCGTCATCAGCCGCAGCATCTCCACGTGCGCCTGCTAGGTGAAGGTGACCAGCAGGAAGCGATCAGCTATGGCGCCTTGCACCAGGGCGCCCTGGCCGTTGCCGCAGGGCTGCAACGCAGTGGCTTGCGGGCCGGTCAGACCGTGGCCCTGATGCTGCCCACAGGCCGCGACTTTCTCCAGGGTTTTCTCGGCATCCTGTTGGCCGGTGGGGTGCCGGTGCCCATCTACCCACCGCTGCGCCTGTCGCAGATAGAGGAGCATCTGCGCCGCCAGGCCGGCATCCTGCACAACGCCGAGGCCAAAGTGCTGATTACCGTGACGCAAGCGAAGCTGCTCGCCCGCCTGCTCCGGCCGCAGGTCCCGAGCCTGGTCCGTATCGCCAGCGTGGCCGAGTTGATGGGCGAGGGGGGCGAGTGCGTCACACCGTTGCGGCAACCGGATGACATCGCCTTCCTGCAGTACACCTCGGGTAGCACTGGCCAGCCCAAGGGCGTGATGGTCAGCCATGCCAATCTGCTGGCCAATCTGCGCGCCATGGGTAGGGCGCTGAAGGTGGGGCCGCAGGACGTGTTCGTCAGCTGGCTTCCCATGTACCACGACATGGGCTTGATCGGTGCCTGGCTGGGCAGCCTGTATTACGGCTACAACCTGGTGCTGATGTCACCGCTGGCTTTCCTGGCACGGCCGGAGCGTTGGCTATGGGCCATCGATAGCTTGCATGGCACCTTGTCGGCGGCGCCCAATTTCGCCTACGAACTGTGCCTGAACAAACTCGCTGACAGTGACCTCGAGGGCCTGAACCTGAGCAGTTGGCGCCTGGCCTTCAACGGTGCCGAACCGGTCAGCCCGGATACCTTGCAGCGCTTTGCCGAGCGCTTCGTACGCTACGGCCTGGCGCCCACCGCGTTGACGCCTGTCTATGGGTTGGCCGAGGCCACGTTGGGCGTGGCCTTTCCTCCCTTGGGCCGAGGGCCGCTGATCGACCGGGTGCAGCGAGAGGCGTTCCAGACCCGTGGCACTGCACTGCCCGCCGAAGCGGACGCCAGCGCAACGCTGCGCTTTGTCTCCAGCGGCCGGCCGTTGCCGGGTCATCAGATTCGCATCGTCGATGGTCGCGGGGTCGAACTCCCCGAACGCAGCGAAGGTCACCTGCAATTCAGTGGGCCGTCTGCCACCGGAGGCTATTACCGTAACCCCGAAGAGACTCGCCGGGTGTTGCGCGATGGCTGGATCGACTCGCTCGACTTCGCCTACATGGCCGCTGGTGAGGTCTACCTGACCGGCCGCGCCAAGGATCTGATCATTCGGGCCGGGCGCAACATCTACCCCTACGATGTCGAAGCGGCGGTCGGCAACTTGCCCGGTCTGCGCAAAGGCTGCATCGCGGTGTTCGGCAGTCCTGACCCGGCCACCGGCACCGAGCGCCTGGTGGTGTTGGCCGAAAGCTACGAGAAGGAAGCTGCCGCGCGGCAACGCCTGCAGCAGGAGGTCAACCGCATCGTGGTTGACCTCACCGGGGTGTCGCCCGATGATATCGTGCTGGCACCGCCGCATAGCGTACTGAAAACCTCCAGCGGCAAGATTCGCCGTGCTGCCAGTCGCGAACTGTATGAGCGCGGTGAAGTAGGCCGGCCACACCTCGCTGTGTGGCGCCAGTTGCTGCGCCTGGTGCTGCAGGCCGTACGCGGGCATTTCCGTCGCAGCTGGCGGAGCGGCCGCACGGCGCTATATGCCGCTTACATCTGGCTGCTGTTCTGGTTGGTCACCCCACTGACCTGGCTGGGCGTCGCGCTCCTGCCGCGCCAGCGTTGGTGCCGTAGCTTTACCCGCGTGGCCGCACGGCTGTTCGTGTGGTTGACGGGTGTGCCGTTCAGCGTCACGGGGCTGGAGCACCTGCCTGAGTCTGGGGCGAGCGTGCTGGCCGTAAACCATGCCAGCTACCTCGACGGCGTCATGCTCTGCGCGGCCCTGCCGCCGCAATTCAGCTTCGTTGCCAAGCGCGAACTGGCTGAACAGTGGATCGCCGGCCGGTTCCTGCGCAAGCTCGGTGCCCGCTTCGTCGAACGCTTCGACCTGCAGCGCAGCGCCGCGGACACCGGGCCCCTGGCCGAGGCGCTAGAGGCTGGCCAGCCGCTGGTGTTCTTCCCCGAAGGAACCTTCACCCGCGAGCCAGGCTTGCGAACGTTCCACATGGGCGCCTTCGTGCTCGCCGCGCGTACCGGCGTGCCGCTGCTGCCGGTCGCAATCCGCGGCACGCGCAGGGTGCTGCGCGACGGTCAGTGGTTCCCGCGTTACGGTGCAATCCACGTCAACGTCTGCTCGCCGCTGTTGGCGCAAGGGCCGGACTGGACGGCGGCAATCAAGCTGCGGGATACGACGATAGCGATGCTGCTAGAGCATCTGGATGAATCGGAACACGCCCAGCGCGCTGGATAGGCGACTACTTTGCTGTCGTCGTCTGTCCAGGGCCGGTTATAGCGTGGCACACGTCAACAGCTAAACTGGCTTGGACCAATCATCACCGACACGAGCTGACCAGGGCGGCTACAGGTGCCGAGCAATAGCACACTCCAACACCCTGGCCAGCACCTGAGCAGGTCCAATGACCCTGCGGACAGCCAACACCGTGACGGTTGCAAGCCCCAGCATTGGCGGCTTCAGTTTTGCGCGGTCTTTTCACCGGCTTCCAGTTTCACTGTCTCTTCCAGGGTGAAGCGCCCCAGTGGGTTTTGCAGGAAGTTCTGGATATTGCTGCGTGAAATATTGATATAGGGGCTGTAGTACAGATCGATCCAATGGACATCCTGTTTGGCTTGCTTCTGTAGTTCCTGGTAAATCTGCTTGCGTTTGCTTGGGTCGATCTCCACCCGGGCCGCGGCCACCAGGTCCTTGACCTTGTCGTTGTGGTAGCGGGTCATGTAGTTCATGTTGGTGTCGTGACCGAGCACGAAGGTGGTCTTCTGGTCCGGGTCCAGCACGTCGTTGGTCCAGTACATCACCGACAGGTCGTAATCGCCATCGACCAGCATCTGCCAGCTCTGGGTCGGGTCGACCTTCTGCAGGTTGGCGGTGATGCCGACATCGGCCAACTGCTTCTGCACCAGCACGGCGATCTGCTCGTCGGCCTCGTTGCCGGCGTTGACCACATAGTTGACCTTGAGCCCCTCGGCGCCAGCCTTCTTCAGCAGCTCGCGGGCCTTGGCCGGGTCGAAGGGGCGCTGTAGGTTGTTGGCGTTGTGATAGAGCGCGCCCTTGGGAATGTACGAATAGGCCACGTCGCCGTGGCCGAAGGTCACGGTGTCCACCAGGGCCTTCTTGTCGATCGCCAGGTCGATAGCCTCGCGCACCTCGACCTGGCCCAGCAACCCCTTCTCGTGGTTGATCAGCAGATGGTCCTCACGGGTCGACGGGTCGATGTGAATGGTCAGGCTCGGGTCCTTGCGCAGGGTATCGACACGGGAGAAGGGCACGAAGATCGCCGAGTCCAGTTCGCCGGCCTGGACCTTGAGCATGCGGGTGTTGTCGTCGGGGATGGAGATCCACTCCACGCCATCCAGGCTGACCTTGTCGGCCTCCCAGAAGTGTGGGTTCTTTGCCAGGATCACCCGGTCACCGCGCAGCCACTCCTTGACCTTGAAGGCACCGGAGGTCACCGGCTCCTGGGCGTAGGCGTCTTCGCCGATCGCGTCCATGGCCTTTTTCGACAGGATCGAGACGTTGGCGGTGGCCAGTTGCGAGAGGAACGGCACCGACTTGCTCTTCAGGGTCACCACCAGGGTGCGGTCGTCCGGGGCGTCGGCCTTGTCGATGATCTTGTAGGAGTCGGCCCACAGCGAGCCGGGGTTGTCGCGGATGCGCAGCAGGGAGAACGCCGCATCGCTGGCGCTCAGTGGCGAGCCATCGGAGAACTTGGCTTCGCGGATCTTGAAGGTGTAGGTCAGGCCGTCGTCGGAGACCTTCCAGCTTTCGGCCAGGCCCGGGACCAGCCGGGTGCCGCTGTTGTCGACCCGTATCAGCACGTCGTAGACGTTGGCGAAGACCCAGCTGTCGCGGTTCTGTGCGCTCTTGATCGGGTCGAAGGTGGTGCTCTCCTCACGGCAGCCGATGGTCAGCACGCCGGCTGCCAGGGTTGTGCCGGTGGCCAGGGTGCTGGCGGCCAGCACGGCGGCGGTGAGTAGCTTCAATGCTGTGGGTTTCATGCTCAAGCTCCGTTTGATGGTCATGGTTGTTGTGTCAGTACGGCGGTCGCGGATGGATGCAGGCATGGCGCCGGGCACCCTGTGAATGGCTGGGCGGCGCGGTTTCGCTGCAGGTGGGCAGCGCCTGCGGGCAGCGTGGGTGGAAGGCGCAACCCGACGGCAGGTGCAGCGGGCTCGGTGGCTCGCCGGCCAGGGGGCGTTCTGGCAGGCGGCGGGCCGGGTCGATGTCGGCGATCGACTGGATCAGCGCGGCGGTGTAGGGGTGATGGGGCGCGTCGAACACCTCGTCCACCGGGCCTTCCTCGACGATCTGCCCCAGGTACATCACCGCCACCCGGTCGCACAGCCGGCGCACCACGCCCAGGTCGTGGGTGATGAACAGCAGCGCCAGGCCCATGCGCTCGCGCAGCGTCAGCAGCAGGTTGATGATCTGCCCCTGGATCGACACGTCCAGGGCGGCGACGCATTCGTCGGCGACGATCAGCCGCGGCTCGATGGCCAGGGCTCGGGCGATGCCGACCCGTTGGCACTGGCCGCCGCTGAGCGAGCCGGGCTTGCGTTCGGCCATCTCGGGGTGCAGGCCGACCAGCTCGAGCAGTTCGTCGACCCGCGCCGGGATCCGCTCGGCGGGCACCTTGCGCTGCACCTGCAGGACTTCGGCGAGGATCTGGCCGATGCGCCGGCCTGGATTGAGCGCGCTGTACGGGTCCTGGAAGATCATCGCAGTCTCGCGGCGCAGGCGGGCGATATCGACCTTGCGGCCCTGGGTCATGTCGATGCCGTCGAACAGCACCTGCCCGGCGGTGACCGGGTTCAATTGCAGGATGGCCCGGGCCAGGGTGCTCTTGCCGCAGCCCGATTCGCCCACCAGGCCGAGGGTCTGGCCGGCGGCGAGGGTCAGCGAGGCGCCGTTGACCGCGTTGACTTTGCGCGGACGCAGGCCGAACAGGCCGCCGCCGGCGGCGGAAAACTGCACATGCAGGTCCTTGACCTGCAACAGCGTGGTCATGACAGGCCTGCGGCCAGCAGCGGGGTGTGGCAGGCGAGGCGGTGGCCGGGGCCGCTCTCACGCAGCTCCGGCAGTTGCTCCCGGCACCGCGGCAGGGCCTGGGCGCAGCGCGGCTCGAAGCGACAGCCCGGGGGCAGGGCATCGAGCAGGGGCGGTTGCCCGGCAATGGTGTTCATCAGCCGCACCTGGCGTTGCGCCGCAGGGTGGCAGGCCAGCAGCCCGGCACTGTACGGATGGCGTGGATGGGCCAGCAGCTGGTGCTTGGCGCCGTGCTCGCAGAGACGCCCGGCGTACATCACGGCGATGCTGTCGCAGGTCTGCGCCACTACCCCCAGGTCGTGGCTGATCAGGATCATCGACAAGCCGCGACGGTCACGCAGTTCCAGCAGCAGGCGCAGGATCTGCGCCTGCACGGTGACGTCCAGGGCCGTGGTCGGCTCGTCGGCGATCAGCACTTTCGGGTTGCAGCCCAGGGCCACGGCGATCATCGCACGCTGGCGCATGCCGCCGGAGAACTCGTGAGGGTAGTTGTCCACCCGGGATTTCGGGTCGGGAATGCCGACCTGGCGCAGCACTTCGATGGCTTCGGCCCGAGCCTCGCGGCGCGAGGCGCCCTGGTGCAGGCGGATGCCCTCGGCGATCTGTTCGCCGATGCGCATCAGCGGGTCCAGGTGGCTGCTGGGGTTCTGGAAGATCATGCCCAGCTCGCGTCCGCGTAGGCGGCGCATGCCGGCCTCGTCCAGTTGCAGCAGGTCGTGGCCCGCCAGGTGCACGGCCTTGCCCTCGATCCGCAGGTTCGGCGAGGGCAGCAGGCGCATGAGGGCACGGCAGGCCAGGGTCTTGCCCGAGCCGCTTTCGCCCACCAGGCCGAGGATCTCGCCCTGGCCAAGGTCGAAAGACAGGCGCTCGACCAGGGTGATCTCGCGCAGGCCGTTGCGGGCGATCACGCTCAGCTCCCGGACCTGCAGCAGCGGTGTGCTCATGAGCGGTCTCCAAGGCGTTCGGCGACGCCATCGGCCAGCAGGCTGAAGCCCATGGCCAGGGTCACCACGGCAAGGCCCGGGAAGGTGCAGATCCACCAGGCGATGGTGATGAAGCTCTGGCCCTCGGCCACCATCGAGCCCCACTCCGGGGTCGGTGGCTGCACGCCAAGGCCCAGGTAGCTGACGGCGGCGCCGTTGAGCAGCACCAGCACCGCGTCCGACATGCAGAATACAACCGAGCCGAACAGGGCATTGGGCAGCAGGTGGCCGAACAGCGTGCGCCGGTGGCTGAAGCCCAGGCTCCTGGCGGCCAGGGCGAAGTCGCTTTCCTTGAGCACGAGGATCTGTGAGCGGATCAGCCGTGCATAGGACACCCAGCCGACCAGGGCCATGGCGATATAGAAGCTGCCAAGGCCCGGGCCGAGAATGGCCATGATCGCCAGCATCAGCACCAGGAAGGGGAAGGCCAGGACGATGTCGATCAGGCGCATGCAGGCGTTGTCCAGCAAGCCGCCGATGTAGCCGGAAATGGCGCCGATGCAGGTGCCCAGCAGGAACGGGAAGATCACCCCGATCAGGGCCATCTGCAAGTCGATGCGCGCGCCCCAGATCACCCGCGACAGCACGTCGCGGCCGAAATTGTCGGTGCCAAAGGGGTGCGCCAGGCTGGGGGCGGCCAGGCGCAGCTCGCCGTTCTGCATCAGCGGGTCGAACGGCGCGATCCACGGCGCGCACAGCGCCAGCAGGCACCAGCCGAGGACGATGGCAAGGCCGCAGTACAGGATCAGGCGACCGTTGCGCAGGCTCCAGCCCAGGCGCCAGCGGAGGGACAGCGTGGGGCTGGGACTGTGGCTCATTGGATCTTCACCCGGGGATCGAGGGCGGTGGTCGCCACGTCGGCGATGAAGTTCACCGCCACCGTGGCACAGGCCAGCACCATGGCCACGCCCTGGACCACCATGTAGTCGCGGGTGAAGATGCCGCGCACCAGCAACTGGCCGATGCCGGGCAGGGAGAACAGGCTCTCGATCACCACGGTGCCGCTGATCAGCCAGCCGATGTTGACCGCCAGCAGGTTGATCGTCGGCACCATGGAGTTGGGCAAGATGTGCCGCCGCAGCAGCGCGCCTTCGCCAAGGCCGCGGGCGCGGGCCGCGGTGACGTGGTCGGCCTGCATCTCCAGCAGGATGCTGGCGCGCAGGTTGCGCACCAGTACCGCCGAGAGCGCCAGGGCGATGGTCAGGCAGGGCAGCACCAGGTGATGCAGCTTGTCGGCCCAGGTCCGGCCATAACCGGACACCGGGAACAGCCCCCAGTGCACGCTGAACAGCAGGATCAGCATCAGGCCCAGCCAGAAGGCCGGCAGGCCCAGGCCGGCGGTGGTGAACAGGCGGATCAGGTTGTCGACCCAGCCGCCCTTGTTGCGGGCGGCGAGCGTGGCTAACGGCAGGGCGATGAGCAGCGCCAGCAGCACGCTGCCCAGCACCAGCATCAGGGTGGGCTCGATGCGGCTGGCGATCAGGGGCAGGGCGTCGATCTTGTACAGCAGCGATTTGCCCAGGTCACCGTTGAGCAGGTTCTTCAGGAAGTACAGGTACTGCACCCAGATCGGCTCGTCCAGGCCAAACTGGGCGCGGATCTTCTGGATCGCATCCGGGGTGCTGCGCGCGCCCAGCAGCACCCGCGCCGGATCGCCCGGAATCGAACGGACCAGCACGAAGGTGATGATGCTGATACCCAGCAGCACCGGCAGCAGTTGCAACGGCCGGATCAAGACGAACCGGTAGCGTGCCAGGTTCATCGATCAGCCCCGGTTGCGCTGCAGGAAATCCAGCAACACCGGGAAGTAGGCTTGCGGCTCTTCGTAGAACGGCATGTGGCTGCTGTTGGGGAACACGTGCAGCTCGGCCTGGTCATGCAGTGCCAGTTTCATGCGCAGGGCGCAGGCGGGGGACAGTTCGTCGTGCTGGCCGGTGGTGATCAGGACCGGCATGCGGAACTCGCGCATTTGCTCCAGGCGGTTCCAGTCCTTGAGGTTGCCGATATAGAGGAATTCGTTGGGCCCCTGCATGGTGGTGTAGGGGCTCATGTTCCAGTCGTCCAGCGAGCGTTTGACCGGCGCCGGCCACTCGTCGAGGCGGCACACGTGACGGTAGTTGAGCAGGGTGATGGCTGCCTGGTACTGGGGATGGTCGAGGTTCCCCTGGGCTTCGTAGCGCTGCATCATCGCCACGGTTTCGCTGCCCAGGGCGCTGCGCAGGCGTTCCAGCTCGCTGATCAGGTGCGGGATGTCGCCGACGGTGTTTTCCAGAATGAGGCTTTTCAGCGACTGCGGGTGGTGGATGGCGTACTCGATCGCCAGCCAGCCGCCCCAGGAATGTCCCAGCATGTGCACGCGGCCCAGGTCCAGGGCCTGGCGGACCTGCTCGACCTCGGCCACGTAGCGCGTGATGTTCCACAGGCTGTCGTCGTCGGGGCGGTCGGAGGCGCCGGTCCCCAATTGGTCGAAGGCGACCACGCGGATGCCCTTGTCCTTGAGCCAGGCATGGGCATCGCGAAGGTAGTCGCAGGGCAGGCCCGGCCCGCCGTTGAGGCACAGCAGCACCTCGTCCCCTTCGCCAAAGCTGTACACCACGAGATTGTGGCCATCGACCGATACATTGAACAGCTGGTCAGGTTGCATCTCACGCCACATCGCTACTCTCCTGTTGGCCATGGCTTACAGCTATACCCTGCACAGGAGAGTGCGCCGCCTACAAGCTAGTATTTCTTATAGGTTTTGTCTGGCAGTCCCGCGCCGAGCCGTGGCATTCTACTCGGCGGACTTCAAGATGGAAATCCAACAGGGTATACACAGGGAGTGTAAGGAATGCAGGCCAAGCTGGCTGATCTCCATACCCGTCTGTCGTCGGACAGTAGCCTGGACGCACAGATGGATAGCGTCGCCGAGCTGGCGGCGCAACTGGGCTTCGATGCCCTCGTGTACGACTACAGCCCGGTGCCGCTGGATCACCTCGGCGAGTTGATCACCCCCTCAGTGGTCAGGCTGCGCCAGACCCCGAGGGATTGGCAGGACCTGTGGTGCTCCGAAGGCTTCTACCAGATCGACCCGGTGCAGCAACTGGCCGTTTCCTCCATCGCGCCGTTCGCCTGGTCGTACCTGCCCAAGGGCGAGACCGTCCTGCAGCGCCTGATCGATCGCCGCCATGCGCCGGTGGTCGGTTACCTGCTCGATGCGCAGCTGGCCTGCGGCGTCACCGTGCCCATCCACCTGCCGCGCGGTGGGCTGGCGACCCTGACCGGCCTGCGTCCCCAGGCCAGTCAGCGTGACCTGGACGATGCCCGGGAACACCTCGCCGACTTCAGCCTGATCGCCCATGCCTTGCAGGAGGCCGCCTATCCCTTGCTGGGCAAGGAGGCCGCCAGCCGCGCCATCCGCCTGACCCGCCGTGAGCTCGAGTGCCTGCGCTGGGCTGCCGAAGGCCTGACCGCGGCGCAGATCGCCGAAATGCTCACCCGCTCGCTGGCCACGGTCTCCCTGCACCTGACCTCGGCCATGCACAAGCTGGGGGCGAAGAACCGGGTCCAGGCGGTCGCCCGGGCGGTGCACTACCGTCTGCTCGACAACTGAGTGGTAAAAAATCCGAAAACCTAGAGAACTCTCTAGTTATGCCTCGTCGTGCGTAGGGCTATTGTGTGCTCCACGATTCGCACGGAGCCGGATGAAATGGAACTCATCAAATCGCATGAAGGTTTTGCCCCGTTCGGCGACTATCAGACCTGGTACCGCGTCACGGGTGACCTGGATTGTGGTCGCACCCCGCTGGTCATCCTGCATGGCGGGCCGGGCTGCACCTACGATTATGTCGATGCCTACAAGGATGTCGCGGCCGGTGGCTACCCGGTCATCCACTATGACCAGCTGGGCAATGGCCGTTCGACCCACCTGCCGCAGATGCCGTCGTCGTTCTGGACGGTGAAGCTGTTCATGGAAGAGCTCGACAACCTGCTCGAGCACCTGGGTATCAGCGACCGCTACGCCCTGCTGGGTCAGTCCTGGGGTGGCATGCTGGCCAGCGAGCACGCGGTGCAGCGCCCGGCGGGCCTGCGTTGCCTGGTGATCGCCAACTCGCCGGCAGACATGCGCACCTGGGTCAGCGAGGCCAACCGCCTGCGCGAGAGGCTGCCCAAGGACGTGCAGGCCACACTGTTGCGCCATGAAGCCGTGGGCGACTACACCGCCGCCGACTACATCGCCGCCACCCGGGTGTTCTACGACCGTCACGTGTGCCGCCTGAACCCCTGGCCGGACGAGGTGGCCCGCACCTTCGCCCAGGTCGATGCCGACCCGACCGTGTACCACGCCATGACCGGACCCAACGAGTTCCACATCATCGGCAGCACCAAGGACTGGACCATCGTCGACCGCCTGCCGCAGATCAACGTGCCGAGCCTGCTGATATCAGGACGCCATGACGAAGCCACGCCGCTGGTGGTCAAGCCGTACTTGGACCTGATCCCGGGCATCCGCTGGGCATTGTTCGAGAACTCCAGCCACATGCCCCATGTGGAGGAGCGGGTGGCCTGCATGGGTACCGTGGTCAAGTTCCTTGACGAGAGCCTGTAGCGTTCGTAGCGGCCCTCATTCTGGCGATCACTACCTTACGATTGGTGTAGGCAGGATTTTCCATGTGGAGGTTCAAGAAAATCCTGCGTCGCCAATCTACCTTCCCATGCAGGCAATCGCTGCACCTTCGAACCTCGGGCTCAGCCCCCTGCGGGCAAGCCACGACCCCGGTACATGGCGTGCACCTGCCGCTCATCTCAAGATCATCGTGTTTTTGAAATCACACCACTCATGTATTGATGTAGATCGCGCAGATCCTTAATGCTCCAGGCGTGCGGCGGTATCTTTACACCGTTCTCCTGTAGCGTCTTTGGAATTAAGTTTCCATTGGGGCGAAGTATTATGGAAGATACAATAACACCCGGGTAATCACTCAGTCGCCTCTTGAAAGCCGATGTTGTAAGGTCAGGGGTTGGCGGATTGCTTTTATTGGCCAATGGCCCTGTCCCCTTGATATCTGCTCCGTGACACACGGCACATCTCTGTAAATAGAGATTTTTCCCATTGGTATTATCCGCGAAGGCGGGTGATGTTTGAATGAGTGAAAACATCCCGAGTAAAGCAATGAATGGTATTTTAATTTTTATTTGTCCGTGTTGTATGAATAGGATCCGCATCGAGGGCAAGCCCAGCGTTACCAATGCAACGCTCAATGCGCTCGATAACATTTGAACCCAGAGTGTTCATTAGGGTCTTTACGAAATATGCCTGCGCGACAAGGGTGGAAACCGACCCATGGCGGACATCACTAAAACGCGTTGAACGTCGTGCCTCGACCGTTCCGGCTTCGAGCTATTGCGATACTTGCGACAACGCATGAATGACATCCGCAGCCATCTGTTCAGCACTGTTCATCCCGTCAAGCCGTAAGACCGGAGCCGTTTGCTCTGATAGCCACGCCTCATGCCACGCTCGGTTGCGTCCTGAAAAGTTCGGATTGTCATACTGCGAGGCCCATTCCCGAAAGGCCACATGTATCTCATGCATGTCACCACCTGGTGCTATCCGATCTCCAAAGCGCTCTTTTTCACGTGCGGCCAGCCGTTCAAGGCGAACGGGCGTTGCGGTCACAACAAACACAATCAGATCGGCATGGGCAATCAACGCATCTCCCCAACCGATACAAGAACCGGTCAGCAGCCAGTCTTCGTCACCGAGTGTTTGCTGGAGCAATGGCACACGCTCACTGACAGGTCGCTTGGTCGTAAAAGGAGGGTTCGTG
The DNA here is from genome assembly GCF_024213215.1 of Pseudomonas sp. SBB6. Lineage (NCBI taxonomy): Bacteria > Pseudomonadati > Pseudomonadota > Gammaproteobacteria > Pseudomonadales > Pseudomonadaceae > Pseudomonas > Pseudomonas sp. SBB6. The sequence goes on along the minus strand of NZ_JANAVH010000010.1, from coordinate 16,288 downwards.
GGCATCCAGAAAAAATCATCGACATCTGCATGTCGTACACCAAGCAGAGTTGCGAGGTTTTGACCCAAAGTGGTCACGCCCGCACACGAAGCCCCTGTAATGTAAATCCGCAATTTTTCCTCCATGAATGCAAGTCGGTTTCGAGGCCAGCAAGATATCCCATACCCGCCTGAGTCTCACTTTTTTCTGGACTGTAAATGACCGCTTCTGACTGCGGTCTTGAGCTTGGAGCAGGTCAGTGGCTTGGACATGCCTTGCAAGGCGGGGTTTATCTGGCTGGCTGGCAGCGCGGCGCCGACCTTGCAGGTGACTGTACTGGCGAAAGGCCCCTTCGCTGTGCTCCGGCAGGTGTTGCCAGCCGCCTGTGAAGCTCCAGCCGGTGACGCGCAACGTGTCCTCTACCTAGTCACCTTGGCGGATGATCGAGTCGGGTGCGGCCGGTTCGTCGATCAGTTGCTCGAACACTTCAAGGACAGGGTATTTGGCCGGTGGTTGCGGCTTGGGCGGGGGCGAGCAGCAGGGCTAATGAAATAGAGAAACGGGCATCCATGGATGAAAACTCTTGGTCGAAAAAATGGTTCTTCACGCAATCCCGGGGCTATGGTCCTTGGGTTGGGTTGTTGAGGCTGCGAGCTTATCCATTCGGCGCCACAGCAAATGGATAAGCTCGCAGCCTCAAGTGATGAAGATGATTTTCGACACCAGCTCTGCACTGTTCTTGGCCTGAAGCTTCTTCATCAGCCGGGCGCGATGGACTTCCACGGTGCGGTGGGAAATGCCCAGTTTGCGCGCCACTTCCTTGCAGGTCAGGCCGTTGACGATGTGCAGCGAGATCTCCCGTTCGCGCGGGGTCAGCTGGATGGTCGGCGCCGGCTGACGGTCCAGGCGCTCGAAATGCCAGACCATCAGTTTGAACGGGTCCTCGACCGTCAGGGAAAACCCGTGGGCCCGGGCCCAGAACACCTCGCCGTTGCGATGCTGCATGAAGCGCTCGTCGGAGTAGAAGGCGCCGGGGCCGTTGCGCAGCCAGTGCTCGCTGCGCTCGCCGATGCTCTGGTAGTCGGCTTGGGAGGGGTACAGCAGCAGGGTCAGGTGGCCCTGCAAGTGTTCGCGCTCGTAGCCGAACAGGCGGACGAAGGCCTGGTTGCAGTCGAGCATGCGCCGATGTCCGGTGATCATCTGCGGTGCGGGAGAAACCTGGAAGGCCAGGCGCTCGAGGTCCTGGAATCGCGGATCGTGTACGGTCATCAGGCATCCTGCCTTGGGTTTATCTCGGGTACTACTTACTGGCGTAAGTAGTTGCCCCAACTAGCGTGCTATTCGGGCACTGAATCATTGTATGGAATACGCGCTTCAAGGACAGAAGAAAATCACCATGACTCACGATTCCGTATCCATCGTCGCAGCCGCCCACAGTCCTTTCGGTCGCCTGGACGGCCTGAACCTCGAGGACCTGATCGTCAAGGTTACCCGCGACGCCTTGGCGGACGCGGCGATCGACGCAGCAGAAATCGACGCACTGTTTCTCGGGCACTTCAACTCCGGCTTGGTGGCGGATGGTTTCCCCGCCTCGCTGATGCTCCAGGCCGACCCGCAACTGCGCTTCAAGCCCGCCACGCGCTGCGAGAACGCTTGCGCCTCAGGCTCAGCGGCGATCCAGGCCGGGATCAACGCGATCCGCAGCGGTGCCGCCGAACTGGTACTGGTGGTCGGCGCGGAGAAAATGACCGGCAACAGCACCGTCGAAGTCACCCGGGCCCTGGCCGGCGCCGGCTACCAGAACGCCCTTCAGGAGGCCGGCCTGAGCTTCGCCCAGCTGTTTGGCCAGGTGGCGCAGCAGTACGCCGAGCGCTACCACAGCCCCTTGGCCTCGATGGCCGCGATCGCGGTGAAGAATCACGCCAATGCCATGGCCAACCCCCTGGCGCAGATGCACCGGGTGATGGACTTCGAACACTGCAACAATGTTTCCCAAGGCAACCCGCTGATCGCTCCGCCACTGCGCCTGACCGACTGCTCGCTGATCAGCGACGGTGCGGCGGCGATCATCCTCGCCTCGCCGCGGCGCGCCCGTTCGATGCGGCGCCAGGTGGCGATCCGTGCCATGACCCAGGTGAACGACTTCCTGCCCTTGTCGCGCCGCGACGTGCTGGCCTTCGAGGGGCCGCAACGGGCCATCCAGGGGGCCCTGCGCGAGGCCGGGGTGACCCTCGGCGACCTGAGTTTCGCCGAGGTCCACGACTGCTTCACCATCGCCGAACTGCTGATCTACGAAGCCATGGGCCTGGCGCCCAAGGGCGAGGGCCACCGGGTGCTGGACGCGGGCATCGTACGCCAGGGCGGCCGCCTGCCGGTGAACCTGTCCGGCGGGCTCAAGGCCAAGGGGCATCCGGTGGGGGCCACCGGGGTATCGATGCATGCCCTGGGCTTTGCCCAACTGGTCGGTGAACCTATCGGCCTGGGGGTGCCCGGTGCCGAGTTCGGCTTGCTGTTCAACATGGGCGGCATGGCGGTGGCCAACTACGCCAGCGTCCTGCAAGCGGTCAAGGTCTGAGGATGAACATCGCCCATTGGCTGCACGCTGCGGCCCAGCGCTGGCCGCGGCGGCCGGCGCTGTTCGAGGGGTACCGCGAGGTCGCCGACTACCAGGCGTTCGCCGCCCAGGCCCGGGCACGCGCCCTGCAACTGTGCGACGAGTACGGCATCGTGCCGGGCGACCGGGTGGCGCTGCTGATGAAGAACAGCTGCGCTTATCTCGAACTGTTGTACGCCATCTGGTGGAGCGGGGCGGTGGCGGTGCCGATCAACAGTAAGCTGCACGCACTGGAAGCCGCCTGGATTGCTAACAATGCCGGGGCACGGCTGGTCTATACCGATGAGGGCCGGGTGTTCGACAGCGCGTCGCTGCCGGTCGGCTGCCGCGAACTGGCCGCACCCGGGCCGGACGATCAAGGCCCGGTGCCGGGCGGTGAACTGCTGGAGCCACATCCGCGGCAGGACAGCGACCTGGCCTGGCTGTTCTACACCTCCGGCACCACCGGGCGTTCCAAGGGCGTGATGCTGTCTCATGGCAACCTGATCGCCATGTCCTTGTGCTATCCGCTGGACGTCGATCCGGTGGCCGCTGATGACGCGGTGGTCTATGCCGCGCCGATGTCTCACGGCGCCGGCCTGTACAACTTCATCCATGTGCGCTGTGGCGCCCGGCACGTGGTGCCGGCGTCCCGGGGGTTCCAGGCGGCGGAGTTGTTCGAGCTGGCGCAGGCGCTGGGCCAGGTCAGCCTGTTTGCCGCGCCGACCATGGTCAAGCGCATGGTCGACCAGGCCCGGCAGCAGGGCTATTGCGGCGAAGGGATCAAAACCATCGTCTACGGCGGGGCGCCGATGTACCTGGCCGACCTCGCCCAGGCCCTGGACACCTTCGGCCCGCGCCTGGTGCAGATCTACGGCCAGGGCGAATGCCCGATGACCATCAGCGCGCTGTCGCGGGAGGCCATCGCCGACCGCGGGCATGCCGACTGGCCGGTCATTGCCGCCTCGGTCGGGCGTGCCCACGCCTGCGTCGAGGTACGTGTGGTGGATGCGCAAGGCCAGCCCCTGGCCCCCGGCGAACCTGGGGAAATCGCCGTGCGCGGGGCGGCGGTGATGCAGGGTTACTGGGACAATCCGCAAGCCACCCAGGAGGCCCTGGTGGATGGCTGGCTGCGTACCGGCGACATCGGTTTCCTCAATGAACAGGGCTACCTGACCCTTACCGATCGCAGCAAGGATGTGATCATCTCCGGCGGCAGTAACATCTACCCGCGGGAAGTCGAGGAAGTGCTGGTCCAGCACCCCGAGGTGTTCGAAGTGTGCGTGGTGGGGGAGGCCGACGCCCATTGGGGCGAGTCGGTGGTGGCCTTCGTGGTCCTGCGCACGCCCCACAGCCTCGATGCGCAGGCACTCAACGATTGGTTCCTGGCGCGCATGGCCTCGTTCAAAAAACCGAAGAAGTACCTGTTTTGTGCCGAGCTGCCGAAGAACAGCTATGGCAAAATTCTCAAGACCCGCTTGCGCCAGTGGCTGCAGGACCCCATGGGGCCTTTGAGCAACCTCTGAAGCACTGCATTTCATGGATAGCACTACGACAGGAGTCCCCACGATGGGCGTGTCAACTTCCAACTCCCAGCGCCAGCGGCGCCGGGCCTTCATCGGCGCCACTTCCGGCCACTTGATCGAGTGGTACGACTATGGCGTCTATGGTTTTCTGGCCTTGTACATCGGCAAGGCCTTCTTCGTCTCTGACGACCCCACCAGCAGCCTGCTGGCAAGCTTCGCGGCCTTTGCCCTGAGCTTCTTCATCCGGCCCCTGGGCGGCCTGTTCTTCGGCCCCCTGGCCGACAGGATCGGCCGACGCAAGACCCTGATCACCGTGCTGGTGATGATGGCCGGCTCCACCTGCCTGCTGGGCCTGTTGCCAACCTACGCCAGCATCGGCATTGCCGCGCCGGTGATCCTGGTGCTGATCCGCTGTGTGCAGGGCTTCTCCGCCGGTGGCGAAATCGGCACCATCACCAGCTTCATTTCCGAATATGCCGGGCCTGGGCGCCGGGGGTTCGCCACCTGCTGGCTGATGGTCACCGCCGTGCTCGGCCTGCTCCTGGGCGGCGCCGTGGCCAACGGTATGACCTGGGCCCTGGGCGCCGAACTGATGCAGGAGTGGGGCTGGCGGATCCCGTTCCTGATCGCCGGGCCGCTGGGCTTCATCTCGATGTACATCCGCCTGAAACTTGAGGACAGCCCGGAGTTTCTCGCCCTGGTCGAGGCCGGGCAGACCTCCAAGGCGCCGCTGCGCGAAGTCTGGCAGTGGAAGCGCTCGATCGCCCTGGTGTTCTTCATCATCACCCTGCACAGTTCGATCTTCTACCTGGTGCTGACCTTCGCCTCGACCTACATGTCCAACACCCTCAAGTTCGACAGCGGTACCACCTTGCTCTATGTGTTCGTCGCCAGCCTTTCGGCGGCGGTGGTCATGCCCTTCGGCGGCGCCTTCACCGATCGTTATGGGCGCAAGCCGTTCCTGATGGTGATCGGCACCCTGGCGACGCTGGCCATGTACTGGTTCTTCAAGACCGCGCCCGGCGCCACCCCGGCCACCTTGTTCTGGCCGTTGATGGCCGTGGCGGTCCTGTTCGGGCTGTACGCGTCCTCGACCTACGCCCTGATGAGCGAGCTGCTGCCAACGCGCATCCGCTCCACCGGCATCGCCGTGGCCTACAACATCCCGGTGGCGGTGTTCGGCGGCAGTGCGCCGCTGATCTCCACCTGGCTGATCAAGCTCACCGGCGACATCACTGCGCCCTGGTACTTCTACGTGGCGACCGGGGTCGCGTCGCTGCTGGCACTGGTGGTGCTGCGCAAGGAGGATTTCGTTGCGTGTGGCCATGACGTTCGGCATGAGGGTGGCGCGGCGGTGCCAGGGTTGGTAAATCTGCAGCCTTGAGCCCGTCGGTCGGCGCCAGCGTTGGCTGGCGCCGCCTGTCACAATCGAAGTTGCGGTGGCGGCTGCAACGGGAACTTCAGGGTACTGGCCAGGTCAATGGGGGCCCTGTATCGGCAATGCCGAGCAGCACTGTGGTCTGTTTACGGCAGTGCCGTCCGAGATCAGTCGAGTCCGCCCCCTGATGCCAACCAAGAATTTTCTCCCGGGTCTGATCCTGGTGTTCTGCGCCGTCGCGTCGTTTTGTGCGGTTGCTGCTGAACGAACAGCGGCCGCGCACAGTAACAGCGCATCAACCACCCTCATCGAAACCGCCTCGCGGCAGTATGAAAATGGCCAGTTGGACCAAGCCGCTGCCACGCTGGAGCGAGCCCTGCATATCCAGCCGAACAATCCAGCGACGCTGCATTACCTCGGTGTCTTGCGTCTTCAGCAGGGGCAGTACCAGCAGGCTGAAACCTTGGCGGCGCGCTCGAACATGCGGGTTGGTCGCAACGTCGAGTTACGCAACCGCAACTTCCAATTGATCCAGGCGGCGCAGCAGGCCCGGTCTTCGGGTACCCCGCCCAGCGTCAAGGCGGACCTGGTCGCAGTACAGAAGAGGCAGGAAGAGCAGGCGCAAAGGCGCAGCGAGGCAGCACTGGGCGTTGCCGAACAATCCACCCAGCCTGGGTACGATGACGTTGTAATTCCCCGCAGCCATTTGCCGCCGCCGGGTAAATGCCGAATCTGGTTTCCTGATCGCCCGCCGGGGCATCAGCCCGCACCCGGCAAATGCAAGAAGCTGCGGTATCGGGTTCCGTCAGGGGCCTACCTGGTGCACGGTTGAGCTTCTCCGTGTCCAGGTCTGGCCGCCGCCAGCCGGTAGCGTTGCCGACCACGTTGTGGGAGGGCAAAAGCGGACGTTCATATGTACTCCACCTCACCGCTGTAGCAAATGCACTGTCATACCAACCAGCGCGCAGACTAACAGCACTTGAATGACTCCCCGTTTGAAGCGAAACAAGGCGACGGCGGCACCGACCGCGATCACCGCAGATGGCCATTCAAACGTGCCGTTAAAGCCGTTTGGCCAAAGCGCGTGATAACCGAAGAACAGCGCCAGGTTGAGGATCACGCCTACCACTGCGGCGGTGATGCCGGTGAGTGGGGCGGTGAACTTCAGCTCGTTATGAGTCGACTCCACCAACGGTCCGCCAGCCAGGATGAAAAGGAAAGACGGCAGGAACGTAAACCAGGTGACGAGGCTGGCCGCGATTGCGCCGGCAAGGAAAGGCTGATCGGCACCAAACATTGGGTTGGCATACCCACCGACAAACCCCACAAATGCCACCACCATGATGAGTGGCCCAGGAGTGGTTTCGCCCAGCGCGAGCCCGTCAATCATCTGGGTAGGCGTCAGCCAGCCGTAATGACCAACGGCACCCTGGTAGACGTAAGGCAACACCGCGTAGGCGCCGCCGAATGTCAGCAAAGCGGCTTTGGTGAAAAACCAGCCCATCTGGGTCAGGGTGCTGTCCCAGCCAAACGACCCTATCAATGCCCCCATTGGCAGTAGCCACAACCCGGCACCAACCAGCGCCAGGCGCAGTAGATGCGCCCAGCGAAAGCGCGCGTGCTCGGGCGTTGGCGTGTCGTCATCGATCAGGGCGGGGCCGTAATTGGCTTTCGCAGCACCATGCCCGCCGCCAATGACGAACTTGTCCGCGGCTAAGCGGCCACCGACATAACCGCTGATACCGGCAACCAGCACGATCACCGGGAACGGAACGTTCAACGCAAAAATAGCCACGAAGGAGGCTGCGGCAATCGCCCAAAGCCAAGCGTTCTTCAGGGCCCGAGAGCCGATCCGGTGAGCGGCGTGAACCACAATCGCCGTCACCGCAGGCTTGATACCGTAGAAGATCCCGGCCACCACCGGCACCTCACCAAAGGCCACATAGACCCAGGACAATCCGATCAGGATAAAAAGCGACGGCAGCACGAACAGCGCCCCGGCAATCACTCCTCCCCAGGAACGGTGCATCAACCAACCGATGTAAGTTGCAAGCTGCTGGGCCTCCGGGCCGGGCAGCAGCATGCAATAGTTCAGTGCGTGTAGAAACCGCTTTTCACTGATCCAGCGCCGACGCTCGACCAGTTCCTGGTGCATGATCGAAATCTGACCTGCCGGGCCGCCAAAGCTGATGAAGCCAAGTTTGAGCCAGAACAGGAATGCTTCAAACAAGCCGACAGGCTGCGGATCAGCCTGCGGCTGATCGCTAATTGGAGAGGTTGTATCAACCATTGGCAACATCCTCGCTTGCGAAAGCCGCCAGGAGGCCATCAAAGATGCCCCCGGCAACCTGGGTCAGTTGATCGTCATCGAGAATACTTTCCCGCAACCCTGTGAGGACACGCTCAATCCCTGGGGCTTCAACGGGCTGGCTCCCCCCCACGTCCAGGTAGTGAACGACGGCGGCGAGTCGCGATAGCCCCGATACTTCAAGGGCAAAGCTGGCAATGAGGGTCTCGAAGGAGACTCGCTGGCCGGTGTGGCTGAACTGGGCCCCATCGAAATCGAAACCGAGCGCCTCGCCAGGACAGTCCTTCGGGCTATCCAGCCAGATGATTTTGGCGTCCGTATCGATAAAGCGGCGGATCAACCAGGCGCAGGCAAGCCGGTCTACCCACGGGCGTTTTCGGGTCGCCCATTTACGCCTTTGAAACGCGCTGCGATCAAGAACGATGATCGGCTGTTCATAGGCTGTCGGCTCGTCGGCAGACAGCGCTCGACTGATTGCCGTCTCCAGGTCTTGAAGCGCTGAATCGGCCTGGGCTTTGGGTGCGCCAGGGAAAAAATCGATGGTCGTCAACTGGCCATAGGCTTTCCTGAGTTTTCTCACCTGCCGCGCTACTTGAGGTGCATTGTCCTGAGTCAGCGCTGCTCGGCAGCCAGCAATGTCTTCCAGCAGCTTGGTGTAGTCATCGCTTCGGTCGAACAGTGCACTGAAGCGTTCTTCCGGCGCCGAAAACGTCAGCAAGTATGCCGTGCCATTGAGGCTAAGTACGTCTCGCTCGACCGTCTCGAATGCATCTTTGCTCACGCTGAGCTCGGGGAGCAGATAGACACCGTCGCGCAAAACCGTCGCGCCTGAAGACTTCAGGGTCCTCCAGGCACGCATTCGCTCGGTCGCATTCGCTGTCGGTAGACCAAGAATCAATAGCGACCAATCGATCATGTAGATTTCTCAACTATTAATGTTATGTACTCTACATTAAAACTGATTAAACCGAAGTCAATCTCATCCTGCCGGGATAACCAGGGCGGGGGGAAAAAGCCGTGGTGTACGCGCCGCGCGAGGGCAGAGGATGAGCTGCTGCGCTATCTTGCGCAGCTGGATGCGGATGGGCTTGCCCGCGAACGCGGCAGTTCATCCGCGTTCATCAGCCAATCAGCTGCATGTATTCCACAAAGTCGGGTGTCGAAAAGCCTAGGCTGCCGTTGCCCCGAAATGCCCCATTAACCCTGCGCAGTTGGATGCGTTCGGCCTCTTCAGGGCAGGTCGGGAAAAATGCCCCGCCTGGCTCGCTGTGCATGAAGAAGTCGCCCAGCTTGGCGCCACAGTGTTCGCAGTGGTTCATGTAGTAGATGCAGCCTGCGGTTTTACTACGTGCAGGTTTGTATTGCTGAGTGCGCAGGCGAAGCTGCTCGAGCACATCGGGCGAAACCGACGCTAGCTGCGAGACCTTGGCGTAGTAGCCATGGCATGCCCAGTACCCTTGGTGGCAGGTCAGGGCGAAGGCTTCGTCCTCATCCTCGACCACCTCGAACTCCTCATGCTCCGGAGGTAGGAGGAAGGCGAACACCCGGCCCCAGTTGCTGCACTTCCAGCAGTCCGACAGCGACTCGGCAATGTAGTAGTAGGGCGAGCGGATCTGGTACTCAGACAGGTGCTCCAGCGCCGGCTCCGGTGGGCTGGGCAACCAGCGCACGAACAAGCCGATCTCCTTGCCCTCAGGCACGTACCAGGTTTTCAGCTGCGGGTCCCAGCGGGCGCCGAGGGCCTTGGCTTCATCCTTTTCTGCGAAAGGGACATTCAGGTCGGCCCGGGTCATGACGCGCCCTCGAAGCGCAGGCAACGCTGCGCGATGCAGATCCCGGCGAGCATCACGGCGTACTTTGCAGCCGTGCCCCAGGCCAGGTACTCGGCGAGCGTGCCGAGTGTGATACCGATGGTGATCAAAAGCAGTATTCGAATGAAAGACTTCATGGCTATCCTTGCAACGATGAATCTCCGTGGGGGGCGCCCGATGCTAGCAAATCCGGCGTTGATCGGGGCAGTGGGGTGATGCGAGAAGCAGGCATCGTCAGTCGTTAGCGCAGGCGCCATAAGTACAAGTCGCCAGGGGGGGAGGCGTTAGTTGCCAGTACACCAGCCCAGGCCGCCCCATTGCGGGACAAGGAGTCAGGTTTTTTTCGGCTGCTTTGGCTTGAATACTAGAGTGCTAAATGTTCGCACCTGGCCGGTTCTCATTACGGCACTCAATACTGTTCGCGCCGCTCACTGGACCGGTAAAAGCTACGCTTGATCATTGGCCGACTATTGCCCAATGCTTTAGTCCAGCTCTGGGCCGTTCTGCAAGACGCATGGGTGGTAAGGGCATTGAGGAAGCTATGACTGACCGCGAACAACTTCATCGAGATGGCTATGTGCTGCTCCGTCAAGCAATTCCGGCCGAGTGGCTGGGTGACCTTCGTGCCGTGTTCGATGCGGGGGTGACACCATCGGGCCAATGGCCGGTACCGCGTGGCATGGGCTGGCGCCATTCGCTGTTAGACACTGACTCGACGGTTCAGGCTGTGTGTCGTCTGCCGCAGGTGCTGGCGGCGGTTGGTGAGTTGATCGGAGAGCGGTTCTTCCTCTCGCAGGTGGAGGGTCGCGAACCCCTTGCAGGTGACGGTCATCAGCAGCTGCACCGCGACTTGTCGGCCCAACGGCCAGGCGACATAGTGAGCGCGCTGGCTTATTTCGACGATTATGGTCCCGAGAACGGCGCGACACGTATCGTCCCCGGCAGCCATCGCCCTGAGCAGGGAGAGCCGCCATTCGACTTCAATGACGAGTCCCGGTCTGTGCAGCTTTCAGGCTCCGCTGGCGACATCCTGGTGTTTGATGTCGATTTAGTGCATGCGGGCAGTCTGAACTCAATCGGCGCACGCCGTCGCTCCCTCCTGATTAGCTACTTTTCTGAGCCTCTGTACGCGTCACACCTGGAAACAGTGAGCCTGCGAAGTGTTCGGATGGACACGAGCGATCGGTTCGATCCCTCGGATTTTGCCTTTGGGGCTATATAACCTGACCTACCTGACGCAAAAGCCAGTTATCCCTGGCAACGCAGCCGGCCCGATGCGCTTGGCTATTGGTCCAGCAGCGGTGCCAGCAGTGCACACATGCCGCGCCAGTGCGAACCCTCCCAGTAAACCCGTTGGCAGGCGTCGCAGCGCAGGAATTGCGAATAGAGGGCGCCAATGCGTGGCGGCACCTGCGGCCGGGCCAGTTCCGGGCTGATCGCGTGCAGCGGCTGGTTGCAATGAAGGCACAGGCTGAATGGCCGCGCGCTACGCGCCAGATCGAGGCGCTCGTACAATTCGCGCAGTTGCAGCGACGGTTTCAGGGCATGTACGTAACAGCCGTGGCTGATGATCCGCCGCTTGAGGAGTTCGCGGTCGCGGGTTAGCACGATGCGTCCTTGCTGCGCAGCAATCTCGGCAATCTCGGCGTCCTCGAAGCCATTGTCGTAGAGCGTGTCGAAGCCACTCATGCGCAGCAGGCTGGCCAGCCCGCCAAGGTGCGCATCAGCGATGAAGCGCAGCACCCGTAAAGGTTGCGCACGAACCTGTAGCAGCGGGCTGATGTCCAGCGCTTCGAACTTGGGATACACCGCCAGCCGGTCACGGTCGAAGATCACCCGCTCGAAGCCCACCGACTCGTCGTTGAGCAGCACCAGCTCGACCTCGGTGTGCGGTATCCCAAGCGCCTCGATCATGTGCTTGACCGTGGCCCCGCGCGCGCACTCGCAGGTGAAGGACTGCCGCCGCCGTTCGGCCGGCAGGAAATCGTTGAGCTCCTCGTAGAAGCGAAAGGTTGCACTGGTCATGCTGATCAGTATGGCAGGGCTGCGGGATGAGCGCGTCGAGCCCGGTCAACGACTATCCGGATCCCCTCATTCAGCAACGGAACAGGCGATGCACGCCTTTGTCATCCCGTTCTCCCTCCCAAGTAGTCTGAAACTCCCATGCCGCTTGGGAGTATCGGCCGATGCGCAATTCCCCGCGCTTGTTCACAGTGGTGGCTGGTAGCAGTAAAGGTTCCATGCTCCGGCCTCTGTGGCTGGGATTGCTTGGGAGAGCGCTATGACTATCCGCAAAAAAATCACATCGCCGACGAGCGACCTTACCGATGACGCTGATGCCGGCCTGTATCCCATCACGCTCGCCTCCACCAACCAGGCAGACGCCGCCCCCGCCAGCACTGCCATCAGCGTGGCCAGCGCCCTGAGTGTCGTGGCGACGGGGGTGAACGTTTCGTTGGACGAGACCGCCGGGTTGCAGAACAACACGGCCACCGCAAGCCCTGCGGGAGACGCTGACGACAATGATATTCTGCTCACGGCGCTGCCCTCGGCCTTTGCTGCCCGGTTGACAGCGTTGGGGGCAGGTACCGCAACAGGTGCAGCCCTGAGTGGCTATACGGGTGCGGTGGGTAACACCGGCAGCGATGCGTTCACCATCACCGCGGCACCCGGCGGCAGCGTTACCGATGTCAGCTTCAGCGACAGCCTGGGCGCACCGCTCAATGGCCTGGACAGCGGACTCGATACCCTCGATGGCACCAGCATCCTTCTCTATACCGATAGCAACAACAACATCCTGGTAGGCCGAGCCGGGGGCCCAGCCGGCGCGATCGTGTTCGCGGCCTACATTGAAGAAAGCGGATCGCCGGTCACCGGCGGCAAGATCTGGACCGTGGAATACCAGCCGCTCAAGCATCCGGACGCCAGTAACCCGGACGATGCCCTCAACCTGCTGAACAAGGTGTTCATCGGCGCCAGCCAGGACCTGGCATTCAGCCTGGCCAATGCGCCTTCCGGGCAGAACCTGTTCCTGATGTTCACGAAGGCGACCCCGACCGTTGTCGACGTCGGCGGAGTCTTGCGGATTACTGACCCGACCATTATCGCCACCGGCAAGGACCCCGCCGACCAGTCGAGCGGCGCCAATATAACGACGGGCGACACGATCAATACCAGCCAGGCGGGTGGCCCGACCACCTTCGGCACCAACAATCAGATGATTGTCGAACAGGAAGGCATCCGCTTTTCGTTCGTCACCGGTGCCCGGCAGAATGTGACCATTCCCAACCTTAGTCAGAACGAAGCAGATGTTGAATCCAACATCGACTTCACCGACGTCTTCAATACGAGGTCGGCCACGTTCGACGTCGTGCAGTTGCAAAGCGGCAAGAGCGCGGTGGTAAAAGTCAGCGCATTCAGCACCGCTGCTGAACCTGGCGTGAATTTCATCAACGGCTATGTAGGTGATGCGTCGGTTGCAATCAGCAATGTTCGCGTCATCAACATCAGCACCGGGCTGGTGATCGAGAACTCGGACGGCTCGGCGAATGATCCGGCCATTGTCATCAGCTTTGCTTCCGGGGTTGCAACCATCACCGGCGTTAAAGCTGGCTACCAGATTGAATACACCACAACGGCAGACCACAACCGCGTGCTCATCGAGAACGGCGCGGCCACCGACGCCAAGGGCAATAATCACGCCGATTTCGATATCGGTGGCTTCACGCTGCGCCAAGCCTCTACTACGACCGCCGAAATTGGCTCGAAGATGATCTTTGAGGACGATGGCCCAAGCATCAGCACCACCGGCACCGAGCCGATACTGACAGTCGATGAAACCGTGCTGGCGACCGACGCCACGCAGAACTTCGCCGCCAACTTCACCTCGGCGTTTGGCGCCGATGGCGCCGGTACGCTGACCTATGCGCTGGGTGTGGTGGCCGGGGCTTCCGGCTTGACCGACACTGCTACCGGAGAGGCCGTCAACCTGTCGCTCAATGGCACAGTAGTCGAAGGCCGCACGGCGACGACCAATCAGCTGGTGTTCACCGTCAGCGTCGCCGCCAACGGTGATGTCACCCTCGACCAGCTCCGCGCCGTAGTGCATTCCGACACCACCAATCCGGATGATTCCACCAGCCTGACCTCGGACAACCTGGTCACCCTGACGGCAACCAAAACCGACGGGGATGGCGACAGCGTCCAGGCGACCCTCAACATCGGGCAGAACCTGGTGTTCAAAGATGACGGCCCAAGCATCAGCACCACCGGTACGGAACCGATGCTGACGGTGGACGAAACGGTGCTGGCAACCGATGCCACGCAGAACTTCGCTGCCAACTTCAGCTCGGCGTTTGGCGCCGATGGCGCCGGCACGCTGACCTATGCGCTGGGCGTGGTGGCCGGGGCTTCCGGGCTGACCGACACCGCCACCGGTGAGGCGGTCAACCTGTCGCTCAACAGCGGCGTGGTCGAAGGCCGTACGGCCACGACCAACCAACTGGTGTTCACCGTCAGCGTTGCCGCCAACGGTGACGTCACCCTCGACCAGCTCCGCGCCGTGGTGCATCCCGACACCACCAATCCGGATGATTCGACCAGCCTGACCTCCGACAACCTGGTGACCCTGACGGCAACCAAGACCGACAAGGACGGCGACAGCGCCCAGGCCACCCTCAACATTGGGCAAAACCTGGTGTTCAAGGATGACGGCCCGAGTATCAACACCACCGGCACCGTGCCGATACTGACAGTTGATGAAACCGTACTGGCGACCGACGCCACGCAGAACTTTGCGGCTAACTTCACCTCGGCGTTTGGCGCCGATGGCGCCGGCACGTTGACCTATGCGCTGGGCGTGGTGGCGGGGGCCTCCGGGCTGACTGACACCGCTACCGGGGAGGCCGTCAACCTGTCGCTCAACAGCGGCGTGGTGGAAGGCCGCACGGCCATAACCAACGAGCTGGTGTTCACCGTCAGCGTCGCCGCCAACGGTGACGTCACCCTCGATCAGCTCCGCGCCGTGGTCCATCCCGACGCGACCAATCCGGATGACGCCACCAGCCTGACCTCGGACAACCTGGTCACTCTGACGGCAACCAAAACCGACAAGGACGGCGACAGCGCCCAGGCCACCCTTAACATCGGGCAAAATCTGGTGTTCAAGGACGACGGCCCGAGCATCAGCACCACCGGCACTGAGCCGATACTGACAGTCGATGAAACCGTACTGGCGACCAACGCCACGCAGAGCTTTGCGGCTAACTTCACCTCGGCGTTCGGCGCCGATGGCGCCGGTACGTTGACCTATGCGCTGGGCGTGGTGGCGGGGGCCTCCGGGCTGACTGACACCGCTACCGGGGAGGCCGTCAACCTGTCGCTCAACAGCGGTGTGGTGGAGGGCCGCACGGCCATAACCAACGAACTGGTGTTCACCGTCAGCGTCGCCGCCAACGGTGACGTCACCCTCGACCAACTCCGCGCCGTGGTGCATCCCGACACCACCAATCCGGATGATTCCACCAGCCTGACCTCCGACAACCTGGTCACCCTGACGGCAACCAAGACCGACGGGGATGGTGACAGTGCCCAGGCCACCCTCAACATCGGGCAGAACCTGGTGTTCAAAGATGACGGGCCAAGCATCAGCACCACCGGCACGGAACCGACGCTGACGGTGGACGAAACGGTGCTGGCAACCGATGCCACGCAGAACTTTGCGGCTAACTTCAGCTCGGCGTTTGGCGCCGATGGTGCCGGCACCCTGACCTATGCGCTGGGCGTGGTGGCCGGGGCCTCCGGGCTGACCGACACGGCCACCGGTGAGGCCGTCAACCTGTCGCTCAACAGCGGCGTGGTGGAAGGCCGTACGGCGACGACCAATCAACTGGTGTTCACCGTCAGCGTCGCCGCCAACGGTGACGTCACCCTCGACCAGCTCCGCGCCGTGGTGCATCCCGACACCACCAATCCGGATGATTCCACCAGCCTGACCTCCGACAACCTGGTCACCCTGACGGCAACCAAGACCGACGGGGATGGTGACAGTGCCCAGGCCACCCTCAACATCGGGCAGAACCTGGTGTTCAAAGATGACGGGCCAAGCATCAGCACCACCGGCACGGAACCGACGCTGACGGTGGACGAAACGGTGCTGGCAACCGATGCCACGCAGAACTTTGCGGCTAACTTCAGCTCGGCGTTTGGCGCCGATGGTGCCGGCACCCTGACCTATGCGCTGGGCGTGGTGGCCGGGGCCTCCGGGCTGACCGACACGGCCACCGGTGAGGCCGTCAACCTGTCGCTCAACAGCGGCGTGGTGGAAGGCCGTACGGCGACGACCAATCAACTGGTGTTCACCGTCAGCGTCGCCGCCAACGGTGACGTCACCCTCGACCAGCTCCGCGCCGTGGTCCATCCCGACACCACCAATCCGGATGATTCCACCAGCCTGACCTCCGACAACCTGGTGACCCTGACGGCAACCAAAACCGACAAGGACGGCGACAGCGCCCAGGCCACCCTGAACATCGGGCAAAACCTGGTGTTCAAGGATGACGGCCCGAGCATCAACACCACCGGCACCGAGCCGATACTGACGGTGGACGAAACCGTACTGGCAACCAACGCCACGCAGAACTTCGCCGCCAACTTCACCTCGGCGTTTGGCGCCGATGGCGCCGGCACCCTGAC